>CALPRQ020000005.1 GCA_943326015.2 Chitinophaga pinensis | reverse complement strand
CCGGCCAGCAATCATGTAGGTGATGGTCTCGAAACCGCGGTGCGGATGGTCGGGGAAGCCTGCGATGTAGTCGCCGGGCTGGTCGGATCCGAAGGCGTCGAGCATCAGGAAAGGGTCGAGCCGGCGCTGCAGGTCCTGCGTCAGCAAGCGGGTGAGCTTGACGCCGGCGCCGTCCGAGGTCGGGCGGCCGACGATCAGGCGCTCGATGCGGCGCGGCTGGGTGACGACGGTGGAGGGGGTGACGTTCGGGGTCATGGTCGGCGCTTTCCTGATGGCAGGGCGTAGCCCGGGTGGGCATGCCCTGCGTTGAATTCAATCGAAGGGGCGATCAGGCGGCCAGCGCGGCTTCCAGATCGACCTCGGCCTGGGCGAAGCCCTGGGCAGCGGCCTCGGGGCCCATGTTCAGGCCTTCGGCGAAGACGAAGCGCACATCGGTCATGCCCAGGAAGCCCAGCACCGACTTCAGGTAGGGGGTCTGGCTGTCGTTCGGGGTGCCGCGATACAGGCCGCCACGGGCGAAGGCGACGTAGACGGTCTTGCCCTTGACCAGGCCTTGCGGGCCGGTCGCGGTGTACTGGAAGGTCACGCCGGCGCGGGCCACGGCATCGATCCAGCTCTTGAACTGCGACGAGACGCCGAAGTTGTACATCGGCACGCCCAGCACGATGGCGTCATGGGCCTGCAGTTCGGCGATCAGCGCGTCGTAGCCGGCGACGGCTGCGGCCTGTTCGGCGCTGCGCTGCTCGGCCGGGGTGAACAGGGCACCCAGCATGGTTTCGTCGAGCACCGGCACCGGGTTGGCGGCCAGGTCGCGCAGCGTGACTTCAGCGCCCGGGTTGGCGGCTTGCAGGCGCTCGGTGACGCGGTTGGCGAGCTTGGTCGAGTTGGCACCTTCACGGCGGGCGCTGGCGTTGATTTGCAGGATCTTCATGGTCGTTTCCTTGAGTGAGGAGGGAATGGCTCTACTGTATTTGTTGTTGATCGGACCGTGAATCCCTCTTGATGGATATCATTGTTCCTTCAATGGAACAATCAAGCGACGCCATCGATCCCAACGATCTGCTGATCTTTGCCCGCGTGGCCGAGCTTGGCAGCTTCAGCCGCGCCGCCGACCGGCTCGGTTGCCCCAAGTCCACGGTGTCGCGTCGCGTCGCCGGGCTGGAAACCCAGCTCGGCGAGCGCCTGTTGCAGCGCACGACCCGGCGCCAGCAGCTGACCGACTTCGGTCGCCAGCTGCTGGAACACGCGCAGCAGGTGGTGCTCGAAGTCGATGCGGTGGCGGCATTGCGCGAACAGCGCCAGGCCGCACCGAGCGGCCGGCTGCGGGTCTCGATGCCGAGCGACTTCGCCAACCTGTTCCTGGGCGACATGCTGGCGGCCTTTGTCGCGCTGCACCCGGCGATCACGCTGGAGCTCGACCTGTCGCCGCGCCGGGTCGACCTGCTGGCCGAGGGCGTCGATGTCGCGGTGCGCATGGGCGCGCTGCCCGATGACGCCTGGCTGGCCGCGCGCCGCCTGACGGTGTTCTCCAACGGCCTCTACGCCTCGCCCGATTACCTGGCCGAGCGCGGCGAGCCGATCCACCCCGATGAGCTGTTGCGGCACCAGGCCGTGCGGCTGCTGGGCGTCCAGGGCGAGCCGGCGCCCTGGACGCTGCGCCACGGCGATCAGGTCTGGAAAGGCCTGCCGCCGGGGCGGGTCAGCGCCAATTCACCCGAGCTGCTGATTCGCCTGGCGCGCGCGGGGGGCGGCATCGCGGCGGTGCCCGACCTGTTCGCCCAGCCCATGCTGCAGCGCGGCTTGCTGCGCCGGGTGCTGCCGGACTGGTGTCTACCGCCGCATGCTGCCTGGGCGGTGTTCCCGGGCCGCAAGCTGATGCCGGCCAAGACCCGCGTCTTCATCGACATGCTGCAGATGGCGCTGGCCGGCAGCGCGGACTGATCTCGCCTTGCGCAGCGGCGCTGCTGGCCTGGCGCGCTTCGGCTCGGGCGCCGCTCAGGCTGCGGCGCCTTGCTTGCCCTGCGGCCGGCGCGATTTGCCCTTGCCGTTCCTGCGCCGGGCCGGTTCGGGCGGCAGCTCGGGCAGCGCCGTTTCGGTCGCGCTGGCGGAATGGATCACGCCGCCGCCCAGGCAGATGTCGCCGTCGTACAGCACGGCGCTCTGGCCCGGCGTGACCGCCCATTGCGGCTCGTCGAAGCCGAGCGCGAAGGCGCCGTCGCCGTTGGGCGCCAGCAGGCAGGCCGCGTCGGCCTGGCGGTAGCGGGTCTTGGCGCCGTAGCGGCCCGGCGCCGGCGGCTCGCCCGCGACCCAGCTCGCATCCTCGGCCTGCAGCAGCGGTGACAGCAGCCAGGGGTGGTCATGGCCCTGCACCACCCAGAGCGTGTTGCTCGCGACCTCCTTGCGCGCGACGAACCAGGGCTGGTGCTCGCTGCCGCCCTTGGCTGATCCCTGCTCCTTGACGCCACCTATGCCCAGACCCTGGCGCTGGCCCAGGGTGTAGAAGCTCAGGCCCACATGCTGGCCGATCACGTGGCCCTGGTCGTCGCGGATCGCGCCAGGCTCCTTCTGGATGTAGCGGTTCAGGAAGTCGCGGAACGGGCGCTCGCCGATGAAGCAGATGCCGGTCGAGTCCTTCTTCTTCGCATTGGGCAGGCCGATCTCGTCGGCGATGCGGCGCACCTCGGTCTTGGGCAGTTCGCCGACCGGGAACATCGCCTTGCTCAGCTGCGCCTGGTTGAGCCGGTGCAGGAAGTAGCTCTGGTCCTTGAGCGGGTCGCAGCCCTTGAGCAACTGGTGCCTGCCGCTGGCCTCGTCGAAGCGCACCCGGCAGTAATGGCCGGTCGCGATCTTGTCGGCGCCGAGGCGCATCGCGTGGTCGAGGAAGGCCTTGAACTTGATCTCGGCGTTGCACAGGATGTCGGGGTTCGGCGTGCGGCCGGCCTGGTACTCGCGCAGGAACTCGGCAAAGACACGGTCCTTGTATTCGGCCGCGAAGTTGACATGCTCCATCTCGATGCCGATCACGTCGGCCACGCTGGCCGCGTCGAGGAAGTCCTGGCGCGACGAGCAGTATTCGCTGTCGTCGTCATCTTCCCAGTTCTTCATGAAGATGCCGATCACCTCGTAGCCCTGCTGCTTGAGCAGCCAGGCGCTGACCGCGGAGTCCACCCCGCCCGAGAGACCGACGACGACACGTTGTTTCTTAGCCATGGACGGGATTATCCCAGCGGCGGCAGGATGGGGGCCGAAAAGGCGCGCCGGGTTCAGCATTCGTTCAGCTTGGGGTGATTATCATGAAGGAAAAATGCATGTTTCAGAAGGCTTGATGATGCGCACTGTTTCCCGTTCCCTCCTTGTGCTGGCCCTGGCCGGACTGACTGCCGCCGGACCGGCGTTGGCTGATCGCGGCCGGACCGTGAACCTCGAGACCTTCAAGGTCGATCCGCAGCTGTGCCGGATCGACCAGGCGCCGCAGTCAGTCGGACTCTCCGCCCTGCGTGCCGGGATCGCCGCCCGGCTCAATCGCGATAGCCAGCCACTGTCGACCGAGTCACTGCAGTCGCTTGCCGCCGAGCTCGACGGCCATTTCGGTGCCGTGGCGCGCCAGGGGCTGGCAGCCGAATGCCAACGCCCGCTCAACCAGATCCTCAACGACATCGGCGATGGCCTTGAGCTGATGCGGGTCTCGCGGCGCGTCGAGGCCCAGCGCGTCGGCCTGTCCAAGGCGGTGCAGGCGCTCAACCTCTATGGCCACCAGTTCCAGCCCAAAGGCTGGCAGATGATCGACTACCGGCCTTGAGCAGCTGCTGGCCGGGCCACGGATAATTGCTGGTCCAAAAACAGAACAGCGAGCCTTCCATGTCCAGGTTCCTCACGCTCATCCTGGCCGGTCTGGCCTGGATCACCCAGGCCAGCGCGGGCGAGGTCAAGGTGGCTGTCGCTGCCAATTTCACCGCGCCGATGCAGAGGATCGCCCAGGCCTTCGAGCAGGAGACCGGTCACAAGGCGGTGCTGGCCTTCGGTGGCACGGGCAGCTTCCATGCCCAGATCCGCAACGGTGCGCCGTTCCAGGTCCTGCTGGCGGCCGATGACGAGACGCCGCTCAAGCTCGAAGCCGAGGGTCTGGGCGTGCCGGGGTCGCATTTCACCTATGCGACCGGCAGACTGGTGCTGTGGAGCCGGCAGCCCGGCCTGGTCGACGATCAGGGCGAGGTGCTGCGCTCGGGCAAGTTCCAGCGGCTGGCGCTGGCCAATCCCAAGCTGGCGCCCTATGGCGCCGCAGCGATCGAGACGCTGACGAAACTGGGCCTGCTGGCCGAGCTCCAGCCCAGGATCGTGCAGGGCGACAACATCGCCCAGACCTACCAGTTCGTGGCGAGCGAGAACGCGCAGCTCGGCTTCGTCGCGCTGTCGCAGGTCTATGCTGACGGCCGTATCGCGCAGGGCTCGGGCTGGATCGTGCCGGCCAGCCTGCACCAGCCCATCAAGCAGGTTGCGGTGCTGCTGAGTGCCGGCAAGGGCAATCCGGCGGCCACCGCGCTGCTGAATTTCCTCAAGGGCGAGAAGGCGCGCGCCGTGATCCGTTCCTTCGGTTACGAAATCTGAAGACCCATGGCTTTCCCGTTCGATGACGAAGCGCTGGCGGCGATCCGTCTCACGCTGGAGCTGGCCAGCCTGACCACGGTGCTGCTGTTGCTGATCGCGATTCCGCTGGCCTGGTGGCTGGCGAACGCTTCATCGCGCTGGAGCGCTCCCGTCGGCGCGGTCGTGGCCTTGCCGCTGGTGCTGCCGCCTTCGGTGCTGGGCTTCTACCTGCTCGTCGCGATGGGACCGCATGGCCCGCTGGGCCAGCTGACGCAGGCGCTGGGCTGGGGCCTGCTGTCCTTCACTTTCACCGGGCTGCTGATCGGCTCGGTGATCTTCTCGCTGCCGTTCGCGGTGCAGCCGATCCAGCATGCCTTCGAGGCGATCGGCTCCCGGCCGCTGGAGGTGGCTGCCACCTTGCGCGCGAGCCCGCTCGATGCCTTCTTCTCGGTCGTGCTGCCGCTGGCGCGCCCGGGCATCGTGACGGCCGCGATCCTGAGCTTCTCGCACACGGTGGGCGAGTTCGGCGTCGTGCTCATGATAGGTGGCAATATTCCCGGCCAGACGCGCGTGGTCTCGACCCAGATCTATGGCCATGTCGAGGCGATGGAGTACGCGCAGGCGCATTGGCTGGCTGGCGGCATGCTGGTGTTTTCCTTCGTCGTGCTGCTGGGCCTGTCGCTGATGAAGCGGCGCGCGGGACGGGTGTTGCCATGAGCGACAGCCTCAGCCTCCGGCTCGATCTGCAGCGGCAGGGTTTCGGCTTGTCGGTGAATCTTGAGCTGCCGGGGCGGGGCATCACGGCGCTGTTCGGCCCGTCGGGCTCGGGCAAGACCACGCTGCTGCGCTGCGTCGCGGGGCTGGAGCCGCAGGCGCGCGGCCTGGTGCGCATCGGCACCGAGACCTGGCAGGACGATGCCGCCGGGCTGAAGCGGCCGACCTGGCGTCGCGACCTGGGCTACGTGTTCCAGGAGGCCAGCCTGTTCGAGCATCTGGATGTCAGGCGCAACCTCGAGTTCGGTCTGCGTCGCAGCGGCCGGACGGGCGGACCGGCCGCGCTGGCGGCTGCCATCGAGCTGCTCGGCATCGGTCATCTGCTGCGGCGCTCGCCGGCACAGCTGTCGGGCGGCGAGCGCCAGCGGGTGGCGATCGCGCGCGCGCTGGCCACCCAGCCCCGGCTGCTGCTGCTCGACGAGCCGCTGTCGGCGCTCGACCCGGCGCGCCGGCGCGAGATCATGCCCTGGCTCGAAAAGATGCGCGACGAACTGAGCCTGCCGATGCTCTACGTGACCCATTCCGCCGACGAAGTGACGCGGCTGGCGGATCAGCTGGTGGTGCTGGAGGCCGGCCGGGTCCGGGTCGCCGGCCCGGTCGCCGAGCTACTGTCGGCCATCGATCATCCCGTGCTGGCGGGCGAGGATGCCGGCATGCTGGTGCAGGCCCGGGTCGCCGAACGCGATGCCGCCTGGCATCTGGTCCGCGCCGAGTTCGACGGCGGCAGCCTCTGGGTCCGGGACAACGGCCTGCCGCTGGGCCAGCCGCTGCGGCTGCGGGTGCTGGCGCGCGACGTCAGCATTGCGCTGCGCGAGCCGCAGGACAGCAGCATCCAGAACCATCTGCGCGCGCGGGTCGAATCGATCGCCGCAGGGGAGCACCCGTCGCAGGCGCTGGTCAGGCTGCGCTGTGGTAACGCCTGCCTGCTGGCCAGGGTCACGCAACGGGCGGTCCATGCCCTCGGGCTGGCTCCGTCGTGCGAGGTCTGGGTTCAGGTCAAGTCGGTGGCGGTGATCGAGTAGTGCCTGTTTCGGGAGCACCGCCTCAGAACGGAAAATCGTCCAGCAGCTGCAGCCGGCGCTCTGCCGCGCGCGTCAGCTGGCGCTGCCGGTTCAGCCAGGGCTTGAGCGTGGCGAGCTCGCTGGCGGTCTCGATGTCGACCTGCATCGAGAACAGATGGTCTTCGAGCGCCAGGCGTTCCAGCACCAGATTCTGTTGCAGTGCAGCGGCCGTCAGGGCCATGCCCCGGGGCAGCTTGAGGTCATGCCACCAGCGTTCCTGCTCGATCTGACGCTCGCGCTCGAGGTCGCCGACCTGGCGCTTGAGCAGCAAGGTCAGCGACTTGAGGCGCTCGTCCGAGAGCCGCTCCAGGTGGTCCGGATCGACCAGTTCGGCCTGCAACTGCAGGTTGAGCAGCGTCACCAGATCCTTGCGCTCGTAGGCCGCGTTGGCCTCGCCCATCAGCGCGTTCTTGCGCTGGCGCTCGGCCTCGTCGCTGGCCCGATCCGGGTGCAGCGCGCTGGCGAGCTGGCGGTAGATGCCGCGCAGCAGCATGTCGGCATCCTGCTGCGCCTGCTCGGCCTGCTGCTGGGCGGCGCTGGGCTTGCGTTTGGCCTTGCGCGCGGCGGCCTTGGCCTGGCGGTGTTCCTCTTCCTCGGCCGCCGTGGCGGCCATCTTCTCCATCGCGGCGCGCATCATGGCGTCGGGATCGGAGCCGTCAAGGTCGGGTGGCGGCGCGCTGCCGAACATGTCCTCGAACATGGCGCCGAACAGCTCGCGCATGTCTTCGCTCTCGGCCTGCTGTTTGTCGCTGATCGTTTCCGGGCTGCGCCGGTCATGCAGCGCGGCCATTTCGGCATCGCCCGCTTGCGCGAGTTCGGCGCTCAGGTGGCAGACGATGTGGAGCGCCATCTGGCGCTGCAGCTTGCTCAGGCCCTTGGTCCTGACGTCGAGCCAGGGGTCGAGTGCCAGCACCATCTGGCGCATGCAGGCCAGGCGCTGGTCCTGCAGCGGCTGCAGCACCTGATTCATCTGGAGCTTGTAGCTCTGGCCTTGCTGCTGCATCTCGGCCAGCTGGGCCTTGAGGCGATCGAGCCTGGCCATTTCACGCCGGAAGGCCCGCGCCGCGGGCGATTGCTCGGCCTTGGCTTGCGGCTGCACGCTCAGGTCCGTGGTGGAGCTCGTCCTTGCTGGCGCGGCGGCAGGCGCGGCATCGGCGTCCGTCAGCGGGGCAAAGCGCGGATCGGTCTCGGTGGCGGGCTTGCGCCGCGCCCAGGTGGTCTTGCGTGTCATGGCGGGGCCGGATCGCGTCAGCCGCGCACTTCGCCCTCGCCCAGCACCACGTACTTGAGCGAGGTCAGGCCTTCGACACCGACCGGGCCACGGGCATGGAACTTGTCGGTGCTGATGCCGATCTCGGCGCCCAGGCCGTACTCGAAGCCGTCGGCGAAGCGGGTGCTGGCGTTGACCATCACGCTGCTGGAATCGACCTCGCGCAGGAATTGCTGCGCGTGCCGGTGGTCGGTGGTGAGGATCGCCTCGGTGTGGCCGCTGGAATAGCGGTTGATATGCGCGATCGCTTCGTCCACGCCGGCCACGACCTTGACGCTGATGATGGCGGCCAGGTATTCCTCGGACCAGTCCTGCTCGGTCGCGTCTTTCAGTTGCGCTCCTGGGACCTGGCTCAGGATCGCCTTCGATACCGGGCAGCAGCGCATTTCCACGCCTTTCTGCGCGTAAATGGCGCCAATCTTCGGCAAGAACTCGGAAGCGACGCCGCGCGCCACCAGCAGGCTCTCGGTCGCGTTGCACGGGCTGTACTTCTGCGTCTTGGCGTTGTCGGCCACCTTGACCGCCATCGCGATGTCGCACGGATCATCGACATAGGTGTGGCAGTTGCCGTCGAGGTGCTTGATCACCGGCACCTTGGCGTCGCGGCTGATGCGCTCGATCAGGCCCTTGCCGCCACGCGGAATGATCACGTCGACATACTGCGGCATGGTGATCAACTGGCCGACGGCCTCGCGGTCGGTGGTCGGCACCAGCTGCACCGCGTTGGCCGGCAGGCCGGCTTCTTCGAGTGCCTGCTGTACCAGCTTGGCCAGCGCCTTGTTCGATTCGATCGCCTCCGAGCCACCGCGCAGGATGCAGGCATTGCCGCTCTTGATCGACAGGCTGGCGGCCTCGATCGTGACGTTGGGCCGGCTCTCGAAGATCATGCCGAAGACGCCGATCGGCACCCGCATCTGGCCGACGCGGATGCCGCTGGGCTGCTGCTTCATGCCGAGGATCTCGCCGATGATGTCGGGCATGGCGGCGAGCTGCTCGCAGCCCTCGGCGCAGGTCTCGATCACCTTCGGCGTCAGCTTGAGGCGGTCGACCATCGGCTCGGACAGGCCGGCGGCGCGCGCGCGCTCCAGGTCGAGCGCGTTGTCGATCTGCAGCGGCTCGATGTTGGCGCGCAGCAGCGCGGCCAGCGCGCGCAGCGCGGCGACCTTGCGCGCGGCGCTGGCGCGGGCCATCAGGGCGGAGGCCGCCTTGGCCTGCTGGCCCAGGCGGTTCATCAGTTCGGACGTGGTTTCGGCGTTCATGGAGAACATTTTCTCACCATGACCGCCGTCTTGCTGGCGCTTGCTCGGGGGCGCTAGGCAAGCCGGGTTGCCCGGCCTTCGTTCAGCGTTCCGGCTTGTCGCCCGGCGCGCGTGAGAGGGCGTTGTTTTCGGTCACGAGTTGCAGCAGCAGGGTCATGAACTGGCTGCGCTGTTCGGGGCTCAGCGGCTCCAGGATGCGCTCCTGGGTGCGCTCCATGCCGTGCAGGGTCTGCGCCAGCAGCAGTTCGCCGGCATGGGTCAGCGTGAGCAGGCGCACGCGCCGGTCTTCGGGCGAGATGCGGCGCGCCAGCAACTTGCGCGCCTCCAGCCGGTCGACCACGCCGGCGGTGGTCGAGGTGTCGAGCGCGATGCGTCCCGCCAGCGTGCGCTGGTCGCAGCCGGGCAGATCCTGCACCGTCTGCAGGATGGCGTATTGCACGGGCGTGATGTTGAGGTCTTCCGTTTCCTGGTGGAAGATGCCTACCGAGATCTGGTGCAGGCGACGTATCGCATGGCCGGGTTGGGCGTCAAGCTGGACGCTGTGTGGTCGTGTGGACTCCATGCGTCGGCAGTCTAGCGCAACCTAACCTAGGGAAAACCCTCTTGCGTTCCTTCATTTTGTACCTATACTAATCGTCTGTGTACTGATTAAAACGGAGCGGCAGCAGCCGGCCGGTCTCAACCCTGTTTTTTCCTGGAGCGTAGATTCATGAGCGAAATCAAATCCGAGTTGCCCGTCCTGGTGTCCGGTGGTGGCATTGGCGGCCTGGCCGCAGCGCTGGCGCTGGTGCGTCAGGGCTTCCAGGTCCAGGTGTTCGAGCAGGCGCCCGAGATCGGCGAGATCGGCGCCGGCATCCAGCTCGGCCCCAACGCCTTCCACGCCTTCGACGCGCTGGGCGTCGGCGACAAGACCCGTGCCCGTGCCGTCTACACCGACTGCATGGTGATGCACGACGCGATCGACGAGACCCTGGTCGGCAAGATCGAGACCGGCGAGGCCTTCCGCCAGCGCTTCGGCAACCCCTACGCCGTGATCCACCGCGTCGACATCCACGGTTCGCTGCTCGAAGGCGCTGTCGAAACTGGCCAGGTCGAGTTCTTCACCAACACCCGCATCGAGAAGATCGAGCAGGACGAGGCCGCCGGCACCGTCACCGCGATCGACCAGAACGGCAAGCGCTGGACCGGCCAGGCCCTGATCGGCGCTGATGGCGGCAAGTCGGTGGTGCGCACCCAGTACGTCAACGACCCGCCGCGCGTGACCGGCCATGTGGTCTACCGTGCCGTGGTCGAGAAGGAAGACTTTCCGGATGACCTGAAGTGGAACGCCGCCAGCCTGTGGGCCGGCCCGAACTGCCACCTGGTGCACTACCCGCTACGCGGCGGCGAGCAGTACAACGTGGTCGTGACCTTCCACAGCCGCCAGCAGGAGCAATGGGGCGTGACCGACGGCTCCAAGGAAGAAGTCGAAAGCTATTTCCAGGGCATCTGCCCGAAGGCACGCCAGCTGATCGAGCTGCCCAAGACCTGGAAGCGCTGGGCCACCGCCGACCGCGAGCCGATCCCGCAATGGAGCTTCGGCCGCGTCACCATCCTGGGCGACGCCGCTCACCCGACCACCCAGTACATGGCTCAGGGTGCCTGCATGGCGCTGGAAGATGCCGTGACCCTGGGCGAGGCGCTGCGCGTCACCAACAAGGACTGGGTCAAGGCGCTGGACCTGTACCAGAAGAACCGCATCGCCCGCACCGGCCGCATCGTGCTGTCGGGCCGCGAAATGGGTCGCCTCTACCACGCCAAGGGCGTCGAGCGCCAGATCCGCAACAGCCTGTGGAAGGGCCGCACCCAGGAACGCTTCTACGACGCGATCGAGTGGCTGTACGGCTGGAACGTCAACAACTGCCTGCAACAGGGCTGATACTCGTCACCTGTCACGTAAAAGGACATCAAGATGCAAGACACTGGCCGTTTCGACACCCTGGGCCGTCTGGAAGACCTGCCGCAGGACTACCGCGACGAACTGACTGCCAATAACCTGGTCCCGCTGTGGCCCAGTCTGCGCGCGGTGCTGCCGCCGCACGTGCCGACGCGCAAGACCCAGCCGACCCACTGGCCCTACACCAGGCTGCGCGAACTGCTGCTCAAGGCCGGCGAGCTGACCCCGATCGAGAAGGCCGAGCGCCGCGTGCTGGTGCTGGCCAACCCGGGCCACGGCCTGGAGAAGATGCAGGCCAGCGCCGCCATGTACCTGGGCATGCAGCTGCTGCTGCCGGGCGAACTGGCACCGGCGCACCGCCACACCCCGAACGCCATCCGCATGGTGGTCGAGGGCGAGGGTGCCTGGACCCTGGTCAACGGCGAGAAATGCCCGATGAGCCGCGGCGACCTGATCCTGACCCCGACCGGTCTGTGGCACGAGCATGGCCATGACGGCACCGAGCCGGTGATCTGGCTCGACGTGCTCGACCTGCCGCTGGTCTACTACGTCGAAGCCTCCTACCACGAGGAAGTGCCGAGCCAGACCGTCGTGCCGGGCCAGGGCGTCAAGGCCTATGCCCGCGGCGGCGTGGTGCCGACCCCGGTGTTCGGTCGTTCCGACAAGGCCTATCCGATGCTGCGTTACCCCTGGGCCGATGCCAAGGCCGCGCTGCTGTCGCTGGGCGAGGACCAGCCCGAGCTGGACGCCGTGCAGGTGACCTATGTCAACCCCGAGACCGGCAAGGACGCCGAGAACATCCTGGGCTTCTACGCGCTGATGCTGCGTCCGGGCCAGACCCTGCGTCTGCCGGCGCGCTCGCCGGCCCAGGTGCTGCACCAGATCGAAGGCAGCGCCGAGGTCCAGGTCGAAGGTTCCGCCTTCACCCTGGCCGAGGCCGACACCTGCGCCGTGCCGGGCTACACCGCCTGCACGCTGAGCAACCGCTCGGCCACCGAGCCGGCCTTCATCTTCGTCGCCGACGAGTCGCCGCTGCACCGCAAGCTCGGCGTCTACGAGAACCGCGGCTGATCAGCCGTCACTGACAAGCCGGGGCCGCTTATAGTGGCTCCGGTTTTCCGTCGTTTTGCAACCGATTTTCCAGGAACCACCCAAATGGCACAGTATCTGTTCAACCCGCCCGAAGTCCAGTCCCTGCCGATCCAGGGCAAGGAATTGCGTTTCCCGATCAATCGCCTGTTCTTCGTCGGCCGCAACTACCATGCGCACGCGGTCGAGATGGGCCGCCCGGTCGACAAGTCGGTCGAACGCGCCTTCTACTTCACCAAGTCGCGCGACACCCTGGTCGACAGCGGCGCCACCGTGGCCTACCCGCCCGAGACCCAGAACTACCACTTCGAGATGGAGCTGGTGATCGCGATCGGCAAGCCGGGCTTCCGCGTGCCCGAAGACAAGGCGCACGAGCTGATCTACGGCTACGCCACCGGCCTGGACATGACCCGCCGCGACCTGCAACTGGTGGCACGCGACAAGGGCCGTCCCTGGGACACCGGCAAGGACATCGAGCAGGGCTCGGTCTGCTCCGAGATCGTGCCGATGGAAGGCCGGATCATCGATCAGGGCGAGATCGCGCTCGAAGTCAACGGCGTGACCAAGCAGAAGTCGGACGTCAACAAGCTGATCTGGAACGTGCGCGAGATCATCGCCGACCTGTCGCTGTACTACCACCTGCAGCCGGGCGACCTGATCTACACCGGCACCCCCGAAGGCGTGGGCGCCGTGGTGGCAGGCGACAAGATCACCGGCCATGTGGCTGGCGTGGGCGAGATCGAGCTGACCGTCGGCCCGGCCGAGTGACCATGAAGCTCTACAACTTCTGGCGCAGCGGCACCTCGCACCGCACCCGCATCGCGCTCAACCTCAAGGGCCTGGACACCGAATACGTGGCCGTGCACCTGGGCAAGGAAAAGCACCTGAGCGACGAGTTCAAGGCCGTCAACCCGCAGCAGCTGGTGCCCGCGCTCGATACCGGCGAGCAGGTGCTGATCCAGTCGCCCGCCATCATCGAATGGCTGGAGGAGCAGTACCCGACCCCGGCGCTGCTGCCGGCTGATGCCGCCGGGCGCCAAAAGGTGCGCGCGCTGGCCGCGATCGTGGGTTGCGACATCCATCCGATCAACAACCGCCGCATCCTCGAATACCTGCGCAAGCAGTTCGGTGCCGATGACGACGCGATCAACGCCTGGTGCGGGACCTGGATCAGCGCCGGCTTCGATGCCTACGAGGCGCTGCTGGCGGCCGACCCGAACCGTGGCTGCTTCAGCCATGGCGACGCGCCGACTGTTGCCGACTGCTATCTGGTGCCGCAGGTCGAGAGCGCGCGCCGCTTCAAGGTCGATCTGAGCCGCTGGCCGCTGATCATGGCGGTCGATGCCGCTTGTGGCGAGCTGGAGGCCTTCCGCAAGGCGGCGCCTGCCGCCCAGCCCGACGCGGCCTGAGCGGAATCAGGGTTCAGGCGTCTGGGAAAAACTCGTCGGTCAACACCTGAGTCATCGACCAGGGGCAGTCTTCCGGGAAGCTGTCCAGTCCTGTCTCATCGACCGCCTTGGTGACCGCGTCGGCCCAGACGCCTGCCAGCCAGTCGGCATCGCCGAGGGACGCCTTCAGGCTCGGGGTTTGACGTATGGCCGCAGCGATGGCCTTGCGTTGCTCCTTGAGCGTGCGCGTCCAGCTGCTGCCACGCCGACCTGGCTGGTGCTGCCACTTCAGCAGGTGCGACAGCAGCACGGCCATGCGGCTGGCCAACTCGCGTTTTTCGCTCTTGCCCACGTCTTCAATCTCCTCGGCGATGTGCTCGATGTCGAGGGCAGAGAGATGGCCCGCGCGCAACAGCGCGGCCTGCTCCATGGCCCACGCCACCACGTCTTTTTCGTACGGTGTACCCATTGGGGGCTCCTTCTGTCCGATCCAGCTGCCTATTGTCTACTCTGGCGCGGCCTGAGCGGTGCTGCCCTGCGCCGGGGCGGTGTATCAGTACGCGCCTTCCCGGCGCAGCACGGTCCTGACCGTCTTGGCCAGGATCGCGATGTCGGTCCAGAGCGACCAGTTCTTGATGTACCAGTCGTCGTAGATCACGCGTTCGGAGAAAGTGGTCTTGCTGCGCCCGCTGACCTGCCACAGGCCGGTCAGTCCCGGGCGGACCCGGCCGTAGAGCTGCAGCGCATCGCCGTACTCGGTGACCTCGCGCGGCAGCAGCGGGCGCGGTCCGACCAGGCTCATCTCGCCGCGCAGCACGTTGAGCAGCTGCGGCAGCTCGTCGATGCTGCTGCCGCGTATGAAGCGGCCAACCTTGAGCACGCGCGGGTCGTCCTCGAGCTTGAAGTTGCTCGCGACGTAGCGCTGCCATTCGGGACTGTTCTCGGCCTCCCAGCGGCGCAGCACGCCCTCGGCGTCATTCACCATGCTGCGGAACTTGTAGAAGCGGAACGGCTTGCCGCCCGGGCCCACGCGCTCCTGGCTGAACAGCGCCGGGCCACCATCCTCGCGCCAGATGCGCCAGGCCACCCAGGTCAGCAGCGGCGAGAGCAGCAGCAGCAGCAGGCTCGCGCTCACGAGGTCGAACACGCGCTTGACCAGTCGCAGGTGCGGGCGCAGCAGCTTGTTGGGCAGCGTGAGGCTGAACAGCTCCTGGCTGAAGAAGGGCTGCATCTCGGCGCCGTAGAGCGGTATGCCGCGCATCGCGGGGATGACCCTCACGTCGTACACGCGGTGCTGCAGCAGGTTCCTGATCAGCCGGTCGCGCGGGTCCTGCTGGTGGGCTTCGAGCGCGATCACGCACCTGAAGCGCCGGAATACCTCCCAGTCGTCCGCCTGACCATGCCAGAGCAGCCAGGGCACGGGACCCTGGCTGGGTTCGGGTGGGGGCACGATATCGACCGGATGCAGAAAGGCCTGCACCCTCATGCCCAGCCAGGCGTCGCCGTGCAGCGCCTTGAGCGTGAGCGCCGCGTTGCGGCCTGAGCCGAACACGAGCACGGGCTGGTACCAGATGCCCAGCTGCTTGAGCGCCAGCCTGGCCAGCGCACGGCCCAGGACGATGCTGCACAGCAGCAGCGGATAGAGCAGCAACGCGCTGCGGACCTGTTCCCAGTTCGGGATCTGGTTCAGCCCCCGGCTCGACAGCAGCGTGAAGACTGCGGCGGCCAGCACGATCTGGCGCAGCTCCTCCCAGAAGGTCTGGCGCCGCACATAGGCCTTGCGGTGGAGTCCGAACCAGGCCAGCCAGACCAGGCTGAGCACGAGGTGGTGGCGGTCCTCGCCGGTCAGCGTCCACAGGCCGTTGAGCCACAGTACCCCGGACTCGAACCCCAGCAGCATCAGCACCTGCGCGATCGAGCGTTGGAGGTTGCTCAGCGGGACGGGTGGCAGTTGCTGGTGCAGGGCGGTGGGCGGGGCAGCGTGGTCCATCGTTACCTTCGGGCAGAGGCCGGTCAAGGCCCCAGTATGAACCGAAATTTCCCGCCCAAGCCCGCTCAAGGGGCTGGCGTTGCGAGCCCCGATCGCTCAGCGGTTGGCGGCGCTGCGCGCCATCGGCACCAGCAGCGTCAGCAGGACGCCGAACAGACCAATGCCAGCCAGTACGTAGAAGATCGAATCGAGCGCGATGCCGGCGCTGATCAGCAGACTGCCCAGCATCGGGCCTGCGATGCCGCCCAGGCGGCCGAAGCCCGCGCACCAGGCCACGCCGGCAGCGCGCACATTGGTGCGGTAGTAGTTGGCGACGAAGCCGTAGATCAGCGTCTGGGTGCCGCTGGTGCCCAGACCGACGATGGCGACGATGCACAGCAGTGCCGCCAGCGGCAGGCCCAGCGTCAGCAGGATCAGCGCGACCGCGCCGATCGTGAAGGTCGCTGCCACCACCGGCTTGGGCCCGAAGCGGTCGGCGAAGCGCGAGGCCAGCAGGGCGCCGAACAGCGAGCCGCCGTTGAGCACCAGCAGGAAGGACAGCGAGCCCTTGGCATTGAAGCCGGCGCGCAGCATCAGCTCCGGCAGCCAGGTGTTGAGCGAGTACACCAGCACCAGGCCGGTCGCGCTCATCAGGCCCAGGATCAGGGTCGGGAACAGGTAGTGGGCGGTGAACAGGCCGGCGAAACCGGTCTTGTCATGCCCGCTCGGCTGGGCCTGGCCGGCGGTTGCGACGGCGAGTTCGGGCATCGGCACGCCGGTGCGCTCGGACATGGCACGCGCCTCGTCCATGCGGCCGCGCGCGGCCAGCCAGGCGATCGATTCGGGCATCTTGAAATAGGCCAGTGGCAGCAGCGTGACCAGCGGCAGCGCGCCGATCCAGAACATGCCGCGCCAGCCGATCTTGTCCATCAGCAGGATGGCGATCAGTGCCGACAGCAGGCTGCCGAGCGGAATGCCGCCGTTGGTGATGGCGTTGATCAGGTTTTTCTTGCCCTTGGGCGCGTATTCGGCCACCAGCGCGGCGGTCGTCGCGACCAGCGAGCCCACGCCCATGCCGGTGAAGAAGCGCAGCCAGCCGAAGGTCGTGCCGTCACGGGTCATGCCGGTCAGCGCCATGCCGATCGAGAACCAGGCGTAGGAAGCCAGGATCACCTTGCGGCGGCCCAGGAGGTCGCCGACGGTGCCAGCGGCCAGCGCGCCGACCATCACGCCGAACAGCATGTAGCTGCCCAGCATGCCGGCCATGGCCGGGGTCACGGCGCCGATCTGCGAGGGATCGCGCAGGAAGGTCGAGACCACGGCGCCGTAGACCACGAGGTCGTAGCCGTCGAATACCAGGCCCAGGGTGGCAAGCGCGATGACCCAGGTCACGGTGCGCATGCGGCGGGCTTCCTGCCCGGCATCAGGATGGGGGTTTGACATGATTGTCTCCTTTGAAAGTCGGCTTGTCTGAGCAGCGCAGAGCTGGACGGTGCCGATGTGGAACCGTCATTCCTGGATTATAAAAACTATCAGTACACAGTATATTTGTATAAATATATTCAGTGTAGGTTCTAATGTGGGTGCCTGCTTGATGCGGCAGCCTGGCGGCTGCGCGCTCAGCGGCTGGCGCCAATATTCAAGCCCGGGGACTGGTGCAGGGGGTTCCATTTGAGGCAGACTGGCTGCACGCCATTCGTCCCTCGCAGTCCCGTCCATGTCGTCCACTCTGTTGCCCGTTCTGTCCGGCCTTGTCCTGCTTGTCGCGGCCGCGCTGCTGACGGGCATGGCCTGGGAGCGGTGCCGCTCAAGGGGGCGCGAGGCGGCCCTGGCCTGGCGCGATCCCCGTAGCGGCCTCTATGGCCGGGCCTTGTTGCTCGAACTGCTCGGGCGCCAGCTCGCGCTGGCGGCGCGGCTGCGTCATCCGGTTGCGGTGCTCATGGTCGAGCTCGACGAGCCCGGTCATCTGGCGCGCCAGCATGGCCGCGCGTATCTGGGCGAGTTGCAGCAGGCACTGGCGCAGCGTCTGGCCGAGCGCGTGCGCGGCTACGACTTGCTGGGGCACTGGGGCGATTTCGGTTTTCTGATCGCACTGTCGGATTCGGATGTCGGTGGCGCGCTGGTGCTGGCGCAGGACCTGCGCGACGGCCTGCTGCAGCGTGGACTCGAAATTGGCGGTCAGACGCAGGCGACCAGCGTTAGCGTGGGCGTCCATGCCCGCCATCCTGATAGGCATGAAAACTGCGACGAACTGGCCCGCGCGATGGCCACCGCCGCCCAGCGCGCGCTTGATGCGACCCGGTTCGACGGGCCGGGCCGGGTCGAGATCGAACCCTGAGCGTTCAGCGCTGCGCGGCCCAGCGCACCAGCGCTTCGAGCGCCGGCTTGGCGGCGCGGGCGTTGTCATGGTTGACGATCGCGACCAGCACGCGGCGCTGTCCGTCGGCGCCATGCACATAGCCGGCCAGCGCCTGCACGTCGCGCAGGCTGCCGGTCTTGAGATGGGCCTGGCCGGCGTCCAGCGCGCTGCGCCGCAGCGTGCCGTCCAGGCCGCTGGCCGGCAGCGAGGCCGCCAGGTCGGGCATCAGCCCGGATTGCCAGGCCAGTTGCAGCAGGCGTGCCAGCGCATGGGCGCTCAGGCGTGTGTCGCGGCCCAGCCCGCTGCCGTTGCCGACCTCGGGCAGCCTGGTGCCCGGCCCCAGCTTGTCCTGCCACCAGCGCTCCAGTGCCAGTCGGGCCTCGGCCAGGCCGGTGGGTGCGCCATCGCGCCCGGTCCGGCCCAGGGTCAGGAAGATCTGCTGCGCCATCACGTTGTTGCTGTACTTGTTGGTCTCGCGCACCACCTCGGCCAGCGGCGGCGATTCGAAGCCCAGCCGCAGCCTGGCCTGTGCGGGCACGCTGCCGTCGCGCACCTGGCCGTCGAGCTGGCCGCCAATCGCTGCCCACATTCCGGCGATGGCGCGCGCGGCCATGCGTTCCGGTTCGGGGTGGGCGATCGGCCATTCGCGCGTGCCGCAGGCCAGCGGATAGCGGCCGGCAAAGCGCGGCCGCAGCGCGTCCGAGAAATCGGCGCGCAGTGCCCCGCGCCAGTCACCGCAGGACTCGGCTGCGTCCGGGCGACTATTGTCCAGCGGCACGCTCGCGGGCGGCTCGACGCCGGCCAGCGGTGGCTCCAGCGTCACATGCGCGACGCCGGCCTCGGGGTCGGGCGTGAAGCCGAACAGCTGGCTGCGGTAGTTGATGAGCAGCGCGTCGGGCGCGGCGTTGTAGGGCTTGAGCGGTTCGCCATCGAAGGCGCCCGGATCGGTCGCGGGCAAGGCAAAGGCGCTGCGATCGAGCCAGATGTCGCCCGCGATGCGCCGGATGCCCAGGCCCTGGACCCGGCGCAGCAGCAGCCAGAGCCGTTCGCTCACCAGCTTGGGGTCGCCGCCGCCCTGCAGATACAGATTGCCTTGCAGCACGCCATCGCGCAGCGTGCCGTCGCTGTAGACCCGGGTCTGCCAGCGGAAGTCGGGGCCGAGCCGGTCCAGTGCGGCATAGGTCGTGACCAGCTTGAGCGTGGACGCCGGGTTGACCGGTGCGTCGGCACGCCAGGCCAGCAGCGGCGCAGCGCCGGCGCGTGTGTCGAGCACGACGGCAGCCAGCGCATCGACCGGTACCTTGGCGCGTGCGAGCAGGCTCGTGACTTCGGCCGGCAATTGCGTCTGTGCCTGTGCTGCGCCGCAGAACGCCAGCGCCAGCAGCGCCGCGCAGATGAGTTTCGGGGTTCGGAATCGCTCGAGCATGGCGGCCATTATCCGTGCCGAGGATAATGGCCGCCATGTCCGTTTCCGCCGCGCCCCTTTCGTCCATCTCGCCCTACGCCGACCTGCCCGCCACCCTGCCGCCCGGCGCGCGCGTGCTCGCGATCGACACCAGTACCGACCGCCTGAGCGTCGCGCTCGGCAGCCCGGACCGGCCCGAGGGCTGGCTGCTGCACGAGGGCGCCGGTGGCGCGCAGGCTTCGGCCGCGCTGATTCCGCTGATCCGCTCGCTGCTGGCGCAGGCGGGCTGGCCGCTGGCCGGGCTCGACGCAATCGCCTTCGGACGCGGCCCGGGCAGCTTCACCGGCCTGCGCACCGCCTGCGCGGTGGTGCAGGGGCTGGCGCTCGCGGGTCGGCCGGGCGGCATTCCGGTGCTGCCGGTCGATACCTTGCAGGCGGTGGCCGAACAGGCGCGCTGGCAGCTTGAGCAGCGTGGTGAATCCTGCCCGGTTCGCATCGTCGCCGCGCTCGACGCGCGCATGGACGAGCTCTACGTGGCCGAATTCGACCTGGCCGGTCAGCTGCCGCGTGCGGCAGGCCGGGCCTGGCTCAGTGCGCCCGAGGCGCTGCAGCTGGCCGACGGCTGGCCCGAGGCCGGCACCGGCTCGACCCCGCTGCTGGCCGGCAATGCAATGGCCGTCTATGGCGCACGCCTGCCTGCTGCCTGGCAGGCCGCGCCCCAGGAGGCTGCCTGGCCGACTGCTGCTGCGATGCTGAGGCTGGCGCCCGCGCTCTGGGCTGCCGGGGCTGCGGTGCCGGCCGCTGCGGCCCAGCCGCTCTACGTGCGCGACAAGGTCGCCCAGACTACCGAGGAGCGCGAGCGCATCAAGGCCGCAAAGCTCGCGGCTGCGGCGGCTGGCGCCGGAGCCGGCGCATGAGGCTGGCCGACAAGCCCGCCAGTGGCACCGAGCTGTCGGCCTGGCTGGCCGCCGAAGTCGTTGATACTGGCCGGCCCTGGTCGCTGGTGACGATGGACGAATCCATGCTACCGCTGGTGGCCGCGGTCGAATGCAGCAGCCATCCCCATCCCTGGGGTCCGGGCCATTTCCGCGATTCGATCGCAGCCGGCTACTGGTGCCAGCTGCTCGTCACGCCGTCCCAGCCCGGTGATCCGTCCGCATGGGGTGACGCGCCGCGCCTGGCCGACGGCCGCCTGCTGCTGGCCTATCTGGTCGCGATGCCGGGCTATCTCGAAACGCATCTGCTCAACATCACGACCGTGCCGCTGCACCGGCGCCAGGGCTGCGCTCGCCTGCTGCTGGAGGCCTTGCAGGCCTGGTCGCGGCTGCAGGGGGCCGAATGGCTGTGGCTGGAAGTGCGTGCGAGCAACGAGGGCGCGCGCTCTCTCTACGAGGCGATCGGCTTTTGCCAGGTCGGCCGGCGGCGCGACTACTACCCGGCCGATGGCGGCCAGCGCGAGGATGCCGTGGTCATGAGCCTGGCGCTGCTGCCAGCCGATCCGGCCATCGAAGCCGAAACGGAGGGGGCGGCATGAGCGACATCGGACTGCAAGCGCTGCCGAGGCTGGAGCCGCGCCACGCCGCCATGCTGGCCGAGATGGGCGTCAACTGCTGGTGGCAGGAGGCAGCGGCACAGCAGCAGCCGGCTGTCCAGCCAGCCGCCGCTCCATTGGTGCGGGTCGGTGCGGCAGCGAGTCAGGCTGCTGTGCGCGCGCCGCGTCCTTCACGACCGCAGGCCGCCACGCCAGCTGCCGTGGATCAGGCGCCGGCGTCAGCAGCGATTCCGGCCGCCCGCCAGCTGGCCGGGCAGCGGCCAGCCGCACCCACCGTCGCCGCGCCGGCTCCGGTGGCCCGCGCACCCGAGCGCGCCGTCATTCCGCTGGCCGAGGTGCCGTCCGACCAGGCCGCGCTGGCCGACGCGATCCGCGCCTGCAGCGCCTGCGACCTCGGCATGCTGCGGCGCCAGGCCGTGCCCGGCATGGGCGATCCGGCGCCCGACTGGCTGATCGTCGGCGAGGCGCCGGGCGAGGAAGAGGACCGCCAGGGCCTGCCCTTTGTCGGCCGCGCGGGTCAGTTGCTCGACCGCATGCTGGCCGCGATGGGCTTGTCGCGCGAGCACAAGGTCTACATTGCCAATGTGATCAAGTGTCGCCCGCCCCAGAACCGCAATCCCGATCCGGTCGAGATCGCTCAGTGCGAGCCCTGGCTGCTGCGCCAGATCGAGCTGCTGCAGCCCCGGTTCATCCTCGCGCTCGGGCGCTTCGCGGCACACACGCTGTTGGCACATGCCACTCAGCCTGGCGCCGAGGCATTGCGCAAGTTGCCGCTGGGCAAGCTGCGCGGCCAGGTGCACGAGGTCGAGATCGCCGGCCGCCGCCTGCCGCTGGTCGTGAGCTATCACCCGGCCTACCTGCTGCGCAGCCCGGGCGAGAAAGCCAAGTCCTGGGCCGACCTCTGCCTGGCGCTTGATGCCTTCGGCCGGCTGCCGCCGAGAGGCTGACTTCGGTTACGGTGCCGACCAGGCCTGCGCCATGCCAGCGCGCTCAGTTCTCCCCCAGCGACACCCCGATCTGTCTGGCCGTGCGCAGCAGCGGGTGATCGAGCGGCACGCTGCGCGACTGGTGCGCGACCTCGGCCAGCGGGACGCTCGATAGCCGCTCGCCCTGCAGCGTGACCATGCGGTTGAACTCGCCGCGCATCACCAGCTGCGCGGCCTCGTTGCCAAACTGCGTCGCCAGCACCCGGTCGAACGGCGTCGGCGTGCCGCCGCGCTGCACATGGCCGAGCACGGTCGCGCGCACCTCGCTGCTCAGCAGGCGCTGCAGCTGCTCGCGCAGCGCATGGCCGACGCCGCCGAGCCGGATCGGGTCCGGGCTGTCGGCCACCTGGCGCTCGATCGTCAGCGCACCGCCGCGCGGCTTGGCGCCTTCGCCGATGCAGATCAGGCTGTGGCGGCCACGTTGCTCGCGCTCGTGGCAGATCGCGGCGACCGCCTCGACCGAATAGTCGATCTCGGGCAGCAGGATCACGTCGGCGGCGCCGGCCAGTCCGGCCTCGAGCGCGATCCAGCCCGCGTAGCGGCCCATGGTCTCGACGATCATGATGCGACCATGGCTCTGGCCGGTGGTCTGCAGGCGCTCGATCGCCTCGGTCACGGTGGCGACTGCGGTGTCGAAGCCGAAGCTGCGCTCGCAGCCCACGATGTCGTTGTCGATCGTCTTGGGTACGCCGACCACCGGCAGCCCGCGCTGGCTTACGCCATGCGCGATCGCCATCGTGCCGTCGCCGCCGATCGCGACCAGCGCGTCGAGCCCGAGCGCGCGCGCGTTGGCCAGGGTCTGCGCGGCGGTCGCCTCGTCGCGCAACGGATCGGCCTTGTTGCTGGTGCCGAGCATGGTGCCACCCTGCATCAGGATGCCGCAGACGCTGTCCCAGTCGAGCGGCCGTGCCTGGGGCGCCTCGCCCATCAGGCCGGCGAAGCCGTTGTGGATGCCGATCACCTCGGCGCCGCACTGGCGCAGCAGCGACTTGGTGACCGCGCGGATCACTGCGTTGAGTCCGGGGCAGTCGCCGCCGCCGGTGAGCATGCCTATGCGCATGGTGGTTTTCCTGTTCTGGCCCGGAAGCGGGCCGCTGTCGCTGGCTGTTACTGGTTGCGCGGCCACAGTGCCCACAGTTCGAGCGGCTGCTTGAGGCTGGCCGCCAGCTGGTAGGCCTCGTCGCCCCAGCCGGTGAAGTAGTCGGCGCGCACCGCGCCGACGATCGCGCTGCCGGTGTCCTGGGCCAGTACCAGCCGCTCGAACTGCGCCGCCGGGCCGGCGCTGCGCAGCCAGACCGGGGTGCCATAGGGGATGCTGTCGCGGTCGACCGCGATCGAGCGGCCCGGCGTCAGTGCCACGCCCTGCGCGCCGCGCGGACCGAAGCGCGCCTCCAGCTCGCCAAGTGGCTCCTCGCGGAAGAAGACCATGCGCGGGTTGGCTGCCAGCATCTCGGGTACGCGCTGCGGGTTCTGCTGCGCCCAGGCGCGGATCGCTTCCCAGCTGCCGTTGCTGATCAGCCTGCGGTCGAGCAGCCAGCGCGCCACGCTCTGGTAAGGGTGCCCGTTGTTGCCCGCGTAGGCCAGCCGCACCTGACGCCGGCTGCCGTCGGGCTCGGTGATGTTGATCCGGCCCGAGCCCTGGATCTGCAGCAGCAGCGCATCGATCGGGTCGGCCAGCCAGGCGATTTCCTGGCCGCGCAGCGCCGCCAGTGCCTGCGGCGAGCGATCCATCTCCTGCCGGCTGTACCAGGGCGAGCCGTTCTTCACCCCGGGCGGCAGGCGATACAGCGGCACGCCGAAGCCCTCGCCGGGCAGCCGGTTGGCGTTCATGACCGGCTCGTAGTAGCCGGTCAGCAGGCCCTTGGTCTCGCCGGCGGGCGCGCTCAGGCGGTAGGGCTGCAGGCGGCGCATCAGCCAGTCATGCTGCTCCTCGGCGCCACCCAGCGTGAGCTGGCGCACCTCGGCGCAGACCGGGCCGAAGCCGGCCGCCGGCCGTTCGCAGCTGCGCAGCCAGGCGTTCCAGGCCTCGTGCAGGGCGTCGTAGCCCCAGCCCGGCAGTTCGCTCCAGCGCGCCGGCGTCCAGACGCTCTTGCCACGCGCGATCGGTGCTGGCAGCGGCTGGCTGTCGGCCCATTGCCAGGCCTGGGAGCTCTGTGGCGTGACCACGGCGGTCCGCGTCCCCTGGTCAGTCGGCGCGCCAGCCGGATACCTGGGCGGCTGGCGGTCTGGCCGCGGCAGATCCATCGTGCCGCAGGCCGCCAGCAGCATGGCGCTGGCGACGAGCGCCGAGTGGCGTGCGTAGCGTCTGGCCGCAGCGAGCAGGCGCCCAGGGCCGGCTGAAGGCACTGCAGGGGGTAGGGTCTGGCAATTCATCACGAAAATTCTCTCACGCTTCTCGATCCGTGTGACGCTGGCCGTCCTGTCGCGGCAGCAAGATGGGTCACAGCTTGCGGTGCTGCAGTGCCGGCAGCTGCTGGCGCACCGACTGCAAGCGGGCCGGGTCCAGATCGCAGACCACCAGGCCGGCGCCGACCACGTGCTGGCCCAGGATAGCGCCCCAGGGATCGATGATCATGGTCTGGCCCCAGGTCTGGCGGCCGTTCTCGTGCAGGCCGCCCTGGGCGCTGGCGATCACATAGGCCTGGTTCTCGATCGCGCGGGCGCGCAGCAGCACCTCCCAGTGCGCCTGGCCGGTCGTGTGCGTGAAGGCCGAGGGCACCACGATGATGTCGGCACCGAGCTGGCGGTAGAGCTCGGGGAAGCGCAGGTCGTAGCAGACGCTCAGGCCCACGCGCCAGTCCTGGCCGACATGGTCCTTCAGCGTGAAGCTGGTCGGCTGCTCGCCAGCGGCCAGCGCGGCGGCTTCGTCGTAGCGTTCGCGGCCGTTGTCGTAGCGGAACAGGTGGATCTTGTCGTAGCGGGCGGTCAGCTTGCCTTTCGGGCCATAGACCAGGCAGGCGTTGGCCGCGCGTTCGGGGTCGTCGGTCGCCATCGGCAGGGTGCCACCCACGATCCAGAGGCCGAGCTCGCGTGCCGTGTCGGACAGGAAGTCCTGCACCGTGCCCAGTCCCGGTGTCTCGGCCAGCAGCAGCTTGTCGCGGTCGTTGCGGCCCATGAAGCAGAAATACTCGGGCAGCACGGCCAGCTCGGCGCCGGCCGCAGCCGCCTGATCGAGCAGCCGGTAGGCCTGGGCCAGGTTGTGGTCCACGCTGATTTCCGAGACCATCTGGATGGCGGCGACTTTCATGGTTGTCCTCCTGGGTTCTTTGCCGGTAGCTTAGCGGCATTGCGCTGCACTTTTTCCACTTTCGGGTCATACCACGATCCGCTGATGTGGAACTGTTGCGTGGCCGCCGCCTGCAGTGGCTTGCCGATCAGGTACTGCGCCAGCAGGCTGCCCAGCCCGACGGCGGGATGCACGAAGCTGGCCATCAGCGAGGCGCCGCCGGCGTTGAGCTCGGGGATCACGAGCGCGGTGAGATCCTGCGTCTCGTGCTCGAGATTGGCCGACCCCTCCAGCAAGACGGCGGCGTTGACGCCTTTCATCTGCAGGTTGTCGCTGCTGATCACGCCTTGCACGACCTGCGCGTCACCGCGCACGGAGTCGAAGGCAAAGCCCTGGCTGAAGATGTCGCGGAAATCCAGTGTCAGACGGCGTGGCAGCGCCTGCAGGCTCAGTACCCCGAGCAGCTTGGCCAGGCCGGGGTCGGCCTGCAGGAACTGGCCGCGCTCGAGGTCGAGCTGCAGTTCGCCGTCCAGGCTGGGCGGGTGCAGCGCCAGCGGCGAGCCCAGCCAGCCGATCTGGCCGGACAAGTTGCCCTGGCCGCCGCGCACCACCCCCGGCATGCCCAGCCGCGCCAGCAGCGCACCGGCATCGCTGATGTCCAGCTTGAGCTGCAGTGCGGTGCGCCGCTGCGGGGCCTCGCTGTTCTTGGGCAGCGCCGCGATGGCCCAGTTGCCCGAGGCCTGCAGCCGCGCTTCGGGTACGGTCAGATTGAGCTTTTCGAGCTGCCATACGCTGCCGGCCTCGCGCTGTGCCGGACCAGGCATGCGGTTGACCGCCTCGATTTCGAGCCGGCCCAGCTTGCGCGAGCCGAGTTCGAAGTCCTGCACCACGATGTCGAGTGCCGGCAGCCGCACCGGTGCCTGCTGGGTCAGCTGCTCGATCTCGCTGGCGGCGCTGTGCGGCAGGCTCAGGCGTTCCAGCCGGGCCTGGATGCGGCCCGGCGAATCGGCGTCGGCCGGCTGGTATTCGATCCGTCCCTTGAGCTGGCGCGCCTCGATCGTGCCGCGCCAGCCGTGGTGCTCCAGTTGGCCGTTCAGATTCAGGTCGTGGAAGCTGCGGCCATCGTGCTCGATCCGGCGCGCGCGCACGGCCACGATCCCGGGCCAGTAGGGGTGACTGGGTCCAGCGGTGCCGGCTTGGGTCGCAGGGGTGACTGGTGCTGCGCTTTCCAGCGCCCCCAGCGCTTCCTGCCAGGCGTCGAGCGGCAGCTGGTCGAACTCGAGCCGCGCCTGTACCCCCCTGGCTGGCAGGGCGGGGCGCTCGGCTCCCAGCGCCAGCGCGCCGCGCAATACCCGGGTTTGCTCACCTTCGTGCTCGCGCTCGTAGCGGGCGCTGATGAGGGGCTGGCCAGGCGGCCCCAGGTCCAGGCTCATGAGGTCGCGCCAGCGACCGCCGGATGCCGCCTGTGGCGTGATCTCGAAGCGCACCGGCAGGCTGTCGGCGGCCCCCTTGCCAAGCGGGGCGGGCAGGGCAACCGCCATCCCTTGCAGGGTGGAGTTGACCAGCACTGTCGTCGCAGCGCCCTGGAAGTCGAGCTGCACCTGATAGGCGGTGCTGCCGCTGGCGACCTGTCCCAGCATGGTCAGCGGAGCCCATTCGGACGCCTGGCGCAGGCCGGCGGCGCTCGCGCTGCCTTGGCCACGGAAGCTCACCGTCGCCCCTTTGCCCGCTGCCATGCCACCCTGAAAGGTCAGCTCGCCGCCAAGCAGCTGGGTTCTTGCCTGGGGCACGCTGAAGCCCTGCTCGCTGAAGCGCAGCGTGCCTCTGGTGCCGGCCAGCTTCGGGGTGTCGGGCGTGAACTGCATGTCGTTGCCGGGGAGCTGCACCAGGCCATCGACCTTGGCATTCTCGACCTGTTCGAGCGGCAGGTCGAGCTGGAGCTGGACCTGGGTCTGGCCGTCGATGCGGGCCTGCTCCAGCGCGTGCCCCGTTATGCCCAGCAGCGGCGAACGGTTGACGAAGGCCAGTGCGTCAGCTGCCGGACCGGCGATCTGGCCCTTGATCTGCAGCTGTGGCGCATGTGCCAGGTCCGGGATGCGAGCCTCGACCTGGCTGGCGCGCAACAGCGGCAGGCCTTCGACCTCGGTCCTGCCCTTGACGATAGCCAGCGAATTGCCGTCGATCCGCAGCTCGCCTTCGGCCTGGCTCAGCGCCGGCCAGGCGGGGCGGCCCTCGCCATTGCGCAGTGCCGGCACGTAGTCGAGTTCGACCCCGCTCAGGCTGGCGCGCACGCTGAACTCGCCGCTGCCGGGCTGGCTGAAGGGAAAGTCCCACAGGTCGCCCTTGACCCGGAATCGGGCATCGTTCGAGCGGCCGCGCTTGATCGCATCGCGCACGTAGTGGCGTGCCTCGCTGCCCACGCCCAGCGGCAGGTAGCGGTGCACGCGTGTGCCGTCAGCGCGCGACAGCGTGGCGTCGAGTTCGAGCTGGCCCGGGAAGCGGCGTCCCGAGGCGCTGCGGGCCGGGTCCCCGGTCTGCCAGTGTCCCTTGGCCTGGCCCTCGGCATCGGCGTTGGCGAAGCTCAGTTGCGGGATCTCGACCTCGATCCGTTCGCCATCGACTTGCCATTGGAACTCGGTTTGCAGCCGGTCGAAGTCCAGCCTGGGTTGCTCGAACACACCCGGAAAGTCGAGAGCGCCGCGCTCCAGCTGCAGGCTGGCCCGTCCACCGGCTTCGGTCGCGTCGAACGTGACGCTGGCGCCCTTCAGGCCCGGGCGTCCGATCTTGCCCGAATCATGGGGGGCGGCCTGCAGGCTCAGTCCACTCACTCGTCCATCGGCCTTCCAGCTGCCCTCGGGACTGGGGCTGGCCCGCCACTGGAAGGCCAGCTGCTCGACCAGACCGGCGGGTTGCAGCCGGTCCAGCCACTGCCGGCCCTCGGCGGGCAAGGGCAGGTGAGCGCCCAGCTGGTGCAGCGCCAGCAGATCGAGCCGGTCGCCTTCGAACTGACGCTCGCGCAGCGTCCCGTCCGGCGTGCGCGCCTCGCGATAGCGCAGATTGCCACCCGGCCAGGCCCGGCCTTCGCTGGTGCGGAAGGCCAGCCGCTCGGTCGCGAGTTCGAACTCGCCGCCCTGCTGCTTCAGCTCGACGCGACCAGCCAGTTCCTGCAGTGCCAGCGGCGTCAGCTCGGGGCCGAGTCGCAGCGCGAGCTGGCGCAGCGCCAGCTCGCCGGTGAAGCCGCTCCACTGGCCGCGTTGCAGCTCGGCCCAGAAGCTCAACGCGCCCTCGCCGTTCTGCAGCTTGATGGCTTGCAGCGCACCCGGGTCCAGGTACTGGCGCAGCCGCTGCAGCCTGAGTTGGTCGAAGTTGCCGTAGAGTTCGCCGCTCCAGCTCTGCAGCTCGCTCGCGCCGGCCAGCGACAGCAGCGGCTGGCGAAAGCGCCCGCGCAGGCTGAAACGCGAGCCCCAGTCGGTCGGTGGCGTGGCATCCAGCCGTAACTGGTGCTGCCGGCCCGGGTTGCGCACCAGCAGGCTGACCTCACGCAGTTCCAGCGGCGGCGCCTGCGGGCGCAGTTCGTCGGTCCAGCGCAGCAGGCCGTCGCGCAGCAGGAACTCGCGCTGCGAGAAGAACCAGTCGGCCGCGGCGCTGGACCCGCCCTGGCTCGACAGCTCGATGCCCGCCACCGTGACCGCGCCATCGGCCCGGCGTCGCAGTTCGAGTTCGGGCGCATCGATCACGATCTGCTCGAAGCCCAGGCTCAGCAGCGAGCGCACCGACAGCGCGCCGAGCACGCGCGGCAGCCGCAGCGCCTCGCGGCCCTGTGCGTCGAGCAGGCGCACATCGAGCAGCGTCAACTGGGGTACCGCGCTACTCGATTCGGCCTGCAGTGCGCCGATCTCCACCCTTACCCCCAGCGCCTGCGTGGCGGCTTGTTCCAGCTCCGCTTTCCAGTGACCGATTCGGGGCACAATGACCCAATGGAGAGTGCCCCAGCCGAGTGCGATCAGGCACCAGGCTGCCAGCAGCAGCCAGAGCAGGGCGCGCGCCGCCCCGGCGGCCAGGCGAAGCATGGCGGTGGGGTGGCTGGATACTGGACTCATAGGCTCGGAATTATGATGGTCAACGATGTAGCGGACAGTGCCGCTTCGGAGCAATTCACGGTCAGACATGGCGGCGCGGCCGGGCAGTCCCGTTTCGTGCAGCGCATCCGGCGCCGCTACGAGCAGGAGCTCGGCCTGCTGCCGCCCGGCGCGCCGCGGCGCGAGCCCATGCTGCAGACCCTGGAGACGCTGCGCGCGCGCGGCCTCGACCTCGGGTCCGCCTTGCGCGTGCTGCGCCATCTGGTGCTCGAACGCCTGGCGGTGCTCGATGCCGAATGCGAAGCGCCGCTCGCCGTGGTGACGCTGGCCGTGACCGAACTGGCCGAGATCGCGCTCGACCAGGCGCTGATCCAGGCGCAGCAGGAGCTCGACGAGCTGCACGGCGCGCCGCTGTTCCAGGACATGTCGGTGCCGGCCGCCCAGGGCGTACCGCTCAGGCGCGCCACGCTCTGGGTCGTCGGCATGGGCAAGTTCGGCGCCCGCGAGCTCAATGTCTCAAGCGACATCGACCTGATCTACGTCTACGACAACGACGGCGATACCGCCGGCAATGCGATCGGGCGCAACCGCATCAGCAACCGCGAGTATTTCGCCAAGGCGGTCAAGCGCATCTACGCCACCGTCGGCGACATCACCGAGCATGGCCAGGTGTTCCGGGTCGACCTGATGCTGCGTCCCAACGGCAGCTCGGGGCCGGCGGCGGTCTCGCTCGGTGCGCTGGAGGAATATTTCCTGGTCCAGGGTCGCGAGTGGGAACGCTTCGCCTGGCTCAAGAGCCGCATCGTCGCGCCGCTGGCCTCGGTGCGCGACGGCAGCGCGGGCCAGCTGCGCGGCGTCGTGCTGCCCTTCGTGTTCCGGCGCTACCTCGACTACAGCGTGTTCGATGCGCTGCGCAGCCTGCACCGCCAGATCCGCGAACATGCGGCCAAGCGCGCCGCCGGCCACCCCGAGCGCGCGCACGACGTCAAGCTCTCGCGCGGCGGCATCCGCGAGATCGAGTTCACCGTCCAGCTGCTGCAGGTGGTGCGTGGCGGTGCCTTCCCCGAGCTGCGCAAGCGCCCGACGCTCGACGCGCTGCAGCGCGTGACCCGGGCCAACCTGATGCCGGCCGCGACCGCGCAGCAGCTCGCCGAGGCCTACGATTTCCTGCGCCGGGTCGAGCACCGCATCCAGTATCTCGACGACCAGCAGACCCATATCCTGCCGACGCGCGACGATGACCTGGCCTGGATCGCGCTGACCATGGGCCATGCCGACACCCCGGCCTTCCTGCATGCGCTCGATGCGCACCGCGAGTTCGTCGCACAGGAGTTCGACACCCTGCTCGGTCAGTCGGGCCAGGCCGGCTGCAACGGCTGCAACGGACAGCCGCGCAGCGGCGTCGAGAGCCTGCAGTCGGTGTTGCCCCAGCTGCCCACCGCCTTCGCGGCCAAGGTCGCCGAGTGGCTTGAGCACCCGCGCGTGCTGGCGCTGCGCGAGGATGCGCGCGTGCGGCTGGCGCGGCTGGTGCAGCGCACCGGGGCCTGGATCGAGGAAGGCAAGGTCAGCGAGCAGGGCGCGCTGCGCCTGGCCGACTGGATCGAGCCGCTGCTGCGGCGCGAGAGCTACCTGGCGCTGCTGCAGGAACGGCCCTCGGTGCACGAGCGCCTGCTGCGCATCTTCGGTGCCGCCAAATGGCCGGCACGCTACCTGCTCAAGCACCCGGGCGTGATCGACGAGCTGGCCAGCCGTCAGCTGTTCGAGGACCGCTTCGACCCGGTCCAGTTCGAGGCCGAACTGGAGGCGCGCCGCCTGTCGCTGGCCGCTACCGGCGAGGATGACGACGAGGAACTGCTCAACCTGCTGCGCCGTGCCACCCACGCCGAAACCTTCCGCACCCTGGCGCGCGACGTCGAGGGCGTGCTGAGCGTCGAGCAGGTCGCCGACGACCTCAGCGCGCTGGCCGACACCGTGCTGCGCGTGACCGGGCGCTGGTGTTGGCAGCGCCTCAAGCAGCGCCACCGCGAGGAGCCGCGCCACGCCATCATCGGCTACGGCAAGCTCGGCGGCAAGGAGCTCGGCTACGGCAGCGACCTCGACATCGTGTTCGTCTACGAGGATGACGACGAGCGCGCGCCCGAGGCCTATGCCGCCTTCGTGCGCAAGCTGATCAACTGGCTCACCATCAAGACCGGCGAGGGTGACCTCTACGAGATCGACACCGCGCTGCGCCCGAACGGCAACTCGGGCCTGCTGATCACGACCTTCGATGCCTTTGCCGACTACCAGCAGCAGCGCGGCAGCAACACCGCCTGGACCTGGGAGCACCAGGCCATCACGCGCGCGCGCTGCGTGCTGGGCGCGCCCGAGCTGGCAGCGCGCTTCGATGCGGTACGCGAAGCCGTGATGACCGCGCCGCGCGATATCCCGGCGCTGAAGCAAGAGATCCGCGGCATGCGCGAACGCATGCGCGAGGCCCAGCATCTGCGCGCGGGGCGCTTCGACCTCAAGCACAGCCCGGGCGGCATGATCGATGTCGAGTTCATCGTCCAGTTCCTGCTGTTGTCGGCCTGCGCCGATCATCCCGAACTGCGCGGCAACGTCGGCAATATCGCCTTGCTGCAGCGCGCCGAGGACGCTGGCTTGCTGCCAACCGGTCTGGGCCATGCGGCGGCCGACGCCTACCGCGAGTTCCGCCACCTGCAGCACCGTGCCCGTCTCGACGAGTCCACGACCCAGTTCGACCCGGTGTCGCTGCAGGCGCAGATCGATGCGGTGCGGGCGCTCTGGGCGCAGGTGCTGGGCTGAAGTCCGCCATCTGACGGGCTTTTGGTCGACCAATGGCGCGGTTCAGGCGCCCGCAGCGATCAGAAGCGGCGGCTGAACTGCACGCCGAGCAGCTGCTGCTTCATGCGGATGGTCTCGCGCACCGACTCGTTGCCGGGGCCGCCAAAAGCTTTGCTGTCGAACATCGACACGCCGCTGACCGATTGCTCCGGCGCGCGCATGTAGCTGAAACTGAGTTCGTCGGATGCCGACAGGCGGTAGCTCGCGCCCAGCGTCCAGTGCGTGGTCATCACGCCCGGCGCCAGGATGTTGAAGGTCACGTCTTGCGGCGTGACCGGGTTCTGGCTGCGGTTGACGCCAGCGCGCAGCGTCCAGTCGGCGTTGTATTGCCATTGCGCGCCGAGCTTCCAGACTTCGATGTCGCGCCAGCCGAAGCCGGGGCCGTTGGCCGAACCCAGCTGTGCCGGAACCTGGCTGGCGCCGCCGACCGAAGCCACGCCGCTGTAGTTGATGCGCTGGTAGTCGAGCGCGAGCAGCAGCGCCGGGCTGGCCTGCCAGGCCACGCCGAGGTTGATGTTCTCGGGCAGGTCGAAGCCGCCCTGGCCCGCGAACAGGCCCTGGTACTGCTCGAAACGGCCCATCTCGACGCGCGGCGACCAGGCGGCGCCGACGCGCACGCTCTCGCCGATCTGACCCTGGTAGCCCAGGCGCAGGCCGACACCGGTGGAGCTGTCGTAGCCCTGGTTCGTGACATGGGCGGGGTCGCTGCTCATGCCGGGCATGTTGGCAAAAGCCTGCAGCCCGCGCGCCGCGAAGCGCTGGTACACCAGCCGCGGCGAGACGCCGACCGCGTGGCGCTCGTTGAGCTGGTACGCCAGAGTCGGCGCGACGATCAGCTGGTTCAGGTCGACACCGAGCTTGCCGCTGCCATTGAGCAGGTTCTGATCGGCCGGATAGCTGGTGTTCATGCCGCCATTGCCATAGACGGTCAGGCCGACAGCGGTCTGGTCGTCGAGGCTGCGGTTGTAGCCGAACTCGGGGATCAGGAACAGTTCGTGGCCGCTGTCGGCGCTGGCGCCGCCGGTGCGGCTGGCGCTGCGCTCGGGGTTGAACAGGCTGGCGCCGACATCGAGCCGATCGCCCGCGAAGGCGGCGGCGGCCGGGTTGTTGGCACCGGCAAAACCGTCCTGCGCCAGCGCGGTGGCGGCGCCGGCCATGCCCTGCGACTTGACCCCGTAGCCATGGGCGAAATAGCCGTTGGTGGCCAGCGCGGAGGAGGCGCCCAGCGCGAGCAGCACGGCGCAGGCGGTCGGACGGATGCAGGAAGTAATGGCCATGTTGTTGTGTCTGATCAAGGTGCGGAAAAACGAAATTGTCCGTGCAAAAACGATCAGACCAAACGATGGAATCGGCATAAGTTCATGTCGGTGCGTCAAGCCGTGGCGCGAGCCAGGGTTCGGGAACTTTTCTGCGCCGTCATCCTCAAACCCGGACACGGCAAGGCTCGCGGGCCTGTCGTAAATCGATACCTTGTACCGCCAGGACGCCCGGCCCGCATGGGCACAGCGCAATCCCGGACCGCCCATCCTCCTCCTTCCTCTCCTTCGGTTCGGGGCGCCTGGCGGTACCTTTTATGCCCCCGGCCGCGTCCGCCGATCACCTTGGTGGACGCGCGCTCTTCTACAATCCGGGCCATCATGCAAGCACCCACCTCTGTTGAATTTTCTCCCGTCACGGCGCTGTCGCCGCTGGACGGCCGCTACTCGGCCAAGCTCGCCGCGCTGCGCCCCTTCATGAGCGAGTACGGCTACATGCACCGCCGCGTGCAGGTCGAGCTGGCCTGGTTCGAGCACCTGAGCGACGCCGGCTTCGCCGAATTCCCGCCGCTGTCGGCTGCCGCGCGTGCCCATCTGCGCGCCGTCGTCGCCCACTTCAGCCCGGCCGACGCCGAGGCGATCAAGGCGATCGAGAAGACCACCAACCACGACGTCAAGGCGGTCGAGTACTGGATCCGCGGCAACGCCGCCATGGGCGTCAAGGGCGCCTTCGACGGCTGGCCCGAGCTGCAGCAGGCCGGCGAGTTCGTGCACTTCGCCTGCACCTCCGAGGACATCAACAACACCAGCCACGCGCTGCAGATCAAGGCCGGTCGCGACCAGGTGCTGCTGCCGGGCCTGGACGGCATCATCGCCAAGCTGCGCGCGCTGGCGCACCAGTTCGCCGCCGTGCCGATGCTCAGCCGCACCCATGGCCAGACCGCCAGCCCGACCACCGTCGGCAAGGAGCTCGGCAACGTCGCCGTGCGTCTGGCGGGAGTGCGCGCCAAGATCGCCGATGTCGCGCTGATGGGCAAGATGAACGGCGCGGTCGGCAACTACAACGCCCACCTGAGCGCCTGGCCCGAGTTCGACTGGGAAGCCTTTGCCCGCGCCGTGGTCGAAACCCCGGAAGCGACCGAGGCCACCCCGGCCGACGCCAGGATCGGCCTGGGCCTGACCTTCCAGCCCTACTCGATCCAGATCGAGCCGCACGACTACATGGCCGAGCTGTTCGACGCCGTCGCACGCAGCAACACCATCCTGATCGACCTGTCGCGCGACATCTGGGGCTATGTCTCGCTGGGTTACTTCAAGCAGAAGCTGAAAGCCGGCGAGATCGGCTCCAGCACCATGCCGCACAAGGTCAACCCGATCGACTTCGAGAACGCCGAAGGCAACCTGGGCCTGGCCAACGCGGTGCTGAAGCACCTGTCCGAGAAGCTGCCGATCAGCCGCTGGCAGCGTGACCTGACCGACTCGACCGTGCTGCGCAACATCGGCGTCGCGCTGGGCTACGCCGTGCTGGCGCACCAGTCGCTCATGACCGGCCTGAGCAAGCTCGAACTCAACGAGGAAGCGCTGGCCGCCGACCTCGACGCCGCCTGGGAAGTGCTGGCCGAGCCGATCCAGACCGTCATGCGCCGCTATGGCGTGCCGGGCGCCTACGAGAAGCTCAAGGAAGTCACGCGCGGCAAGTCGGTCACGGCCGAGGCGCTGCACGCCTTGATCGTCTCGCTGGAGATCCCGCAGGCCGACAAGGACCGTCTGCTGGCCATGACGCCGGCCAGCTACATCGGCAAGGCCGTCGAGCTCGCCAACCGCGTCTGACGACAACTCCGCCCATCCAGGGTGGATCGCGCAGCAAAAAAGCCCTTTTCAGGGCTTTTTTGCATTGCTTCGAGGCGCCTCAGGCGTGCTGGCTGCGGCGCTTGACGCGTTCCAGCATGCGCTGGACCTCGACCGGTGGCAGGCCGTAGCTGTCAGCGAAGGCGGCCGGCTCCAGGCCGCTGGCACTGTAGGCGCGGTGCAGCGCGGCATCCTTGGCGGCGCGCGCGGCGGCCTCGTCGAGCGCCTGGTCGAACAGCGCCTGCACGGCCGGGTCGCGGCTGGGCAGCAGCGCGGCGTAGTCCTCGCGGCTCAGTCCCGAGGCCTCGAAGGACTGCGCGATGCGCTGGCGCAGCTTGGGGCGGAGGTCCTCCTGGCTGCGTGCCTGGCGGCGGCGGTGGACTTCCAGCAGCGCATGCAGCACATGCTCGGGCGCCATTTCTTCGACTGCCTGGCCCTGCAGGTCGTGGCGGGCCTGACCGGCCGCGACGCTGCTGAGGTAGCGGGTCGAGCGGGTGTGCAGCGCCAGCGCCGCCTTCAGGCCTTCGGCCTCCAGTCCCTCGGGCTGGGCCGCCAGCAGGTCGGCGTAGATGCCACGCTTGAGCGGGCGCGGCTGTTCGCCGAACAGCCTGGGATACCAGTCGGCCAGCTGCTGGAGCACGGGGTGGGCCGGTGCCTGCGCGCGTGGCTGACCCTGGCCGGCCTGGGCCGGACCACGGCGCCGACGCGGCTGGCTGGAGGGGTTGGTGGAGCGGGACTGTTTGGCTTGTGTATCGTTCATGAAAAAATTGTCGCCGATTTTTCGGCATGCCGGATTTGTGCCATAATAGCTGCTTCTCGGGTTCTTAGCTCAGTTGGTAGAGCAGCGGACTCTTAATCCGTAGGTCGAGTGTTCGAGTCACTCAGGACCCACCAAATACCGAGGAGCAGCTTAACCGCTGCAAGTCTTCTTCCGTCAAGGAAGTTCAGCTTCCCGCTGGGAAGCTGGTGCCAGATTGAATGGGTTCTTAGCTCAGTTGGTAGAGCAGCGGACTCTTAATCCGTAGGTCGAGTGTTCGAGTCACTCAGGACCCACCATTCAAGGCGCTGCAGACGATAGTTCTCAGCGCCAGGCTTTCGAGCAGATGGCGATCAGCCTTCACGCTTGACTGGGTCGTTAGCTCAGTTGGTAGAGCAGTTGACTTTTAATCAATTGGTCGCAGGTTCGAGTCCCGCACGACCCACCATACATGACCCCGCAGCCACAAGTTGTGGGGTTTTTGTTTTTCTGGCGCGGCTTCAGGCTGGCGGCAACAGCCGGTAGCGGACGCGCCGGTAATCCCGGCCCTGTTCGACCGTCTCGGGCGCTTCGATCCTGAAGCGGCGTGTTCCCAGCTGCATCTGCAGGCTGCGAACGGGTTTGAGTGCATCGGGGGTCAGCAACAGTTCCACGGCATGATGTTCGTCGGGGCGCAGGCTGAGCAAGATGGCAGCCTGGCCGTCCGTCATATGGCCTGCGCTCTGATGCAAGGCCACGCGGACGGCCTGCTGGCCGATCAGTTCGATGCCGACATGGTGCTGCGTGCCGCTATCGGCCGTGATGCGCCGCAACAGTCCCATGCGCAGGGCAGCAGAGTTTTCCGGGCGCGTGACGATCAGTGTGCCGACCGCCAGCCAGTCGCCCGGTTGCACTGGCAGCATGGCGCCGAACCCCCCCTCGCTGCGATCCGAGACGACCCAGCTCTCGGCCCTGGGTGGGATGGGCGCCTCGCCCTTGCCGCTCCCCTGCAGTTGTCCCAGCCAGCGCAGCGCCGGCAGCAAGCCCGGCAGCACGGTCATCCGGGAGAGGGCGGGCTCGCGTTCACTGCGCCGGGCTGGCCTGGCATCCGCCCAGTGGCGCTCCAGGTGGTGCAGCGCTGCCAGCAGATCGGCCCGGGAGAATTCACCGTCCAAGCCGACCTCTCGGGTCAGTTGGCCATGTTGTTGCGCCTGCGCGATCAGTTTCTGCAGTGGAAGCGCCGAGGTTCCCGCACCGAAGAAGCGCAGCAGTGGTGCGTTTGCAGCGGCCATGCTGCCTGGTGCCCGTTTCGGCGGCTGGTGCAGCGACAGGTCGAAGCAGAAGGTGCAGCCAGGACCCACCGTGGCGTGCAGCGCGAAATGCGGGCTCAGGTGGGCCGCGAGGCGTTCCGAGATGTGCAGTTGGGCAGGCAGCAGCGCATCGGGCGCAGCCATTGCCAGCATCAGGGTCTTGAGCAGTTCCTGCCTGGGTGTCGATTCGCCAGGCCGGCCGTCGTGCAGGACGCAGCGCTGCTCGGCCAGGCCCCAGCTTTCGGCCAGCAGGTAGCACTGGCCGAGGTCGCGCCAGATGCGCTCATCGACACGCGCATAGCGCAGCAGTGATCCTTGGTACTGCCTGGCCAGGGTGTTCAACAGGCGGGTCAGTACCAGCGGCAGTCGGGGCCGGAAATCCCTGGCCTCATCGGGTGCCGCCTGGTAGCGCTGCAGGCAGTTCAGGTAGGCGTTGCCCAGTTGCTGCCAGTAGCCGAAGGTCGTGTGCCAGAGCTCGCTTTCGCTGAGCTTGCGCATGCGTTGTGCATCGAGGTACTGCGGCACCAGGCGCAGCTGGTGGTACTCGGCCAGTTTTTCGATCTGTCCGATCATGTCCAGCCAGTGTTCCAGCGGACATTGCGTCAGCTCGACCAGTTCGGCCAGCGATTGGCTGAGCTGTCTCAGCGCAGCCAAGGCACTGCCGACCGGCAGCCGTTCCCCGAGCGACTGCACGGGCACGGACCCCTCAAGCAGATGCCGCTCGGGGGAGACGGCCAGCAGGGGCCGGGCTTCGGTGTTCGAGTCCATCGCTTCAACGTAGTAGCTCGGAGACAATCACTGTAAGTTCTAATCGATAGAAATGCAAATTTGTTGCTTTTTTCTTGGTTGTACAAGACGGTTTATCTTTTTTTTCTGCTTATTTGGTCTTTGCCTGGGGCCGGACATGCGCGAGGCAGACGCAAGCAGGCGTCAGTGACATGCGCTTGATCTGGCCGGGTGACACCGAGTCGCCTGATGCCGCCCGCATGCTGACCTACGGGTAAACCCATGGTGCTTCGTGAGTTCCCGGAAGCCTGGCTGCATACAATCGGCGCATCTGCCCTTACCCTGTCCGGAGGGGCAACAAGTCAATGGAGTCTTTATGGAAGTCTTGCTTCAGCAGATCATCAATGGTCTGGTGCTGGGCAGCATGTATGCCCTGGTCGCGCTGGGCTACACCATGGTCTACGGCATCGTCAACCTGATCAACTTCGCGCATGGCGAGGTGCTGATGGTCGGCGCACTGACCTGCTGGACCCTGGTCGGCCTGCTACAGGAGGCCTTTCCCGGCCTGCCGGGCTGGGTCGTGCTGCTGGTCGCGATGGCGCTGGCCAGCGTGGTCGCCGCCGCGCTCAACTGGACCATCGAACGCGTCGCCTACCGGCGTCTGCGCAACAGTCCCAAGCTCGCGCCGATGCTGACCGCGATGGGCATGAGCATCCTGTTGCAGACGCTGGCCATGATCATCTGGAAGCCGAACTACAAGTCCTTCCCGACCCTGCTGCCGAGCACGCCCTACGAGTTCGCTGGCGCGGTGATCACGCCGACCCAGATCATGATCCTGGGCCTGACCGCGGTCTCGCTGGCGGTGCTGATGTGGCTGGTCAACTCGACCAAGCTGGGCCGCGCGATGCGTGCGACCTCCGAGAACCCGCGCGTGGCCAGCCTGATGGGAGTCAAGCCCGACTTCGTGATCGGCTCGACCTTCGTGATCGGCGCCGTGCTGGCTACCATCGCGGGCGTGATGTGGGCCTCCAACTACGGCACGGTGCAGCACACCATGGGCATGCTGCCGGGCCTGAAAGCCTTCACGGCGGCGGTGTTCGGCGGCATCGGCAACCTGGCCGGCGCCGTGGTCGGCGGCCTGCTGCTGGGCCTGATCGAGGCGATCGGCTCGGGCTACATCGGCGAGCTGACCGGCGGCGTGCTGGGCAGCCACTACACCGACATCTTCGCCTTCGTCGTGCTCATCATCATGCTGACCCTGCGCCCCTCGGGCCTGCTGGGCGAGCGCGTGGCCGACCGTGCCTGACGCGAACCGGAGTAATCCATGAAACAGAACAAATTCCAAACGCTGCTGTTCGCGCTGGCGCTGCTGGTGCTGCCGCTGCTGCTGCAGGGCTTCGGCAATGCCTGGGTGCGGATCGCCGACATGGCGCTGCTCTACGTGATGCTGGCGCTGGGCCTCAACATCGTGGTCGGCTACGCCGGCCTGCTCGACCTGGGCTATGTCGCCTTCTTCGCGGTCGGCGCCTACCTCTACGGCCTGCTGTCGTCGCCGCACCTGATCGACACCTTCCCGGCCATCGCCGCGCTGTTCCCGCAAGGCATGCACATGCCGCTGCTCGTGATCGTGCCGCTGGCGGCGCTGCTGGCCGGCGTCGCCGGCGTGCTGCTGGGCGCGCCCACGCTCAAGCTGCGCGGCGACTACCTGGCGATCGTGACGCTGGGTTTCGGCGAGATCATCCGCGTCTTCATGAACAACCTGGATCATCCGGTCAACATCACCAACGGACCCAAGGGCATTGACCAGATCGACGCCATCCATCTGTTCGGCTTGAACTTCGGCAAGAAGCTGGAACTGTTCGGCTTCGAGATCGCCTCGGTCACGCTCTACTACTACCTGTTCCTGGCGCTGGTGCTGGGGGTGGTGCTGGTCTCGCACCGGATCGAGTATTCGCGCATCGGCCGCGCCTGGATGGCGATCCGCGAGGACGAGATCGCCGCCAAGGCGATGGGCATCAACACCCGCAACATGAAGCTGCTGGCCTTCGGCATGGGCGCGAGCTTCGGTGGCGTCTCGGGCTCGATGTTCGCGGGCTTCCAGGGCTTCATCTCGCCCGAATCGTTCAGCCTGCTCGAATCGGTCATGATCGTCGCGATGGTCGTGCTCGGCGGCATCGGCCACCTGCCCGGCGTGATCCTGGGCGCGGTGCTGCTGTCCGCGCTGCCCGAGGTGCTGCGCTATGTGGCCGGCCCGCTGCAGGCCATGACCGACGGACGCCTGGATGCCTCCATCCTGCGCCAGTTGCTGACCGCGCTGGCCATGATCATCGTGATGTTGATGCGTCCGCGCGGCCTGTGGCCGACTTCCGAGCATGGCAAGAGCCTCAAACATGTCCAGTGAGCCGGAGACCCCCATGGCAGAAATCGTATTGAAAGTCGCCGGCATCTCGAAACGCTTCGGCGGCCTGCAGGCGCTGTCCGAGGTCGGGCTCACCATCGAGCGCGGCCAGGTCTATGGCCTGATCGGCCCCAACGGCGCCGGCAAGACCACCTTCTTCAACGTCATCACCGGGCTCTACACGCCCGACAGCGGGACCTTCGAGCTCGGTGGCAAGCCCTACCAGCCGACCGCGGTGCACGAGGTGGCCAAGGCCGGCATCGCGCGCACCTTCCAGAACATCCGTCTGTTCTCCGAGATGACCGCGCTCGAGAACGTGATGGTGGGCCGCCACCTGCGCACGAAGTCGGGCCTGCTGGGCGCGATCTTCCGCACGTCCGGCTTCAAGGCCGAGGAGCGCGCCATCATGGAGCGCGCCCGCGAACTGCTCGACTATGTCGGCATCGCCAAGTACGCCGATTTCAAGGCGCGCACGCTGAGCTACGGCGACCAGCGCCGGCTCGAGATCGCCCGCGCACTGGCGACCGACCCGCAGCTGATTGCGCTCGACGAGCCGGCCGCCGGCATGAACGCGACCGAGAAGGTCCAGTTGCGCGAGCTGATCGAGCGCATCCGGCAGGACAACCGCACCGTGCTGCTGATCGAGCATGACGTCAAGCTGGTCATGGGCCTGTGCGACCGCGTCACCGTGCTGGAGTACGGCAAGCTGCTGGCTGCCGGCACACCGGCCGAAGTCCAGCACAACGAGAAAGTCATCGAGGCCTATCTGGGCACGGGAGCACATTGAGATGGCCGAAGCATTGCTGAAAGTCAAGAGCCTGCAGGTCGCCTACGGTGGCATCCAGGCAGTCAAGGGCGTGGATTTCGAGGTTCGCGAGGGCGAGCTGGTGTCGCTGATCGGCTCCAACGGCGCTGGCAAGACCACCACCATGAAGGCCATCACCGGCACCCAGGCGATCCTGGCCGGCGAGATCGAGTACCTGGGCCGCAGCCTCAAGGGCCAGGGGCCTTGGGACCTGGTCAGGCAGGGCCTGGTCATGGTGCCCGAGGGCCGTGGCGTTTTCACGCGCATGACCATCACCGAGAACCTGCAGATGGGCGCCTACCTGCGCAACGACAAGGCCGGCATCGCGGCCGACATCGAGCGCATGTTCGAGATCTTCCCGCGGCTGCGCGAGCGCAAGGACCAGCTCGCCGGCACCATGTCGGGCGGCGAGCAGCAGATGCTGGCGATGGGCCGCGCGCTGATGAGCCAGCCGAAGCTGCTGCTGCTCGACGAGCCCTCGATGGGCCTGTCGCCGATCATGGTCGACAAGATCTTCGAGGTCGTCAAGGAGGTCTACGACCAGGGCATGACCGTGCTGCTGGTCGAGCAGAACGCCAGCCGTGCGCTGGCGCTGGCTGACCGCGGCTACGTGATGGACTCGGGCCTGATCACGATGAGCGGCAAGGGCAGCGAAATGCTGAACGACCCCAAGGTAAGGGCGGCCTACCTGGGCGAGTGAATCAGACTGGGTTGGGTGAAGCGGCAGCCGGCCAGCTCAGCTCGATGCAGAAGCCTCGCTCGACGGTCAGCAGCTCGATCCGGCCGCCGTGGGCGCGCGCCACCAGGTCGGCCAGGATCAGTCCGAGCCCCTTGAGCCCGCTCTCCGGGCCGTAGTCCTGCCGCTCGATGGCCTGTCGCAGCTGTTGCAGGCGTTCGGGCGGGCAGCCTGCTCCGTCGTCGTGCAGCACGAGGCATTGCCAACCGTCGGCCTGGCTGGCCCGCACGCCGATCCGCCGCGCCTGATGGCGCTGCGCGTTGTCGAGCAGGTTGTACAGCACGGCTGTGAGCATGTCCGGATCGGCTTGCAGCGGCGCGTCGCTGTCGAGTTCGATGCTCAGCAGGTCGAACGCCAGCGTCGGCAGCAGTTCGGACAGTCGCAGCGTCTGGCATTTCGGCTCGCTGCCGCTGCGGAACATGGTCAGCAGCGCCTGCATCACGCGGCTCAGGCGCGTCGTCGCCAGGCGCGTGCGGGTCAGGCGCGGGCGCAAGGTCTCGGGGGCTTCCTTGATCGCGACCGCGAGCTGTGCGTCGATGCCGGCCAGTGGCGTGCGCAGCGCATGTGCCGCATGCGCCGTGAAGGCCCGCTCGCTCGTGATGCGTTGCGCCAGCCGCTGCCCGAGATCGCGGATCGCCTGCGCCATCGGCAGCAGCTCGGCGCGGCCGGGCAGCTGGGGCAGGGTGTCGGGTCGCAGCGGGTCGCAAGCTTCGACCGCGCGTGACAGGCTGGCGAGGGGCTTGAGCTCGCGCCGCACCAGCAGGTTGAGCAGCAAGGTCACGAGCAGCCCCAGCAGCAGCGCGCTGACCAGCGTGTAGGCGGCAGCCTCGTTGCGAGCCTCGTCGCGCTCGGTCTTGCGCTGCGCGACCAGCAGCACATGTCGCGGATCATCCCGGAAGCGCAATCCGATGACGCGCCAGATGCCGTCGGGCGTGTCATGCGGGGTGGCATCGGCGCCCAGGGGCAGGGCTTGGGCCGGTGCCCGTTGCGACTGGCTCAGCACCGTGCCGGTCTGGCGGTCGATGATCTGCCAGACCAGGTGTTCCTCGTGTTCCAGCGGATGGGGTCCGATCAGGCGGTCCTGGCCGCTCTGGTGCAGTGCTGCCAGCAGGTTGTGCAGGACTTCGGCCGATTCGCTCAGGCCCTGGTCCATGATCTCATCGACCTCGTGCTGCACCACCCGTTGCACCACGGCAGCGATCAGCAGCGCGCCGAGCAGCGCGATCGTCAGCAGCGTGCGCGTGACGCGCCGCAGTATCGAGGGGGGCGGGGACATCGGGCGCGGGGTTCAGGCCGGGATGCGGTAGCCCAGGCCGCGCACGGTTTCGATCAGGGCCTTGCCGAGCTTGCTGCGCAGCTTGAAGATGTGGACCTCGATCGCGTTGCTGGCCAGCTCGCCATCGAAGCCCAGCACCAGCGCTTCGAGGTCGTCCCGCGAGACGATGCGGCCGGCGCGCAACACCAGCGCTTCGAGCAGGAACCACTCGCGCGCGGTGAGTTCGACGTTGCGGCCATCGAGCCAGGCGGCCTTGGCGGTCAGGTCGACCTCCACCGGTCCGAAGGCCTTGCGTTGCGCGCTGCCCGCGACCCGGCGCGAGATGGCCCGCAGGCGCGCGCTGAGTTCTTCCGGCGCGAAGGGCTTGACCAGGAAGTCGTCGGCGCCGCTGTCCAGGCCCTGGATGCGGTCGGCCAGCAGGTCGCGTGCGGTGAGCACCAGCGCCGGTACCTTCAGACCCCGGGCGCGCAAGGACCTGAGCCAGTCCACGCCCGAGCCATCCGGCAGGTTCCAGTCCAGCAGCCAGGCGTCGTAGGGCTCGCCGATCAGCCCTCGCGCCTGCGCCAGCTGGGTGCACCAGTCGACCCGGTAGCCGTCGCTGAGCAGGTAGTCGCGCAGGCCCTCGCCCAGGGTGATGTCATCTTCCAGCAAAAGCAGTCGCATGCCGGAATCGTAATTCAGTAGGGTCGCTTGACGCCGGTGACCATGGCGCGCACCAGGTTTACCCGCTCGATGCGACCCATCACGATGGCGGCTGCCGCATGCAGGCCGGCGGCGACCAGCAGGCCGTTGGCCAGCCACTCATGGAGTTCCTGCAGCCATTCCTCGCCAAAGTAGGCGTCGGTGGTCTGCATCCAGCCCGTCAGCCCAAGCGCCAGCACGATCGCCATCAGCGCCAGCATCATCAAGGCGCCGAGCGGGTTGTGGCCCGCGTATTGCGGGTGTTGCCCTTGCCGCAAGGCTGCGAAATGGCGGCCCAGGCGGCTGGGCGTGGGGAAGAAGTCGGCAAAGCGTGCATGCCGGCTGCCGATGAAGCCCCATGCCACCCGCGCCAGCACCAGCGCGCTGGCGACATAGCCCGTCCATTCATGCGCGGTCTTGCCTTCCTCCAGCACGAACTGGTTCAGCAGCACGCAGCTCACCAGGCTCCAGTGGAACAGGCGGACGAAGGGGTCCCAGACTTTCACGGGTTGGGCGAGCGGGGCGGTATCTGGCTTCATGGTCGGCAGGGCTTCAAACGGCTGGCAGGCTGCACGCAGCGGGATCACTTGCGCTCGAGTTCGGCACCGGTGGCGGGATCGAAGTAGATCTCTACCTTCTTGCCGTCCTTGTCGAAGCCGTAGATTTCGTAGCACTCGCCCTTGGAAACCTTGAAGGTCTTGATCTTGTAGCCCTGCTTTTCCATCTGGGCCTTGAAGTCGGCTTCCTTCATCCACTTGTCCTTCGGCACGTTGCAGGTCGGGCCGGCGAAGACGGCGCTGGTGCCCAGGGCCAGAACGAGAGCGGTCAGTTTCAGTTTCATGAGGTTTCCTTGAGTCGGTGTGGGAAGAAGTGGACCACGCTGGCCACTGATTGCAGTGGACACCTGCCACATTAAGCGGACATGAAGTGAAAGAAACCCCTGCGGCCTCGCGGCGACAGGGGTTGCAATCCCGAGCTGAAGGCGGCCTAGCTGGGCGACTGAGCTGGCGCACCGGCCATGACCGGCGCGTGATCGAGGTCGGGCTTGTGCCACGGATCCAGGTGGGTCATCAGGTTCAGCACCCGATGGCGCTGCAGCACCCGGTGGCGTGCCTCGACGGCGATGTCGTGGCCGGCCTCGACGTTCAGACCGGCATCCACCTCCAGGTGGGCATCGACCACGATCATGTCGCCCATCTTGCGGGTGCGGACATCGTGCACGCCCTGGACGCCCGGTGTCTCGAGCAGGGTCTGCTGGATCGCGGCCACTTCCTCCTCGTCGACGGCACGGTCCATCAGGTCGTGCAAGGCCTCCCAGCTGAAGCCCCACCCCATCCTGGTCACCATGGCGCCGACGATCAGCGCGGCGATCGGGTCGAGGATCGGATAGCCGGCCAGGTTGCCGATGATGCCGATGCCGACCACCAGCGACGAGGCGGCATCGGAGCGGGCATGCCAGGCGTTGGCGACCAGCATGCTCGACTTGACGCGCTTGGCGACCGCCAGCATGTAGCGAAACAGCAGTTCCTTGCTGACCAGCGCCGCACCGGCCACCCAGAGCGCCAGCACATGCACCTGTTGCACGGTTTCAGGCGCTTCGAGTTTCTGGACGGCGGACCAGAGCATGCCCAGGCCCACTGCCAGCAGCAGCAGGCCCAGCACCAGGGAGGCCGCGGTCTCGAAGCGGTGGTGGCCATAGGGGTGATCGGCGTCCGCATCCTTGCGGCTGTGATGGCCCGCCAGCAACACCACGAAGTCGGCCACCAGATCCGACAGCGAGTGAATGCCGTCGGCGATCAAGCCCTGCGACTTCGAGAAGATGCCGGCCAGGATCTGCAGCAGGGTCAGCAGCAGGTTGACGGCGACGCTGACCCAGGTGCTGCGGGTCGCCGCGGCCATGCGTTCGGCCGGCGTGTGGCCGCTGTCTTCGCTGTCCTCGGCCAGGTCGGTGAATTTCATGCGTCTTTCCTTTGGGACTATGTTCTGCCCGGGAGGGCAGTCCAGTATCTTATTGGCACCGGATGAACCTTCCATGAACATCCAGACCTGGCGGCTTCGCGATAATGGCGCCATCCCGTCCCGAACCCGAATCCGGCTGCTGTCCGCGCGGCCCGCCATCGCACCGAATGAATCCGCCTCTTTCCCTGTCCGATCAGCTGGCCGCCACGGCCCGCACCCTTCTGGCCGTCGAGCAGGGCCGTTCCCTGACCGATGCGCTGGCCAAGACCCCGGCCCGGCTGCGTCCCGGCGTGCAGGCACTGGCCTTCCATGCGCTGCGCCACTGGGGCGAGGCCGGCGTGCTGATCGGCCTGCTGGCCGATCGTCCGCCCGAGGGCGCCGCGCGCACCTTGCTCGGGCTGGCCCTGACCCTGCTGCTGCCGCAGGCTGCGGGCGGCAACGTCAGCTATGCGGCCCACACCGTGGTCGACCAATCGGTACAGGCGCTGGCGCAGCTCAGGCTGCCGTCGGGGCTGGCCGGCTTCGTCAACGCCTGTCTGCGCCGCTACCTGCGCGAGCAGGAGGCGCTGTTGCTCAAGGCTGGCGAGGATCTGCAGGCGCGCTGGAACCATCCGTTCTGGTGGGTCCAGCGCGTGCGGCGCGACCATCCGCAGCATTGGCAGGCCATCCTGGCCGCCAACAACCAGCCCGCCCCGATGGTGCTGCGCGTCAACCGTCGCCGCGTCGGACGCGACGACTATCTGGCGCAGCTGCGCGCACAGGGCCTGCTGGCCGAGCCGGTGGGCGTTGACGGCATCGAGCTGGCGCAGGCGGTCGCGGTCGATCGGCTGCCGGGCTGGGAGCAGGGTCATTGTTCGGTGCAGGATCTCGCGGCCCAGCTGGCGGCGCCGCTGCTGCTGGCTGGCGCCCAGCTGCCGGCTGGCGCGCGGGTGCTCGACGCCTGTGCCGCCCCGGGCGGCAAGACCGCCCATCTGCTCGAGTGCGCCGAGCTTGACCTGCTCGCGCTCGACGTCGATCCGCAGCGCTGCGAGCGCATCCGTGACAACCTGCAGCGCCTCGGTTTGCAGGCCGAGCTGCGCGCCGCCGATGCCGCCGAAACCGAGCGCTGGTGGGATGGCCGCGCCTTCGATGCCATCCTGCTCGACGCGCCCTGCACGGCCTCCGGCATCGTGCGCCGTCATCCCGACGTGCGCTGGCTGCGCCGCCCGGGCGACATCGCCCAGCTCGCCGCGCAGCAGCTGCGCCTGCTCGAAGCGCTCTGGCCGACGCTGGGCGCGGGCGGACGGCTGCTCTACTGCACCTGCTCGGTCTTCAAGGCCGAGGGCGAGCATCAGGTGCGCGACTTCCTGCAGCGCCACCCAGACGCCCAGCTGCTGCCTTCGCCGGGCCACCTGATGCCGGGCAACCCTGGCGGAATGGACGGATTCTTCTATGCCCTGCTGCTCAAGCGCCAGGCCGGCTGAACCCTGGGCCAGGCACCGCCGCTCCCTGCTCGGGCTGGTCGGGGCCTGGCTGCTGGCCGCTGCCGCCAGTCCGACCCTGGCCGCCCCGGAATCGTTGGCGACCGAAGCTCCTCAGCTCGCGCTGATCCGCCGCAGCGAAGGCCTGTTCCTGTCGGCGCGCCTGCCGGTCGAGCTCAGTCCCGCGATGGAGGAGGTGCTCAGCAAGGGCGTGCCGCTGCATTTCCTCTGGCAAGCCGAGGTGATCCAGTCGCGCTGGTACTGGCTGGACAAGACCGTGGCCCAGGCGGCGCGCACGGTCAGGCTGGCCTACCAGCCGCTGACGCGGCGCTGGCGCCTGAGCTATGCCACCGGCACACCCAGCGCCACCGGACTGCAGTACGGGCTGCACCAGAACTTCGACAGCCTGCCCGACGCCCTCGCCAGTGCCGGCCATGTCTCGAACTGGAAGCTGGCCGATGCCGCGCGCTGGAACCTGGCCGATGCCGCGCGCTGGAACCTCGGCGGCGGGCAGCGCGTCGAGTTCAGCTTCGCGCTCGACCTCACGCAGTTGCCGCGTCCGTTCCAGCTCGGTCTCTTCAACCAGAGCGACTGGAACATCACGCTGCAGAAGACCCTGACCGTGCCCGAACGCTTCGCGGGCGATGCCGAGCCGGCGCTGCCTGAATCCAGGCCCGAAGGCGAGCCGTGAGCGCTGGCAAAAAAGCCGCTCCTGCTCCGTTCTCGGTGTTCCAGTCGAGGTCCGGCCGCTGGGCCATCGTCATGGGGCTGCTGTTCATGCTGGGCGTCGCCATGGTGCTGCTGTTCCTGCTGACACTGGCCACCGATAACCGGGCCTTCTACGAGGCCAACTTCGCGCGCCTGGTCGGCATCAACGTCGCGGTCGCCTTGCTGCTGCTGCTGGTGATCGTCGCGCTGGCGGTGCGGCTGGTGCTGCGCCTGCGCCGGCGCCGCTTCGGCAGCCAGCTCATGCTCAAGCTCGCCGCGATCTTCTCGCTGGTCGGCTTCCTGCCGGGGCTGCTGATCTACGCCGTGTCCTACCAGTTCGTCTCGCGCTCGATCGAGAACTGGTTCGACGTGCGCGTCGAGACCGCGCTCAACGCCGGCCTCAACCTGGGACGCACGACGCTCGACACGCTGGCCTCCGACCTGGCCAACAAGACCCGGATGGCCGCCGCCGGCCTGGCCGGCAGCAGTGATGCGGCGGCCGCGATCGCGCTTGAGCGCCTGCGCGAGCAGCTCTCGGCCTCCGACCTCGTGCTCTGGAATTCGGGCGGTCAGGCGGTCGCCAGCGCGGGGGAGTCGCGCTTCAAGCTCAGCCCCGAGCGCCCCAGCCCGGCCCAGATGCGCAGCGCGCGGCGCGAGCGCGTGATCGCCAGCATCGAGGGGCTGGAGGAGCAGGACCTCGCCTCCAGCCTGCCCGGCCAGGCCTTGCCCGAGCCGCACATCCGGGTGCTGGCGCTGGTCGCCGCCTCGGGCTTCGGCTTGCAGGAGGCGCCGCGCTTCCTGGAGGTCAGCGCGCCGCTGCCAGCGCTGCTGGTCGCCGACGCGCTCGCGGTCCAGGTCGCGCACCGCGAATACCAGGAGCGTTCGCTGGCGCGCGACGGCCTGCGCCGGCTCTACATCGGCACGCTCACGCTGGCGCTGTTCCTTGCGGTGTTCGGTGCCGTGCTGCTGGCCGTGCTGCTGGGCAACCAGCTGGTGCGGCCCTTGCTGATGCTGGCGGCCGGCATGCGCGATGTCGCGCGCGGCGACCTCGGCCCCAAGCTGGCACTGTCCTCGCGCGACGAGCTCGCCGGCCTCACGCGCGACTTCGCGCACATGACGCAGGAGCTGGCCGACGCGCGCCAGGCGGTGCAGAGCAGCATGCAGCAGGTCGATACCGCTCGTTCCAACCTGCAGACCATACTCGACAACCTGACGGCCGGCGTGGTCGTGCTCGACGCCGAGGGGCGCATCCTGAGCGCCAATCCCGGCGCGACCCGCATCCTGCGTGCGCCGCTGGCCGCGCACCAGTGGCAGGGCCTGCACGGCGTGCCCGGTCTGGAGTCCTTCGCGCAGGGGGTGCAGCAGCAGTTCGACCGCTTCCTCGGCGAGTCCTGGCATGAGGGCGGGCACTGGCAGCAGTCCTTCGAGCTGCGCCCGCCGCACGCCGATACGGCTCACCCCGGCGGCATCGACCAGATCACGCTGATCGCGCGCGGCGCGCTGCTGCCGCAAGGCGATCGCCTGCTGGTGTTCGACGACGTGTCCGAGATCATCTCGGCCCAGCGCGCCCAGGCCTGGGGCGAGGTCGCGCGTCGCCTGGCGCACGAGATCAAAAATCCGCTGACGCCGATCCAGCTCTCGGCCGAGCGCCTGGCCATGAAGCTCGCGGGCAAGCTCGAAGGGGCCGACGCCGCGCTGCTGGCCAAGTCGGTGCGCACCATCGTCGATCAGGTCGACGCGATGAAGCGGCTCGTCAACGAGTTCCGCGACTACGCCCGCCTGCCGGCCGCGCAGCTGGCGCCGATCGACCTCAATGCGCTGGTCACCGACATCCTGGGGCTGTACGACCAGGCCGTCGTGCCGGTGCGGCTCGACCTCTCGCCCTGTCCCCCGGTGCTGGCCGATGTGCAGCAGGTGCGGCAGGTCATCCACAACCTGGTGCAGAACGCGCAGGACGCCACGCCGCCCGGTGCCGGCCCGGTGCTGCTGCAGACCCGCCTGGCCGAGAGCGGGCGCCGGGTGCGGCTGCTGGTGCAGGACCACGGACCCGGCTTCCCCGAGGCCATCCTCAAGCGCGCCTTCGAGCCCTACGTGACGACCAAGGCCAAGGGCACCGGCCTGGGCCTGGCCGTGGTCAAGAAAATCATGGACGAACACCGCGGCCGGGTCGACATCGCGCACCGCATGGACGGTGACCGGATCGCCGGGGCGCGAGTCTCGTTATCATTCATGGTTGCAGATACGCAACAAGACGAAGCGACAAGCTAGGGATTATTGGCAAGGCGATGGCAAACATACTGGTGGTGGATGACGAACTGGGCATCCGCGAGCTCTTGTTCGAGATACTGAACGACGAGGGCCATGCCGTCGAGCTGGCCGAGAACGCCGCGCAGGCGCGCGCGCTGCGTGAGCGTCAGCGTCCCGACCTGGTGCTGCTCGACATCTGGATGCCTGACACCGACGGCGTGACCCTGCTCAAGGAGTGGTCGGCCGCCGGTCTGCTGGACATGCCGGTGATCATGATGAGCGGCCACGCCACCATCGACACCGCCGTCGAGGCGACCCGCATCGGCGCGATCGCCTTCCTGGAAAAGCCCATCACCTTGCAAAAGCTGCTGCAGTCGGTCGAGCAGGGCCTGGACAAGCTGCCGGTCCGCCCACCCGCGCCAGTGCTCAGCCCCGACGGCAACGGCCACAGTCCCCGTGCCGACCTGGGCGAGCCGCTGCCGGTCGAGAGCCAGCCGGTGCCCGAGCCGGTGCCGGTGCAGCAGTTCGACTTCGAGTTGCCGCTGCGCGAGGCACGCGACACCTTCGAGCGCGCCTACTTCGAATTCCATCTGGTCCAGGAACATGGTTCCATGACCCGCGTGGCGGAGAAGACCGGCCTTGAGCGCACCCACCTCTACCGCAAGCTCAAGCAGCTCGGCATCGACCTGTCCAGAACAAAACGCAACGGCTCCTGAAAAGTCGCCCAATCGCTGCTACAATCTCGATGTACCAAACGTTGGCCCGGTAGCTCAGTTGGTAGAGCAGCGGATTGAAAATCCGCGTGTCGATGGTTCGATTCCGTCCCAGGCCACCAGCATTCAGAAAGCCCATCCATTGCGATGGGCTTTCGTCTTTCAGGGGCCGCGTCCCTGATGGCGCTCTCCAGCGGCCGCGCAGCAACCGCAGGTCCGCCCATGGGTCTGCATCGGTTGATCTTCATCGTGGGCTCGCTTTAAAGGATACCCACCCATGACCGCCCATCGCACCCCATCCGTCACCCTGTCCGAGCGCGCCGAAATCGTTGCCGCCGTCGTCAACGGCCTCAGCACCCGGACGCTGAACCGCTTTGCCGAGGAATCCCGTCAGGATGGCGAGAGCCTGAAGGACGCCTTCGACCGCTACGAGATCGATTACGCCTGGCATGTGCTGGGCTGCGACCGTACCCGTGATGCCGTCCTGGCGACCCTGGAGCGCCAGCTCCAGCAGCCGGTCAGCGCCGAGCAGCAGGCCTGCCTGGCCGACATCCTCCAGTCCGCTGCCTCCGCCCAGCCCTCCGATCTGCTGATGAGCTTCGACAACGATCTGGCCGAGCAGCTGGCGGGCCTGCTGGCGCCCTGGTTCGAGCGCCAGGCGCTGCCGGCCAGCACGACACCCTGATCCGGCGGGTCAGCGGGCGCTGCGCTACAGTGCTCGCATGAACCCAGATCTGAAGCAGGAAATCGCTGCCGCCGCCGCCGCGCTGGTGGTGGACGAGGGGCTGGAGTACGGCCCGGCCAAGCGCCGCGCGCTCAAGCGGCTGGGCCTGGCGCCGCGCACGCCCCTGCCCGACAATGACGAGGTCGAGGCGGCGGTGCGCGAGCATATCGCGATCTTCCATGCCGACACCCAGCCGGCCGAGCTGCGCGCCCTGCGCGAGCTGGCGCTGGTCTGGATGGAGCGGCTGGCCGAGTTCCAGCCCCATGTCGGCGGCGCGGTCTGGCATGGCACGGCGACCGAACTCTCGGACATTTACCTGCAGCTGTTCAGCGATGACCCCAAGGCGGTCGAGATTGCGCTGATCAACCGCGGCATCGACTACGAGGCGCGCAGCGTCACCGGCCTGCACCGCCACGAAGTCGAGGCGCTGAGCCTGCGCAGCCGCTGCGAGCCGCTCCAGACCTGGGTCGGTGTGCATCTGCTGGTCAACGACGGCGATGACTTCCGTGGTGCGCTGCTGCGCGATGCGGCCGGGCGCAAGCCGCGCGGCGACGCGCAGGCGCTGCGCGAGCGCATGGCGCAAGAGGAGCCTGCAGCATGAAGCGGCGCGCGCTGATCGCTGGTGGCGCGGCTGCAGTGGCGCTGGCCGGCGCCGGCCTGGCCTGGTGGCGGCAGCGGCCCGATCCGTCAGATCAGCCAGACCTTGGCGCATCCGCGGAATTCTGGTTGCAGTCCTGGGATACGCCCGATGGCCGGACGCTGGCGGCATCAGGGCTGCGCGGCGGCCCGCTGCTGCTGAACTTCTGGGCCACCTGGTGCCCGCCCTGCGTCGAGGAACTGCCCCTGCTCGATGAGTTCTTCCGCGCCAGGCGTGAGCAGGGCTGGCAGGTGCTGGGGCTGGCGATCGATCAGCCCAGCGCGGTGCGTGCTTTCATGGTCAAGCGTCCGCTGTCTTTTCCGGTCGGTCTGGCGGGTCTGGGCGGCACCGAGCTGGCGCGCGGACTCGGCAATGCCAAGGGCGGGCTGCCTTTCAGCGTGCTGTTCGATCGCGAGGGAGGTCTGGTGGAGCGCAAGCTGGGGCGCCTGCTGCCGCAGGATCTGCAGCGCTGGCAGGGCAAGGTCTGAACCTCCTGTCCTGAAGGATGAGGGCGTGGCGAGTTCAGCCGAAGTGGAACGGTTTGACCTCGTGGTCGCTGATCTCCTCGATCGAGACCACGAAGCGCTTGGACAGGATCACGACCTCGCCGGTGTCGCGTGACAGGCGCAGCGGGAAGAACTGGCGCACATCGTTGAGCAGGTCCTGCATGCGGTCCATTCCCGGCACATGCAGGTAGCCGCGGTAGGTCGTGCCGTCGTGGATCTTGACCAGGACGTAGACGCTGCGGCCTTCCTTCTGCAGATCGCTGGGTGGGGTGCTCATCGTGTGCTCCCTGAGGCCGGAATCCCGGCATGTGCCGCGCCAGCGGTGGGCGCATCGGATCAGCCAGTATAGGTGTGCGAGAGCGGATGCACAAACAAAAACAGCACCCGAAGGTGCTGTCTTGCGAATTTGGTCGGAATGAGAGGATTCGAACCTCCGACCCCTTCGTCCCGAACGAAGTGCGCTACCAGGCTGCGCTACATTCCGATTGGCTGTTTTGACTTGCGTCTCAGATCAGCCGAGAGATGCATTGTAGCACGGTTTTTCCAGGGTTTTCCGTGCCGCGCGTTGCGGGTTCAGGTGCGGCGTTCGAGCAGCGAGGCCGCGAACTCGACCATGGCCAGCGACCACTGGTTGACGGGCAGGGCGCGGGCGGCATCGACCGCGCGCTGGGCCTCGGCCTGGGCGGCGCGGCGCGCATCGTCGAGGCCGCCGCAGCGGCGCACGATCGCGCTGATCTCGTCGAGCCGTTCGGTGTGGCCTTGCTCGATCGCCTCGCGGATCAGTGCGGCCTCGTCGGTGCTGCAGCGCTGCAGCGTGCAGATCACCGGCAGCGTGACCTTGCCTTCGCGCAGGTCGTCGCCCAGGTTCTTGCCCAGCTCGGCGGCGTCGCCCTCGTAGTCGAGCACATCGTCGATTATCTGGAACGCCGCGCCCAGCGCCTGGCCGTAGTCGGCGCAATGTGCCTCGGTCTGCGCGTCGGCGCCGGCCAGCACGGCGGCCAGCCGGCTGCTGGCCTCGAACAGCTTGGCCGTCTTGGCCCGGATCACGCGCAGATAGGCCTGCTCGTCGAGCGAGGCATCGTGCATGTTCATGAGCTGCTGCACCTCGCCCTCGGCGATCACGTTGGTCGCCTCGGCCAGGATTTCGAGGATGCGCAGGTCGCCCGGCGCCACCATCATCTGGAAGGCGCGGGTGTAGAGGAAATCGCCCACCAGCACGCTGGCGGCGTTGCCGAACACCTCGTTGGCGGTGTCGCGCCCGCGTCGCAGCGTGGACTCGTCGACCACGTCGTCATGCAGCAAGGTGGCGGTGTGGATGAACTCGACCACCGCCGCCATGTTGTGCCGCTCGGGGTGCTCGCAGCCGAGCGCGCCGCAGGTCAGCAGCAGCAGGGCGGGGCGCACCCGCTTGCCGCCGGCACTGATGATGTATTGCGCCACCTGGCCGACCAGGGGCACGTCGCTGCTCAGGCGTTGCTGGATCACCTGGTCGACGGTACGCATCTCGGCTGCGACCAGGGTCAGGGCGTGCGGGGGGTGGGAGGACGACGTGCTCAAGATGGTGGCCCGGGTTGTTTGAGGGGGAATTATAGGAATCTGCCCGCCTTCCTTATAATTGCGGGAATCCGAGGAGCGTTGCAGCCCGGGCGCAAGGCCTGGGCGAGGCTCGGATTTCCCCTTCCCCCCGCAGCGGGTGTCGGGCACAAACAACGGCGCTCACCCACCGGCGTGGCGTGAGTGCAGGGTTTTCCTGGAGCGCGCCTGTCCGGTGGTCGATACCCAAGTTGGAAAGCTCAAACATGAACGCACCGCTCAAGAACCCCGTCCACACCGACTGCGTGATCGCCGACATCGGCCTGGCCGACTGGGGCCGCAAGGAAATCCGCATCGCCGAAACCGAGATGCCCGGCCTGATGGCGATCCGCGAGGAATTCGCTGCCCAGCAGCCGCTGAAGGGTGCCCGCATCACGGGCAGCCTGCACATGACGATTCAGACCGCCGTGCTGATCGAGACGCTGCAGGCGCTCGGCGCCCAGGTGCGCTGGGCCTCGTGCAACATCTTCTCGACCCAGGACCATGCCGCCGCCGCGATTGCTGCCGCCGGCACCCCGGTGTTCGCCGTCAAGGGCGAGACCCTGGTCGACTACTGGGATTACACCCACCGCATCTTCGACTTCGGCGCCGCCGGCAGCGAGGGCGAAGGCCCGAACATGATCCTCGACGACGGCGGCGACGCCACGTTGCTGATGCACCTGGGCAAGCAGGCCGAGAAGGACCAGTCCGTGCTGGCCAATCCGGGCAGCGAGGAAGAGCGCATCCTGTTTGCCGCGATCAAGGCCAAGCTGGCCGAGGACGGCAGCTGGTACAGCCGCAAGAGCGCGCAGATCATCGGCGTGACCGAGGAGACCACCACCGGCGTGCATCGCCTGAAGGAAATGTCGGTCAAGGGCACGCTGATGTTCCGCGCCATCAACGTCAACGACTCGGTGACCAAGTCCAAGTTCGACAACCTGTACGGCTGCCGCGAGTCGCTGGTCGATGGCATCAAGCGCGCCACCGACGTGATGATCGCCGGCAAGGTCGCCGTGGTGGCGGGCTATGGCGACGTGGGCAAGGGCTCGGCCCAGGCGCTGCGCGCGCTGTCGGCCCAGGTCTGGGTGACCGAGATCGACCCGATCAACGCGCTGCAGGCCGCGATGGAAGGCTACAAGGTCGTGACCATGGAGTGGGCCGCCGACAAGGCCGACATCTTCGTGACCACCACCGGCAACCGTGACGTCATCACTTTCGAGCACATGGCTGCCATGAAGGACCAGGCCATCGTCTGCAACATTGGCCACTTCGATAACGAGATCCAGGTCGCCAAGCTCGAAGAAAACTGTCAATGGGACGAGATCAAGCCCCAGGTCGATCACGTGATCTTCCCGGACGGCAAGCGCATCATCCTGCTGGCCAAGGGCCGTCTGGTCAACCTGGGCTGCGGCACTGGCCACCCGAGCTTCGTGATGAGCTCGTCGTTCGCCAACCAGACCATCGCGCAGATCGAGCTGTTCTGTCACGCCGAAGGCTACGACGTCGGCAAGGTCTACGTGCTGCCCAAGCACCTGGACGAGAAGGTCGCCCGCCTGCACCTGAAGAAGGTCGGCGCCATGCTGACCGAGCTGAGCGACGAGCAGGCCGCCTACATCGGCGTGCCCAAGCAGGGCCCGTACAAGCCCGACAGCTACCGCTATTGATGCGGGCCGACCAGTTGCTGGTCGAGCGCGGCCTGGCAGCATCGCGCTCGCAGGCCGCCAGGCTGATCGCGGCCGGCCTGCGCTGGCGCCTCGGCACTGGCGCCTGGAAGGCCGTGGCCAAGAACGGCGACCTGGTGCCCGAGGCGGCCGAGTTGCAGTTGCTGGACGCGGCCGAGTCGCGCTATGTCTCGCGCGGTGGGCTCAAGCTCGAAGGTGCGCTCCGGCGTACCGGGCAGCCGGTCTCCGGCCTGCGCTGCCTTGATGTCGGCCAGAGCACGGGCGGTTTCACCGACTGCCTGCTGCAGCAGGGTGCGGCGCAGGTGGTCGGGGTCGATGTCGGCCATGGCCAGCTCAATCCGCGCCTGCGCGCCGATCCGCGCGTGGTCTGTGTCGAGAAGCTCAATGCGCGCGAACTCAGCGCCCAGGCGCTGGTCACGGCCGGTGGCGAGCCGGCCGCTCCGCCCTTCGACCTGGTCGTGGGTGACCTGTCCTTCATCTCGCAGACCCTGGTCTGGCCGGCGCTGGCGCCGCTGCTGAAGGCGGACGGCCATCTGCTGATGCTGGTCAAGCCGCAGTTCGAGCTGCAGCCCGAGCAGATCGGCAAGGGTGGCCTGGTGCGCGATCCGGCCAGCTATGCGCTGGTCGAGGCGCGCATGCGCCAGGCCTGCGCCGCCTTGGGTTGGCGCGTGCTCGATTACTTTGAAAGTCCGATCACCGGCGGTGACGGCAACCGGGAGTTTTTTGTATGGGCCTGCCCCTGAGTATCGAATTCTTTCCTGCCAAGACGCCCGAGGGCGCCGAGAAGCTGCGCGCCGTGCGCCAGAAGCTCTATGTGCTCCAGCCCGAGTTCTGCTCCGTGACCTATGGTGCCGGCGGCTCGACCCAGGAGGGCACTTTTGCCACCCTGCGCGAGATCCTGGCCGAGGGCCAGCTCGCGGCCTCGCATTTCTCCTGCATCGGCGCGACCAAGGCCAGCGTGCGCGAGCAGCTGGCGCAGCTCAAGGCCATGGGGGTCAAGCGCCTGGTGGCGCTGCGCGGCGACCTGCCCAGCGGCTACGGCATGGGTGGCGAATTCCAGTACGCGAGCGATCTGGTGGCGTTCATCCGCGCCGAGACCGGCGACGATTTCGCGATCGAGGTCGCTGCCTACCCCGAGATCCATCCGCAGGCCAAGTCGGCCGAGGCGGACCTCAAGGCGTTTGTGACCAAGGCCCAGGCCGGCGCCGATTCGGCGATCACGCAGTATTTCTACAACGCCGACGCCTATTTCCGCTTCGTCGATGATGTGCGCAAGCTGGGTGTCGAGATTCCGATCGTGCCGGGCATCATGCCGATCACGAGTTCGGCGCAGCTGCTGCGCTTCTCGGATGCCTGCGGTGCCGAGATCCCGCGCTGGGTCCGGCTGCGCCTGCAAGGCTATGGCGACGATGTCGAATCGATCAAGGCTTTTGGCCTCGACGTGGTGACCGAGCTTTGCGAGCGACTGCTTCAGGGCGGTGCGCCGTCGCTGCATTTCTACACCATGAACCAGAGCGTTCCGACGCTGGAGTTGGTGCGTCGCCTGGGTCTGGGTTAAATTCCAGACTTATGGATAGACTTGCCTGCTTGGAGATTGCTTTTGCCTAGCCCTTTCCGTCTGCCGGTGCCTTGCCGGCTGGCGCGCTCAATCGGTGGACACGCGGGTTGGCGCATGCCAGCGCTGGCGCTGCTGCTGCTGCTGGGGCTGGCGCCGCTGCACGCGGCCGAAACCGTTCCACCTGCCGCCGTGGCGCCAGTGCCCACTGCCGCGGCAGCGCCCACTGCCTCGGCCTCGGCCTCGGCTCATCCGCTGGCGCCAACCGAGCTGCTGCGCCAGGCCAAGGATGTCGTGCAGGATTCTCTGCATGTCGGCGTGGACTGGTTGGCTGGCGGCAAGTCCGAGCCGCTGGTGCTGGAGCGGGGCACGGCGTCCTACCTCGCCAACGCCCTGCACGGTCGCAAGACCGCCAGCGGTGAGCGCTACGACATGAACGAGCTGACCGCCGCGCACAAGACGCTGCCCTTCGGCACCCGCGTCATCGTGCGCAGCTTGCAGACCGGGCGCGAGGTGGCGGTGCGCATCGTGGATCGCGGCCCTCATCTCAAGAGCCGCATCATCGACCTCAGCCACGCCGCTGCCGCCGCGCTGGGCATCAAGAGCGCGGGCTTGTCCCAGGTCGAGATCGTCGAGTCGCCGTCACAGACCCGGCAACAGAAGTCCTTGCCCTGAGTCCTGCTGCCGGTCGGCCGGCGTGCGGCGGTCTCAGTAGTTGCCGCTCTCGACCGTCCAGCCGGAACCGATCGGATCCTTCAGCGCCTCGGTCACGAAGGGCAATGCCTCGCGCAGCTGGGCCGCGAGCGTGAAGGGCGGGTTGATCACATGCATGCCGCTGGCGCGCATGGCGGTGTGGGCGCGACCCTGTGCCACCTGGGCACTGGTGCCCTCGGTCGGGGTCAGGCCCACGTTCAGCTCGGCCTGCACCCAGCTGCGCTGCAGGCGCTGGCTCATGGCCTTGAGCTTGCGCGCCAGCGAATGGGCCTCGGGGCGGCCGATCACCGGATACCAGACCGCGTAGCTGCCGGTCGGGAAGCGCTGCAGCGCCTCTTCCAGGCAGTCGACCACGGCCGCGTAGTCGGTCTTGAGCTCGTAGCTCGGGTCGATCAGCACCAGGCCGCGTCTTGTCGGCGTCGGCAGCAGCGACCTGAGGCCTTCGAAGCCGTTGCGGCGCAGCACCTCGATCTGCTTGCCGCGTTCGAGCTCGGCCACCTGCTTGTCGAGCAGCCGCGAGTCGGTCGGATGGACCTCGAACAGCTTGAGCCTGTCCTGCGGGCGCAGCAGCGCCTGGCTGATCCAGGGCGAGCCAGGGTAGGTGCGCAGCTCCTTGCCGCTGTTGAAGCCGCGTACCTGCTGCAGGTAGTGCTTGACCAGTTCGGGCACGGGCTGGCTGCCGGCCTTGGCGGCCTCGACGGCGGACAGCAGGCGGAAGATGCCGGCGTCGGATTCAGCCGACTTGCGCGCGTGGTCCTGGTCCAGGCGGTAGACGCCCGCGCCAGCGTGGGTGTCCACCACGGTGAAGCCGGTGTCTTTCTGACCCATGTATTGCAGGATGGCGACCAGCGTCATGTGCTTGAGCACATCGGCGTGGTTGCCCGCGTGGAAGGCGTGGCGGTAACTGAACATGGGCCGGATGGTACCCCAAGGGGGCGCGATCCTGAAATGAAAAACGGCCCTGGCGGGCCGTTCTCGGAGTGGTGATGCCGTGGATCAGCCGATCAGCGGATCACCGCCAGCTTGGCGCGCTCGCCACCCTTGAAGGTGTAGAGCGTCAGCGCGGCGTTCTTGCGGTCGCCCTTTTCGTCGAACTCGACGTTGCCGGACGCGCCCTGGTACTTGATGGCCTTGAGCGCGGGCAGGTACTGGGCCGGCTCGGCGGAGCCGGCGGTCTTCATGGCCTCGGCCAGCAGCTTGACGCCGTCGTAGGCGTAGGGCGAATAGGCCTGGACCTCGACGTTGTACCTGGTCTTGAAGGCGGTGCGGAACTTGTCGTTGCCGCTGACCTCGTCGCCATCGACGCCGCCGGCTTCGACGCAGTAGACGCGCTCGTCACCCAGCGCTTCGGCCGCGAGCTTGATCATCTCGCCGGTGCACAGGCCGTCGCCGCCCACCAGCTTGGCATCGATGCCGAGCTGCTTCATCTGGCGCAGCATCGGGCCACCCACCGAGTCCATGCCGCCGAAGAAGATCACGTCCGGTTTCTTGGCCTTGATCGTGGTCAGGATGGACTTGAAGTCGGTGGCCTTGTCGTTGGTGAATTCATGGCCCACCACCTGGGCACCTGCGGCGGCGGCGGCCTTCTCGAATTCGCTCGCCAGACCCTGGCCGTAGGCGGTCCGGTCGTCGATCACGGCCACGGACTTGGCCTTGAGCGTCTCGACCGAGTAGCGACCCATGGCGCCGCCCTGCTGCGTGTCGTCGGCCACCAGGCGGAACATGCCGGCAAAGCCCTGGCGGGTGATCTTGGGGTTGGTCGACGAGGGCGTGATCTGCGGGATGCCAGCGGCGTTGTAGATCTGCGACGCCGGCAGGGTGGAGCCCGAGGTCACATGGCCGATCACGCCGTTGACCTTGGCATCCACCAGCTTCTGGGCGGCGGCGGTGGCCTGCTTGGGATCGGCGGCGTCGTCCTCGGCCAGCAGCTCGAACCTGGCGGTCTTGTCGCCGATCTTGATGCCGGCCGCGTTGAGCTCCTCGACGGCCAGGCGGGCGCCGTTCTCGGTGTCCTGGCCGAAGTGGGCGACCTGGCCGCTGGTCGGGCCGACGTGACCGATCTTCACGATCAGCTGGTCGGCGGCCGGTGCGGCGCCAGGGGCCTGGGCGGTTTCCTTCTTGCCGCAGGCGGCCAGGGCGACAGCGGCCGCCAGGGCAACCAGCTTGATTTCAGTGCGCATGATGATTTTCCTATGGTGGGTCGGTGGGGCGTGAGCCTGTTCAGCGGATCACCGCCAGCTGGGCGCGGGCGCCGTTCCTGAAGGTGTAGAGGGTCAGCGCGGCATTCTTGCGGCCGCCCTGTTCGTCGAACTCCACCTTGCCGGAGGCGCCCTGGTACTGGATCGCCTTCAGCGCGGGCAGGTACTTGGCCGGCTCGGCGGAGCCGGAAGTCTGCATGGCCTGGGCCAGCAGCTTGACGCCGTCATAGGCGTAGGCCGCGTAGGCCTGCACCTCGGTGTTGTACCTGGCCTTGAAGGCGGCGCGGAACTTCTCGTTGTCGCTGACTTCAGCGCCGTCGACGCCGCCGGCCTCCACGCAGTAGACCTGGTCGTCGCCCAGGGCTTCGGCCGAGAGCTTGATCATCTCGCCGGTGCACAGGCCGTCGCCGCCCACCAGCTTGGCCTTGATGCCGAGCTGCTTCATCTGGCGCAGCATCGGGCCGCCGGCGGAATCCATGCCACCGAAGAAGATCACGTCGGGCTGCTTGGCCTTGATCGTGGTCAGGATGGCCTTGAAATCGGTGGCCTTGTCATTGGTGAACTCATGGCCCACCACCTTGGCGCCTGCGGCGGCGGCGGCCTTCTCGAATTCGTCGGACAGGCCCTGGCCGTAGGCGGTGCGGTCGTCGATCACGGCCACGGTCTGGGCCTTGAGCGTCTCGACCGAGTAGCGACCGAGGGCGCCACCCTGCTGCGTGTCGTCGGCCACCAGGCGGAAGGCGCCGGCATAGCCCTGGCGGGTGATCTTGGGGTTGGTCGACGAGGGCGTGATCTGCGGAATGCCGGCGGCGTTGTAGATCTGCGAGGCGGGCAACGTGGTGCCCGAGGTCAGGTGGCCGATGACGCCCTTGACCCCGGCGTCGACCAGCTTCTGGGCGGCGGCCGTGGCTTGCTTGGGGTCGGCGGCATCGTCCTCGGCCAGCAGCTCGAATTTGGCGCTCTTGTCGCCGATCTTGATGCCGGCGGCGTTGAGCTCCTCGATGGCCAGGCGGGCGCCATTCTCGTTGTCCTTGCCGAGGTGGGCGACCTGGCCGCTGGTCGCGCCGGCATGGCCGATCTTCACCAGCAGCTGGTCGGCGGCCGGTGCGGCAGCCGGTGCTGCGGTTTCTTCCTTCTTGCCGCAGGCGGCCAGACTCACGGCGGCAGCCAGGACGGCCAGTTTCAGTTCAGTACGCATAGCTTTGTCTTTCGATGAGGCGGGCGGCAATCCTGCACCCACGCGGATGCGCGCGTCGCCATGGCGTGGTGCGACGATTGTAAGTTCAGGGCTGTCATTTGCCAGGCTTGCCAGAGTCAGGCCCCCATCCTATAATGGCAGGCTTCGCAGCGATTCCATGGGCTCCGCGGCGAAGTTCATCCCCACCTAAGAGGCTTCCTTCAGAGAAGCGCCGACCGTGGAAAAGAGCCCGCCAAACCTCACTCTTTCAAAGAGAAACTTATGCAAAAGACTACTGTCAGCGCCAAGCCCGCTGAGGTTGTGCACGAGTGGTTTGTGGTTGACGCCACCGATAAGGTGCTCGGACGTGTCGCCAGCGAAGTGGCACTCCGTCTGCGCGGCAAGCACAAAGCCATTTATACCCCTCACGTTGACACCGGCGACTTCATCGTCGTCGTCAACGCCGCCAAGCTCAAGGTCACGGGCACCAAGGCCCTGAACAAGGTGTACTACCGTCACTCGGGTTTCCCGGGCGGTATCTACGGCACCAACTTCCGTGATCTGCAAGCCAAGCATCCCGGCCGCGTGCTGGAAAAGGCCGTCAAGGGCATGCTGCCCAAGGGCCCGCTCGGCTACGCCATGATCAAGAAGCTCAAGGTGTACGGCGGTGCAGAGCACCCGCACACTGCCCAGCAACCCAAAGTGTTGGACATCTAAGGAGCTGCCATGATTGGTGATTGGAACAATGGCACCGGCCGTCGCAAATCCAGCGTCGCCCGCGTGTTTCTGAAAAAAGGCTCTGGCAAGATCACGGTCAACGGCAAGGACATCGAAGCTTTCTTCGGTCGCCAAACCTCGATCATGATCGCCAAGCAACCGCTGGCCCTGACTGAAAACCTGGAATCCTTCGACGTGCAAGTCAACGTGCACGGCGGCGGCGAATCCGGCCAGGCAGGCGCTGTGCGTCACGGCATCACCCGCGCCCTGATCGACTATGATGCGGCTCTCAAGCCCGCACTGAGCGCCGCTGGTTTCGTGACCCGCGATGCCCGCGAAGTCGAGCGTAAGAAGGTCGGTCTGCGTTCCGCACGCCGCGCCAAGCAGTTCAGCAAGCGTTAATTCGCCTGCGCTGCTGCAAGAAACCGCCTGCCAGCCCTGTGCTGGGGGGCGGTTTTTTTATGGGGATGGCCGGCCTGGCAAAGACCCTGCTGCTGGCCCGGTAACACCGGTCCTGCCCGCTGCTATTCCCGAGTTTTTTGCTATAGTATTCTCCATTCCTTCTGATTTCCTGGGTTGCACACCATGAGCGAACAAGCCGTTGCCGTTGATACCGAAATGCCTGCCCCGCTGGTCTTCACCGACAGCGCCGCGATCAAGGTGGCCGACCTGATCGCCGAAGAGGGCAACCCCGACCTCAAGCTGCGCGTCTTCGTCCAGGGCGGTGGCTGCTCGGGTTTCCAGTACGGCTTCACCTTCGACGAGATCGTCAACGAGGACGATACGGTGATGACCAAGAACGGCGTCTCGCTGCTGATCGATGCCATGAGCTACCAGTACCTGGTCGGTGCCGAGATCGACTACAAGGAAGACCTGCAGGGCGCCCAGTTCGTGATCAAGAACCCGAATGCATCCACCACCTGCGGCTGCGGTTCCAGCTTCACGGTCTGAACTTCCGCCGGGCTTGGCCCGGCCCGCAGCGTGAGAGCGCTGCACCATCTCAAGTCCGCCGGCAGCCTGCCTGCGGGCTTTTGTTTTGCTCAGGCCGGGTAGATCGCGCCTAGGATGCGCGGCCCGGTCGCACCCGTGACGGCGCTGAGGTTGCCGGGGCGGCCCTGCAGCGTCTGCCAGGCCAGCCAGGCGAAGGCGGCGGCCTCGACCAGATCGACCGGCCAGCCGCGCTCGGCCGTCGTCCGTACCGGGCAGGGCGCCAGTTCGCGCTTCAGCGCTGCCATCAGCGCGTCGTTGCGGGCACCGCCGCCGCAGACCAGCAGTTCGGACAAAGCCTGCTGGCCCCAGTCCAGCCGGCGCAGGGTGTGCGCGATGCTGCGCGCGGTCAGCTCGACCAGCGTCGCTTGCACGTCCGCCGGCGCCAGTGACTCGAAACCCTGCAACTGCTGCTCCAGCCAGCCGACGTGGAACAGGTCGCGCCCGGTACTCTTGATGCCTTGCAGCGCGAAATAGGGCTCGGCCAGCAGACGTGCCAGCAGCGCGTCGTCGGCGCGACCGCTGGCGCCCCAGGCGCCGCCCAGGTCGTAGGGCGTCCCGGTGTGGCGCAGGCACCAGAGGTCGAGCAGCATGTTGCCGGGGCCGGTGTCCAGGCCCAGCACGCGGCCGTCGCCAGTGAGTGCGGTGACATTGGCAATGCCGCCGATGTTGAGCACCGCGACCGATGCATCCGCCCGGCCGAAGACCTCGCGGTGGAAGGCTGGCACCAGTGGCGCGCCCTGGCCGCCGGCGGCGATGTCGCGGCTGCGGAAGTCGGCGACCACGGCGATGCCGCTCAGCTCGGCCAGCAGCGCGGGGGCGTTGAGCTGCAGCGTGTAGGGCGGGAAAGCCGGATTCTGCGCATCGACCCGTTGCCCGCGCAGCAGCGCGCCGGGCGGATGGTGGCGCACCGTCTGGCCGTGGGCACCTATCGCGCGCACCGCGCGGGGCTCGGTGCCGCTGTCAGCCAGCAGCGCCTGCACGACCTCGGCATAGACCTGGGTCAGCTGGTGCGCCGCGACTGCGGCGCGGTGCAGTTCGTCCGGGCCGCTGGCATTGAGCGCGAGCAGTTCGGCGCGCAGGTTTTCAGGCAGGGGCAGGCCGTGGCTGGCCAGCACGCGCGGCGGCTGGGCGGCGAAATCGACCAGCACGCCATCGGCACCGTCCAGCGAGGTGCCGGACATCAGGCCGATGCAGAGCGCCTGGCCGGCTTCGGGATGGAGCATGGCTTACTGCGCGCTGGCTTGCACCACCGTGGCGGCGGCGGCAAGCTGCTGGCGCATCGCCTGCGCCAGGCGCTTGAACTCACCCTTGGCGCTGGCCGAGACCGGCTGGCCGTCGCGCGCGCGCGCCAGCAACAGCGGGTCCTGGTGCTGGTCCCGGATCAGGTATTCGAAATGCAGGTGCGCACCCGTGGACGCGCCCGTGCTGCCGACCGCGCCCACCAGGGCGCTCTGTTCGATGTGCTGGCCCTGGCGCACGTTGATGCGGCTCAGGTGGGCGTAGGCGGTGCTCTTCTGGTCGCGGTGCTGCACGATCACGATGTTGCCGTAACCGTTCTTCCAGCCGGCAAATTCCACCAGGCCGTCGGCCACCGAGCGCACCGGCGTGCCGGTCGGCGCGGCGAAGTCCACGCCCAGGTGGGCCTTCTGCTGGCCCGAGATCGGGTGAAAGCGCATCCCATAGCCGCTGCTGACGCGCGAGAAGCTCAGCGGCGAGGCCAGGAAGGCGCGCTGCAGGCTTTGCCCGTCCAGCGTGTAGAAGTTGCCCTTGCTGCCGGGCTCCTGGAACCACATCGCCTGGTGCTTGCGACCGGCGTTGATGAACTCGGCGCCAAGCAGGCGGCCGTAGCTCAGGACCTCGCCGTCGGCCTCCAGCGTCTCGTAGGCGACATGGAAGCGATCGCCGGCTTGCAGGTCACGGCGGAAGTCGATTTCGCTGGCGAACAGATCCGCCAGCTGGGCCGCCACGCTGTCGGGCAGGTGGGCCGCGTCGGTGGCCTCGAACAGGGTGTGGCGTATGGTGCCGCTGGCCAGTCGCACCGAACGGTCGAGCGGCGCGAGTTCGAGCCGTGACGCGAAGCGGTTGTCCGCGCCGCGTTCGACCACCAGGCGCGAGAAACGCTGGTCTGCTTCGTCGGGCAGCCAGCGCGCGGTCAGGCGCTGCAGGCGCTGGCCGTCGGTCTCGACCGACACCAGCTTGCCGGCATCGCCGCTCAGCAGCACGTGCGCGGTGTGGTCGCTGCGCAGGAAGGCGGCGGCGTCGCTGTCGCGCACGCCCAGGCGCTTGAGCAGGCTCTGGACCGAGTCGTCGCGCCGGGTCAGGTCGCTGCGGAACAGCACGAAGGGCGCCGGGGTGGCGGTCGCTGCCTGCGCCAGCGGAGCGATCGGCAAGGGCGAGACAGACTCCGCCACCTGCCGCACCGGCAGCTCGGTGGCGTCGGGCGCCAGTGGGGCCACCGCGACCGCGACCGCGGTGACGCCGGTGCCCAGCAGCAGGGCGCCCAGGCCGGCCATGATCCGGCGCGGGTGGCGCTGCATGGTTTGCACCAGCAGTTCGATACGTGATTTCATCAAAGGGTAGATCCGGTGGCAGCGGACTGGATCTGGCCGCTGCGATCAAGGGAAAGATGCCGCCAGTAACGCGGCGCATACCGGGATAGACAGCGCCTGACTGGAGACAGAAGGCGCGCCAATTAAAATCCGGCTCAGAAAGCTATTGCCCCATTTTACCCAGGCCACGGAAAGCCGCAACTGGAAAAACCCTTATGAATGAACAAGTTGAGTCCAAGAAAGACGAAGATCTGATAATTGGCAAGACTGTGCCCGTGCTGTCCGATCGTGTCCAGCATGCGCTGGCCGTGACCCGGCGCGGCTGCGAGGAGCTGATTCCCGAGGCCGACTGGGTCAAGAAGCTGGTGAAGAGCGAGGCCACGGGCCAGCCGCTGCGCATCAAGCTCGGGCTGGACCCGACCGCGCCCGACATCCACATCGGCCACACCGTGGTGCTCAACAAGATGCGTCAGCTGCAGGACCTGGGGCACCAGGTGATCTTCCTGATCGGTGACTTCACCAGCCTGATCGGCGACCCGTCGGGCCGCAACAGCACGCGCCCGCCGCTCACGCCCGAGCAGATCAAGCTCAACGCCGAGACCTACTACAAGCAGGCCAGCCTGGTGCTCGATCCCGCCAGGACCGAGATCCGCTACAACAGCGAATGGTGCGAGCCGCTCGGCTCGGTGGGCATGATCCAGCTCTCGGCCAAGTACACGGTCGCGCGCATGATGGAGCGCAACGACTTCCACGACCGCTTCAAGGCCGGCACGCCGATCTCGGTGCACGAGTTCCTCTATCCGCTGATGCAGGGCTACGACTCGGTCGCGCTCAAGTCCGATCTGGAGCTGGGCGGCACCGACCAGAAGTTCAACCTGCTGATGGGCCGCCACCTGCAGGCCGAATACGGCCAGGAGCCGCAGTGCATCCTGACCATGCCGCTGCTGGAAGGTCTGGACGGCGTCGACAAGATGTCGAAGTCGAAGCACAACTACATCGGCATCACCGAGCCGGCCAACACCATGTTCGCCAAGGTGCTGTCGATTTCCGATGTGCTGATGTGGAAGTGGTACACCCTGCTGTCCTTCCGCAGCGAGGCCGAGATCGCCGCGCTCAAGGCCGCGATCGCCCAGGGTGCCAACCCCAAGGAGGCCAAGGTCGCGCTGGCCAAGGAGATCACCGCGCGTTTCCACAGCGCGGCGGCAGCCGATGCGGCCGAGCAGGACTTCATCAACCGCAGCAAGGGCGGCGTGCCCGACGAGATCCCCGAGGTCGCGCTGTCGGGCGCACCGCTGGGCGTCGGTGCCTTGCTGAAGTCGGCCGGCCTGGCACCCTCGACCAGCGAGGCGAATCGCCTGATCGACGGCGGTGGCGTGCGCGTCGACGGCTCGGTAGTCAGCGACAAGGGCCTCAAGCTCGATGCCGGTACCTTCGTGGTGCAGGTCGGCAAGCGCAAGTTCGCGCGTGTGACGCTGGGCTGAGGTCGGCGCTTCAGTCGCCGAGTCGGCTGAAATAGGCCGAACTGTCGGCCCTGGGCTTGCCGCGCCTGACTTCGGACACGGTGCCGAAGTTGAGGAAGCACAGCGCGTCCTCGTCGTCGTGCAATCCGAACAGCTGACGCAGCGCCTGCGATGCGAGTGCCTTGCCGCTGGTCAGGCCTGAGCCGTAGCCCGCCGCGCTGGCCAGCAGCAGCATGTTCTGGATCGCGCAGCCGGCCGACAGCAGTCGCTCCTGTCCGGGAATATCCGGGTCGCCGCCACGCAGGCGGCAGACCGCCAGCAGCAGCCAGGGCGCGCGGTAGGCCTTTTCGCGCGCCTGCTCCTGCTCGTCGGCGCTGGCTTCGGGGTCGCGCTCGATCAGGGCCGCGGCAAAGGCCTGTGCCAGCTCGACGCGGCGCGCCTGCGGCACCTCGATGAAGCGCCAGGGCAGCAGCTGTCCATGGTCGGGCGCCGCCGCCGCGGCGGCCAGGATGGCGGCCTGCTGCGCCGCGTCGGGACCGGGTGACTGCAGGCGTTTGGGCAAGGTGGTGCGCCTGCTGGTCAGCAGGGCTTGTGCCCATTGCCGCGCGTCGCTGCGGCTGGCCGGACTGTCCTGCGAGGCGGATGGCTGGGGATTCGACATGCCGATAATGTCGCCGATGTGCGCCAGGCCTGCGCGACAATCCGCTGGATGAAACCGATCAATCAATCCGGAGCAAAGGCATGAAGGCGGTATTGCAGCGCGTCAGTGAAGCGCGCGTAAGGGTCGACGACGCGGTCGTCGGCGAGATCGGTCAGGGCCTGCTGGTGCTGCTGTGCGCCGAGCGCGGCGACACCGAGGCGGTCGCGGACCGGCTGCTGGTCAAGATGCTCAAGCTGCGCATCTTTTCCGACGAGGCCGGCAAGATGAACCGCAGCCTGCAGGATATCGGCGGCGGCCTGTTGCTGGTGAGCCAGTTCACGCTGGCGGCGGATACCTCGGGCGGCAACCGGCCCAGCTTCGGCCAGGCCGCCGCGCCCGACGAGGGTCGCAGGCTCTACGAGCATTTCGTCGCCCGGGCGCGCGCGGCGCACCCCATCGTGCAGACCGGCATCTTCGCCGCTGACATGAAGGTGAGCCTGGTCAACGACGGGCCGGTCACGATCCCGATGCAGATGAGCGCCTGAATCATGGGGCAGCATCCATCCTTGGCGGCCTCCGCTGCCTGTCTGCCGCTCGCTGATGGCAGTTCATCATGCTTTGCGCCGCTGGCCGCATCCGGCCTGAACCTGCACGCGGTGTTCGATCTGGCCGAGCTGCCCCCCTATCTGCTGACGACGCTCGGCGTGGACGACAAGGCGCTGGCGCGTTTCCGCCAGCTGATCCTGATCGGTCACCTGGGGCGCGACTTCTGGGACGCGCTGCAGCAGCGCGGTCTGCACGGGACCGACCCGGTCGACCAGTTCGTGGCCGAGCGCGTCGCGGCCTGGATGAGCCATACGCTACCGGACCATGCCTGGCATCAGGTCTTTCCGGGGCCGGCGCCGGTCGGGCTGCAACGCCTGGGAATGCTCGCGGGCTGGCACCATGCCTCGCCGTTCTGGGTCGGCGTCGATGCCGAGTGGGGCAGCTGGTTCGCCTACCGCGCCGTCTTGCTGGCCGACACCGCCCTGCCTGTCACGTCCAGGCGTGAGGCTGGATCGCCCTGCGATAGTTGCGTGGACAAGCCCTGCATCAGCGCCTGTCCGGCCGGCGCGCTGGCCAGCGAAAGAACGGGCCCTTGGCAGTTGCAGGCCTGCCTGGACTATCGCAAGCAGCCCGGCTCGTCCTGCCTGGACCGCTGCCTGGCGCGCCAAGCCTGTCCGGCCGGCGAGCGCTACCGCTATGGCGACCAGCAGATCGCCTATCACTACCTGCACTCAATGCGAGCGATACGCGAACGCTATTGAGCAGCAGAGCTGCCGCTCCTGGCCCGCCGCTCGCGAATCTCCTGCGGCGTCGGTGCCGGGAACACCGCGCCGCGTGCCTGCATCAGCGCCTTCAGGCGCAGCACCTTGTCATGGGTGGGGGTGCCAGGGCGGAATTTCTTGAGATAGAACTCGATGGCATTGGCTGGAGTCCCCCCGGCAGGGGTCTCGATCTTGACCGCAGCGCCCTGGAGCAGGATCCACTCAGCAAGGTCATAGTCCTGCACGTCCATCGCATCCAGCAGGATGGTGTTGCCTGCACCGTCCGGGAAATCGATTGGCACCCCACGCTTGAGCAGCAATTCCAGGCAAGGTCGGCAATGCTGCATCACCGCCCCGAACATCAGGTATTCGAGCGTGTCCTTCGAAAGTGATGCAACGGGTTTCAAGTCCAGCAGCAGGGCATACAGATCCATCTTTTCGAGTTTCATCGCGAACAGGAACGCATTGCCAGGCCCCTGGTGAATGCGCTCGGGATCGGCCCCGACGGCGACCAGCACCTGGATCGCCTGCGGCTTGCCGGCGGCGATCGCGTAGTCGAGCAGGTCGATGCGGTTGACCGCCTGCCTGGGGCCCTCGGCCTGCGGATTGGCGCCCGACGCGACCAGGGACTGGGCCCGCTTGAGGTCGCCCGAAAGCGCCGCGTCGAGCAGCGCCAGCGTTCTGGGGTCGTCGAAATACTCGCCCGCGGGCTTGAGCTTGAAGACGGGTGCGGCTGCGGCTGGATTCATCGTGATCGCTCCGGTGATGAGGCTGAATGCGAACCACAGACCCCGCGCGAAGCGGTGCCAGGTCAGCAAGAAGGTGTCGGCCGGCTTCACGGCTTGCCTCCGGCCAGGCAGGACTTGAGTGCGGCTTCGTCGGCGGATTTCTGCTGTTCCATCGCGGCTATGACCTCGTCCATCCCATGCAGATGCGCGTCGAGCTTGGTATCCTTGGCCACCTTGCCTAGCGACTTGAGTTGTTCGAGTCCGGCGGCTGTCGTTGCCGCCTGCAGCTTGCGCTTGATGCCGACGGCCTGGTTGGCCAGCAGTGAAAGCCCCCCGCTCTCCTGCGTATGGGTGAGAACCTCGTCTTCGACGCTCAGTGCGTTGATCTTGCCCGCCTCGGCGGCCTGGTGCGCCGCATCCTGCGAATAGCGAGCCACCGTCTCGGGATGCAGGCCGGCGGCATTGTAGGTCGACGCCGTCAGTCCGCTGCCACCCTGAGCCGCGCTGGCCAGACCACCGCCCAGGGAATGGCCGACGATGTGGGCGTTCACGCCATACCGAGCCAGTCTGTTGCCGATTTTCACAGCCTGTTCGTAATACGAGGACTCCTGGTTCGCATCCTGTGCAAAGTTGTTCTGCCAATCCTCCAGCTCGGGCGTGGAACCGCGGAACGCTACTACGAACGGTGGCTTCGGATTGTCACCCCAGACGACCGGATCCTTCTTGCAGACGGCTGCCCGGAAATTGCTGTCGGGCGGGTTGAGCATCTTTTCGTTCAGACCCATCGCCGACAGTTCGTCCGGCGTCGGCTTCAGGAAGCCTGGTGGCATCTGCTGCCGCAGCTCCGGCGGCGCGTTTGGGTCGTTCGCCAGGTAGACATGGTGGGCGCAGCGCATGTTCTCGACCTCGTCCATGTCCGCGCGCAGGCGTCTGGCGCTGGCGCCATGCTCCGGGCAGGTGACGATGGCGCGGTTGACGAGCTCCATCCGGTCCTTGCGCCGGGCCGCCTTGGCGTTGGCGATGCAGGGCTGACAGGCCGTGGCCGGATTCGACGCGAAATCGGCCAGCAGCGCTCGGCGCGCGCTGTCGTATTCGTGCTGGATCATCGCAGGCGTCTTGGCCTGCTGAGCTTTCTGCAGCTTGGCCGCCTGGGCAGCGGCCAAGCTGGGCGCGACGTAGCTCTTGAGCGTGTCGTTGAGTCCCATTCGTCTGCTTTCCTGTTGCCAACCCGGGTTAGTCGCCCACGCCCCAGGCGGTGGTGCTGAAGAAAGCCTGCCTGAGCGCCTGGTCTGCGGTCTCCTCGTCCTGCGGCTTGCCGAGTAGGGCATGCACCCATTCGTTCAACGCGTGGACCTTGCGCACCTCGGGATAGGGACTGGCCAGCAGCTGGCGCAGGTAGCGGCTGCGATCGACGAAACCGGGTCCGAGGAACCAGGCCGCCAGCGCGTACGACGCAATGCCTTGCTCGCTGCGCAGCCCAAGTGCCTGCGCGTCGCGCTCGCAGGCAGCGAAATAGTCGCGCAGCAGCGGTGACTCCAGCAGGGCAGCGTCGGGCACGCTGGCGCGAAAGCCGCGCTCAAGCTTGTCGAACAGTCCTCTGCGCGCGATGTCGTCGAGTTGAGCCTGACTGAACCTCATGAACTGCTATGCCTTCGCTGCTGCCCCGGCCCGGACTGTCCCGGTCAGTATTGGTCATGCTAAACGATCGAAATGCGTTTCGACAAGTTCTGTCGCCAAAGGACGCCCGCGCCGATAATCGCGCGATGAATGAATCCTTGCAAAACGCGGCCGCTGGCGCCGCCTTCAGCCAGCTGCCGCTGGCCGCCTCCACGTTGGACAACCTGGGCCAGCTCGGCTACAGCGCGATGACGCCGATCCAGGCCGCCAGCCTGCCGCTGGCGCTGGCCGGGCGTGACCTGATCGCCCAGGCCAGCACCGGCAGCGGCAAGACGGTTGCCTTCGGCATCCCGCTGGTCGAGAAGCTTGACCCCGCGCTGTGGCAGGTGCAGGCGCTGGTGCTGTGCCCGACACGCGAGCTGGCCGACCAGGTCACGCTGGAGATCCGCCGGCTGGCGCGCGCGCACGGCAACATCAAGGTCGTGACCCTGTGCGGCGGCGTCGCGCTGCGCGGCCAGACGCTGAGCCTGGAGCATGGCGCCCATGTGGTGGTCGGCACGCCGGGCCGCATCCTCGACCACCTGGAACGCGGCCATCTGAGCCTGGCCGCCGTGCGCACGCTGGTGCTCGACGAGGCCGACCGCATGCTCGACATGGGCTTCTTCGACGACATCGCCCAGGTCGCCAAGCTCTGCCCGTCCGATCGTCAGACGCTGCTGTTCTCGGCCACCTACCCGGAAGGCATCGACCGTCTCGCGGCGCAGTTCATGCGCGCGCCACAGAACGTCAAGGTGCAGGCCCAGCATGCGGCCGACAAGATCCGCCAGCATTTCTATGAGGTCAAGCACAGCGAGCGGCTGGCGACGGTGGCGCGGCTGCTGAACCATTTCCGGCCCGAATCGACGCTGGCCTTCTGCAACACCAAGCAGCAATGCCGCGATCTGGTCGCGCTGCTGCAGGGCCAGGGCTTCGCGGCGCTGGCGCTCTATGGCGAGCTCGATCAACGCGAGCGTGACCAGGTGCTGGTGCAGTTCGCCAATCGCAGCTGCTCGGTGCTGGTGGCGACCGATGTGGCGGCGCGCGGGCTCGACATCGCCCAGCTCGACGCGGTGATCAACGTCGACTGCACGCCCGACGCCGAGATCCATGTGCACCGCATCGGCCGCACCGGCCGTGGCGAGGCCGAGGGTCTGGCGCTGACGCTGGCCAGCCTCGATGAGATGGGCTCGGTCGGCAAGATCGAGCAGCTGCAGGGCCGCGAGGTGGTCTGGCAGCCGCTCGACGGCCTGACCCAGGCGCCGGGCGGCCCGCTCAAGCCGCCGATGGCGACGCTGCAGATCCTGGGCGGGCGCAAGGAGAAGATCCGCGCTGGCGACGTGCTCGGTGCGCTGACCGGCGAGCTGGGCTACACCCGCGAGCAGATCGGCAAGATCAACATCAACGAGTTCTCGACCTATGTCGCGGTCGAGCGCGGCATCGCCAGGCAGGCCGAGGCCAAGCTGGCGGCGGGCCGCATCAAGGGCCGCAGCGTCAAGGTGCGGCTGCTGCCCTGAGCGGCACGCGCTTGAGCAGCAGCAGCAAGGCAGTGCCCAGCACCATGATGCCTGCGGCCAGATAGAGCCCGGCCTCGTAGCTGCCGAAGCGGATCGCGAGCCAGCCTGTGACGGCGGGGCCTGCGATCTGCGCGCTGCCGTAGGCGAGCGACATCTTGCCCATCATCTTGGCGGGACGGCCGGGGTAGTAGCGACCCGCCATCGTCAGCACCAGGCTCACGATGCCGACGAAGGTGCCGCCGAACAACAGCGCGCCAGCCAGCGTCAGCGCCAGCCCGCCGCCGGCCAGCGGCAGCAGGATGCCGATGATCTGCAGCAGCGCGGCCGTGATCAGTGCGTTGAGGTCGCCGATGCGGCGCGCGACGAAGTCCCAGACGATGCTCGCGGGCGCGGCGGCCAGCCCGATCGCCAGGAAGGCCCATTTGCCCTGGCCCGCCAGGCCTGGCAGCCGCTCGACGATGGCGACGATGAAGGTCGTGCTGACCACGTAGCCGATGCCGGCGCAGAAATACGCGGCCATGAACAGGCGCAGGAAGGCGGGAGTCGGAGGGCTGTCATGCCAGGTCTGTGCGCCCTGGCTGGCCATGGTGCGCGGTGGCACCGGCAGCCAGGCCAGCGCGGGAACCGCGAGCAGGCCGCCCAGCGCCGTCAGCGCCAGCCATTGGCCGCGCCAGTCCAGTGTGCCTCCCATCGAGGCCACCGCGACCGAGCACAGCACCACGCCGAGCCCGATGCCGCTGTAGTGGATGCCGAGTTCGCTGCGATGCCCGTGGCGGATCAGCCAGTTCAGCACCAGTCCGGCGCCGAACAGCATGCCGGCCGCGCTGCTCAGGCCCGCGAGGTAGCGCGAGAGCGCCCAGATGGTGAAGTCCTGGCTCAGGCCCATCATCGCGGTGCTCGCGACGGCCACGACCAGCCCGATGCGGTACAGCCGGTCCTTGAGCACCAGGTCGCCGACCAGCATCGCCAGCAGCGCGCCGCTCAGGTAGCCGGCGTAGTTGATCGCGGCCAGCCAGCCCGCCTCGGCGACACCGAGCCCGGCTTGCTGCTGCATCAGCGGCAGCAGCGGCGTGTACGCGAAGCGCGCCACGCCCAGCGTCAGCAGCAGGCTGAAGATGCCCGCGGTCATCACCTTGAGTCGGGCGCGCTGGCTGCTCATGACTGCACCTTATTCGGCATAGGGATTGGGAAAGCCCAGGCCGGCCAGGATCTCGATCTCGTAGGCCTCCATCTCCTCGGCATCCTGTTCGCTGGTCTCGTGGTCCCAGCCCTGGGCGTGCAGCGCGCCGTGCACCAGCAGGTGGGCGTAATGCTGCTGCAGCGTCTTGCCCTGCTCGGCGGCTTCGCGCGCGACCACCGGTGCGCACAGCACCAGATCGGCCTGCACCACGGGTTCCTGTGCGTAGTCGAAGGTCAGCACATTGGTCGCGTAGTCCTTTTGTCGGTAGTCGCGGTTCAGGCTCTGGCCTTCCTCGGCGTCGACGATGCGCACGGTGATTTCGCCGTCGTCGGCCAGCGCGTGACGCAGCCAGCGCATGACTTTCTGGCGCGGCAGCGCGGCGCGGTGCTCGGCCACGCCGTCGAAGCGGGCGAATTGAAGGGAGAGGGTGAGAGAAGGCAATGGCATCTGCGGTGTCCTGGGTTCGTGTTGGCGTGCTGTCGCCTACGGTCGCGGTCGGTCTTGAATGATTAACCGGGGTTTCGTCCAGTAGGATTTTCTGGATTTGACCATATTTTAAATGATAATAGTTGCATTTTATTTGTCGAGGCTTTCAGATATTTCCTTGTAATGATAGGATGCAGTTTTTAACCGTATCCATTTCTGAGGTCGCGGCAAGCTGTCCGGAAGTCTGGCACTCAGGGAACGAACATCTCTCGCGGTATCGCGAGGAGCGAGGACCAACCTGATGAAGCTTGAAAATACACAGGGCAATCTGATCATTGGCGAGGGTGTCGAGATTTCCGGCAACATCGTCTGTCCCGGTACTGTCACGCTCGACGGCACCCTGCAGGGGACGCTGTCCGCCGCGCAGTTGCATGTGGGGCCTTCGGGGCGCGTCAATGGCGAGGTGGTCGCGGGCACCGCCGTGGTGTATGGCGAGGTCAAGCCCAACCTGATCTGTCGGGGCAAGCTCGCCATCCGCTCGACCGGCAAGGTCACGGGGGCCGTCCAGTTCCAGCAGCTCGAAGTCGAGCTTGGTGGACAACTCGTCGGCAAGATCCACAGCACCAGCGAACCGGCGGCGCTGGAGCTGACCGAGGTGACGCTATTGCCCAATGCCCAGTAGCCCGGTAGACATGCCCAGTCTCCACCAGCCGCTGCGCTACCTGACCGGCATCCCGGCCCATCTGAAGCGCTATTTCTGGACCTGCGACTTCGACGATTTCCGTCTGATCGTCGAGCAGTCCGGCCAGTTGCGCTCCTTCGTCGTGCCCGGTCGGCTGCAACGCCTGTTCATGCGCGGCGTCCTGCTGCTGCTCGTGACCACCTTGCTGCTGCTGTCCGCGCTGGCGGGCTACAACCGCTTCCTGGCCTGGGACAACGAGAGCATGAAGCAGGCGATCTCGCGCGACGAACTCTCGAAGCAGCGCGTCCGGCAGCTGCTGTCGGTCGCCACGTCGATCGATATCGACAAGATCGCGGCGTTGGAGGATCAGGAGCTCGATCGCATGAGCAATGCGATTCTCGACCGCGAGAAAGAGCTGTTGAAGCTGTTGCGCTATGCGGCGCAGGATCTCGAAAACGCCAACCAGAACCTGCAGCTCGTGCTGCGCGTGAGCGGACTCAAGCCGGCGCAGCTCGAAGCGCTCAAGAAGGAGCTGCCCGCGCCCAAGGAGCCGAGCGGCGGGCTGCCCAATATCGGTCTGCTCGCGGAAATCGACGCCGACATCGCCTCGCGGCTGAGCAAGCAGGTCAAGATCAACGAGCAGCTCAAGGGCGTCTATGAGCTGCTGCCTTCCGCCACGCCGCTGGAGCAGGCCGAGATGAGCTCGCCCTTCGGCATGCGGGTGCATCCGGTCACGCACATGGTGGACATGCACGAAGGCCTGGACCTGATCCCGGGCAGCGTCCGGCAGGTCGGTGCGGCAGCGGATGGCGTGGTGCTGGACGCCTCCTACCGCAACGGCTACGGCAATACCGTCGAGATCGCACACCCCAAGGGCATCAGGACGCTGTATGCCCATCTATCGAAAAGTCTCGTCGGCAGTGGCGAGAAAGTGCGCAAGGGCCAGTCCATCGGAATCGTAGGGAATACCGGGCTTTCGACCGGTGTCCACCTTCACTACGAAATCTCCGTCAATGGCCAGAAGATCAATCCTTTGGTTGCCATGCTGGCGAGGCCCCATGTTCCGCAAGTTCAAAAATAACAAACCGCTTTCCTCCGATGACGTCTCCGGCCTGGAGCAGGGCCGTCGTGGCGGCCTGATCGAGACCCCGCACAAGCCCACCATCATCAGCGAAGGTTGTCGCATCGAGGGCAAGCTCATGTCATCCGACGTGATGTATATCGAGGGTCAGGTGGTCGGACAGCTGGAAAGCGTGAGTCTGACCATAGGCGAGAATGGCCAGGTCAACGGGGACATCAAATGCCGTTCCCTGAGCATTCTGGGCCGCTTCGACGGCCGTGCCGAATGTGATGAGCTGAGTCTGGGCAGCCACGCCGTGGTCAACGCCACCTTGCACTACAAGCAGCTCAAGGCCGCCCTGGGCGCGGCGATCCAGGGCGAGCTGGTGCTGCGCTGAGGACGCTGGCGCAGCGCAAGCCCGGCGCCGGCACAACGGCACGGCCTGCAACGAAGCTGAAACCCGCTACGAACTGATCGATCCCAAGGCCGAGTCGGAAGATCCGATCAAGGGCATGGAGCCAGGCAAGCGCTACGCCCTGCAGCGGTCGATGCCGTGTGGTTTTCCGCTAAACGGTAGCGAATTGGCGCCGAAACGGCTCAGGCCGGCCTGCTCGCGCGCTAACAACCGCGCATCGCGCACGACCAGCCGGGATCTTATTCCTCGTACACGGAGAGGTTTCCCGTCCGCCAATATCCGCCGTCCCAGCAGATCACGTCAGGCAGATGCTTGTAGATGCTCTGTTGCCTTAGCCTGGGGCGCCTGTCCGCCGTGTACCAATGCGAAACGACCGTCGTTGGCAGGGTGGGACAAGTAAACCTCTTTCTGGTGTTCAGTTCCGGCTGCCAGAAGTAGATCAGGATGCTTTCTGCCGTCTCCAGATGATCGCGGACGTGATCGGCCGGATAGGCGATCTGGCCCAGCCATATGTTGAGTTCCCGGTTGATCTCTTTGAGCGCCTTATGGTTCCTGAACCGCGTCCGGTACGACGTTTCCGTGATGCCGAAATACTGGATCGCCGAGTCCGACCTCTGGTAGTGCCGCTTGCCAGTCAGCATGTAGAGCCCGTTGCCCTCGTCGAGTTGCGGGATGTCTTCCTCGGTGAAAGGGCCGTACCAGTGGATGTTGATGGTGACTTGGCTCACTGCTGATGTTCGTTGCTGAGAAGTTTGAAAAAAAGAGGTGTGGAATCAAGCGATCCATCGGCGCTGCCAGACTGCCGCCGCTGCTGTCTCGTTCTCAGTCCCCGCTGCGTCGCACGGTCTTGCGCGCCGTGCCGCGCGTCAGCGGCAGCGCCTCCTCGACCTCGCGCGCCCCACCCGCGTCGTAGGCATCGACGATGCGCGCCACCAGCGGATGGCGCACCACGTCGGCGCTGGTGAGCCGGTTGAAGGCGATGCCCTTGACGCGCTTGAGGACGCGCTCGGCGTCGATCAGGCCGCTGAGCTGGGTGCGCGGCAGGTCGACCTGGCTGACGTCGCCGGTGATGACGGCCTTGCTGCCGAAGCCAATGCGCGTGAGGAACATCTTCATCTGCTCGGGCGTGGTGTTCTGCGCCTCGTCGAGGATCACGAAGGCGTGGTTCAGCGTGCGCCCGCGCATGAAGGCCAGCGGCGCGATCTCGATCTGCTGGCGCTCGAAGGCCTTCTGCACCTTGTCGAAGCCCATCAGGTCGTAGAGCGCGTCGTACAGCGGGCGCAGGTAGGGGTCGACCTTCTGCGTCAGGTCGCCGGGCAAAAAGCCCAGCCGCTCGCCGGCCTCGACCGCCGGTCGCGTCAACACGATGCGCTGCACCGCGCTGCGTTCGAGCGCGTCGACCGCGCAGGCCACCGCGAGGTAGGTCTTGCCGGTGCCGGCCGGGCCGATGCCGAAGGTGATGTCGTGGCTGACCATCTGGTCGAGGTAGCGCTGCTGGTTGGCGGTGCGCCCGCGCACCTCGCCGCGTCGGGTCTGCATCGCCACATGCTCGACGCTGTCCTCGGGCAGGGCGCTGTCGCCGGCGAGCATGAGCTGGACCTTTTCCTCGGGGATGGGCTGGCGTGCGAGCTCGTACAGGGCCTGGATCACCTCCATCGCCTGTTCGGCCTTGGCCTTGGGACCTTCGACGCGGAACTGCTCGAAGCGGTGCGCGACCTTGACCTGCAGCGCGGCCTCGATGGTGCGGATATGCCGGTCCATCGGGCCGCACAGATGGGCCATGCGGGCGTTGTCGGGCGGGGAGAAGTGGTGTCGCAGAATCAAACCGATAATTCCATCTAAAGGAAACCGTCAATGATAGGCAAACTCACCGGCACCCTGCTGGAAAAATCCCCGCCCCAGGTCCTGGTCGATTGCGGCGGCGTGGGCTACGAGGTCGATGTGCCGATGAGCACCTTCTACGGCCTGCCCGAGCTGGGCCAGAAAGTCGCGCTGCTGACGCACTTTGTCGTGCGCGAGGATGCGCAGCTGCTCTACGGCTTCGCGACCCCCACCGAACGTGAGGCCTTTCGGCAATTGATCAAGGTCAGCGGCGTTGGTCCGCGCATGGCGCTGAGCCTGCTGTCGGGCATGAGCGTGGCCGAGCTGGCCCAGGCCGTGACCGCGCAGGAGGCCGGCCGCCTGGTCAAGGTGCCCGGCATCGGCAAGAAGACCGCCGAGCGCCTGCTGCTCGAACTCAAGGGCAAGCTCGGCGCCGACCTCGGCCCGCTGGCAGCCGGCGGCGCAGCGCTGGGTGAAGCCCATGGCGACATCCAGCAGGCACTGATCGCGCTGGGCTACAGCGACAAGGAGGCCGCCGCCGCGCTCAAGGCGCTGCCGGCCGACGTCGGCGTGAGCGAGGGCATCAAGCTCGCGCTCAGGGCGCTGGCGAAGTGAGTTTCAAGCGGAATAAGCACCGATGGCAGTAGAAACCGACGATTTCGCCCCCGCGCCGCGCCAGCCGCGCATGGTTTCGGCCGCGCCCGAGTCCAGCCGCGAGGAGGCTCTTGAGCGCGCGCTGCGGCCCAAGGGCCTGCAGGAATACGTGGGCCAGGCCAAGGTGCGCGAGCAGCTCGAAATTTTCATCGGCGCGGCCAGGAAGCGCCAGGAGGCGCTCGACCATGTGCTGCTGTTCGGCCCGCCGGGCCTGGGCAAGACGACGCTGAGCCACATCATCGCGCATGAACTCGGCGTCAACCTGCGTCAGACCAGCGGGCCGGTGCTGGAAAAGCCCAAGGACCTGGCGGCGCTGCTGACCAACCTCGAACCCAACGATGTGCTGTTTATCGACGAGATCCATCGTCTCAGTCCGGTGGTGGAGGAAATCCTCTACCCCGCGATGGAGGACTACCAGATCGACATCATGATCGGCGAAGGGCCGGCGGCGCGCTCGATCAAGCTCGACCTGCAGCCTTTCACCCTGGTCGGCGCGACCACGCGCGCGGGCATGCTGACCAATCCGCTGCGCGACCGCTTCGGCATCGTCGGGCGGCTGGAGTTCTACCACGCCAGCGAGCTGGCGCTGATCGTCAAGCGCAGCGCCGGCCTGCTGCATACGCCGATGGACGAGGCGGCGGCGTTCGAGGTCGCGCGCCGCTCGCGCGGCACGCCGCGCATCGCCAACCGGCTGCTGCGCCGGGTGCGCGACTACGCCGAGGTCAAGGGCGACGGCCGCATCACGCTCGACATGGCGAATCGCGCGCTGACCATGCTCGACGTCGATCCGATCGGCTTCGACCTGATGGACCGCAAGCTGCTCGAAGCCCTGATCCACAAGTTCGATGGCGGCCCGGTCGGGCTCGACAACATCGCCGCCAGCATCGGCGAGGAGGCGGGCACGATCGAGGATGTGATCGAGCCCTACCTGATCCAGCAGGGCTATCTGCAGCGCACGACGCGCGGGCGCATCGCGACCCAGGCGGCGTTCCGCCATCTGGGCCTGGAGCCACCCAGGGTCGATCTGGCGCTGTACGGTGACGACTGAACCGGTATGGCGGCTCGGACCTCAGGCGCTGATGTCGTCGTCCGAGCGGGCTTCGAGATGGCCGCTGTCGGCCCAGCCAACCAGGCTCAACCCTTCGGGTGTCCAGAGCAGGCGGTTGATGGCGGCGTTCTCGACCGTCCAGGTGCGCGGCGCCTGCAGCTCCAGGCCGGTCGCCAGCCGATACACCATGTCGAGCACGCCGCCATGCGCGACCACCACGATCTGCTCGCCCGCATGGCGCGCGGCGATTTCGTCGAGCGCAGCCGCGATGCGCGCGCGCAGCTGCAGCAGGGTTTCGCCGCCGCCCGGCGCAAACTCGGGCACGCGGGTGCGCCAGGCCAGCGTGGCTTCGGGTTCCTCCACTTCAAGCTCGGTCCAGGTCTTGCCCTGGAAGGCGCCGAAATGGCGCTCGCGCAGGCCGGCATGGAGTCGCACGTCCAGCCCTTGCCCGGCGGCGATCGCGCGGGCAGTCTGGTGCGCGCGCGCCAGGTCGCTTGAATAAATGGCGGCGATGGGCTCGTCGCGCAGCGCCTCGGCCGTGCGCGCGGCCTGCCAGTGCCCGCGCTCGTTGAGCGGGATGTCGAGCTGGCCCTGCAGGCGCTTGTCCTGGTTCCAGGTGGTTTCGCCGTGGCGCAGCGCCAGGATGCGGGTGAATTCCATGGGCTTGTCTCTTGGGGCTGTGGGGGTGGCTGGCCGGTTTGGCCGGATTGTCGAGACGAGGGTCAGCGCGGTACTTCAGTCACGATTCGACGCGGACCGGCCGGCGGCTGCGGGAAGCCCTGCAGCGCAGCATCGTACAGCGCGGCCCAGAGCGTCGGGCTGTCGGCCCAGGGACCGTCGTGCGCGGCCTGGGTCTCGTAGACCACGCGCGCGCTGCGGGCGTCACGCAGCACGATCGAGACCTCGCGCTGGTAGTAGGGCGGCGCCATAGACGGGAACAGCGGCATCCCGATGCCGATCGAGCCGTGCGGACTCACATGGCCGATGCCCAGACTCATGCCGAAGGCCGGTCGGCCGGGCTCGTCCCAGGGTGCGTAGGGTAGCTGGATCGAACGTGCGCCGAGTTCAACCGTCCAGCGCGGCAACGGCAGACCGGCCGGCAGCGGCTCGGGCGCGGCGCGCAGTCCGACGCGCTCCAGCGCATCACGCGCGATGACTTCGATTGCCTCCTGCTGCGTGGCCGGGTCCTGGCGTTGCGAGGGCCGCCGTTCGATGCGATAGAAATCGCCGGGCGCGGGCCGCATGCCGGAGGCCGAGGCGGTCCAGTCGGCGTAGCTGCGCACATCGTTTTCGAGCCGGATCACGCCGGCACAGCCGCCCAGCAGCAGCGCGCCGGCCAGCAGGCTCAGGCCGCCCAGCCGGCGGGCCATCGACCCGCTGGCGCCGGATGGGGTGAAGACTGGGAGACGGGACATGGCGGGCTCCTGCATGAGGTGGGGCATCCGGCGGTCAGTGTGGTCCCGCCACTGGCAGGGTGCTCAGCGCGCCGGGGTCAGGCTGATGACCTGCTCGGCTGGCAAGGCGGGCGGCAGCGGCAGCTCCTCCTCGTCGAACACCCTGTCGCCATTCTCGTCGGCGATGCCGGTGGTGCGCAAGGTCTCGAACGGGTGCAGCTGGCGGTCCATCAGGTGGCTGGGCACCACGTTCTGCAGCGCGCCAAGCATGCTCTCGATGCGGCCCGGGAACTTCTTCTCCCATTCGCGCAGCATGTTGCCGACCTGCTTGCGCTGCAGGTTCTCCTGGCTGCCGCACAGCGTGCAGGGGATGATCGGGAACTCGCGCACCTGGGCCCAGCGGATCAGGTCCTTCTCGGGCACATAGGCCAGCGGGCGGATCACCATGAACTCGCCGTTGTCGCTGACCAGCTTGGCCGGCATGCCCTTGAGCTTGGCGCCGAAGAACATGTTGAGGAAGAAGGTCTGCAGGATGTCGTCGCGGTGGTGGCCGAGCGCGATCTTGGTGCAGCCGAGCTCCTTGGCCACCCGGTACAGGATGCCGCGGCGCAGCCGGCTGCACAGGCTGCACATGGTCTTGCCTTCGGGGATCACCTTCTTGACGATCGAGTAGGTGTCCTGGGTCTCGATGTGGAACTTGATGCCGAGCTGTGCCAGGTACTCGGGCAGGATATGGTCGGGGAAGCCCGGCTGCTTCTGATCCAGGTTGACCGCGATCAGCTCGAACTTGACCGGCGCGCGCTTTTGCAGCTTGAGCAGGATGTCGAGCAGGCCGTAGCTGTCCTTGCCGCCCGACAGGCAGACCATCACGCGGTCGCCTTCCTCGATCATGTTGTAGTCGGCGATCGCGCGGCCGACCTCGCGGCACAGGCGTTTTTCGAGCTTGCGGTCCTCGCGCTCGATCTTGTGCTGCTTCTGCGCCTCGGCGGCATCGGCAGCAGTGGGGGTGGCGGACTCGGCAGCCGGCTCGGCGGCTGCGCTCCAGTGGGCGGTGTCGTTCATTTCAATCTCAGGTATGGGGTGCTGATGGTGGCAGATGGCCTCACCACTGGCCGCTTTCCATGCGGATCGCGACTTCGCAGTCGTCGAAGATCTCCAGCTTGGCGATCTTGACGCGCACGCCGATCACGCCCGGCAGCTGCAGCAGGCGATGCGCCAGCTTGCCGATCAGCGTCTCAAGCAGGTTCACATGCTCGGCGGTGCACTCGTCGATGATGATCTGGCGCACCTTGCGGTAGTCGAGCACATGGTCGATGTCGTCGTCGTGCGGCAGCAGCGGCTGCGCGCCCTGGTTGAGCTCGGCGTCGACCTGGATCGGCTGCGGGCTGATCTTCTCGTGCTCCAGGATGCCGAGGTTGGCGACGAAGCGTAGCCCGGTCAGGTTCAGGATCTGCTGGCCGGCTTTCGGGGCGGGATTTGGGTTCATGGCTGAAATGTCGCGGGTTTGACGTGGAAGACTTCCACGCCGACCGCCTCGCAGTCGGGATAGACGTCGGGTTTGGCGGTGGACACGCGCACGGCGCGCACGCCGGGCTGGTCCAGCAGGCGTCGCGCGAGGTCGTCGCACAAGGTTTCCTGCAGTTCCACATGGCCCAGCTGCAGGCGGGCTGCGACCTCGGCGCGCACGAAGTCGTAGTCGACCACCTCGTGCAGCGAGTCGAGCGCGGGCGTCGAGCGCTCGAATGTCACCCAGAGCTCGACGTCGATCCAGAGGCGCTGGGTCACGCCCTTCTCGAAGTCGTGCGCGCCGATATGGGCCTGCACCTCGTGGCGGCGCAGGAAGAGTTTGCGGCAGCTCAGGTGCAGCTCGTCCATCAGGGACAGCTGCACGGGCAGGGTCAGATCGGGGGCGTTCATGGCTGGGGATTGTCCTCGACTGCGAACATCACGTCGCGCGCCAGCGGCACCAGATGCTGGCCGCTGTCGACGCACAGCGTGCTGCCGGTGATCGATTTCGTCTGTGCCAGGAACAGGCAGGTCCGGGCGACATCGGCCGGATCGGTGGCACGGCGCAGCAGGTTGACGCGGCTGGCGCGGTCGAAATTCTCCTGCGTCTGCGGGCCGCTCAGGTACATCAGGCCGGGTGCCACGCCGCAGACGCGCACGCGCGGCGCCAGCGCCTGCGCCTGCAGCGCGACCGCGCGTTCCAGCGCCAGCTTGCTCACGGTGTAGGAGAAATAGTCCGGATTCAGGTTGAACACCTTCTGGTCCAGGATGTGGATCACGCTGGCGTCGAGTTCCGCCCCAGCGGGCAGGCCGGAGCTGAGCTCGCGTGCCAGCGACAGCGGTGCGATCAGGTTGACCTCGAGCTGCAGCCGGGCCAGTTCGGCATCGAAGCCCGCGCCGGTGTCGGGCTCGAAGGCCGAGGCGTTGTTGATCAGGCAGCTCACCGGGCCGGCAACGGCGGCGGCCTGCGCCATCAAGGCGCGCCGGCCGGTCTCGCTGGCCAGGTCGCCCTCGATCGCGATTGCGTCATGGCCCTGGTCCTGCAGCTGCTGGCAGAGCGCCTGCGCCGCAGCAGCCGAATGGCGGTACTGGCACAGCACGCGCCAGCCGGCGCGCGCGAAGGCGCGGCAGAGCTCGGCACCCAGGCGCACGCCGCCACCCGTGACGAGCACGGTCGGGACCGGGGGGGGCAGGTCGGCGTGGGTCATGGAATGATCTTCATGGGTTGGCGGGCGCTTATGATGGCGCCGCACCCGTAACCAGATGGCAGAACCACGTTGAGCGACTTGTCTGAAAAGCTGAAAGCCCATATTGTCCGCGAGCTGGAGCAATCCGGCGGCTGGCTGTCCTTTGACCGCTTCATGGCGCTCGCGCTGTACCAGCCCGGTCTGGGCTATTACGCCAACGACAGCGTCAAGTTCGGCGCCATGCCCGGCAGCGGCAGCGACTTCGTCACCGCGCCCGAGCTCTCGCGCTGGTTCGGCCGCACGCTGGGGCGCCAGGTCGCGCAGGCGCTGGCTGCCACCGGCACGTCCGAGGTCTGGGAGTTCGGCGCCGGCAGCGGCGCGCTGGCGCAGCAGATCCTGACCCAGCTCGACGCCATGGGCCACAGCGAGGTGCGCTACCGCATCGTCGATCTCTCGGCCACGCTGCGCGCGCGCCAGCAGCAAACGCTGGCGGCCTTCGGCGACCGGGTCGAGTGGATCGACCGGCTGCCGGAGCGCTTCGAAGGCGTGATCGTCGGCAACGAGGTGCTCGACGCGATGCCGGTCCAGCTGCTGCAGCGGCGTGGTAGTACCTGGTTCGAGCGTGGCGTTGCACTCGCACCACCCGGTCAGGCATCTGCCGACTCGCCGGCCTTTGTCTGGGCGGACCGCCCGACCGAACTGCGCCCGCCGTTCGAGATCGAGGGGCCGCACGACTACCTGACCGAGATCCACCCGCAGGCCGAGGCCTTCGTGCGCACGCTGGCCGAGCGCTGGACGCGCGGCGCGGCCTTCTTCATCGACTACGGCTTCCCCGAGTCCGAGTATTACCACCCGCAGCGCCACATGGGCACGTTGGTCTGCCACCGCAGCCACCAGGTCGACCATGATCCGCTGACCGAGGTCGGGCTCAAGGACATCACGGCCCATGTCAACTTCACCGGCATCGCGCTGGCGGCGCAGGACGCCGGTCTGCCGGTGCTGGGCTACACCAGCCAGGGCCGCTTCCTGATCAACGCCGGCCTGATCGAGCTGGCCGGCGAGGTGCCGGTGGCGGAGCGCGCCAACCTGGCCAAGCTGGTCAACGAGCACGAGATGGGCGAGCTGTTCAAGGTGCTGGCCTTCGCGCCGGCCGCGAGCGCCGAGGGCTGGCTGCCGCTCGGCTTCACGGCCGGCGACCGCACGCACACGCTGTAAGCGATGCTGCGCTGGCTGATCGTCGTGGTGCTGGCGCTGGTGCTGGTGCAGGGCCTGACCGGGTGGCTGCGCAAGATCGGGCTCGGACGCCTGCCGGGTGACCTGCGCTTTCGCGCCTTCGGCCGTTACTGGGAGCTGCCGCTCGCGACCGCGCTGCTGCTGAGCTGGATCGCCGCGCTGCTGCAGCATCTGTTTTGATACCAGCCCGGTCGGTCTTGAAAAACTTCGGTTTGGCACCTACTCTGGTGGGTATACATGCCATTTCGGAGCTGTCATGAGCGATAACCAGGCCCTGCACCTTGTCTGCCCGCATTGCCACATAACCAACCGCGTCGCCGCGCAGCATCTGTCCAGTGCGCCGGATTGCGGCAAATGCCACCAGCGGCTGTTCACCGGGCACCCGGTGGCGCTCGACGAGGCCAGCTTCGAGCGCCACCTGAGCCGCGGCGACCTGCCCTTGCTGGTCGATTTCTGGGCGCCCTGGTGCGGCCCCTGCCGGATGATGGCGCCGGCCTTCGAGGCCGCGGCGGCACAGCTTGAGCCGCAGTTGCGGCTGGCCAAGGTCGATACCGAGGCCGAGCAGGCGCTGGCGGCCCGCTTCCAGATCCGCAGCATCCCGACGCTGGCACTGTTCTGGCGCGGACGCGAGATCGCGCGCCAGCCCGGTGCCATGGGGCAGGCCGACATCGTGCGCTGGGCGCGCGCGGCACTGGCCCAGCCGCGTTGACCGGGTTCAGCCGCAGCGGGTGCTACAAACCTGGCTTCAGCAGCTGATCTCGGCCTCGCGCTGTGCCGGGTTCAGCGCCTGTCCGATCGCCTCGCTGCGCGCGCGCTCGATCGCCTGGGCGATCGCTGGACCCAGTCGGCGCGGGTCGCCGCTGTGCAGCCGGACTTCCTCCGTGATGCGGGCTGCGATCGGTGCCGTCGCCACCGCCAGCGCCGCATCGAGCGCGGTCTGCAGCCGTGTCGCCTGGGGGTAGGGCGCTTCCTCGAAGTTGAGCCGGCCGCGCGCGTCGCATTCGCAGGCCTGCAGGAATTCGACGAAGCGCTCGGGCCGGCGGATCGCGTCGCAGCGTTCGAGCAGGCGCAGCGTCGCGCTCTCCGACAGGTCGGCGCAGCGGTGGACATGGCCATGCTCGCGCGCGACCACCTCGGCCAGTTCCTTGCAGTCGCGCGGCACGCGCCAGCGCTCGCACAGTTTCAGCAGCAGCTTGACGCTGCGCATCTCGTGGCCGATGTGGCGCGGCAGCACGTCGGCCGGCGTGTTGCCCTTGCCGAGGTCGTGGCACAGGCAGGCGAAGCGCACCGTCAGCGGCGCCTGCAACCGGGCGCTCATGTCGAGCACCATGCCCAGGTGGACGCCGGTGTCGACTTCGGGGTGGTAGTCGGCACGCTGCGGTACGCCCCACAGGCGGTTGACCTCGGGCAGCAGGACCTTCAATGCGCCGCAGTCGCGCAGCAGTTCCAGCATGCGCGAGGGCTGCTGCTCCATCAGGCCGCGCGAGAGTTCCTGCCAGACCCGCTCGGGCACCAGGTGATCGACCTCGCCATGCTCGACCATGGAGCGCATCAGCGCCAGCGTCTCGGGCGCGACCTGGAAGTCGGGCCAGCGCGCCGCGAAGCGTGCCAGGCGCAGGATGCGCACCGGGTCCTCGTGGAAGGCGTCGGTGACATGACGCAGCACCTTGTCGCGCAGGTCCTGCCTGCCGTCATAGGGATCGACCAGGCGCGGGTCGTTGGGGTCGAAGCGGCCTGCCTCATCCAGCGCATCGGCGGGCAGGGCGATCGCGTTGACGGTCAGGTCGCGTCGCGCCAGGTCTTCCTCCAGGCTCACGTCGGCATCGGTGTGGAAGGCGAAGCCGTGGTAGCCGCGCGCGGTCTTGCGCTCGGTGCGCGCCAGCGCGTATTCCTCGCGCGTGCGCGGATGCAGGAAGACCGGGAAGTCGCGCCCGACCGGCAGGAAGCCCTGCGCCGTCATGGCCGCGGGCGTGCTGCCGACCACGACCCAGTCGCGGTCGGCGTGCGGGCTGCCGTCGGGCAGCCGGTGCACGGTGTGGAAATGGCCGAGCAGGCCATCGCGCACCGCGCCGCCCACCAGGTAGATCTGCCCGGCGGCCGGCTTCATGCGTATTTTTCCAGGATGCGGGTCGAGCGCTCGACGCCCTCGATCGCGTCGCCCTGGGTCACGGCTTCCAGCATCGAGCAGGCCATCAGGCGGTAGAAGGCCTTGTCCATCGCCTTGCGCGCGGCCGACATCTGTTGCGCGATGTCCTCGCAGGGACGACCGCTGTCGACCATCTGGGCCAGGGCGCGTACCTGGCCTTCGATGCGGCGCAGCCGGTTGATGATGTCGCGCTGGTGCTCGCTGCGCTCCACGGCGGCGCCGGTCGCAGAGGGGAGGCTGGCCTTGGCGGCGGTCTTGCTTGCGGGCATGGGGAAAACTTTCTGAGAAACGGGTCTGCTCAGGGCTCAGCCCCGGGTGTAGCGGCTGCGCATGGCCAGCAGCGGGTCGGCCCGGCCCTGCAGGTCGAGGTAGGCGGCCACGGTGGGCTCCAGCGCGGCGGCGGCGATGCCGAGCTCGGCCAGGCCGGGCAGCTTGCCGCTGGCGACGTTGTCGACCTTGAGCGAGGCGAAATTGTCGGTGCTCATGAGTGGCTCGCCCGGCAGGCATTGCAGCGCCAGTGCCTGCAGGTAGCCGAAGGCGCGTGGCATGCCGATCACCGGGCGCGGATGACCGGACATGCGGCCCGCGATCCGGACCAGTTCGCGCAGAGTATAGACGCGCAGTCCGGCCAGCTCGTAGGTCTGGCCCACGGTGGCCGGGTCCTGCAGGCAGCGGGTGATGGCCTCGGCGACGTCGCCGACCCAGACCGGCTGCAGCCGTGCCTGCGCACCAGGCAACAGCATCACCGGCAGCGTGGCCTGCAAGCGGGCAAACAGCGTCAGGAAGCTGTCGCCAGCGCCGAAGATCACGCTCGGGCGCAGCAAGGTCAGGTCGAGCCCGGCCTCGCGCAATGTCGCTTCGCCAGCCGCCTTGCTGCGCTGGTAGTTCGACGGGCCTGCGGCGCTGGCGCCGAGCGCGCTGACATGCACCAGGCGCCGCACGCCGGCCGATTGCATCGCGCGCGCGAGCTTGCGTGGCAACTCCACATGCGCATGCTGGAAGCGCTGCTCGTTGCCATGCAGCACGCCGATCAGGTTGACGACCGCATCATGGCCCGGCAGCAAGCGCGCCAGCGTGGCTTCGTCATGCACATCGGCCTCGACCGCAGTCACGTCGGGCAGGGTCTGCACGTCCCGGGCCTTGATTATGCGTCGCGTCGGCACCGTCACGCGCATGCCGGCGCGGGTCAGATGCTCGCAGACATGGCTGCCGACAAAACCGGTGCCGCCCAGCAGCAGGATGTTTTTCATCTTCTTCTCCCTTGGTTTGTTCGGTTCAGGGCAGGTCGGCGTCGGGTGCCTGGCTGCCCAGGCGCGGCCCGATTGCCGCCAGTCGGCTGCCGATGCGTTGCGGCTGGCCGCTCAGCAGCGCGGCGTAGTTGTTGGTGTTCGAGATCACCTTCTTGACGTAGTCGCGTGTCTCGGAGAAGGGGATGTTCTCGATCCAGACCGGCGCTTCCAATACCGGGCCGTTGCGCCAGACGCGCGGCCGGCCCGGTCCGGCGTTGTAGGCGGCGGCGGCCATCGGCATCGAGCCCTCGAAATCGTCGAGCGCGAACTTGAGGTAGGCGGTGCCGATCGTGATATTGGTGTCGCGGTCGGTGATCTGGTGCGGCTTGAAGTCGACGAGGCCGATGCGCTTGGCGGTCCACTGCGCGGTCGCCGGCATGACCTGCATCAGTCCCGCTGCGCCCACGCCCGAGCGGGCCTCGGTGATGAATCGGCTCTCCTGCCGGATCAGCCCGTAGACATAGGCCGGGTCGAGACCGACCTCGCGCGCGCGCTTGACCACCTGCTCGCGGTGCGGGGTCGGGAAGCGTTGCGAGTAGTCGATCTCGTCCTTGGTGCGCTCGCTGGTGTTGATGCAGCGGTCCCAGACCTGCTGCTGGCAGGCCAGATCGGCTGCGGCGAGCAGCTCGCGGTCACCCATGCCTCCGCGCTGGTGCAGGTTGGTGCTGTAGTTCCACTCGCGCGTGCCTTCGGCGCGCAGGCCGTTGCCGATCGCCCACAGCGCGCGCTGCAGACCGGGATTCTGGCGTGCAGCGGCTTTTTCGGCCGCGCTCAGCGGGGCCGGCGCCGGCGCCGCAACGGTTGCCTGGCCCAGTGCCTCCTGTGCAAGCTGCTCGTAGAAGCCGCTGCCGCCCGCGATGCGCTGCAGCAGCGCCCGTGCCTGCTCGTCGTGCTTGGGAACCTGGAGCGCGAGCAGCGCGCGCGCCTGCCAGTAGGTCCAGCTCGGGTCGCGCCGCTGCGCCTCGCCCATGTGCGCGATCGCCTCCTGCACCGCCTTCCAGTCGGCCGAGCGCAGCGCGGCGCGCGTCTTCCAGGCCAGCATGTCGTCGTGCAGGTATTTGTCCTGGGCACGGTCGAAGTACTCGAGCGCGCGCGGCGACAGCTTCTGCGCCGCCTGGCGGCCGATCGCGCCCCAGACCCAGCTGCGCTCCTCGGCGCTGAGCTGGGTACGCCAGCGCAGCCTGCCGGCCTGCTCGGCGGCTTCGTCGAAGTTCTTCGCCGCCAGCCGTACCAGCGCCAGTGTCACCAGTTCCTTGGTGCGCGGACGCAGCGCGGTCAGCTTCTCGTCGAGGTAGCGGCCGGGATCGTTGTAGATATCCTCGGCGGTCGCGGCCCATTTGTCATCCAGCATCGCGACGGCCTGGGTGGCGGCGCGCAGGCGGCCGTTCTCCATCGCCAGGCGGGCGCGCTGCCAGGCGGTCTCGACGCCCAGCTCCTCCTGCTGCAGCAGGGTGCGGGCTGCGCTGGCGCAGCCCTCGTCGGCCTCCTTCTGTCCCAGCCAGAGCTGGCGCACGGTCTCGGCGACCGGCGCGCGCCGCTCCAGGTGCTCGGCCAGCAGGGCGTAGCACTGGACCTCGCGGTCGTCGTTCATGCGGTATTGCGCATGTTCAACGCGGAAATTGTTCCAGTCGCCGCGCCGGCCCAGCTGCAGCAGCCAGTCGTTGCGCAGCCGGTCCTCGTAGTAGCTGCCGGCATAGCGCTGCAGGAAGGCTCGGATCTCTTCGTTGCTTGCCTTGTCGAGCCGCGCGCGCAGCTCCCAGTAGGCCGCCAGCGGCTCCATCAGGTGGCCCTGCAGGCGTGGCAGGCCGTCGCGCAGTGCGCGCTGGTCGTTCTTGCGGAAGGCCTCGCGCATGTCCTGCAGCGTCCGGTCGGCACTGGATTGCGCTGCTGCCGCAGCAGGTGCAAGCGCCAGCGCGGTTGGCAGCGAAAGCGTGGCCAAAATCGACCACAATCCTCTTTGCAGGGTCACATTTATCTTCATAAGGCAATTATGGACAACAATGACGGAGTCGTGCGTTCGAGTCAGGCCGCGCAGAAGGCTGTCTGGCGCAAGCGCTTGGTGGCTGAGCGCCTGCAGCTGGAGGACAGGCTGGCGCGCAACGAGGCCTTGCAGCGGGTCATGCGGGTCTGGTTGGTCGACCGCCCCGACACCGTGATCGGTGCCTACTGGCCGATCAAGGGCGAATTCGATCCGCTGCCGGCACTGTTCCGCTGGCAGGAGGCCGGCATGGAGGCCGATGCGGCGGGCGCCTCGCAGCGCCGCCGCATCGGCTTGCCGGTGATCAACAAGATCGACAAGACACTGAGCTTTCACCGCTGGTACCCCGGTTGCGAGATGGAGGAGGATGCCTACGGCATCCCCAAGCCCAAGGCTACCGAGTTGGTGCATCCGACACTGCTGTTTGTTCCCTGCGTCGGCTACGGGCTGGGGGGCTACCGGCTCGGCTACGGTGGTGGTTTCTACGACCGTACGCTGGCCGCGCTGTCGCCGCGGCCCTTCACCGTCGGGCTGGGCTACACCCACGGTTTCCTGTCCGAGCTCGAACCCGAGCCGCACGACCTGCCGCTGGACGCCATCCTGAACGACAACGGCGTGGTCTGGCCGCTGCCCTTGCCCTGAGACTTCAGCGCAGCGTGCGGCGCGCCAGCCACATGCCGGCCAGCATCGCCGGCACGAACAGCCGGATGTCCTGGCCGCCCACCAGCAGCGTGGCCAGCGCCGGGCCCGGGCAGTAGCCCGCCAGGCCCCAGCCGATGCCGAAGATGGCGGCGCCCTGCAGCAGCGGTGCGTCGACCGACTTCTGCGTCGGCAGCTCGAAATGGGCATGGAGCCAGGGCTGGCGCTGCGGATGCCGCGGGCCGGCCGGCGTCAGCCAGAATCCCAGCAGCGTGACCATGACCGCGCCGCCCATCACGAAGGCCAGGCTCGGGTCCCATTGGCCCGGGAACTCGCCCTGCGCCATGCCGGCCAGGTTCAGGAAGCCGATCACCTTGGCTGGCTGCGTCATGCCCGACAGCACCAGGCCGAGCGCGAACAGCATCCCGGCAGCGAGCGCGAGCAGCAGGCTGCCGACCAGGCTGGTCGCCGGAGCCTGCCGGGGCTGGATCGGAATGGCGAAGTTTGCGGGTTTCATTGCAGGCCTCCGGTCAGGAAGACAGTGACGAAGGCGCTGGCCATGAAGGTCAGCACCGCGACCAGCGAGCGCAGCGAGCGCCGGCCCAGGCCGCAGACGCCGTGTCCGCTGGTGCAGCCCGAGCCGCGCACGCTGCCGAAGCCCACCAGCAGGCCGGCCGCGACGATCAGCAGCGGCGCGCGCGCCGGCAGTTCCGGCGCCGGCAGCCATTGCGCGAACAGCGCGCCACCCAGAATCAGCCCGAGCAGGAAGGCCCAGCGCCACCAGGTGCTGCGGTCCGTCTCGCGCAGCGCCGAGCAGGTGATGCCGCTGATGCCGGCGACGCGGCCCAGGCCGGCCAGCAGCAGCCAGCTCGCCAGTCCGATCAGCGTGCCGCCCAGGGCGGCAGAAAGGTAGGGATGCACTTTTTCTCCAAAGGCCGCCAACTGGCCAAACCCGCTATTTTCGTGCCAAAGCCGCCAGGCTCGCAGCTCCAGGTTTCTGCAGTACTTATGATGAGGAACCTTGACTATGGCTATCCGAGACAACGCCGCCATGCACCCGATCCAGCTCTTCGATCCCGATTCCAGCACCTACACCTATCTGCTGTTCGACGAGACCAGCCGCGAGGCCCTGATCATCGATCCGGTCGATACCCAGCTCGAACGCGACCTCGCCGTGCTGCGCCAGTACGGCCTCAAGCTGCTGTGGACGGTCGAGACCCATGCCCATGCCGACCACATCACCAGCGCGGGGCTGCTGGCCGAACACACCGGTGCGCGCACCGCGGCACCGGCCGGCTGTGGCATCAGCACCGCGGCGCTCCAGTTGCCGGACGGCGCCGAGTTGCCCTTCGGCGCGCAGACGCTCAAGGCGATCGCCACGCCCGGCCATACCGCCGGCAGCATGAGCTACTTCTGGCAATGTGGCGAGCAGCGCCATGTCTTCACCGGCGACACGCTGCTGATCAACGGCTGCGGTCGCACCGACTTCCAGTCCGGTAGCGCCGAGGCGCTCTGGTACAGCATCACCGCGCGCCTGTTCACGCTGCCGGCCGACACCACGGTCTGGCCCGGCCATGACTACCACGGCCACAGGCATTCGAGCATCGGTCACGAGCAGGCGCACAACCCGCGCCTGGCCGGCAAGACCCAGCAGGAGTTCGTCGCGATCATGGACGGGCTGAAGCTGCCCAAGCCACGCCGCATGGACGAGGCCGTGCCGGCCAACCTGAGTTCGGGCCTGCGCCATGACATTGACGGCGCGTTGCTGCTGCAACCGCGTCCGGCCGCCGCTTACGCCGGCGATGTCTCGCCGCAACTGGCCTGGGCCTGGGTGCAGGCTGGCGAGGCGGTGCTGGTCGACGTGCGCACGGATGCCGAGCGCGAGTGGGTCGGCTTTGTCCCGGGCGCGGTCGCCGTGGCCTGGAAACAGTGGCCCGGCATGGCGATGAACCCGGACTTCGACGCCCAGCTGCGCCAGGCCGCTGGCGGCAGCAAGGTCGTGTTGCTGTGCCGCAGCGGCGTGCGCTCGGTGGCGGCGGCCAAGCGTGCGACCGAGCTCGGCGTCGAGGCCTACAACATCCTCGAAGGCTTCGAGGGCGACCCCGATGCCAACGCGCAGCGCGGAAACCAGGGCGGCTGGCGCTTTCACGGTCTGCCTTGGCGTCAATAATTGAGCCAATCTCGACAAAACAAGGGTTTACCCTGATGGCTGCTTGATTATCATCGCGGTATGAGTTTTCTTGCCATCGACGTCGGTAACACCCGCCTCAAGTGGGCGCTCTACGACAAGCCTGCCGTGGATGCCCGTTTGCTGGCGCATGGGGTGCAGTTTCTCGAGAACATCGAGTCCCTGGCCGAGGGCGACTGGCGCCGTCTGGTCGAGCCCCGCCAGGTGCTGGGCTGCGTGGTCGCCGGCGAGGCGGTCCGGCGCCGGGTCGTCGAGCAGCTCGAGCTCTGGGATGTCACTCCGCAGTGGGTGGTTTCCAGCGCGGCCGAGGCGGGACTGGTCAACGGCTACGACCATCCGGCCCGGCTGGGTTCGGACCGCTGGGTCGCGATGATCGGCGCGCGTCAGCGCCTGCTCGCGCGCGGCCAGCGCCGGCCCTGCGTGCTCGTGATGGTCGGCACGGCGGTCACGGTCGAGGCGATCGACGCCGAAGGTCGCTTCCTGGGCGGCATCATCCTGCCCGGTCACGGCATCATGCTGCGCGCGCTCGAATCCGGCACCGCCGGCCTGCATGTGCCGACCGGCGAGGTGCGCGACTTTCCGACCAATACCAGCGATGCGCTGACCAGCGGCGGCACCTTCGCGATCGCGGGCGCGGTGCAGCGCATGGTCGACAACCTGCGCCGCCATTGCGGCCAGGAGCCGGCCTGCATCATGACCGGCGGTGCCGGCTGGAAGATGGCGCCCAGCATGACGGTCGAGTTCGAGCTGGTCGAGAGCCTGATCTTCGACGGCCTGCTCGCGATCGCGCACCACCGCTTCGGCGGCGCCTGAATTCAGGCTGGCGGGCGCGCCAGCCAGCGCCGGGCCAGCTCGACCCAGTAGCTTGCGCCGACCGGGATCAATTCATCGTTGAAGTCGTAATGCGGGTTGTGCAGCATGCAGGGGCCTGCATCGTGACCGGCGCCATAGCTGGCACGGTGCGCACCGTCACCGTTGCCCAGGAACAGGTAGGCGCCCGGCCTGGCCTGCAGCATGTAGGCGAAATCCTCGGCGCCCATGGTCGGCTCCTGCTCCAGCGTGAGTGCGGGGCCGACCACGTCCAGCGCGACCGCGCGCGCGAAATCAGCTTCCGGGGCGCTGTTGACCGTGGGCGGGTAGTTGCGCTGGAACTCGAATTCGCAGTCGGCGCCGAAGGCAGCGCAGCTATGGACGGACAGCTCGCGCATGCGCCGCTCGACCAGATCGAGCACCTCGGTGCTGAAGGTGCGCACCGTGCCCTGGATCTCGCAGCTGTCGGGCACGACATTGGTTGCCTCGCCGGCATGGATCATGGTGACCGAGAGCACGGCGGTGTCGATCGGCTTGACGTTGCGCGAGACGATGGTCTGGAAGGCCTGCACCAGCTGGCAGGCGACCGGGATCGGGTCCAGCGTGCGATCCGGCATGGCGGCGTGGCCGCCCTTGCCGCGGATCGTGATCAGGAACTCGTTGCTCGATGCCATCACCGGGCCGGGGCTGACTGCCAGGCTGCCGGCGGGCAGGCCGGGCCAGTTGTGCAGGCCGAACACCGCCTCGACCGGCCAGCGCTCGAACAGGCCGTCGGCGATCATCTCGCGCGCGCCGCCGCCGCCTTCCTCGGCCGGCTGGAAGATCAGCACCACCGTGCCGTCGAAGTCGCGCCGGCTGGCCAGTTCACGCGCCGCTGCGAGCAGGATCGCGACATGGCCGTCGTGGCCGCAGCCATGCATGCGACCCGGGTGCCGGCTCGCATGCCCGAAGCTATTGAGCTCGGTCATCGGCAGCGCGTCCATGTCGGCGCGCAGGCCGACGGCGCGGCCGCAGGCGCCACCGTCGCGGCCATGGATCAGGCCCACCACGCCGGTGCGACCCAGGCCGCGCTGGACCGCTATGCCCCATTCGGCCAGCCTGGCGGCGATCAGGTCGGCGGTGCGCAGCTCCTCGAAGGCCAGCTCCGGGTGGGCGTGCAGGTCGCGGCGCAACAGTGCCATTTCGCCTGCCTGGGCGGTCACGGTATCGATCAGTTTCATGAGTGGACTCCGGCCATGCGGAGATGTTAGAGCATGCGGCCGGGATTCGCCTTGTTCGCAACGGTTTGGCCGCTTTCGCCCCAGCAAACGAAAGGATAATGGCCGGATATTTCAATTCAAAGGGATAACGACATGATTCTTGTCACCGGCGGCGCCGGCTTCATCGGCAGCAACTTCGTGCTCGACTGGCTGGCAGCCAATGACGAGCCGGTCATCAACCTCGACAAGCTGACCTACGCCGGCAACCTCGAGAACCTGGCTGCGCTGCAGGGCAATCCGAACCACATTTTCGTGCAGGGCGATCTCGGCGACCGCGAGCTGGTCGACCGCCTGCTGGCCGAGCACCGTCCGCGCGCCGTGCTGAATTTCGCCGCCGAATCGCACGTTGACCGCAGCATCCACGGCCCCGAGGACTTCATCCAGACCAACATCCTGGGCACCTTCCGCCTGCTGGAATCGGTGCGTTCCTACTGGTCCGCGCTGTCGGCGGATGACAAGGCGGCGTTCCGCTTCCTGCATGTCAGCACCGACGAGGTCTATGGCACGCTGTCCAAGGAAGATCCGCCCTTCGCCGAGGACAACCGCTACGAGCCCAACAGCCCGTATTCGGCGTCCAAGGCCGCGTCCGACCACCTGGTGCGCGCCTGGCACCACACCTACGGCCTGCCGGTGCTGACCACCAACTGCAGCAACAACTACGGCCCTTACCATTTCCCCGAGAAGCTGATCCCGTTGATGATCGTCAACGCGCTGGCCGGCAAGGCGCTGCCGGTGTACGGCGACGGCATGCAGATCCGCGACTGGCTCTATGTCAAGGACCACTGCAGCGCGATCCGCCGCGTGCTGGAAGCCGGCAAGATCAGTGAGACCTACAACGTCGGCGGCTGGAACGAGAAGCCCAACATCGAGATCGTGCAGCGGGTCTGCGCCTTGCTCGACGAGTTGCGCCCGAAAGCCGACGGCACTTCCTACGCGACCCAGGTCACCTATGTGACCGACCGCCCGGGCCACGACCGCCGCTACGCGATCGATGCGCGCAAGATCGAGCGCGAGCTGGGCTGGAAGCCGGCCGAGACCTTCGAGACCGGCATCCGCAAGACGGTCGAATGGTATCTGGCCAACCCGGACTGGGTGACCCATGTGCAGAGCGGCAGCTACCGCGACTGGGTCGCCAAGCAATACGCCGGCGAGGCGCAGCCCGCATGAGTAGCTCCGACCATAAGCCGACCATCCTGCTGCTCGGCTGCAAAGGCCAGGTCGGCTGGGAACTGCAGCGCAGCCTGGCCGTCCTGGGCCAGGTCGTCGCGCTCGATCGCCACAGCACCGACCACTGCGGCGACCTGTCCAACCTCGAAGGCCTGAAGGCCACGGTGCGCGCACTGCGACCCGTGGCCATCGTCAACGCCGCCGCGCACACCGCGGTCGACAAGGCCGAGAGCGAGCCCGAGCTGGCACAACGGGTCAACGCGCTGGCACCGCAGGCGCTCGCCGAGGCCGCCACCGAGGTCGGCGCCTGGCTGCTGCACTACAGCACCGACTATGTCTTCGACGGCAGCGGTAGCGCGCCCTGGCAGGAAGATGACGCGACCGGCCCGCTCAATACCTACGGCCGCAGCAAGCTCGACGGCGAGCAGCTGATCGCGCAAGCCTGCGCCAAACACCTGATCTTCCGGACCAGCTGGGTCTACGCCGCGCGCGGCGGCAATTTCGCCAAGACCATGCTGCGCCTGGCCGGGGAGCGCGAGCGCCTGACCGTGATCGCCGACCAGCTCGGTGCGCCAACCGGCGCCGAGCTGATTGCCGACGTCAGCGCGCACGCGCTGGCCCAGGTGCTGCGTACTGGCACCGGCCAAGGCATCTACCACCTGGCCGCCGCAGGTGAAACCTCCTGGCATGGCTACGCCAGCCAGGTGATCGCGAGCGCACGCCGGCTCAAGCCCGAGCTGGCGCTCAAGGTGCAGGCGATCGATCCGGTGCCGACCAGCGCCTTTCCGACTCCGGCCCGGCGGCCGCACAACTCGCGCCTGGACACGACCCGGCTGCAGCAGACCTTCGGCCTGAACCTGCCACCCTGGCAGCAGGGCGTCGAGCGCATGCTGGCCGAAATCCTCTGACCCATCACCAGACCTGACAGGTAATTCGATATGAAGCAACGCAAGGGCATCATCCTCGCCGGCGGCTCCGGCACCCGGCTGCATCCGGCCACGCTGGCGATCAGCAAGCAGCTGCTGCCGGTCTACGACAAGCCGATGATCTACTATCCGCTGAGCACGCTGATGCTGGCCGGCATCCGCGAGGTGCTCGTCATCAGCACGCCGCAGGACACACCGCGCTTTGAGCAGCTGCTGGGCGACGGTTCCCAATGGGGCATGAGCATCGAGTACGCGGTCCAGCCCCGCCCCGACGGTCTGGCGCAGGCCTTCATCATCGGCGAGCAATTCCTCGACGGCGCCCCGAGCGCGCTGGTGCTGGGCGACAACATCTACTACGGCCACGACTTCCAGCTGTTGCTCAAGGAGGCCGATGCGCAAGAGCAGGGTGCGACCGTGTTCGCCTACCATGTCAACGACCCTGAGCGCTACGGCGTGGTCGAGTTCGATGCCCAGGGCCGCGCGATCAGCATCGAGGAAAAGCCCGTTGCGCCCAAGAGCAACTATGCCGTCACCGGCCTGTACTTCTACGACAGCCAGGTGGTCGAGATCGCCAAGGCGGTCAAGCCCAGCGCGCGCGGCGAGCTCGAGATCACCTCGGTCAACCAGGCCTACCTCGAACAGGGCAGCCTGACGGTGCAGACCATGGGTCGCGGCTACGCCTGGCTGGATACCGGCACCCATGACAGCCTGCTCGAAGCCGGCCAGTTCATCGCCACGCTCGAAAAGCGCCAGGGTCTGAAGGTTGCCTGCCCCGAGGAGATCGCCTGGCGCAGCGGCTGGATCGATGATGTCCAGCTGCAGCGACTGGCCGAACCGCTCAAGAAGAATGGCTACGGCCAGTATCTGATGAGCCTGTTCGAAAGCAAGGTGTTCTGAACATGAAGCTCATCCCCACCGCCATTGCCGACGTCCTGATCATCGAACCCCGGGTGTTCGGCGACGCGCGCGGCTTCTTCTACGAGAGCTTCAACCAGCAGGCCTTCGACGCCGCCACCGGCACCCGCCTCCCGTTCGTGCAGGACAACCACAGCCGCAGCAGCCGGGGCGTGCTGCGCGGCCTGCACTATCAGCTCGCGCCCAAGGCGCAGGGCAAGCTGGTGCGCGTGGTGCGCGGCGCGGTGTTCGACGTCGCGGTCGATATCCGCCGCAGTTCACCGACCTTCGGGCAATGGGCCGGCGTCGAGCTCAGCGAGGACAATCACCGTCAGCTCTGGATTCCGCCGGGTTTCGCGCACGGCTTCCTGGTGCTGAGCGAGACGGCCGACTTCCTCTACAAGACCACCGACTACTACAGTCCCGAGCATGAGCGCTGCATCGCCTGGGACGATCCGGCGCTCGGCATACAGTGGCCCGACTGCGGCCTGGCGCCGCAGCTGTCGGCCAAGGACCTGCAGGGCAGGGCGCTGGCGCAGGCGGAAGTCTTCGCCTGAATGGTCCAGGGATGAACATCCTCTTCGTCCACCAGAATTTCCCGGGTCAGTTCAAGCACCTGGCGCCTGCGTTGGCGCGCCAGGGCCACCGGGTGCTGGCGATGACGATGCGCCGGGTCGATCCGGGTCTGTGGCAGGGGGTGCGCATCGTGCCCTACGGCGCGCAGCGCGGCACCACGCCCGGCATCCATGCCTGGGTGCAGGATTTCGAGACCAAGGCCATCCGCGGCGAGGCCTGTTTTCGCGCCGCGCTGGCGCTGCAGCGCGAGGGCTTCGAGCCCGACGTGATCGTGGCGCATCCGGGCTGGGGCGAGAGTCTGTTCCTGAAGCAAGTCTGGCCGCGGGCGCGGCTGGGCATCTACTGCGAGTTCTTCTATCAGGCACAGGGGGCGGACAGCGGCTTCGATCCTGAGTTCCCGGCTGCCGATCCGGCGGGTGATGGCTGCCGGCTGCGGCTCAAGAACCTCAACAACCTGCTGCATTTCGAGATTGCCGATGCCGGCCTTTCGCCGACGCAGTGGCAGGCCAGCACCTTTCCCGCCGCCTTTCGCGACCGCATCACGGTGATCCATGATGGCATCGATACCGAGGCCGTGGCGCCTCGACCCGATGTCAGCCTGACGCTCAACGGCAGTCTGAAGCTGGAGCGCGGCGAGGAGATCATCACCTTCGTCAACCGCCAGCTCGAACCCTACCGCGGCTACCATGTCTTCATGCGCGCGCTGCCCGAGATCCTGCGACGGCGTCCCCAGGCCAGGGTCATGATCGTGGGCGGCGAGGGCGTGAGCTATGGCGCTGCCCCTGACCCGCAGCGCCATGGGCAGCGCAGCTGGAAGCGCATCTTTGCCGACGAGGTCAGGCCGCGGATGGCCGATGCCGATTGGGCGCGGGTGCATTTCCTGGGCAATCTGCCCTACCAGCAGTTCGTGCCGCTGCTGCAGCTCAGCGCCGTGCATGTCTATCTGACCTACCCCTTCGTGCTCAGCTGGAGCCTGCTCGAAGCCATGAGCGCGGGCTGCGCCATTGTCGCCAGCGACACGGCTCCGCTGCGCGAGGCCATTGTCCACGGCGAAACCGGACGCCTGGTCGATTTCTTCGACTGCGCCGCTCTGACCGATCAGGTCTGCGCCCTGCTTGAGGACCCGGCTGAACGGGTGCGTCTGGGCCGGCAGGCGCGGGCCTTCGCGCGCGACCACTACGACCTCAAGTCGGTCTGCCTGCCGCGCCAGCTGGCCTGGGTCAGCGCGCTGGCGGGTTGAGCGGCGTGAACCGGGATTTTTTTGATCCGGCTCGCATCGGTCACGAAAAAAGCGTTTTTCTTGTATAGAATAGCGGCTTCTGATCGATACGCAATGTATCGTATTCCTCGATAGCTCAGTCGGTAGAGCGCCGGACTGTTAATCCGTAGGTCCCTGGTTCGAGCCCAGGTCGAGGAGCCAGATTTGCACGCGGGATTAGCTCAGTTGGTAGAGCGATACCTTGCCAAGGTATAGGTCGAGAGTTCGAGTCTCTTATCCCGCTCCAGCGCTTTCGCGCTCGAGCAGTTCGCCCATGTGGCTCAGTGGTAGAGCACCCCCTTGGTAAGGGGGAGGTCGGCAGTTCGATCCTGCCCATGGGCACCACAGCTTCTTTTTCGCATCACATCGCGCCCGCCGTCCGGCCGCTGCGCATCCAATCTCCCTCCTTCTTCTTGTTGGCCGCTGAGTGGCGTCAGGTTGCTGCCTGGGTGCGTTGTTGTGTGGTTGAATTTCATTTTCATACAGGATAGGGTATAGAATACTTCCTATATGAAGAAAACCCTGCGCGTCAACCTGCAGACCAGCGAGGAGCAGAAGGCCCGTCTGCACGCGCTGCAGCAGCTGTTCGCGCGCGCCTGCAACGCGCTGGCGCCCACGGTGCGCGACAGCCGCTGCTGGAACCGGGTCGCGCTGCACCACATGACCTACAAGGGCTTGCGCGAGCAGTTCCCGACCCTGGGCTCGCAGATGGCCTGCAACGCCATCTATTCGGTCTGCCGCGCCAGTCGGGCGGTCTACCAGGGGCCGGAGAGCCCGTTCAACCTCGCGCGCCTGGGTGGTCGCCCCTTGCCGCTGATCCGCTTCGCCGACAACTGCCCGGTCTATTTCGATCGCCACACGCTCAGCCTCAAGTCGGGTCAGCTGTCGCTGTTCACGCTCGACGGACGCATGCGTTTCCAGCTCGGCTTGCGCCCCGAGGACGAGACCGCGTTCCAGCAAGGCCGACTGCGCGAGATCGTGCTGTTGCAACGCGCTGACGGCGAGTTCGAGTTGAGCTTTCTGCTCGAACCGGCCGGTGCTGGCGAGGCGATGGAGCGAGCGCCGTACAGCGAGGAATGGCCGCAATACCTGATGGTGGAAGAGCAAGTCGCATGAACCCAAACAAGAAACCGTCCGAACTGGCCGAGGCCCTGCTGGCCTTGAAACCGTACTACTGGCGGGCTTTCGGCTTTGCCCTGGTGGCGAGTGTGCTGGTGCTGGCGCCCACGCTCTACATGCTGGAGGTCTACGACCGGGTGGTCAACAGCCGCAACCACCTGACGCTGGCCATGCTGACGCTGCTGGTCGTGCTGGCCTACGTGGTGATGGAGGTGCTGGAATGGGTGCGTTCCGAGACCATGCGCGAGGCCGGCGTGCAGTTGGACCGGCAGATGGCGCCGCGCGTGTTCCAGGCCATCTACGAGTCCAACCTGCGCCGTCTCGGTTCTCCTTCGATCCAGCCGATGAACGACTTTCGCACCCTGCGCGATTTCCTGCACCAGCCGGTGCTGGGTGCGCTGATGGAGTCGCCGGTGTCGCTGCTGTTCGCGCTGATCCTGTTCATGATGAGTCCGGTGCTGGGCTGGTCGGCCGTCGCGGGCGCGGTGGTGCAGGTGGCGCTGGCCTGGTTCAACGAGCGCAGCACCCATCCGCCGCTGATGGCCGCCAACCGTGCCGCGATTGCCGCCCAGCAATACGCCGATGGCTCGCTGCGCAACGCCGAGGTGATCGAGTCGATGGGCATGTTGCACAGCATCCATGGCCGTTGGATGACCCGGCAGCGTGAATTCCTGAACCTGCAGGCCCAGGCGTCCGACAAGGCGGGTGCCTTCCAGGCCGCCAGCAAGTTCGTCCAGACCACGATGGGCTCGCTGCTGCTCGGCGTGGGGGCCTGGCTGATCCTGGGCAATGAGCTGCCGGGTGGGGGCGGTTCGATGATCGTCGGCTCGGTGCTGGGCGGGCGCATGCTGGCTCCGCTGGTGCAGCTGGTAAGCCAGTGGCGTGCCGTCATCAACATGCGCGACGCCTGGAGTCGTCTGGACCTGCTGCTGACCCAGTTGCCTGTCAAGCCGCCCTCCATGCCATTGCCTGCGCCCAAGGGCCGACTGCAGGTGGAAAACCTGATGGCGGCGGCCCCGGGCTCCAATGCCGCTCTTCTCAAGGGGGTGGCCTTTGCCTTGCAGCCGGGCGAGGTGCTGGCCGTGGTGGGGCCGTCCGCCTCGGGCAAGACCACGCTGGCCAGGCTGCTGGTCGGGCTCTGGCCTGCCGCCAGCGGCAAGGTGAGGCTGGATGGCGCCGATATCTTCGCCTGGGACAAGCAGGAGCTGGGCCCGCACCTGGGCTATCTGCCGCAGGGCGTCGAGCTGCTCGAAGGCACGCTGGCCGAGAACATCGCGCGCTTTGGCGCGCCCAGCCCGGCCAGGGTGGAAGCGGCGGCGCGCGCCGTAGGCCTGCACGAATTCATCCTGAGCCTGCCCCAGGGCTACGACAGCCCGGTGGGCCGCGACGGCGCCATGCTCTCGGGCGGCCAGCGCCAGCGCGTCGCGCTGGCACGCGCGCTCTACGGCGACCCGGTGTTCGTCGTGCTCGATGAGCCCAACTCCAGCCTGGACGAGGTGGGCGACGCTGCACTGGCGCAAGCCATTGCCGGACTCAAGGCGCGCGGCACCACCTTCGTGGTGATGACTCACCGCACCAGCGTGCTGGGCGTGGCCGACAAGCTGCTGGTGCTGCGCGATGGCGCGCAACAGGCCTTCGGCCCGCGCGACGAGGTGCTGGCGGCGCTGAACAAGGCGGCGCAGCAGGCCCAGCAAGCCCAACAGCAGACCCAGCAGGCGCCGCCGGCCATGCCGCAACGCGCTGCCGTGGCCGTCTCCCCGGCGCCCTGATGGCCGCGTACACAACCTGGACGAATCGAACAAGATGACAAGCAAGGGTTTTTTTGCGCGCAGCGAACTCACGGCCACGCTGTGGACCTTCCGGCGCGAATTCATGGTGGCGGGTCTTTTCAGCCTGGTGGTCAATCTGCTGCTGCTGTCGCCCACGCTCTACATGCTGCAGGTCTACGACCGGGTGCTGGCCAGCCGCAGCGAGCTGACCTTGCTGGCCGTGTCGCTGCTCACCCTGTTCCTGTTTGCCGTGATGGCGTTCGCCGAGTGGTCGCGCTCGCGCTTGCTGGTGCGTGCCGGCGTCAGGCTGGACGCCGCGCTGGGGACCCGGGTCTTCAACGCCACCTTCGAGGCCAACCTGAGCCAGTCGGGCGCGCCGGTGCAGCGCGCCTTTTCCGACCTGACCGAAATCCGCCAGTTCCTGACCGGCAGCGGCATCTTCGCCTTCTTCGATGCGCCCTGGACGCCGATCTACATCGCGGTGCTGTTTTTCCTGCATCCCTTGCTGGGTTGGCTCGCCATCGTTTTCGCCCTGATCCAGGCGGCGCTGGCCTGGCTGGGCCATCGCCGCACCATCGCGCCGTCCGAGGCAACGGCCAAGGCACAGAGCGAGGTGAACCAGTTCCTGCAGCACAAGCTGCGCAATGCCGAGGTGGTCGAGGCCATGGGCATGCTGGGCGGGCTGCGCCAGCGCTGGCAACAGCGCCATGCCGCCTACATGGCCCTGCACGGAGCCGCGCAGGGACTGACACACCGCATCACGGCGATCAGCAAATGGGTGCGCTACTGTCAGCAGTCGTTGGCCCTGGGGGCCGGTGCCTTGCTGGTGATCGACGGCCAGCTGAGTCCCGGCGCCATGATCGCCGCCAACGTGCTGATGACCCGTGCGCTGGCGCCGATCGACCTGATGGTGAGCAGCTGGCGCAGCTTCATCGGCGCGCGCAGCGCTTTTGAGCGACTGGAAAAGCTGTTGCAGCTTCACCCGGAGCGTGATCCGGCGCTGACCCGCGTCCCGCCCAGGGGCTCGGTGTGCTTGCGCCAGGTGCAGGCCTGCGCCCCTGGGCGCCAGCGCCCCATCCTGCAGGATGTGAGCCTGCAGGCCGAACCCGGCAGCGTGACGGTGGTGCTGGGCCCCTCGGGTTCGGGCAAGTCGACGCTGGCGCGCGTGCTGGTCGGCATCTGGCCTGATGTCAGCGGCGAAGTGCTGCTCGACGAGCGCCCGCTGGATGGCTGGAGCCGTACCGAGCTGGGACCGCACCTGGGCTACCTGCCGCAGGACATCGAGCTGTTCGACGGCACGATCGCCGAAAACATCGCCCGCTTCGGCGAGATCGATTCGGCTCGGGTGATCGCGGCCGCGCAAGGCGCTGGCCTGCACGAGATGATCCTGCGCCTGCCCAAGGGCTATGACACCCCGATCGGCGAGGCCGGCGGCATGCTCTCGGGTGGCCAGCGCCAGCGCATCGGCCTGGCGCGCGCCATCCACGGCGAGCCTGTGCTGATCGTGCTCGACGAGCCCAACGCCAACCTCGATGACGTTGGCGAAGCCGCGCTGAACCAATCCGTGCGCCAGCTCAAGGCCAAGGGCAAGACGGTGTTCCTGATCACCCACCGGCCCGGCGCCGTGCAGCTGGCCGACCAGTTGCTGGTGCTGCGGGAGGGCCGAATCGTCATGCAGGGGCCGCGCGCGGCGGTGCTGGCGCAGTTGCAGGCGCAGGCGCAGGCAGCCCCCCGGCCGGCTGCGGCCCCCGGCGCTGCCGCCTTGCCGGCCTCGGCCTGACCGTCATCCCGGCCCCCGCTGTTCCGCACCTCCTGCTCCGAATCGAATTCGACCGAAATACCCACCATGGCCCATCCTCAGCAACCCCTGACTTCTGCCTCCGCCACGCCCGGGGCGGCCTCATCCAGCGAACCGCCAGCCGATACCGGTCGCGTGGCCCGCATCGGCCTGTGGACCCTGGGCCTGGGCTTCGGCGGTTTCCTGCTCTGGGCCGGCCTGGCTCCGCTCGACGAGGGCGTGCCGACCCAGGGCCTGGTCGCCATCGACACCAAGCGCAAGGCGGTCCAGCACCTGAGCGGCGGCATCGTCAAGCAGGTGCTGGTCCGGGAAGGCGATCTGGTCAAGGAGGGTCAGACCCTGGTCCAGCTCGACGAGATGGTGGCGCGTGCCAATTACGAGGCGGTGCGCCAGCGCTATCTGGGCCTGCGCGCGATGCAGGGGCGCTTGCTGGCCGAACAGGCTGGCGCCAGCGCCATCGTCCCGCATCCCGACCTCAAGGCCGCTGCCGGCGACCCGCTGATCCAGTCGCAGATCGTGACCCAGCAGCAGCTGTTCCAGTCGCGCCGGGCCGCCTTGCGGGCCGAACTCGAGGGCATCGAGGAGAGCGTGCGCGGCCAGCAGGCGATGCTGCAGTCCTATGACAGCGTACTGATCAATCGCCGCAGCCAGCTCGCCTTGCTGCAGGAAGAGCTCAAGCACACCCGCGAGCTGGTGGCCGAGGGCTACGCGCCGCGCAACCGCCAGCTCGAGCTCGAGCGCTCGGTCGCCGATGTCCAGGCCAGCATCGCCGACCTGATCGGCAACACGACGCGCGGACAGCGTGCGATCGGCGAGTTGCGCCAGCGCGCCATCAACCGCCAGCAGGAATACCGCAAGGAGGTCGAACGCGAGCTGACCGAGGTCACGCGCGATGTCCAGTCCGACGCCGAGAAGTTCGTCGCGGTCCAGTCCGACCTCGAACGCACCGAGATCAGATCGCCCGCGTCGGGCCAGGTCGTGGGGCTGGCGGTGCAGACCGTCGGCGGCGTGGTCCAGCCGGGCCAGAAGCTGATGGACGTGGTGCCGGCCGGCGAGCCCCTGCTGCTCGAAGCCCGCATCGCGCCGCACCTGATCGACAAGGTGCATGCCGGCCTGCCGACCGACGTGCGCTTTTCCGCCTTCGCGCATTCGCCGCAGCTCGTCGTCGCCGGCGAGGTGCAGTCGGTTTCGAGCGACCTGCTGACCGAGCAGCAGGGCGGCTCGGTGGTCTCGTATTACCTGGCGCGCGTCAAGGTCACGCCCGAAGGCATGAAGGCGCTCGGCAAGCACCAGTTGCAGCCTGGCATGCCGGCCGAGGTCGTCATCCGGACCGGCGAGCGCTCGCTGCTGACCTATCTGCTCCATCCGCTGACCAAGCGGCTGGCCGCATCGATGAAGGAGGAGTGACATGAAGCCATCGATGCCAGCCCGTTCGGGCCAGCGTGTCAGGATGCCGATGTTGCGCGCACTGGCGGCGGCAGCCGCATTGTTTGCCGGGTCGGCCTGGAGCATGGACCTGCTGCAGGCCTACCAGGCCGCGCTGCAGGAGGATTCCACCTTGCGCGCGGCGCGCGCTGCCGCCGACTCCGCGCGCGAGCGCCTGCCGCAGGCGCGGTCCCAGCTGCTGCCCAACCTCTCTTTCAATGCCGGGCGCAACCACAACGACCTGAGCCGGACCCAGCAGAATTTTCTGGGAAAGTCAGTCACGACCGACGAGCAGTACTACAGCTTCAACCAGACGCTGCAGCTGCGCCAGCCCCTGTTCCGCAAGCCGCTCTGGGATGGTCTTGAGCAGGCCGGCTATCTGGTGCAGGATGCCGATGCCACCCTTGAGCGCGAACTGCAGAACCTGGGCGTGCGCGTGACCGGTGCCTATCTCGAGGCGCTGCTCGCGCAGGACCAGCTCGAGCTCGTGCTCAGCCAGCAGGCCTTCATGCTGACCCAGCTCGATGCGGCGACCAAGGCGCTGAAGGCGGGTTCGGGCACCCGGACCGACATCGACGAGGCGCAGGCCAGGCTGGACCTGAACCGGGCGCAGGAACTCGAAGCGCGCCAGAACCTCGACTACACGCGCCGCCAGCTTGAGGTGCTGACGCGCCATTCCGCCGGTGAACTCGCCCGGCTCGATGCTGGCAAGCTGCCGCTGCAGCCGCCCGAGCCGCAAGGCCTCGATGCCTGGCTGGCCATGGCCGAAGCCGGCAGCCCCGAGCTGCAGGCGCTCAAGGCCAGGCTGGAGGCGGCCCGGATCGAAGTCGCCAAGTCCGAAGGCGGGCATTACCCCACGCTTGATGCGGTGGTCCAGGCCACGCGCAGCGCGAGCGAGAACGTGACTTCGCCGAGTTCGAGCTACATCAACCGGACCGTCGGCCTGCAGCTCAACGTACCGCTCTACGCCGGTGGCTACACCAGCTCGGTCGTGCGTCAGGCGCTGGCCGAACAGACGCGGGCCGAGGAGACGCTGGAAGCCACGCGGCGCGACCTGGGGCTGCGCCTGCAGCGCGAATACCGTGGCGTCACCGAGGGCGTGGCCAAGGTCGGTGCGCTGGAGCAGGCGGTCCGCTCCGCCGAGCAGCTCGTCAAATCGACCCGGCGCTCCTTCGCCGCCGGCAGCCGGACCCTGGTCGATATCCTGAACGCCGAGCAGCAGCTGCAATCGACGCGGCACGATCTGGCACAGGCCCGCTACCTCTACCTGGTCTCGCGCGTGCGCCTGCAGGCCCTCGCGGGCGGCGACAAGGAAGCCGCGATCGCCGAACTCAACGGCTGGCTGGCCGGCAATTGAAAAAGGGGCCGCAGGCCCCTTCGGTTTTTCAGGCTGCCGACAGGCCGGCCAGATCGCGCAAGACCTGCACCTTGTCGGTCTTTTCCCAGGTGAACTCGGGCTCGTCGCGGCCGAAGTGGCCGTAGGCCGCGGTCTTGCCGTAGATCGGGCGCAGCAGGTCGAGCATCTGGATGATGCCGCGCGGGCGCAGGTCGAACACCTCGCGCACGATGGCGGCGATCTTCTCGTCGGGCAGCACGCCGGTGCCCTCGGTGTAGACCGTGATGTTCATCGGCTGCGCCACGCCAATCGCGTAGGCGACCTGGATCTGGCACTGCTTGGCCAGGCCGGCGGCGACGATGTTCTTGGCCACGTAGCGCGCCGCATAGGCGGCCGAGCGGTCGACCTTGGTCGGGTCCTTGCCCGAGAACGCGCCGCCACCATGCGGGCAGGCGCCGCCATAGGTGTCGACGATGATCTTGCGGCCGGTCAGGCCGCAATCACCTTGCGGGCCGCCGATGACGAAACGGCCGGTCGGGTTGATCAGGTATTTCGTGTCCTTCAGCCATTCCTTGGGCAGCACCGGCTTGATGATTTCCTCGATGATCGCCTCGGTGAAGCTGGCCTTCATCTTGTGCTGGGTCTCGG
>CALPRQ020000004.1 GCA_943326015.2 Chitinophaga pinensis | reverse complement strand
TTGTGCGCGATCTTGACGCTCGCGGTGACGACGCGCTGCACCGCGGCCGGGTACTGGCGCGCAAAGTCATCGGTCACCAGCAGCGCGGTCTGGCGTGTGTACTTGTAGGAATCCTGCGCCACCGACCAGACCACCTTGGCCAGCCCCTTGTCGCGCAGATCGAACAGGCCCACATAGTCGAACAGCGCATCGATGTCCTTGTTGATGAGCGCGGTTCGCCCTGCCGCCAGGTCCAGGTTGACGAACTTGACGTCACGCTCCTTGATGCCATGCGCGGCCAGCGCGCGCACCGCAGCCAGGTGCAGGTTGGTGCCCTTGAACAGACCGACTTTCTTGCCTTTCAGGTCCTCCAGGCCTTGAATGCCGGAATCGGGCTGCGCCCCCAGGTAGAGGCCGGTGCGCACGCCGCTGCCCAGAATGATGCGGGTCTTGACGCCATTGGAGCGGTGCACGATCGAAGGCAGGTCACCCTGCCAGGCGAAATCGAGCTGCCTGTTCACCAGCGCCTCGTTCACGGCCGGACCGGCGCCCTTGAAGAACACCCACTCCACCTTGACGCCGTCCTTCTTGAACTCCTCTTCCAGCACGCCGTCGGTGTAGGCCAGCGCGGTCGTGTTGCCGCCATACCGGATCGGGTTGCTGCCGACGCCGCCGGTCGCCACGCCTAGGCGTATCAGCTTGAGCGGCTCGGCGGGCTGCGCCTGCACGGAAGCCGGAGGCAGCAGGCTCAGCGCCAGCGCCGCAGCCCAGAGGGGTTTCCAGATTTTCATTGCCATTCTCCTGATCGGTTTTCATCGATGACCGAATCCACTGTATCGGCACCGAATCAACGCGATAAGGAATGAAACCGGATATCGGCAATCACGGACATTCATCGAATTAGCCTCCATGATTCTCAGATATTGCACCAAATATCGATATGCGGATTGCTTCGTACCTCTTCCAATTCGATGCCATTAAATTGGAAAACATCAAAACCACCGGACTTTCCAGGAGAACCCGCATGTCCAAGCTCAACGACCTCGCCAGCCCTTACACCCGCTTCGTGGCCGAGCCCTACACCCCGACCATCGGTGCCGTGATCCACGGCCTGGACCTGAGCCGGCCGCTCGACGAGACGACGCAGGCCGAACTGCGCCGCGCACTGGCCGAGCACGAGGTGATCTTCCTGCGCGACCAGCAGCTCACGCCCCGGCAGCAGGTCGAATTCACCCAAATCTTCGGCAACGTGGCCGAGGTCAAGGCCTTCTTCCCGCGCCTGGAGGCCCACCCCGAAATCGAAGTCGTCGAGAGCACCGCCGAGCGCCCCAAGGCCGCCAACAACTGGCACGCCGACATCACCTGGCGCGACAACCCGCCAGTCGGCACCAGCCTCTATGCGCAGGTCATCCCGGCCAACGGCGGCGACACGATCTGGTCCAGCCTGACCCGGGCCTACGACAGCCTGCCGCCTGCGTTCCAGGCCTATCTTGAGACGCTGACCGCTGTGCACAGCTGGGAGATCAGCGGCTGGACCGAATACCTGCTGCACCAGGATGCCAGCGGCGAGCAGCTGCGCGAGGCGCGCGCCAAGTACCCGCCGGTCGAGCATCCGGTGGTGCGCGTGCACCCGGTCACCGGCAAGAAGATCCTCTACGTCAACCCGACCTTCACCAGTCACATCAAGGGCCTGCCGCGCGCCCAGAGCGACGCGCTGCTGACCCAGCTGTTCGAGCTGGCCAAGGTGCCCGAATTCCAGGCCCGGCTGCGCTGGCAGGACGGCACGCTGGCCGTCTGGGACAACCGCTCGACCCAGCATTACGCGGTCGGCGACTACTTCCCGGCGCACCGCAAGCTGCACCGCATCACCTTCACCGCCGAACGGGCGTTCTGAGCCCAGTTCTGAACCCATAGATCCACCAGGCCAAGGAGTCCACCGTCATGACACAACGCCAACTGCGCCTCGGCGCCTTCATCATGGCCACCGGCCACCACATCGCGGCCTGGCGCCATCCGGACGCGCAGGCCGATGCCGGCGTCAACATCGACCACTACATCGAGCTGGCGAAGACGGCAGAGCGCGGCCTGTTCGACCAGGTCTTCGTCGCCGACAGTCCGGGACTCTGGCACCAGGGCGACCGCGAGTCGCTCAGCCGCCAGGGCCGGCTGTCGCATTTCGAGCCGGTCACGCTCTGGGCCGCACTGTCCGCCGTGACCAAGAACATCGGCTTCGTCGCGACCGCCTCGACCACCTACGAGGACCCCTACCTGCTGGCGCGCAAGTTTGCCTCGCTCGACCACATCAGCAAGGGTCGCGCGGCCTGGAACGTGGTCACGACCAGCGCCGAAGGCGTGCACGGCAACTTCGGCTTTGATGCGCACCCGGACCCGGCCACGCGCTACGAGAAAGCGCACGAGTTCGTCGATGTGGTCAAGGGCCTGTGGGACAGCTTCGACGACGACGCCTTCCGGCGCGACAAGGCGTCGGGCATCTATTTCGATCCCGACCGGCTGCACTCGCTCAACCACATCGGCAAGCATCTCAAGGTCAAGGGACCGCTGAACATCGAGCGTCCGCCCCAGGGCTATCCGGTCATCGTGCAGGCCGGCTCGTCCGAGGATGGCAAGGAGCTGGCCGCCGCCAGCGCCGAGGCGATCTTCACCGCCTGGACCAGCCTGGCCGAGGCGCAGGCCTTCTACCGCGACGTCAAGGGCCGGCTGGCCAAATACGGCCGCCGCCCCGAGCAGCTGCTGGTGCTGCCCGGCATCTCGCCGGTGGTCGGTCGCACCGAGGAGGAGGCGCAGGCCAAGTGGGCTGAGCTGCAGGCGCTGATCCACCCCTCGGTCGGGCTGGCGACGATCGCCCCGTACTGGCCCGGCGAGGACCTGAGCCAGTGGGATCTGGACGCCCCGCCGCCCTACTACCCCGAGCCGCCCAAGGGCATCAACAGCCGCGCCCATGTGGTGATCGAGCTGGCGCGGCGCGAGCGCTACAGCGTGCGTCAGCTCTACGAGTACCTGGCCGGCGCACGCGGCCACTGGGTCGTCGTCGGCACGCCGCAGACCATCGCGGACAAGATGCAGGAATGGTTCGAGAACGGCGCCGCCGACGGCTTCAACGTGATGCCGCCGGTGCTGCCCGCCTCGCTGAACGACTTCGTCGAGCTGGTGATTCCGGAACTGCAAAAGCGCGGGTTGTTCCGCACGGAATACGAGGGCCGCACCCTGCGCGAGAACCTGGGCCTGGAACGCCCAGCCAGCCACTACGCCGCAGCCGTGGCGAAGGCGGCCTGATCGAAGGTTTCCGGATACCCCATGTCACGGACTGACTGTCCATCGCATCGACACCATTGCCCCACCGGGATTACCGTATGACCGCCTGGCTGGAGCGCCACCGCTTCCTCATCACCTTCGCCCTGCTGTCGTCCTTCATGGGCATCAGCGTCGGTCTGGCCAAGGTCACGACCACGCTCTATGCCTTGCATCTGGGCGCGCAAGGCTGGGTACTGGCGGCCATCGCGGCGGCGCAAAGTCTGGGCCTCCTGTTCAGCAGCCTGCCGATGGGCGTGCTGGTGGAGCGTTACGGCCCCACGCGCCTGTTCATGACGGGAAGCTTCATCGCGGGACTGCTCTACCTCTTGCTGCCCCTGCTGCCCAGCAGCCTGTTTCTGCTGTTGATGACAGCACTGGTGAGCTTTGTCATGCCGGCCCGCTTCGTATCCCTGAACACCGTTTTCATGGCGGCCCTGGAGCGGATGGGCGAGGCGCGGGCCGGTTGGTACCGGGGCACCCACATGTCGGGCATGTTTCTGATTGGCCCGCTGCTGGCGGCCGTGGTGGTGCAGGCCATCGGTCATGCCGGCAGCTACTGGCTGATCGCGGCGATGTTCTTCGTCACGATCGTGCTCTCCCCCCTGGTGCTGTCCGAGTACCAGCCGCCTGAAACCGCGCCTGGGCAGCGGCGCGCCGGCATGGGCGAGGTGTTGCGCAGCGTGCTGGCCGATCCACAGGCCCGTCGGCTGGCCTGGCAGGAGGGATTGATCCAGGCCATCAACATGTACTACGCCTTCTACATCGTGGTGATCGCCGTGCAGTCGCTCGGCTTGCCAGCGACGGGGGCTGGTTCGCTGGTCGCGGTGCAAGGGGCGGCCTTCGTGTTCGCCCTCTTCCTGCTGGGTGGACTGGTCAAGCGGCTTGACCGACGCGCTTTCCACTTGGGAGTGACGCTGGTGATGCTGGCCGCGTTGACCTTGGCTCTGGCGCCACACCCTGTCTGGCTATGGGGCGGCGGTGCCATGCTGGGCCTTGGACTGGGTCTGCTGCAGATCCAGAATCTCACGCAGTTCTCCCGCATCGGTACCCGGCTGGGCCATGGTCGGGTTGCCGGCTTCAGTGCGCTGACCGGGCCCGCGGGAGGCTTGGTGGGTAGTCTGCTGGGCGGTACTTTGGGCCAATGGATCGGGCTGCAGAGGGTATTCCTGATCTTCATCCCGCTGTTTTTTCTGATGGCACTGCACCGCAGACGAAGCCACGCGCTTTTGCCCGGCACGACCTGACGGGCCCCATGGCAGTGATGGCAGTAGCCGGGGTCGCCGTTAGGGCGACTCCGGCTACTGCCCATCACAGAACCTGCACCACCTCATCGAAGTCCAGGCGCGGGCCACGCGGATGAATGCCCGCCGGATCGGCCACGCCCAGATTGATGATGAAGTTGACCTGGTAGCGGCCATCGGGGAAGAACTCGGCGTTCACCTTGCCAGGGTCAAACCCCGACTGCGCCCCGCTGTCCAGACCGAGCGAGCGCGCGGCCAGAATCAGGTAAGCCCCCTGCAAGCTGCTGTTGCGAAACGCCGTGGCCTCGGCCAAGGCGGCGTTGCCCTCGAACAAAGGCTTGGCATCGTAGACCGGGAACTGCTGCGGCAGGTGTTCGTAAAAACGCGTGTCCTGCGCCACGATCACCGTCACCGCTGCGGCATCGGTTTGCGCCACGTTGCCGCCTGACAGCGCGGGCCTCAGGCGCGCCTTGGCTTCGGGGCTGCGCAGGAACAGGTAGCGCGCGGGTTGCGCGTTGAAGGCGGTAGGCCCCCACTTGACCAGATCATAGAGCTGGCGGATGGTTTCGTCGGACACCGGCACGGGCTGGAAGGCGTGCACGGTGCGGGCTTCGCGGAACAGCCGGTTCAGTGCCTCGGACGAGAGCGGTTGCTTGGCATTGTGGGTCATGGCGCTTCGCTTGCGTGGAATGAATCGAGCTCAGACAGCAGCCAGTGCCTGCTCCAGGTCGGCCAGCAGGTCGTCGATATGCTCGATGCCCACCGACAGGCGCACGGCGTCCTCCGGCACGCCGGACTTGACCAGTTCCTCGGGCGAGAGCTGGCGGTGCGTGGTGGACGCCGGGTGGGTGGCCAGCGACTTGGCGTCGCCGATGTTGACCAGGCGGGTGAACAGGCCCAGCGCGTCGAGGAAGCGCGCGCCCGCCGCCCGGCCCTGGCCCGCTTCGCTCTTGACGCCGAAGGTCAGCAGGCCCGACGCCTTGCCGCCCAGGTATTTCTGTGCCAGCGCGTGGTCCGGGTGGTCGGGCAGCCCCGCGTAGTTGACCCAGCCCACCTTGGAGTGCTGCTGCAGGAACTGCGCCACCGCCAGGCTGTTGGCGTTGATGCGGTCCATGCGCAGCGCCAGCGTCTCGATGCCCTGCAGGATCAGGAAGGCGTTGAAGGGCGAGATGGCCGCGCCGGTGTTGCGCAGCGGCACGACGCGGGCGCGGCCGATGTAGGCCGCCGGGCCCAGCGCCTCGGTGTAGACCACGCCGTGGTAGCTCGGGTCGGACTCGTTCAGGCGCTTGAAGCGCTCCTTGTGCTCGGCCCAGGGGAACTTGCCGCTGTCGATGATGGCGCCACCGAGGCTGGTGCCATGGCCGCCCAGGTATTTGGTCAGCGACTGCACCACGATGTCGGCGCCATGCTCGATCGGGCGCAGCAGGTAGGGCGAGGCCACCGTGTTGTCGACGATCAGCGGGATGCCGTGCTTGTGCGCGATGGCGGCCACGGCCGCGATGTCGGTGATGTTGCCCTGCGGGTTGCCGATGGACTCGACGAAGATCGCCTTGGTGCGCGAGTCGATCAGCGGCTCGAAACTGGCCGGGTCGCGGTGGTCGGCAAAGCGCGTGCTGATGCCGAACTGCGGCAGCGTGTGCGCGAGCAGGTTGTAGGTACCGCCGTAGAGCGCGGTGCTGGAGATAATGTTGTCGCCCGCCTCGGTGATGGTCTGGATCGCGTAGGTCACGGCCGCCTGGCCCGAGGCCAGCGCCAACGCGGCGATGCCGCCCTCGAGTGACGCGATGCGCTGCTCCAGCACATCCTGCGTCGGGTTCATGATGCGGGTGTAGATGTTGCCCGGCACCTTGAGGTCGAACAGATCAGCGCCATGCTGCGCGCTGTCAAAGGCGTAGGCGGCGGTCTGGTAGATCGGCACGGCCACCGCCTTGGTGGTGGGATCGGGCCGATAGCCGGCGTGCACGGATCGGGTTTCGAATTTCCAGTTTTCAGACATATGGGACTCCAGTGGTCAGGGGTTTGAGATCAGGCGCAGGCTGCAGTCAGTGGCATCAGGCCGCTGGCTTGAAAAGGGGCACATTGAGGGCGTCCACCCGTCGCGGGAGCAGCTTTTCGCTCAGGAAGGCATCGGCGATGCGTTGCTGCTCAGCCATGCTGGACGGCAAGACAGCACGCACCTCGTAGCTGCGCCGGCTGTTGGCCAGCTCGACGATGTCGGCGTCCAGACCCCACACCGGCCCCAGCAAAGCCGCAGCCTCCTTGGGGTACTGCTTGACCCAGACACCCGCCTTCTGCAGCTCGGAGAAGAACACCCGCAACACGTCGGGCCGCGCCTGGGCAAAGGGGGTACCGGCCAGATAATAGCGCTGATAGGAAGCGAGATGGCGTCCGTCGGCCAGCAGGCGCACGCTCGACTGCTTCTGCACGGCCGCCAGGAAGGGGTCCCACACCACCCAGGCATCGATCGCGCCGCGCTCGAAAGCCGCACGTCCGTCGGCCGGCGCCAGGTAAGCCGGTTCGATGTCCTTGAAGCTCAGGCCGGCCTTCTCCAGGGCGGCAAGCAGCAGGAAATGGACGCCGGCGGCCTTGGCAAAACCGACCCGCTTGCCCTTGAGGTCGGCAACGCTTTGGATCGGCGAATCAGCCCGGACGATGATGGCCTGGGCCGATGGGGAGGGGGCCTCCTGTGCCACGAAAGTGAGTTTGGCACCCGCCGCCTGCGCGAACACGGGAACGGTGTCGGCCACGTCGGCGCTGACGTCGATGTTGCCCAGGTTCAAGGCCTCCAGCAGGGGCAGACCGCTGGTGAACTCATGCCAGCTGACCTTCACGTTCAAGGGGGCCAGCAACTGCTCCAGGGTGCCTCGCGTGCGCAGGACCGTGGCCAGCGTGGACGATTTTTGCAGACCGATGCGCAAGTTGCCGGCCTGGGCAGACTGGCCTTGGACCAGGCCGCTGGACAAGGCGCCCAGGGCCGCGAGCGAGCCCAGCAAGGCACGACGGTCAAGGGAAAAACTTTGCATTGCAATCAACCCTGCGCCACGCGCGGCACAAACACATTGGCGACGGTTTCACCGAGGGCGGCGTCATGCCCCTGGCCAGCCAGCTTGTCGCGGACCGACAGCGGCAGCAGCGGGAACACCAGCTCGGCAAAGCGATAAGCCTCTTCCAGGTGCGGGTAGCCCGACAGCACGAAGGTGTCCAGGCCCAGATCGGCATATTCCCGGATGCGCGCGGCCACCGTTTGCGGATCGCCCACCAGGGCGGTACCAGCGCCGCTGCGCACCAGGCCCACCCCAGCCCACAGGTTGGGGCTGATCTCCAGGTCGGCGCGGGTGCGCTTGCTGCCTCCCGCATGCAGCTCGGCCATGCGGCGCTGGCCTTCGGAATCCATGCGCGCAAAAACCTGCTGCGCCTGCCCCACGGTGTCGTCGTCGAGCTTGCTGATCAGTGCATCGGCCGCGGCCCAGGCTTCGGCCTCGGTTTCACGGACGATCACATGCAGGCGAATGCCGAACTTCACGGTCCGCCCGCGCTGGGCCGCACGCGCGCGCACATCGGCCACTTTCTTGGCGACCTCGGCCGGGGGTTCGCCCCAGGTCAGGTAGGTCTCGACCTGTTCCGCCGCCAGTTCATGGGCGGCTTCGGACGAACCGCCGAAGTACACCGGAGGATGGGGCCGCTGCAGCGGCGGATAGAGCAGCTTGGCTCCCTTGACCTGCAGATGCTTGCCCTCAAAATCAAAGCTCTCGCCGTCGTGGCTGCGCGCCAGGATTTCACGCCAGATGTGGATGAACTCGGCCGACTGCTCGTAGCGGGCGGCATGGTCCAGGAACACGCCATCGCCTTCGAGTTCGGCCCGGTCGCCGCCGGTGACCAGGTTGATCAGCAGCCGCCCGCCAGACAGGCGATCGAAGCTGGCGGCCATGCGCGCCGCAAGCGCGGGCTGGTGCAGACCGGGACGCACGGCGACCAGGAACTTGAGCCGCTGCGTGACCGGAATCAGACTGGCGGCCACCACCCAGGGATCCTCGCAGGAGCGCCCGGTCGGGATCAGGACGCCTTCATAACCCAGATGGTCGGCGGCCTGGGCCACCTGCTTGAGGTAATCGTGACTGATCCGACGAGCCCCCTCGGAACTCCCGAGGTAGCGGCTTTCCCCATGCGTAGGAATGAACCAGAAAATATTGAGACCCATCAAAAACTCCAAAGAACTTCAGCGACATTACCGTTCATGGCCGCCAGCGATTCATGCACGATTGGGCGGCCCTGACCCAATGATGGCCAGGAGCCGTTCAAGCAGGAACGAATAAGTTCTCAGTTGCTTATTACAAAATTGAAGGGGATCAGCGAGTGGGCGATGGCAGGTGACACCGATCGGCAGGTGGCTGAGCTGCAGTTGTGCGGCTCATCCCCTGCTTCACGCCTGGCTCTTGAAGCTGGAGTCGAAGGTGCTGCGCACCTCCAGCCGCTGCTTGAGCAGACCGGCCTTGAGGTAGAAGTCGGCGGTGCGCTGCTGATCAGCCACTACCGGCTCGTCGATGTTGACCCAGCGCGTGACGCGGCGCACGAACTGGAGCTTGGCTGCCTCCTCGGGAATGCCGATGATGCGAGCCAGCGTGGAACTGAAGGAGTCCGGATTCTGATAGGACCAGACCTGGGCTCTGGCCACGCGGTCCTTGAAATCCTGCAGCGCGGTACGCTTGTCGCGCAGCGCCGATTCGGTGGCAGCCAGGTAACTCAGCCCCGTCCACAACCCGCGTCCCGACACCAGCACGCGCGCATGCTTGCTGGTTTCGGCCAGCGCGGTGTAGGGGTCCCAGGTGGCCCAGGCGTCGACCGAGCCTTGCGTCAAGGCCAGCTTGGCTTCGGCGGGCGGGATGAAACGCAGTTGAATGTCGTCGGCGGTCAGCCCGACCGAATCCAGTGCCTTGAGCGTCACGAAATGGCCGATGGAGCCGCGGTTGGTGGCAATGCTCTTGCCCTTGAGGTCGGCTGCGGTCTTCAAGGGCGAATCCGGCCGCACCAGAATGGCCGTGCCATAGGCGTCGGATCGGCTGGCGGCAAAGGCCTTGACGCGGCTTCCGGCCGCGAGGGTAAACAGCAAGGGCGCATCGCCGATGATGCCGAGGTCCACGGCGTCGGCGTTGAGGGCTTCTGCCAGCGGAGCCGCTGCCGGGAACTCCGACCACTTGATGTCGTAGGGCAGGTTCTTCAGTTCACCGGCCGCATCGAGCAGGGCCTGCAAGCCGCCCTTTTGATCGCCGGCGCGCAACAGCACGCGCTGCTGCGCCTGCGCCAAGGTAGCGCTCAGGATGACTGGCGCGGCAAGGGATGAGGCCAGAATCCGGCTGAAGTGACGGCGTTGCATGGATGAGCTTCCTCTCGTGAATGGATGGCGATGAATCAATAGCCTTTTGACGGGTCCACCCGATCGAACAGACTGTCCCCCTTCAGGTAACGCGCCAGGTTGTGCTGGAACTTCAAGGCCGTGGCCGCTGGCCCATCGTTGGCGGACCAGGAGATATGAGGCGTCAGGCGCACGCGGGGGTGCTGGTACAGCCAGTGCCCGTGCGGCGGTGGCTCGGGTTCGGTCACATCCAGAGTCGCGGCAGCTATCGCGCCACGATCGAGCGCAGCGCGCAGAGCTTCGTGATCCACCAGCGCGCCCCGGGCAATGTTGATCAGATGCAGGCCGGGCTTGGCGTAGGACAAGACCCCGGCATTGATGAGATGGCGCGTTTCGTCCGTGAGCGGCAGGGCCAGCACCAGATGGTCGGAACTTTCGAGCAGTTCCCGCAGCGATGCCACGGATGTCACACCTTCATCGTCGATGTGCTGGCCGGAGCGCCGCAGCGCACGGATCTGCATGCCGAATGCCAGCGCCCGGCGGGCGACGGCCTGTCCTATCGCACCGTACCCCAGCAAGCCCAGGGTCTGCCCTTTGAGCGTACCCAGGGGCTGCGAGACCGCGCGATCGAATTCCCTCTGCCAAGCGATCAGACGGTTCACGGTCCGCCCATTCAATTGCTTGACCTGCTCCAGCATGGCCGACAGCACATATTCGGCGATGGGATCGGCCGCCACGCCACGGGAACAGGTGACCTGGGGGACACGGAACAGCCAGGAAGGAAAGAAGTCAACCCCGGCCGAAGCCAGATGCACCCAGCGCAAACGGCCCGGCCAGCCTTCGGGCGCCTCCTGCGGCGCCTCTTTCCAGCCGTTGCGCGGCCCGGTGAGCAGCACCTCCGCTTCCCGGGATCGCAACCAGGCTGGGGTCTGAGCATCGTCGATGAACTGCACGCCGCTCATGTCCGGCAGTTGCCCTTGGCCCAACTGGTTGAGCACCACCAGGGGCCGGGTGGGAGTATCGGGGTGACGCATGGCTGGAGCTTCCTTGACTCAAACGCCCAGTGCACGCCGCCCTGCCGCCACCCAGACGCTGTCGTCCTGCGGCGTGTGGAGGCGACCGCACAGCACATCGCGCCAGTGGCGCTCCAGCGGGTTCCTGCGCGCCAGTCCGTGGTTGCTGGTGAGCGATTGGGCAATTTCCACCGCCTGCACCGCCTGGTTGGTCAGCAGGCTCTTGATCAGGGAGCTCTCGGTACCGGGTACGCCAAGACTGGCATCGATGTCTCGGGCCAGCCCGCGCAGCAGACGGTCATTGGCCAGCAGCAGCCCCTCAATGCGGCCGACGGCCTCCTGCACCCGTGGCAGCGTGGCCAGTGATGCCCCCAGAGCCGACGGCTTGCGTTCCTGCAGGAATCCCAGCAGCCAGTCGCGCGCGGCACGCGCCACGCCGGTGTATAGCGCGCCCATCAGCACGGTCATCTCGGCCTGCATCTGCGGGTCGCCAGTGCTCCAGTCCTGCGGCTGGCGCAGATCGATCTCGTGGCCCAAGGGGAGCAGTACCTCCTCGAAGATCACATCATGACTGCCGCTGGCACGTAGCCCCAGGTGGTCCCAGGTCTCAACGATGCGCGTGCCAGGCAGGCCGGCTGGCACCAGCAAGGTGCCCACGCGGGGTGGCGTCTCATCGGTGCGGACCCAGACCGCATACCACTGCAGTACCGGCACGCCGGTCGAATACACCTTGTGTCCATTCAAGCGCCAGCCCTCTGGCGTGCGGCTGGCGATGGTGGCGGGCAGGCCGCCACGCGCCGGCGTGCCCAGATCGGGCTCGACCCGCAGCGCATTGATGAGTGCCCCCTTTTCATGGGCCTCGCGCACCACGCGCTGTGCCAGATCGCGCGGCCAGCGGTTGCCAGCGCGCCCCAATGAACGGTGCTGGATGTATTGCATGATCAACACCAGCGCGGTGGCCGGGTCGCCATAGCCGATGGCGCCGATCACCTCGCCGAGCTGCGCCAGCGTGGCGTTTTGTCCGCCCAGTTCTGCCGGTGCAGCCAGCGTGAGCAGCCCCGCGCGATGCAGATCGGTGAAGTTCTGAAAGGGGAAACTTCCCTCCAGATCGTGCTTGACCGCCCGCTGGGCAAAGTCCGCCGCCAGGCTGGTGGCCAGTTCGCTCCAGTTGAGGGGGGCGTTCATTGCAGCACCTCGGGCTGATCGCGAACCAGGATGTCCGCCAGACCCTTGAAGGTGTAATGCGCCCCGCCAGGGCCACCGACCTGCTCATGGGTGCGCAAGGCGACTTCATGCGGGATCGAAACGGGTTGGCCTGCGGCTTCGGCCAGCAATTGGGTGTGGCAAACGTTTTCCAGCGCGATGTACCACCAGGCAGCGGCCTCCACCGAAGGACCGGCGGTGAGGATGCCGTGGTTCTTCAGGATCACGGCCTTGCGCGACCCCAATGCCTTGGCGATGCGGAAACCCTCGTCGGTCTCCAGCACCACGCCATTGAAGTCATCGAACAGGGCGTGATCCTGATAGAAGGCGCAGGAGTCCTGCGTCAGCGGGTCCAGCAGGCGGCCCAGGGTGGACCAGGCCTTGCCGTAGGTGGAATGGGTATGGGCCGCGGCCACGATGTCGGGCCGGGCTTCATGCAGTGCGGCGTGGATGGCAAAGGCGGCACGGTTCAGCGGCCCCTTGCCGACGACGATCTCGCCTTGCGCGTTCACCAGCAGCAGGTCGGAGACGCGGATCTGCGAGAAGTTGACGCCGAGCGGGTTCACCCAGAAATGGTCATGCCACTCGGGATCGCGCGCGGTGATATGACCCGCCAGCCCCACATTCAATCCATGCTGGGCAAACAGGCGAAACGAAATGGCCAATTGCTCGCGCCGGTATTGACGCTCTTCCTCGATCGAGCGCAAGGCAACTGGCTCGTCGAACCAGTCCTGTCTTCTGGGCGGCGTATTGAGCAAGGCAAGCAGACTGGCTGGCAGTGCGGAGGAGAGAATGGTAGACATGGGCAACTTTTCAATTCATCGAAAGATGGACCAGACGATAAAAGCAGCGCAATCGAAATTCAACGAAGAAAAACGGCTTTTAATATATGTTTTCAGCATAGGAATTCCATGCGGATTCAATGTGGAAATCCGCCTCGCTGCGAACGGACCGGTTCACTGTCCATGCGGCGAATGATGGCTTCCAGACCATCTACCGAATTGGCCTGTGCCTTGGCCATGTCTGTTGGCCTTGCGTTGGTCCGGCACACCAGATCGTCCTCGGACCACTGCTCATCGCCTGGCTGGCCACGCACACGCAGCCAACCCTGCTTGTCGGCGATGAGCCGGTGCCCTGGCAGCTCCTGCGGCCGGACACCGACCACAAGGGCCAAGGCCTGCATCAGTTCCTCGTTGTCCACATGGCAGTCGACATCGGCCGCTTCCCTGCCCACGGCCACGGTCGACAGCCGCGGATCTTCCGACGCGACCGGACCCTTGCCGCCCGTGAGGACCAGGCGCAAGCGCTGACCGCGCTGGCTGCTCAGGCTGCGACTGCCATTGCTGCAGACGATGGGGACATCAGGCACCGGAACGGGGTACATCCAGCTGCCGGTCTGCCGCAATGTCTGACCCGCGGCCTGCGCCCGCAGAAAGTCCAGCAGGTCCCAGATCTGCTGGTCGCTGAGGCTGCTGCCCGGCATGGTGCCCTGCCCATGCCGGTCTTGCATGCCGTGACGGACCGTCCAGAACAGTTCACCATCGAGCCGCTTCCACAGCAGAGAGCCGTTGAGTGTGGGCGGCCACATGGGAAGCTGGGCGGCATCGGGTCCCTCGCCCCGGCCGTCCGCGCCATGGCAGCGCTGGCAATGCGCCTGGTAGGCGCGCTGGCCCCGCACGATGCTGCTGGCGCTGAAGCCATTGGGGGTTTGGTGGAAGGCGGTCGGCACCGTGGGCCTAAGCAGCAGCCGCCATTCGGGCCAGGGCGTCAGAACCAGCAGCCCCAGTGCCACACCGGCCAGCCAGCCGCGCCCGCGACGCCAACGCCAGGCCAGCCCGCCGAGCAAGGACAGCAGCAGCAGCGTCGCCAAGGCAAACACCAGGCGACGCGACTGGCCGGGCTCATTCAACAGGTATTCCGCCGCCAGACGATGAGTGAATGGCCAGCTGGGCTGGCCATGCAGCGGCTGCGTAAGACCCAGGGCGTGCAGCCATCGCCACCCTGTCTGCTGCGCCTGATGCAACAGCCACAGCAGCACGTTGACAGCATCGGGGCTCAGGTTCACCAGCTGGCATCCAGCCCAAGCGCGGTCAGGGCTTCATGGCGCAATTCGGCCAGGCGCGGGTCCCCCCGGTGCCTCGGGTAGGGAAGATCGTTGTGCAGCACCTTGTGGATACGTGCCGGCCGGTCCGACAACACTATGACGCGCTGCGCCAGGAACAGCGCCTCCTCGACATCGTGGGTCACAAGCAAGGCCGAGAAGCCGCTGCGCTGCCACAGATCGACCAGTTCGGTCTGCATCGACAGCCGGGTCAGCGAGTCGAGCTTGCCCAGCGGCTCGTCCAGGATCAGCAAGCTCGGGTCGTTCACCAGCGCACGCGCCAGTGCGGCGCGCTGCGCCATGCCGCCGGACAGCTGGTGCGGAAACGCCTTGGCAAAGTCCTGCAAGCCGACCCGCCTGAGGGCCTGGTCCACCCGGGCCCGTTCGGCCTTCAGCACGCCGCGCGCCTGCAGACCCAGGGCCACGTTGTCCCACACCGTGCGCCAGGGAAACAGGGTCGGGTCCTGGAACACCAGGATGCGCGAAGGGTCGGGCTCGGCGATGGTCTGGCCGTCATGCCTCAGCTCGCCCGTGGTGGCCTGGTCCAGGCCCGCCACCAGGCGCAGCAGCGTGGACTTGCCGCAGCCGCTGGGGCCCAGCAGCGCCACGAACTCGCCGGGCTCGATCTCCAGCTCCAGTTCATCGATCACCTGCAGATGCCCCGCCGGTCCATCGAACCAGTGGCTGACATGGCTGACCTCGATATGCGCACCTTTGCTGGTGACTTCGGTGGAATCCGGACGGGTCACGGCGGTAGCGAAGCTCACCATTTCACGGTTCCTTTCTGCCACGACAGCAGACGGTCACGCAGCAGGAACAGCAGCGAGATCAGACCGGAGAACAGCACCGCCATCACCAGCAAGGCGCCGTACATATTGGGGTAGCTGGCCCAGCCCTGGGCCCAGGTCAGATACCAGCCGAGGCCGGACTTCACGCCCAGCATCTCGGCCACGACCAGGGTGGAAAAGGCCGCGCCGAGTCCCATGAACAGGCCGACGAACACCTGCGGCAATGAAGCCGGTATCGCCACCCGCAGCACCAGGAACCAGGGTGAAGCCCCCATGGTGCGTGCCACGTCGTAGTAGTTCTTGTTGACATTGGCGACACCCGACCAGGTCAGGATGGCTACCGGGAAGGCCGTGCCCAGTGCGATCAGGAAGATGGCGGTCGACCAGCTGGAAGGGAAGAAGTAGAACGAGATCGGCAGCAGCGCCGTGGTCGGCACCGGGCCCAGCACCCGCAACACCGGGTGAATCCAGTAGTTGGCGGTGCGGGACCAGCCGATCAACACCCCCACGACGAAGCCGGCAACCGCGCCGATGAGAATGCCAATCAGCAGCAACTTGATGGAGTTGCAGGCGCTGTCGAGCAGCCGCGGCCAGTCGGAGACGAAGACTTCGATCAGGCTCTGCGGCGGAGCGAAAAACGGCGCCGGCAGCGAGGCCGTCTTGGCGGTGAACAGCTCCCATATGGCCAGGCCGAGCGCCAATGTCACCAGCCAGGGGCCGGTCGAACGCAAGCGGTCGCGCGCCAGCGGGCCGGGCAGCAGCGCCAGCAGCGCCAGTCCGCCCGACACGCCCCAGGCCAGCCAGGCAAACTCCTCGGTATAGGCCCAGTCGCTGAAACCCACTTCCGCATTGGGCCAGGCCTGCGTCAGCAGCGCCAATGCCGACCAGGCCAAGGCGGCCAGCAGGCCGGTGAACCAGATCCGACCAGGAGCAGCGGCTGACTGGATCGTCGCTCGCTCGGCTCGCACGGAGCCGCTTCGCGCAGCCCCGGGGCGCGGTGCGGGTTCCGAGTGGGGCGGCCGGGGAAGGCCGCCCCCCCGATGGAGCACGGATTCGAGATGGCTCATGACAAAAACTCCCTGGGTAAAGGTTCAGGCCAGCACGTCGACCACGACATGCTTGGCAAAGCGGGCCGGATCGGTGGAGGGCTTGAGCACATTGACCAGCTTGAAGTCGCGCGCATAGAACTCGACTTCCTTCTGCAAGCTCAGGCCCGTCGGGTGGTTGCGGTGCGTCAGGGTGCCCAGCACGTAACGCACGTCCTCCAGCGAGGCCTTGGTGTAGGGCTGGAAGATCCTGGCGGTCTCGTTCGGGTTGTTCGCAATGAAATCCGACGCCTCGTTGATCGCCCGCACCAGCGACGCCACCAGGGCTTTGTCGTTGCGCACCAGCTGGCCGCCAGTCCCCAGCACACAGCAGGTCTTGGCCGCGTATTCGCCCGACAGATTGGTGGCGAGATCGACAATGCCCTTGGTGCGGCGCTCGATGAACAGCAGGTTCGGATCGGCATCGGCGATGGCGTGGGCTTCGCCTTTCTCCAGCGCCAGGCCCAGCATGTCACCGGGGAACTGGCGCCAGCTCACGTCACGCTCCGGGTCCAGCCCGGCCTTGACGAGCAGCACCGAGAAGAAATTCTTGCCCGGGCTGTTGAGGTCGGACACCGCAATGGTCTTGCCCTTGAGCGCCTTGAGCGAAGTGGTTCCGGCCGGGGAGTAACCCACCAGGCGCACGCAGCCGCCGTGGCTGGCGCCCACCAGCTTGACATCGAGCCCGGCTTCGAGCGGCTTGATCCAGCGGTGCACCATGCCCAAGGCGGCATCGGCCTTGCCGGTCGCGATGGTCTCGAGCAGCTGGTCGGTCGAGCCTGCGAAATTGACCAGCTCGACGTTCAATCCGTGCTTCTCGAAGATGCCGCGCTGCAGCGCCACCGGTGCGGCGGACAGGCAGATCGCGTTCGCGTTCCAGGCCAGCTTCACATCGCGCAGCGGTCCGGCAGCGGCCACCGAACGGTGGGTGGCGATGCCCGCCAGGCCCAGGACACCGGCGACACCGACCGAGCGCAGCACCGTGCGGCGCGACAGTCCGGCGGCCTGCACAGGGAAACGGGAATTCAGTTTCATGATCAATCCTTTTGCAGATGCTGACGACAAAAAGCGCCAGCGAGCCTTGTGATTGCTTCATTACAAACTTTCGCCGGTTCGCCCGCAACGAAGGAAACTGAAGATGAATATACGAAAGAAATCGTACCCATCTCGACCGCCATCGTTTGCAATCGAATGACTGTCACGACCCACTGTTCTGGCAGTTCACCCATTCCATTGCCAGCTCATGACTTCACCAACCCATTCGGCGCGGCTGCGCCAATTCGTCCAGCAGTTCGCTGGGCTGCTCGATCGCCAACCCAGTGAATCCGAGATCATTCAAAGTGGCGGCGAGTTGCTGCGTGATCTCGTCGCGCACGACGACTGGCTGCCCGAGGCCTACGCGCAGCCCAGTCCGCTCCGATACCAGCAATACCTGCTGCATGCCGATGCGCTGAACCGGTTTTCCGTGGTGAGCTTCGTCTGGGGGCCAGGTCAATTCACCCCCATCCACGATCACACCGTGTGGGGCCTGATCGGGGTGTTGCGCGGCGCGGAGCTCTCGCAGCCCTACCAGCGCACGCCCAACGGCAGGCTGGTGCCGCAGGGAGCGGTGCATCGGCTTGAGCAAGGCGCGGTGGAAGCGGTGTCGCCCACCCTGGGCGATGTGCATCGCGTGAGCAATGCCCTGAGCGACCAGGCGTCCGTCAGCATCCATGTGTATGGCGCCAACATCGGAGCCGTGCAGCGTTCGGTGTTCGCCGAGGACGGCAGCCGCAAGCCCTTTGTCTCCGGTTACAGCAACACCACCCTGCCCAATATCTGGGATCTCTCGTCCGAGCGTACCTTTTCCGCGACCGTCTGAACCCCCGAAACATGACCTCTCCATTGCCCAAGACAAGCTATGCCCAGGTCCGCCAGGCCCTGCTGGACCGCTCCGAAATCGCGTTGCTCGACGTGCGGGAAGAAGACCCCTTCGCCCAGGCCCACCCGCTGTTCGCGGCGAACCTGCCGTTCGGCCGCATCGAGCTCGATGCCTGGAGCCGCATTCCCCGGCTGAGCACGGCCGTCGTCGTCTACGACAACGGCGAAGGCCTGGCCAAACCGGCCGCGCGCAGGCTGCAGGCGCTGGGCTACCAGCAGGTGTCGCTGCTTGACGGCGGGCTGCAAGGCTGGCGAGATGCCGGCGGCGAGCTGTTTATCGATGTCAACGTGCCAAGCAAGGCGTTTGGCGAGCTGGTCGAATCGAAGCGGCACACGCCCTCCCTGTCAGCAGAGGAAGTCAAGGCCCTGATCGACCAGCAGGCCGATGTGGTGGTGCTCGACGCCCGGCGCTTCGACGAGTACCAGACCATGAGCATCCCCAGCGGTACCAGTGTGCCTGGCGGCGAACTGGTGCTCAGGGCGCGCGCGCATGCCCCCGATCCGAAGACCCGCATCATCGTCAACTGCGCGGGACGCACCCGCAGCATCATCGGCACCCAGTCGCTGGTCAATGCGGGCATTCCGAACCCGGTAGCAGCACTGCGCAACGGCACCATAGGCTGGACCCTGGCCGGCCAGACCCTGGACCAGGGCGCGGATCGTCGCCACCACGCGGTAAGCCCTGGATTGCAGGCCGAGGCCGCGCGGGCTGCGCGCGCCGTGGCCGACCGGGCCGGCGTGCAGCGCGCTCGCCTGGCCGATCTGGACCGCTTCCTGGCCGAGCCGAGCCGCACTACCTACCGCTTCGATGTGCGTACCCCCGAGGAGTACAGCGCGGGTCACCTGCCTGGCTTCCGCAGTGCCCCGGGCGGGCAGCTGGTGCAGGAAACCGACGTCTCTGCTCCGGTACGCGGCGCGCGCATCGTGCTGGTGGACGATGACGGCGCGCGCGCCAACATGACCGGCTCGTGGCTGGCCCAGATGGGATGGGAGGTATGGGTGCTCGATGCCGTGACCCAGGCCGACTTCAGCGAGACCGGCCAGCCGCTGCCCCGCTACCCCGCACCGACGCGACCGGTCGACTGGATCACACCGGCAAGGCTGGCCGAGATCCTGGAGCGTGAACCGCCAGCCACCACCGCGGTGCTGGACTTCACCACCAGCGCCAACCATGTCAAGCGCCATGTGACCGGCGCCTGGTTCCTGCTGCGCTCCGACCTGCAGCAGGGCCTGGCCCGCGTGCCCAGGGCCAGGCGTTACGTGCTGACCTGTGGCAGCAGTCTGCTGGCCAAGTACGCGGTCGAGGAAGTGGCCCTGGCCACCGGCGCCCAGGTGCAGGTACTCGAAGGCGGCAACCAGGCCTGGGCTGACGCGGGCCTGCCGGTCGAGCAGGGTGAGCGCAACCTGGCCAGCCCGCGCATCGACCGCTACCGCCGCCCCTACGAAGGCACCGACAACCCGCGCGAAGCCATGCAAGCCTATCTGGACTGGGAATTCGGTCTGATCGAGCAGCTGGGGCGCGACGGAACCCATGGCTTCCACGTGATCTGAACCGCGCACCGAACCTCGACATGAGCGAAACCGTCCAACTGCAGACCGATGTGCTCGTCATCGGCGGCGGCATGGCTGGCGCCTGGGCGGCGCTCGGCGCCGCCCGCGCGGGTGCCCAGGTGGTACTGGTCGACAAAGGCTATTGCGGCACCAGCGGAGTGACGGCGACCGGTGGTCCGGGCCACTGGTGGGTGCCGCCCGAACAACGCGATGCGGCGGTAAGCCAGCGGGCCCAGCTGGGCCTGGGGCTGGCCGAACCCGGCTGGATGCACCGCATCCTGGACACCACCTGGCGCCACCTGCCGACCGTCGGCACACACTACCGCTTTGGCGTCGACGCACAGGGGCGCAGGATCTACCGTGCCCTGCGCGGCCCCGAATACATGCGTGCGCTGCGTGCCCTGGTCGAAGTGGCTGGCGTGCAGTTGCTCGATCACCACCCGGCGCTGGAGCTGCTGCGGCATGCCGATGGCGCCGTTGCCGGTGCGGCCGGCCTGCGGCGCCCGGATGGCCGGCCTTGGACAATCCGCGCCGGCGCAGTGGTACTGGCCACGGGCGGCTGCGCCTTCCTCTCCAAGCTGCTGGGTGCAGACAACAACACCGGCGACGGCCTGCTCATGGCGGCCGAGGTCGGGGCCGAGCTCTCGGGCATGGAGTTCAGCAACGCCTACACCGTGGCGCCCATCCGCTCGTCGATGACGCGGGCCATGTCCTATGTCTTTGCGCGTTACTTCGACCAGGCCGGCCGCGAGCTCGACATCCCGCCCGGGCCCAACAACACGCGCGAGATCGCGGCCGCACTGCTCAACGGACCGGTGCTCTGCTCGCTCGACCGCATGCCGGCCGACCTGCGTCAGCTCCTGAGCAGCATCTCGCCCAATGTCATGCTGCCATTCACCCGGCACGGCATCGACCCGTTTCGCGACCGCTTTGAAATTCAGCTGCGCGGCGAAGGCACCGTGCGCGGAATCGGAGGCTTGCGCGTGGCGAACGCCGACTGCGAGACCACGGTACGCAACCTGTTCGTGGCCGGAGATACCGCTTCGCGTGAACCCGTGGCAGGCGCCTTGTCAGGCGGCGGCAACGTGAACTCGGCCTGGGCCCTGTCATCGGGCTTGTGGGCCGGCGAGGCGGCCGCCAGACGCTCCCGCCAGTCCGGGCGGCGTGCCCGCACCGCTGTCGAACGCGCTGGCCAGGCGGGCTTGCGCCCACGCCAGCAGGCCCTGGGCCTGGATAGCGCAGCTACCGTGCAGCGACTGCAGCGTCCGATGCTCGACTTGGACCTCAATGTGTTCCGCGATGGCGCGGCCCTGCAGCGTTCGCTGGTCGCGCTGAATGACGACTGGCAGAACTGGCGCGATCATGCCCGGGGTGAGGGGATCGATGTGCTGCGCCAACGCGAGACCGCCGCCCTGCTAGCAACCGCCCGCTGGTGCTCGACTGCCGCGCTCGCCCGCGATGAAAGCCGTGGCATGCACCAGCGCACGGATCGGCCCGAGATGCGCGCTGGCGCAGCCCATCGACTGACCGTGGGCGGACTGGATCAGACCTGGACCAGTCCGCATCCCGTAGCAGGCAACGCCGTTGCCACCACCGCCTCCCTGGCCTGATCCACGACCATGATTGCCCTCCTCCTGCCTGATCGCTGCACCGCTTGCCAGCGCTGCGTGGCCATCTGCCCGGCGTCGGTATTCGACGCCGGCACGGGGTCCTCACCGCCGCAGATCGCGCGCATCAACGATTGCCAGACCTGCTTTGCCTGCGAACTTCACTGCGAGGCCGATGCGCTCTATGTGGACCCGGATGTGTACCAGGCGGTCCAGGTGGATGCGCAGGGCATTGAGGCCCGAGGCCTGCTCGGCGTGTACCGACGCGACTCGGGCTGGCATGAGTGGGCGGACGATCCGCGCTACGCCAATCGCCACTGGCGCATGGACGAGGTATTTGCCAGGGGTCGCCAGATGGCCGAGGCCGACTTGCAGGGCAAAGGCCGATAGACGCAAAAAAGCCCGCTGCTGCGGGCAACGGTGCTGTGGCAAGACTTCACAGCACCAGACGGCCATCAGGACGGGCGTCAGACCGTCAACTCTCCCCCTGTTTCCACCGCTTGCCCAGTTGGGGTGAATGCCTGCTGTCGCAGGATGTTCGCTTGCGTTTCATGGCGCTGTCGGGTGTACCGATTCTCGGGCACCGGCAGCCCCAGATTGCCACGGAAGGTGTCGGCCTCGTAGTCGGTGCGCCAGATGCCGCGAGCTTGCAGGATCGGGACCACGAGCGCCACGAAGTCCTTGAGCGAACTGTTGGGCAGCGCCTCGAAGAAGTTGAAGCCGTCGGCGGCACCGTTCTCGAACCAGTGCTGGATCTCGTCGGCCACCTGTTCGGCAGTGCCGACGAAGCTGCGCTTGGGCGAGGCATGCCACAGGGCCACCTGGCGCAGCGTCCAGCCCTTTTCCCTGGCCACCTGCTTGATATGGTCGCTGCTGCTTTGCTGGCTGTTGCGTCCGATGTCGCCCAGGTCGGGGAACGGCTCGTCCAGCGGATAGACCGAGAAGTCATGGTCGTTGAACGGGCGGGCCAGCGCAGCCAGGGCGTTTTCGATCGGCACCAAAGCGGCGGCCTGCTGGTACTTGCGTTCCGCCTCCTCGGCGGTGCGGCCCACGATCGGTCGGATGCCCGGCAGCAGCGCGACCTGGTCGGGGTTGCGCCCGGCGACGGCCACGCGGGCTTTCACGTCGCGGTAGTAGGCTTGCGCTTCCTCGATCTTATCGGCATGGAAGAAGATGGCATCGGCATGGCCGGCAGCAAATTGCTTGCCGTCTTCCGATGCGCCGGCCTGGAAAATCACCGGCTGGCCCTGGCGCGAGCGCGCAATGTTGAGCGGCCCTTCGACCGAGAAGAACTCCCCCTTGTGATCGAGGCGGTGCAGCTTGCTTTTATCAAAGAACTGGCCGCTGGCCTTGTCGCGCACCAGCGCGTCATCCTCCCACGAATCCCACAGGCCCTGCACCACTTGCAGGTGCTCGGCCGCCAGGCGGTAACGCAGGTCGTGGGCGTAATGTTCGTCACGGCCATAGTTGCGGGCGCTGCCATCGAGCCATGAGGTGACGACGTTCCAGCCGGCGCGACCGCCGCTGATATGGTCGAGCGAGGCGAACTGCCGCGCGACGGTATAGGGCTCGCTGTAGCTCGCGGTGACCGTACCCACCAGACCGATGCGCGAAGTGACTGCGGCCAGCGCCGACAGGATGGTCAGGGGCTCGAAACGGTTGAGGTAGTGCGGGCTGGAGCGTTCGGTGATATGCACGCTGTCGGCCACGAACAGGAATTCGAACTTGGCCTGTTCGGCCAGTTGCGCCTGCTCGCGGTAAAAGCCGAAGTTGACGCTGGCGTCGGTGACGGCGGCCTCGTGGCGCCAGTCACCCCAGCCGGCGCCCACGCCGTGCAAGACAAAGCCAAAGCGGAGTTTTCGAGTCGACATCTTGTGTTCCTTCATTCAGGCGACGGCGCGTTGCGCGCTGCGCTCCAGTTCTGCCACCTGCTGGCGTACCAGCGGGATCAGGTGCTGGCCGTATGTCACGGCGTCCTGCAGCGGATCGAAGCCACGGAACAGGAAGGTGGTGACACCCAGACGGTAATAGTCGAGCACCGATTCGGCCACCTGCTCGGGCGTGCCGACCAGCCCGGTGGAATTGCCAGCGGCAGCGGTGAGCGCGGCGATCTCGGTCCACAGGCGCTTGTCATGCACGCGGGCCTGGCGCGCGATGTCGATCAGGCGGTCTGAGCCGACGTTGATGTTGGCGCCACGGCGCTTGATGAAGTCGGACGCCGGGAAGTTGGTCTGGGCGCGCGCCAGAATGCGATCGGCCCGGGCCCAGGCCTCGGCTTCGGTGTCGGCCACGATCGGGCGCAGCGACAGGCTGAACCGGATCTTGTCCGCACGGCCGTACTTGGCGGCCTCGGCGCGCACGGCTGCAATGCGTGCCCGCACGTCCTCCAGCGGTTCACCCCACATCATGTAGACATCGGCATGCCTGGCCGCGACGCGCACGGCGGCTTCCGAGGCACCCGAGAAGTAGATCGGTATATGCGGCTTCTGCACCGGGCGCACCGCGGTATGGTTGCCTTGCACGCGGAAATGCTTGCCCTGGTGGTCGAACGGTTCGTTGCTGGTCCAGACCTGCTTGGCCACCTCCAGGTATTCCTCGGTGCGCTCGTAGCGCTCGTCGTGCGGCAGGAAGTCGCCGTCCTTTTGCAAGTCACCACCATCGCCGCCGGTGATGACGTTGACCGCCACCCGACCGCCGCTGAGCTGGTCGAGCGTGGCGAGTTGACGCGCGGCCAACGTGGGCGAAGTGAAACCCGGACGCTGGGCGATCAGTAGCCCCAGGGAGTCCGAGATGCCGGCCGCATAAGCACCAATGGCGAATGAGTCAGGCGAGGCACTGTTGACCGCGATCAGCGCCTTGTCAAAACCCGCGTATTCCTGGGCGCGAATGGAAGCCTTGATGAACGCATTGTCCACCAGGGGGCCGCGCTGGGCCAGCGATTCGCTTTGCTCGCTGGGTCCGATAAAGCCAATGAATTCGAGACTCATGAATGCATCTCCTGCGAAGTGGAAAGTTATGACTGGGAGGACAGGTAACGGTTGAAGGTCTTGTCCCACAGGGGGGCCACCTTGACCGGCGCGTCGAGCACCCCGATGCTGGCGAACACGTCGGCCACGTTCTGGTGGCTCCTGATGTCGGCCTCGACGATGGGCTGGATGCGGTCGTCATGGCTGCGGTTCTGGAACATCGCCAGCAGGGCATCGAGCGGCACCCGGGTTTCCGCACTCTGGGCCTTAGCCCAGTCGACCGCGTGCGTCACCGACCAGGCGGTGGCCTTTTGAATGCGCTGCAGCAGGTCAGCCAGGGCTGCACGCCGTGCGGTGTCAGTCCAGGACTCCTCGTTGCCGTAAACGAGGAAGTTGCCCGACAGATAGCCCTTGGAGGTCTTGATCGCGCGCGCGCCGTACTTGGTGCGGGCGAGCTGGCCGTTGTAGCCATAGATGGCCCAGGCATCCAGATCGCCCCGGGCAAAGGCCGAGAGGCCATCCGAGGGGCTGAGACTGATCAGCTGCACATCCTGCAGCGACAGCCCCGCCTCGGCCAGCATCCTGTGCAGGTAGTAATGGGTGGTGGTGGCACGCACATAGCCGACCCGCTTGCCCTTGAGGTCGGCGATGGTCCTGATGGCTGAATCCTTTTGGACAAAGACAGCCTGGTTGTTGAGGTCGCCCTTGCTGATCGCGATCACGCGCACACGCCCCGGGGTTCGCGCCGCAAAGACCGCGGGAATTTCGCTGCCCGAGCCCAGGTCCAACGCCCCGGCATTGATGGCCTCGATGTGCTGCACGCCGGAGTTGAACTCCTTCCATTCGATCTGATAAGGGGTTTTATCCAAGCCTGCTGCCTTGAGCAAGGTGTTCCAGCCCCCCTTGTAGGTGGCGACACGCAAAGTGACCTTGGACAGATCGGCGGCGGAAACGCTCTGGGCCCAGGACGCGGAAATGGGCGACCAGGCCAGGCCTGCCGCTCCCAGCAAAAGCAGTTGCCGACGATCGATGCCAGGGATGGGACCAGATATTTTTCTATTCATCCTGAATTCCTGAAAACCACAAAACAAGGTCAATTGATTGAAGTAAAAAATCAGAATTGACTTTACAGAAATTCAGCCCACTGGAAAAAGAAGAAATTCAGCTATGAATATGAACAAACAGGCTTTTCCGAGCCCATCAACCAGTCATGTTTCAACAGGGGTACGGCACCGGCCGCCATAGAAACTTTCACCATATCGATAGCAAAAAACATTCGTTCTTTTGCACGTGCTGGTGATCGGGGGAGGACCGGCCCGCGCTTGGGCGGCCACCCGGGAACTGATCTGCGGCGCGTTCACGGGTGGAGGCAGTCACAACTCGACCTGGGCCTTGTCCCCGGGTTTCTGGGCGGGTGCTGCACGCCGGTGAAGTCGGCTTGCACACCCGTGGCCACCAGGCCTGGCAGCGGAGCGATGTCGTGCGCGCCGTGCAAGCCGAGGTATTCCGGTTCGAGCGCAACGGGAACCGCAAGGCCGACTTGCCCGGTGACTCCCTGTCCCGGCTCGATGCGCTGTGGAGACAACTCATGCAGAGCGCACCGGTCACGGGCTGGGCCTTGGCGCATGGCCGGAGAAGAAACTCATCCGCAATGACGTCGATCTGACCCAGTGGCGTCTTGCCGGACTGTCGGCAGGTGAGTCAGGTGGAGGCCAACAGCTACTCAGACACTGTACTGCACGGATTCGAACGCGACGGGCGCGAAGCCCGGCTTGACCGGCAGCCGCAAGCCTTCGTGCAGCAGGATATGCACCGCGTCATCGAGCCGGTCCTGGATCTCGTCGCCGATCCGGTAACTGCCGTCCTCGTCCTTGGGGATCTGGCTGTCGGAGGCATAGACCCCCGGCAGGATATGCTTGGCGCCGAGCGACTGCAGCACCGGGCGCAGCGCATAGTCGAGCGCCAGCATGTGATGCGGGCTGCCGCCGGTGGCCAGCGGCAGCACCACCTTGCCCTTGAGCGCGGTCTGCGGCAGCAGGTCCAGGAAGACCTTGAGCACGCCGCTGTAGGCGGCCTTGTAGACCGGGGTCGCGACCACCAGCGCCGAGGCCGACTCGACCTGGGCAATGGCGCGCTTGATGCTCACGTGATTCCAGTCGGCCAGCAGCAGCGCCTGCGGCGACAGGTCACGGATCTGTACCCGGTCGATATAGAGCTGGCGGCTGCCTGCCCCTTGCTCAAGGCGCTGCTGAACCCCCTCCAGCAAGGCGGCCGAGCGCGAGTGCTCGGAAGGACTGCCGGCGATCAATAACACGGACATGATGGTTTCCTCTGGTGAATTTCGGTTCCGGGGGCAGCGCCGGCTCAGATCGCCCAGCGCAGCGCGTGCGCCGGCAGCCAGGATGGTTCGGGCGCGGGCGTATCGACCTCGGGCAGTTGCAGCACGCGGTCGAGGATGCGCTTTTCGGTCGCGGCAAAGGCGGCATCGCCACGCGAACGGGGCCGCGCCAAGTCAATGCGTTCGTCCAGCGCGATCTCGCCGTTCTCGATCAGGATCACGCGGTCGGCCAGCGCGACCGCCTCCTGCACGTCGTGCGTGACCAGCAGCGCGGTGAAGCCGTTGCGGCGCCACAGGCCCTCGATCAGCTCATGCATCTCGATGCGGGTCAGCGCATCGAGCGCGCCCAGCGGCTCGTCGAGCAGCAGCAGGCGCGGCTGGTGTACCAGGGCACGCGCCAGCGCCACGCGCTGGCGCTGGCCGCCCGAGAGCCGGGCCGGCCAATCCCGCAGGCGGTCGCCGAGTCCGACCTGGGCCAGCACGCGCTCGGCATCGGCCAGGCGTTCGGGCGGCAGGCCCAGCGCCACGTTGTCGATCACCCGCTTCCAGGGCAGCAGGCGCGCCTCCTGGAACATGATGCGGATGTCGTCGCGGCCCTGGCGGGACCGGCTGCCGTCGAGCAGCAGCTCGCCGCTGCTGGCCTGGTCGAGGCCAGCCACCAGGCGCAGCAGCGTGCTCTTGCCGCAGCCGCTGCGGCCGACGATGGCGATGAACTCGCCGGGCGCCACGCTCAGGTTGTTGCGGCGCAGCACTTCGCGCTGGCCGAAGCGCTTGCCGAGGCTGCGCAGCTCCAGCCGCACGCCGCCGGCGGGGGATGTCTTGTCAGTCATGAGAGGATCTCCGTATCGGTGACGTCACTGGTAACCCGGGTGCCAGCGCAGCCAGTAGCGTTCGAGGCCGCGCGCGAACAGGTCGGCGAGCTTGCCCAGCAGCGCGTAGAGCAGGATGCCGACCAGCACGATGTCGGTCTGCAGGAATTCGCGCGCGTTCATGGTCAGGTAGCCGATGCCGGCCTGGGCCGAGATGGTTTCGGCCACGATCAGGATCACCCACATCAGGCCGAGCGAGAAACGCAGGCCGACCAGGATCGAGGACAGCGCGCCCGGCAGCACCACCTGGGTATAGAGGCCCCAGCGGCTCAGGCCGTAGGTGCGGCCCATCTCGATCAGGCCCGGATCGACGTTGCGGATGCCGTGGAAGGTGTTGATGTAGATCGGGAAGAACACCGAGACCGCGATCAGGAACAGCTTGGCCGTCTCGTCGATGCCGAACCACAGGATCACCAGCGGAATCAGCGCCAGCGCCGGAATGTTGCGGATCATCTGGATCGTCGAGTCGAGCAGGGTTTCGATCCAGCGCACCGACCCCGTCAGCAAGCCCAGCACCAGGCCGAGGCCGCCACCGACCGCCAGCCCCAGCAAGGCGCGTCCGGCGCTGATCCTGACATGGGTCCAGAGCTCACCCGAAATGGCGAGCTGCCAGGCGGCCTGGCCGACATCGAACGGGGCCGGCAACACGCGGGTCGAGAGCCAACCACGCGAAGCGGCCAGTTGCCACGCGACGATCAGTGCCAGCGGCAGCAGCCAGGGCAGCAGTTGCCTGCCGATGCGCGCGAGCAAGGGGCCCAGCAGGGAAGTCGAAGGGCCGGCCGGTATCTCGGCGACCGTGATTTCGGCCAGGCGGGCGGAGGTGGACAGGCTCATCGGGAGTCCTCGCGCTCAGTTCAGGTTGACCGGGGCGGCATGTCGCAGGTTGAGCGACCTGGGAATCAGCTTGAGGTCGAAGAAGGTGTCGGCAATCGCCTGCTGCTCGGCCAGCACATTGCCGTTGACGGGCACCACGCCGAAGCTCGTGCGGCTGATCCAGAGCTCGGTGATCGCCTGATCGAGACCCAGGATCCTGGAGAGCTCCTGCGCGGCGGCGGGCTTGTTCTTCTCGACCCAGCGGTCGATCTTGTCGATCTCTTCCAGCGCGATGCGCAGCAGGTCGGCGTTGTGGGTGGCGAATTCGCGCGAGCTGAAGAAATACCAGCGGTTGCTGACCACGCCCGTTCCGTCGGCCAGGACCCGGGCGCCGAGCGTTTTCTCGGCGGCAGCGAGGAAGGGGTCCCAGATCGCCCAGGCATCGACCGAGCCGCGCTCGAAGGCGGCGCGCGCATCGGCCGGCGGCAGGAAGACCGGCTGCACGTCGCTGTACTTGAGGCCGTGCTTTTCCAGCAGCTTGACGATCAGGTACTGCACGTTGGAACCCTTGTTGAAGGCGATCTTCTTGCCCTTGAGGTCGGCCACGCTGCGGATGGGCGAGTCCTTGGGCACGACGACGGCCTCCAGCTTGGGGCGTGGATTGCTGGAGCCGACATAGACCAGCGGCGCGCCCGCGGCCTGGGCAAAGATGGGCGGCGCTTCGCCGACGTCGCCGAAGTCGATCGAGCCGACATTGAGCGCCTCCAGCTGCACCGGGCCGGCGGTGAACTCGGTCCAGCTCACGCTGGCGCCCAGCGGGGCCAGGCGTTTCTCCAGCGTGCCACGGGCCTTGAGGATGGAGAGCCAGCCCTTCTGGTAGCCGATGCGCAGCACCCGCGGTGCTTTCGTGGCACCAGTCTGGGCCAGCGCGATGCCACTGACACCTAGGGCGCTGGTGGCAGCGAAGGTCTTGAGCAGAAGGCGACGTTGCAGGTTCTTGAGAGTCGACATGAGATTTCCTTGTCTGGCGTGCGGCCCGTTTGGCATCGGGGCCTGTGAGCGAATGGACGAATCATCCCCGACTGTCCTTTCTTGGTAAACAAAGAAAAACGAATCTTCAAACTACAAAAACGAGCAAGCCAGCTCAGGCAGCCAGAGCGATCGCAAGCAACAGAGGCGTTTCATGCACAAGTCGCATTTACTTATCCGGAATCATCATGAAGACCGGATCATCAACGGTCACCGCGACTGCATCCGGCACAACCGACTCATCGCGATTCAATTCACGGAACATGCGAACCAATGAGTTTTTCATGTTTACATATCCGATCCACCTTATCGAATATGTAAATCAAAATTAACGCAAAAGCCATTTCATAAATCAACTCATTTGACAGATAGACTCAATTCGTCAATCAATTTTCTGGAGTTCAAATGAAGAAGACCCTCATCGCCATCGCCGCACTGGCAGCCACCGGCGCCTTCGCGCAATCCAGCGTGACCCTGTACGGACGCGTCGATGCCTATGCCGGCAACCTCAAGAACACGCTGCACAGCAATGCCACGCCGGCCGAATCCCAGAGCGTGGTCAATTCCGGTGGCCTGAGTACCAACCGCTGGGGCGTCAAGGGCAGCGAAGACCTAGGCGGAGGCGTCAATGCGAACTTCCAGCTTGAGCAGGGCTTCGCGCTCGACAAGGGAGCTGCCAACGGCGACCAGTTCGACCGTCACGCCTGGGTCGGTCTGTCGGGCAAGTTCGGCGAGGTCCGCGTCGGCCGCAGCTACACGTCCCTCGATGACATCCGTGGCGACACCAACCAGGTGGCCAACACCAACCTGGCCGCCACCTACGATGTCTGGGAGGCGGGTGGCAGCGACTACAAATTTAACCAGAAGAACCAGATCAAGTACCTTTCGCCGAGCTTCAACGGCTTCAGCGCTGGCGCTTCCTATGCGCTGGGCGAGAACAAGAACCTGGCGGACGCGGACCCGAAAAAGGACAATAGCGGGCAAGGTTCGACCGACACTCATGCGCTGCAACTGCGCTACGCCAATGGTCCGCTGCTGGTCGGCTACGGACATCAGACCGAGGAACAGCTCGGCGGCAAGCCCAGCATCAAGTACGACTATGTCGGCGGCGTCTACGACTTCGGCGTGATCAGTGCGGTCGGTGGCTACCAGCGCGCCAAGGACGGCAACGGTGCCCGTCAGGCCTACCAGGTCGGCGCTCAGCTGCCTTACGGCTTCTTCAACTTCTACGCCGGCTACGCCAAGAGCAGCGCCGATGAGCTCAAGGGCAAGAACCACGATGTCGACGGTTACACGCTCGTCGCGACCTACTCGCTCTCCAAGCGCACCGACAGCTATTTCGGCTACAAGCACCTGAGCGAGAAGAACGCGACCGCGGCCGACGGTGTCGGCGCCAAGGCGGGCGAAAAGCGTCAGCTGTCGGTGGGCCTGCGCCACATCTTCTGATTGGGAACCAGTCCCGCAAGGGCCTGGCCCGGCCTCGCGGCAGAGCGGCAGCGAGGCCATCCATTCATGACTCAGTGCACCCGAGGAAAGCCGTGCCGCTCGGCCAGCAGCTCGAGGATGCGGCGCGGATCGTTGACGAAGCGGACCTGCCCGAGTTGCCGGGCATCCTCAGGGACGGCCTGCTCGTCGCCCAGTATCAACGTCGGCAGGCTCTGGTTTGCCTCGTCGAGTGCCGCGATCACGACCGGCCGCGGGCGCGGGTAGGGCAGACGCTCGATGTCGAGTCTTGCCGCCAGCTCGGGAGCGGCCGCCAGCAAGCCCTCGATCGGCAGGCAGTGCGGGCAGACGAATCGCTCGCCAGGATGTTTCGGATCGGCAAAGCCGGGTTGCAGAAGCAGAAGTCGGTCGCGTGACATGGCGTATCTATGGTGAAGGTTCGAAACTGGATTGGCGTACCACAGCCGATTGAATCGATCGGGCACACCGAAAGAGACTAACGCCAACCACAGTAGATGCATGCAATTTTTCCGCATAAGCAAACTACCCGATCAAATTCGGAAATCGAATAATTCCATCAAAGAATGATTTCCTGCTTGCAGCAATACGGATCATGAGAAAAACATCAATGATCATGAAAATGAAAAATTGACGCTTCTGGATTGACAGGGGTTTACTCAGAATCGGGGCAACCCAACCGAGATTTCAACCATGAGTTACGCACTTTCATTGCTAGACAAGAGTCCCGCACCGGACGGTGCCACGGCACAGGCAGCGCTCCAGCACAGCATCAAGCTTGCCCAGCGCGCGGAGGCCCTTGGCTACAAGCGTTTCTGGGTCGCCGAGCACCATGGCTCGACCATCAATGCCGGTTCGGCACCCGAGGTGCTGGTGGCCCATATCCTGGCCAAGACCTCGCATATCCGCGTGGGTTCGGGCGGCGTGATGCTGCAGCATTACAGCCCCTACAAGGTGGCTGAGGTGTTCAAGGTGCTGTCAGCGCTTGCGCCTGGTCGCGTGGACCTCGGCGTGGGCAAGGCACCCGGTGGCTTGCCCCTGTCGACGCGGGCCCTGCAGGCCGGGCGCACTCCGGCCCGCAAGCTGAGCTTCGATCGGTTGCTGGCCGACCTTGATGCCTTTCTGCACAACCAGCTGCCGGAGGATCATGCCCTGGCCGGCGCCGTGGCGACACCTCAGCCCTCCAGCCTGCCGGAATGCACCCTGCTGGGGGCCGCGCCCGAAAGCGCGCTGCTGGCCGCACGCCACGGCTGGGGCTTTTGCTACGCCGGCCATTTCAACGGTGACCCGGCCAACCTGGTGCGCGCGCTGGAGACCTACCGTCAGGCCAGCGGGCGCGAGCCCTCGATGGCGCTGTACGCCTTTGCCGCCGCGAGCCGCGACAAGGCGCAGCAACTGGTCGGCACGCTGCGGATCTTCAAGCTGCACCTGGCCACCGGTCAGAGCGTGAACCTGCCCAGTGCCGAGGCGGCAGAGGCATTCGCACGCCAGGCCAGCGTTGCCGACTACCGCATCGAGGAGACCCGGCCCCATGTGATCGCAGGTACGGCCGAGGATGTGCTCGACGCGCTTGACGAACTGCACTTGCGCCTCGGCATCCAGGAATTCGTGATCGATACGCCCATCACCAGCTTCGCGGACCGCCTGGCCTCCGTGGAACTGCTGGCGGCACAGAAGCAGGCCGTGGCGGCCTGACCCCCCTTATTCAAACCGAAAGGACCGCTGTCATGAGCAAGAAAAACGTCACCTTTGGCATCATGCTGCAAGGCGCTGGCAGCCACATGAATGCCTGGAAGCACCCGGGCGGCCCAGTGGACGCGAGCGTGAACCTGCAACATTACATCCGCACCGCGCAGCAAGCGGAAGCGGCGGGCATCGCCTTCGCCTTCGTGGCCGACGGAGCCTACATCAACGAGAAGTCGATTCCGCATTTCCTCAACCGGTTCGAGCCGATTTCGATCCTGTCGGCGCTGGCCACGGTGACCTCCAGAATCGGGCTGGCCGGCACGGTCAGCACCAGCTACAGCGATCCCTATACCGTCGCGCGCCAGTTCGCCTCGCTGGACCTCATCAGCGGCGGACGTGCGGGCTGGAACGTCGTGACCACACCGCTGGAAGGCACGTCCAGGAACTACAACAACCGTCCGCATCCCGCACACGCGCTGCGCTACGAGATCGCCGACGAGTACCTTCAGGTCACCCAGGGGCTGTGGGACAGCTGGGAGGACGATGCCCTGGTGCGCAACCGCGAAAACGGCCAGTTCTTCGAACCGTCCAAGCTGCATAGCCTGAACCACCAGGGACGTCATTTCCAGGTGGCCGGCCCGCTCAACATCGGCCGCTCGCCCCAGGGCCAGCCGGTGATCTTCCAGGCGGGTTCGTCGGACACCGGCATAGGCCTGGCCGGCAAGTACGCCGATGCCGTCTTCACCCATTCACCCTCGCTTGAGCAGACCCGCCAGTTCCGCGAACAGGTTCGCGCTGCTGCGCTCGCACATGGCCGGGCAGCCGATGACGTCAAGGTCTTCCCCGGCATCAGCCCGGTCGTGGCGGCGACCGACGCGCAGGCCGAGGCCAAGTACGACCAGATCCGCAACCTGCTGACCATCGACGAGGCCTTGGCCTATCTGGGCCGCTTCTTCGATCACCACGACTTCAGCCAATACCCGCTCGACGAACCCTTCCCCGAACTGGGCGATATCGGCCGCAACAGCTTCCAGTCGACCACCGATCGCATCAAGGCCGACGCCAAGTCCAAGGGCTGGACGCTGCGCCAGACGGCACTCCAGGTGGCCACGCCCAAGGGCGAATTCGTCGGTTCGGGCGAAAAGGTCGCCGACCAGATCATCCGCTGGCTGGACGCGGGTGCGGGCGACGGCTTCATCCTCGGCTTCCCGGTGATTGCCCAGGGCCTGGACGACTTCGTGACCCATGTGATACCGGTGCTGGAGGCGCGTGGTCGCTACCAGCGCGAACTGCCCGGCCAGACCCTGCGCGACCACCTGGGACTCCCATACAAGCAGAACCACCACGCGCAGGACAAGGGCGCCGAGCCGGCGCTGAAGGTCGCCTGATGAACCGCGTTGCTGCCGAGATCGCCTTGCGCGATGACAGCCGGATCGAACGGGGCATAGCCCGCCATGCCGACGAGTTCATCGCGCTGCGCCGAGACCTGCACCGTCACCCGGAGCTGGCTTTCCAGGAGCACCGCACCGCCGGCCTGGTGGCAGAGCGGCTGCGCGCCTGGGGCTATGAGGTCAGCACCGGCATCGCCGGCACCGGCGTGGTGGGCGTGCTGCGTCGCGGCGATGGCCAAAAGACGCTGGGCCTGCGCGCCGACATGGATGCGCTGCCGATTCAGGAAGACACCGGCCTGCCCTATGCCAGCGTGAAACCGGGCGTGATGCATGCCTGCGGCCATGACGGCCACACCGCCATCCTGCTGGCCGCCGCGCGCTTTCTGGCCGAGTCCGGCGAGTTCGACGGCACGCTCAACCTGATCTTCCAGCCCGCCGAGGAACTGGGCGCCGGTGCCAGAAAGATGATCGCCGAGGGGCTGTTCGAGCGCTTCCCCTGCGACGCGGTGTTCGGCTTGCACAACTGGCCCGGCGTGCGCCAGGGCCATCTGGGCTGCGTGGCGGGACCGGCCATGGCTTCGATCGACTTCGCACGCATCACCCTGCAGGGACAGGGCGGACATGGGGCGGAACCACAGGATGCGGTCGATCCGGTACTGGCCGCGGCGCATGTGATCACGGCGCTGCAGAGCGTGGTGTCGCGCAACGTGGCGCCACTGGACATGGGAGTGGTCACGGTCGGCGCCATCCATGGCGGCAAGGCGGCCAACGTGATCCCTGACCAGGTGGAGCTCAAGCTCACCGCCCGATCGTTCCGCCCCGAAACACGCCAGTTGCTGCGCGAGCGCATCACGGCGATCGCACAGGGCCAGGCGCGCAGCCTGGGGGTCGAAGCGGTGGTGGATTTCCAGAACGGTTTTCCGCCGGTGCTCAACCATGCCGAGCCGACAAGGTTCGCGCGCGAGGTCGCGCTCGAGGTCCTGGGCGCCGACCGGGTGGTGCCGGACTTCCAGCCCCGCACCGCCAGCGAAGACTTCGCCTACATGCTGCAAGCCCGCCCTGGCAGCTTCCTGTTCCTGGGCAATGGCGACAGCGCCTCCCTGCACAACCCCAGGTACGACTTCAACGATGCCACGCTGGGCGTGGCGGCCAGTTACTGGGTCAGGCTGACCGAACGCTTCCTGCGCTGAAGCGGGACATGGATGGAATCCGTCATGAGCGACCAATTTCTCTACACCACCCTGCTCGATCCGCGCGCGCGCCCGCTGATCGAGGCCCTCAGCCACGAGTACGAAGCCCGCTACGCCGAGTCCAGCCTCGAGGCCGGTGAAGTTCGGGAGATGCAGAAGTACCCGCCCGAGATTTTCGCTCCGCCCGAAGGCAACTTCCTGCTGCTGCTGCGCGAGGGCGAGGCCGTTGCGGGCGGTGCCTTCAAGCGCTACGACGCGCAGACGGCGGAGTTCAAGCGCATCTGGACCCGCGACGACCTGCGACGCCAGGGCCTGGCGCGGAGATTGCTGGCCGAACTCGAATCACAGGCGCTGCGCCAGGGGTATCGTCGGATTTATCTGACCACGGGCAACCGCCAGCCCGAGGCCGTGGGTCTCTACCTGAGTCACGGCTACCGCAAGCTGTTCGATCACTCGATCGACCCGAATGTGCGCTGTTCGCTGCCGTTCGAGAAGCCGCTGGCTGCCATCCCTGACCGAGCTGTAACGCTCACCCCCCTGCCCCCCACATCACCCTGGCATCTGCCTGAATGAGGTCCACCCGATGAACACCACCACCGTCGCCATACCATTCGGCAGTTTGCCGCTCAATGGGGCTGAAGGTTCGGTCCAGCCGTCCACCCCCTCAGCTCAGGCGCTGCGCGACTATTCACATTACCGCATCGTCCCCGCGCGCTACCCCGCGCGCACCCTGGGAGCAGCCTTCTCGCTGCTCGTGATCGCCGCCGTGCTGTATTCGGTACTGACCAATCCGCGCTGGGGCTGGGGCGTGTTCGCCGAATGGTTCTTCTCCGAGCCGATCCTGGTCGGCCTGGGGCGCACGCTGCTGCTGACGGCATTGGGCGCCCTGTTCGGCTTGACCCTGGGCACCTTGCTGGCCCTGGCACGCGTGTCGCGCTCGCCGCTGCTGTCGGGCTTGTCGTTCACCTATGTCTGGCTGTTCCGCTCCATTCCGGTGCTGGTGCTGCTGCTGCTGATCAACAACCTCGGCTACCTCTACGAGACGATCGCGCTCGGCGTCCCCTTCACCGGCTGGACGCTGTATTCCTGGAACACGACCCAGCTGATCAGCCCCTTCATCGCGGCCGTGGCCGGCCTCACGCTGAACCAGTCGGCCTACTCGGCCGAGATCATCCGCGGCGGCATCCTGGCGGTGGACCAGGGTCAGCTGGAAGCGGCTTCGGCGCTGGGCCTGTCGCGCCGGCGCCAGGCACTGCGCATCGTGCTGCCGCAGGCGATGCGCTCCATCCTGCCCAGCGGCTTCAACAACCTGATCGGCCTGGCCAAGGGGACCTCGGTCGTCTACATCCTGGCGATGCCCGACCTGTTCTACACGGTCCAGATCATCTACCGGCGCAACCTGGAGGTGATCCCACTGCTGATGGTCGCAACGGTCTGGTACCTCGTGATCCTGACCGTGCTGTCGCTCGTGCAGCAGCAGGTCGAGCGCCACTATGCGCGTGGCGCGCTGCGCAATCCGCCATCTTCGGTGTTCAGCCTGCTGGCAGGCTGGCTGCGCACTGGCCCGCGCCAGTCTGCTGGCCAGGGCCAGCCGCAGGCGAATGCCGCAGCGGCTGTGCCCGGCCGGGAACAGAGCGCGCACCGCGGCGGGGTGGTCGACATCCACGGGGTCAGCAAGCGCTATGGCAACAACCTCGTGCTGCACAACGTTTCGCTCACGGTCCCCGCAGGCAGCGTGACCGTGATCCTGGGGCCTTCCGGCTCGGGCAAGTCCACGCTGCTGCGCAGCATCAACCACCTCGAGCGCGTCGACGACGGCTTCATCACCATCGACGACCAGCTGGTGGGCTACCGGCAAAGCGGCAACAAGCTATACGAGCTGCGCGACCACGAGATCCTGGCCCAGCGCGCCGACGTCGGCATGGTGTTCCAGAACTTCAACCTCTTTCCCCACCTGTCGGTGCTCGAGAACCTGATCGAGGCGCCGATGGCGGTGCGCGGCCTGTCGCGCGTCGAGGCCGAGACACTGGGGCTCGAGCTGCTGGCCCGCGTCGGCCTGGCCGACAAGGCCGACGCCTATCCGCGCCAGCTCTCAGGCGGCCAGCAGCAGCGCGTGGCCATCGCGCGCGCGCTGGCACTCAAGCCCAAGGTGCTGCTGTTCGACGAGCCCACCTCGGCCCTCGACCCTGAACTGGTGGGCGAGGTGCTCGACGTGATCAAGGAGCTGGCCCGCTCGGGCACGACGCTGATCGTCGTCACGCACGAGATCGGCTTTGCCCGCGAAGTGGCCGACCGCGTGGTCTTCATGGAGCAGGGCCGGATCGTCGAAACCGGCAGCCCGGAGCAGATCTTCAACGCACCGACGCAGGCACGCACTGCAGCCTTCCTGGGCAAGGTGCTCTGAGCCCAGCACCCCATCACCCTTCATCCACTTTTCTGTCTGGAACCAGAAGCCATGATCACACGCAAGACTTTCGTCACCTCCCTGCTGTCACTCGCGACCCTCTCGGCTGCGGGCTGGTCGACTGCCGCACTGGCCCAGAACGTCGACCTCAGCCCCGAGCAGCCCGGTCGACCGCGCTCGCAGCCCGTGCCCGAAGCGCTCAAGCTGCTGCCCAAGGACTTCAAGTTTGCCAAGGACGGCGTGCTGACCGTGGGCACCACCACCGGCCGGCTGCCCTTTGGCGCCTATGCCACCGACAACAAGACGCCGGTCGGCAATGCCCCCGACATCGCCCAGCTCGTGGCCGACAGCCTCGGCCGCAGGCTCGATCTGGTGTCGGTGACCTGGGCCGACTGGCCGCTGGGCCTGCAGTCCGGCAAGTTCGATCTGGTGATCTCCAATGTCACCGTGACCGAGGAGCGCAAGGAGAAATTCGACTTCTCGACCTACCGCGACGACAAGCTGGGCTTCTACGTCAAGTCCGACAGCAAGATCCAGATCAAGGAGCCCAAGGATGTTGCCGGTCTCAAGGTGATCGTGGGCGCCAGCACCAACCAGGAGCAGATCCTGCTGCGCTGGAATCAGCAGAACATCGCTGCCGGCCTCAAGCCGGTCGAGGTGCAATATCACGACGACGACGTGCTGCTCTACCTGGCGCTCGCATCGGGTCGCGCCGATGCCTACCTGGCGCCCAACGGCATCGCCGCCTACAACGCCCGCGACGGCAAGACCAAGCTGGTCGGCAGCTTCTCGGGCGGCTGGCCACAGACTGCCGAAATCGCGGTGGCCTCGCGCAAGGGCTCAGGCATCGCAGACGCCATCACGGCGGCCATCAACGCGCAGATCAAGAACGGCAATTACGCCAAGGCGCTGTCGCGCTGGAACCTGGAATCCGAGGCGATCGCGCAGTCGCGCACCAACCCGCCGGGCCTGCCCAGGAAATGACGCAAGTGACCCGCACACAGCGCGCTCCCAGCACAAAGACCACAGAAACATGATGAACTTCCACCTGCCTCCGACTGCACGCCGAACCCTGCTGACACTGGCTCTGGCGGCAATAGCCCTCGGCCCTGCTGCGATCCAGGCCCAGACAGCGATTCCGGCAACCGTAGCCAGGATCGACCTGAGTCCGGCCCAGCCGGGGCGGGTGCGCGCCGAGCGCAACCCCGAGGCCATTCAGGCCCTGCCCAAGGCCTACAAGTTCCTCAGGGACGGTGTCCTGACCGTGGCCATCGCCCCGGGTGCGCCGCCGGTGGCTACCTATGCCACGGATGCCAAGACGGTGGTCGGCGCCGATACCGACTACGCCCAGCTGGTCGCCGATGCGCTGGACCTGAAACTGGAACTGGTTCCGGTCGCCTGGGCCGATTGGCCGCTGGGTCTGACTTCGGGCAAGTACGATGCGGTGATTTCCAATGTCGGGGTGACCGAGCAGCGCAAGGAGAAGTTCGACTTCTCGACCTACCGACAGGGCCTGCACGGTTTCTTCGTGCCCAACAACAGCCCGATCCAGTCGCTCAAGGAGCCCAAGGACATCGCCGGCCTGAAGATCATCACCAGCTCAGGCACGATCCAGGAGCGCATCCTGCTCGAATGGAGCAAGCTCAACCAGGCCGCCGGGCTCAAGCCGGCCGAACTCCAGTACTACGACGACGACGCGACCCGCAATCTGGCCTTGCTCTCGGGCCGAGCGGATGCGCAGTTCAACCCGCATCCGATGCAGGCCTACCAGGCTGCCAAGGAAGGCAAGACCCGCCTGGTCGGAACCGTCAATGCCGGCTGGCCCCTGAAAGCCGACGTGGCCATCGCCACCCGCAAGAACAGCGGCCTGGCGTCTGCGCTGACCATCGCAACCAACGGTCTGATCAAGAGCGGCAAGTACGCGCAAGCGCTGCAACGCTGGCACTTGAGTTCGGAGGCATTGGCCAGGTCCGAGACCAATCCGCCCGGTCTGCCCAAGTTCTGATTGATCGATCATGGCCATCCAGCATCTGGCATTTCTGACCCCGGGCAATTACCTGGCGGAGCGACCCGCTCAGGGCCTGGAGCAGGCGCTGCAACTCTTTGCCCTGGGTGAGCGGCTGGGCTACGACAGCGCCTGGGTGCGCCAGCGCCACCTCGAGCGCTCGATGTCTTCCGCGACGGCCTTCCTGGCCGCAGCCAGCCAGCGCACCCGCCGCATCGGCCTGGGCACGGCGGTGATCCAGATGGGCTACGAGAACCCGTTCCGGCTCGCCGAGGACCTCGCGACGGTCGACCTGCTCGCCGGCGGGCGGCTGCAGGTGGGCCTGAGCGCCGGTGCGCCACCCCATGGCGCCTTGCTCGGCGAACGCCTGTTCGACGGTGATCCGGCTGGCATCGACTTCTCGCACCAGCGCGTAGCCAGGCTGCGCGACAATCTGAGCGGCGAGCCGTTCGGTGACGCAGACCGCTGGATCGAGTCACCGGTCGGGCGGGAGCGGCCGCGAATCCAGCCCGTGGCGCCTGGCCTGGGACAGCGACTCTGGTACGGCGGCGGCTCGCTGCACTCGGCACAATGGGCGGCGCGCAACGGCTTCCATCTGCTGATCGGCAACCTCAACCGTGGCGAGCAAACCGACGACTTCTTCACTGCGCAACGCCAGCATGTCGAGCTGTTCCGGGCCGAATGGCACGGGGCGGGCCGCGCACGCCTCGCACTGGGCCGGGTGATCGTGCCGACCGACAGTGCCGATGCCGTCAGCCGGCGCCGTTACGCGGCTTTCGCGGCCTCGCGCCACGAGCGCACGCTGTCGCCGCAGGGTGAGAGGCGGACCCTGTTCACACCCGATCTGGTAGGAAGTTCCGAACAGATCATCGAGGCGCTGCAGCGCGATCCGATCCTGCCACTGGTCGAGGAGCTGCGGCTGGAGCTGCCTTATGGCCTGGACCTCGAGGATTACGCCCAGATCCTGCAGGACACCCGGGACCGGATCGCTCCGGTGCTCGGATGGTCAGCCTTGCCGCTGGCGGCCTGAGCGACAAGGTCAGTCTGCGCCGCGCGGCCTGGGATTGCCAGGCCCATGCGCTTCATCGAACGAAGTTTCGCTCGCTCAGGATGCAATCTGCAACAGCATGAGCAGGCCGAATCCTGCCATGGCAGCAGCTGCCACGAGGTAGGCGGCCCATTCCAGCGGGGTCATGCCGTTGTCGGGCGGCAAGTTTTCCCTGGACAGGTAATGCGACGGGATGTCGTCGATGTTCATGCCCACCTTACGGCATGTCTGATTGGAATCGTCCCGGCCTCAAGCTCAGTCGAGCGTCTTGCCGACCTTGATCGTGACCTGCCAATGCGCGACCTTGCCGCCCTCCACATGGCCGCGGGTTTCGACCACTTCGAACCAGCGCAGGGTGGCCGATGTCTCTGCGGCCTTGGCCAGCGCGTTGCCGATGGCGTCGTCGCTGCTGACTGCTGACGAGCCGGTGAATTGGATGATCTGGTAGACATGGTTGCTCATGATTCACTCCTTGAGTTGACGGATAACAGGCTGACCTTGAACCGAGCCAGAAGATGCACCGAGGCGCGGTCGAAGTTGAAGATCTCTGCCGCAAGCCTGCGGCGGCTGGGATGAAAATTTTTCAATTCATGCATGACGCAGCTCCGAATGATTGATGGGGCTATCTTCGGCGAGACAGATTGCGGCGTGAAGCGAGAAAAACTCAGTTGCATATTCGCTCCCCAACGACCCAGGGCACAGCAATAACCAGGCAATCCCTTATTCGGCTTCCGAATATTCATATCCGGAAACCGTTTGCTGATATTCAGATGCGGAATCGGTCGTTGGATTAATTCGGGCCGCTGGCTAGCATCCATCACATCAATTCATCAGGAACTGCAATGAGCCGCCCCTACCGAATCACCGCCCTCGTCGGCAGCACGAGCACCCAGTCCCGGACCCAGGTCCTAGTCGACGCCATCGTCAAGGCGCTGGCCTCCCAGGTGGCCTTGGACGTCAACCGGGTCGAGCTGTCCAAGCTCGGCAGCCACTTCGGCGCCGCCGTCCTCAAGGACCAGCTCGACGCGCCAGCGCTGTCGGCGCTCGACCAGATCGAGCAAGCCGATCTCGTCATCGCGGCGAGCCCGGTCTACAAGGGCAGCTATACGGGCCTGTTCAAGCATGTGATCGACTTCATCGACATCAACGCGCTGGTCGACACCCCCGTGATCCTGGCGGCGACCGGTGGCGGCGACCGCCACGCGCTGGTGGTCGAGCACCAGCTGCGCCCCCTGTTCGGCTTCTTCCGCGCCCACACCATTCCGACTGCCGTCTATGCCTCGGAGGCCGAGCTGGCGGGGTACGAGGTCAGCAGCCTCGTGCTGCAGGAGCGCATCAACGAGGCGGCCGCGCAGGCGGCCAGCGTGCTGCGCCGGACCGGCTCGACCGACGCCTTGCTCAAGCGCGCCGCCTGAAACAGACCGCCAGCCTCATTTCATGTCAGGCCTGGATGCAGGCCAGCCCATTCTTTCAGCAGGAGATAACCATGAGCACCAGCAGAATCCCCACCGGCGAGCACATCAAGTTTGCCTACTGGGTCCCGAACGTCAGCGGCGGACTCGTGATCAGCAAGATCGAGCAGCGCACCCACTGGGACATCGACTACAACCGCCGCCTGGCACAGACGGCCGAAAAGGCGGGCTTTGACTATGCGCTGAGCCAGATCCGCTTCACCGCCGGCTATGGCGCCGAGTACCAGCATGAATCGGTGTCGTTCACCCATGCGCTGCTGGGCGCGACCGAGCGCCTGAAGGTGATCGCCGCGATCCTGCCGGGTCCCTGGACGCCGGCCCTGCTGGCCAAGCAGGTTTCCACGATCAACCACCTGACCCACGGCCGCATCGCGGTCAACATCGTCAGCGGCTGGTTCCGCGGCGAGTTCAACGCGATCGGCGAGCATTGGCTGGACCATGACGAGCGCTACCGCCGCTCGGAGGAGTTCATCCGCGCCATCCGCGGCATCTGGAGCCAGGACAACTTCAGCTTCAGCGGCGACTTCTACCGCTTCAACAACTACACGCTGCGTCCGAAGCCGCTCGACCCGCAGCCCGAGATCTTCCAGGGCGGCAGCTCGCGCGCCGCGCGCGACATGGCCGCACGCGTGTCCGACTGGTACTTCACCAACGGCAACACGCCCGAGGGCATCAAGGCCCAGATCGACGACATCCGCGCCAAGGCCGAGGCCGAGGGCCGCACCGTCAAGATCGGTGTCAATGCCTTCGTGATCGCCCGTGACACGGAAGAAGAAGCCAAGCAGGTGCTGGCCGAGATCATCGAGAAAGCCGACCCCGAGGCCGTCAACGCCTTCGGTCACGAGGTCAAGCAGGCCGGCAAGGCCTCGCCCGAGGGCGAGGGCAACTGGGCCAAGTCGAGCTTCGAAGACCTGGTCCAGTACAACGACGGCTTCCGCACCAACCTGATCGGCACCCCGCAGCAGATCGCCGAGCGCATCCTGGCACTCAAGGATGTCGGCGTCGATCTGGTGCTGACCGGCTTCCTGCACTTCATCGAGGAAGTCGAGTATTTCGGCCAGAAGGTGCTGCCGCTGGTGCGCGAGCTCGAAGAACGCCGCCTGCAGAAGGCCGCCTGAGACGGCAGAACGCCCTGGAACAGACCATGAGCCATTCGCCTGCGTCATCGCCAGCCAACGCCAGCGGGCATCCCGTGCTGCTGAAGCTCGAAGGCATCACCGTGCGCTTCGGCGGGGTCAAGGCGGTCAGCGACATCAGCTTCACGGTCTACCAGGGCGAGCTGCTTTCCGTCATCGGCCCCAACGGCGCGGGCAAGAGCTCGCTGCTCAACGTCATCAACGGGGTCTATCGCCCGGCGGCGGGCCATATCGAGTGGGCGGGGCAACGCTACCCGCAGCTGCGGCCCGAGCAGGCCGCGCAGCTGGGCATTGCACGCACCTTCCAGAACCTCGCGCTGTTCAAGGGCATGAGCGTGATCGAGAACCTGCTGACCGGACTCAACCTCAAGACCAGGAGCACTGCCCTGGCGCACGCGCTGCGTCTGCCCGGCGCACGCCGCGAGGAAGCCGCGCAGCGCGCGCAGGCCGAGTCAATGCTCGAACTGCTGCAGCTCCGGCGCTACCGCGACACCCCGGTCGGCCAGCTGCCCTACGGCCTGCAGAAACGCGTCGAGCTGGCCCGGGCGCTGGCCGCCGAGCCGCGCCTGCTGCTGCTCGACGAACCGATGGCCGGCATGAACGCGTCCGACAAGCACGAACTCGCCCGCCTGATCGTCGAGGTCAACCGGCGCCTGGGCACGACCATCGTGCTGATCGAGCACGACATGGGCGTGGTGATGGACATCTCGGACCGGGTCGTCGTGCTCGACTACGGCCGCAAGATCGCCGACGGACTGCCCGCCGAGGTGCGCGAGCAGCCCGACGTGATCGCCGCCTACATCGGCGCGCTGCACTGAGCGCCGCGTCCACACAGGAGACGAATTCATGGAATTCTTCATCGAAGTCCTGATCGGCGGGCTGCTCGCGGGGGTCATGTATTCCATGGTCGCGATCGGCTTCGTGCTGATCTACAAGGCATCGGGCGTGTTCAACTTCGCACAGGGCTCGCTGGTGCTGTTCGCCGCCTTGACCTATGTGAGCCTGATCGAGCGCGGCTTCGACGCCTGGCTCGCCCTGTTGCTGACGCTGGCCGCGATGGTCGCCATCGCCTGCTCCGTCGGCCAGGTGGTGCTCAAGCCGCTGATCAACCGGCCGCCGATCGCGCTGTTCATGGCCACGCTGGGCCTGAGCTTCATCGTCGAGGGGCTCGCCCAATGGCTCTGGGGCGCGCAGGTGCACCAGCTCGATCTCGGCATCGATGACAAGCCGCTGGATCTGGCCGGCGTCTTCGTCAGCGAGTTCGACCTGTTCGCCGCCGCCACCGCCGCGCTGCTGGTCGGCCTGCTGGGCCTGGCGTTCAACAAGACACGGGCCGGACTCAAGCTGCGCGCGGTCGCCGACGATCCGCTGGCCGCGCTCGCGATCGGCATCCATATCGAGCGCGTCTGGGCGCTGGTCTGGTCGGCAGCGGCCACCGTCGCGCTGGTCGCGGGCCTGCTCTGGGGGGCGCGCACCGGGGTGCAGTTTTCGCTCTCGCTGGTCGTGCTCAAGGCGCTGCCCGTGCTGATCATCGGCGGCTTCTCGTCGATTGCCGGCGCCATCGTCGGCGGGCTCATCGTGGGCGCGAGCGAAAAGCTGGCCGAGGTCTACATCGGCCCCTTCTTCGGCGGCGGCATCGAGAACTGGTTCCCCTACTTCCTCGCGCTGGCCTTCCTGTTCTACCGGCCCTACGGCCTGTTCGGCGAGCGCACCGTCCAGCGCATCTGAACCGAGACACCATGAGCCACACCTTGACTTCCGAGCTGCCGGCGCCGCTGCAGCCGGCGCCACCCGTCGCAGCCGTGCGCCGTCCGAAATGGGGCTGGATCGCCGGCCTGCTGTTCGCGGCCCTGGTGGTGCCGCGGCTGGGCAACGACTACTGGTTCTCCGCCGTGCTGGTGCCTTTCCTGGTGTTCGCGCTCGCGGGCCTGGGCCTGAACCTGCTGACCGGCTACACCGGCCAGCTCTCGGTCGGCTCCGCTGCCTTCATGGCGGTGGGCGCCTTCGCCACCTACAACTTCGCGCTGCGCCAGCCCTGGCTGCCGCTGCCGGTCAGTCTGGTCCTCGGCGGTCTCGTCGCCGCGCTGTTCGGCGTGCTGGTCGGCCTGCCCTCGATCCGGATCAAGGGCTTCTACCTGATCGTCTCGACGCTGGCGGCGCAGTTCTTCGTCCAGTGGGTGCTGGTCAAGTTCGGCTGGTTCTCCAACTACAACCCGTCGGGCGTGATCTCGGCCCCCAGGCTGGAGCTGTTCGGGCTCGATTTCAGCTCGCCCTCGGGCCGCTACCTGTTCACGCTCGCGGTCGTGGTGGTGCTGACCTGGGTCGCGCGCAACCTGGTCACGAGCGCGACCGGGCGCAACTGGATGGCCGTGCGCGACATGGACACGGCCGCGGCCGTGATCGGCATCCCGGTGCGCCGCGTCAAGCTGCAGGCCTTCGCGATCAGCTCCTTCTACCTCGGCGTGGCCGGTGCGCTGTGGGCCTTTGCCTATGTCGGCACGGTGGAGCCGCATGGCTTCGACCTGACGCGCTCGTTCCAGCTCCTGTTCATCATCATCATCGGCGGCCTCGGCAGCCTGAGCGGCGCCTTCCTCGGCGCTGCCTTCATCGTGCTGTTCCCGATCCTGCTGTCCCACCTCGCGGCGCAGTTCCTCGGCGGGCTGATCGACCCGGCCAACGTCGAGAACGCCCAGAAGATCGTGCTGGGCAGCCTGATCATCTGGCTGCTCGTCAAGGAGCCCGAGGGCCTGGCCCACCTCGTCGCCCGGGCCTGGGGACGCCTGCCCGGCCGGGCCTCGAAGCCGACCGCCTGAAGCGCTCTACCGGATTCCTACCCAACCCCATCACCATCCCGGAGTACAACCCATGAAATCCCGATTCCATCGCGTACTGCGCCTGACCGCGCTGGCAGCCGCCGTCGGCCTGGCCTCGGTCGGCGCGCAGGCGCAGACCAAGGCGCCCAACGAACAGTATTTCCCGCTGCAAAGCTACCGCGTCGGCCCCTATGCCGCCGGCGGCACCGGCTTCTTCGGTGGCTTCATCGACTACCTGCAGCTCGTCAACCAGCGCGATGGCGGTGTCAACGGCGTCAAGTTCAGCTGGAGCGAATGCGAGACCGAATACGTGGTCGAGAAGGGCGTCGAGTGCTACGAGCGCCTCAAGAAGGGCCTCAACGGCGCCCCCGCTGCCGCCACCAACCCGCTGTCGGTCGGCATCGCCTATGCGACGCTGGAGCGCTCGACCGAGGACAAGCTGCCGCTGATCACGATCAACCATGGCCGCACCGACTCGACCGACGGCCGCGTCTTCCCCTACGTCTTCCCGCTGCAGCTCAACCCCTACAGCGAGGTGTCCGCGATCGTCAACTACATCGGCCAGCAAAGCGGCGGCCTCGACCAGCTCAAGGGCAAGAAGATCGTCACGCTGTATCACGGCTCGCCCTACGGCAAGGAAACCATCCCGGTGCTGGACATCCTGGCCAGGAAGTACGGCTTCCAGGTCCAGCATGTCGAGGTGCCGCACCCGGGCAACGAGCAGCAGTCGCAGTGGCTGACCATCCGCAAGGAAAAACCCGACTGGGTGATCCTGCGCGGCTGGGGCGTGATGAACCCGGTGGCGCTCAAGAACGCGCAGAAGGTCGGCTTCCCGGCCAACAAGGTGATCGGCAACATCTGGAGCAACTCCGAGGACGATGCCGCGCCGGCCGGCGACGCCGCCAAGGGCTATATCTCGATCACCACCCACCCGTCCGGCACCGAATTCCCGGTGCTCAAGGACATCAGGAAGTACGTGGTCGATGCCGGCAAGGGCAACCTGGCCGATCCGAAACGCTTCGGCAACGTCTACTACAACCTCGGCGTGGTCAACGGCATCCTCAACGTCGAGGCGGTGCGCGTCGCGCAGGCGAAGTTCGGCAAGCGCGCGCTGAGCGGCGAGGAAGTGCGCTGGGGCTTCGAGAACATCCACATCGACGATGCCCGCCTCAAGCAGCTCGGCGCCACCGGCCTGCTGCAGAAGCTCAAGCTCAGCTGCGCCGACCATGAAGGCGGCGGCGCGGTGCGCTTCCAGCAATGGGATGGCAAGGGCTGGAAGCTGATCAGCGACTGGGTGCAGGCGGATCGCGCCCTGCTGCGCCCGATCATCGAGGAGTCGTCCGCCAGGTACGCCAAGGAAAAAGGCATCACCCCGCGCGACTGCGCCAAGGAAGCTGCGGCCAAGTGAGGCTCGGGAGGCCAGCCATGAGCGCGACAAACGGACCCGGACCAGCGCCCGCCCTGCTCGAACTCGATGCGGTCGAGGCGGCTTACGACGGCGTGATCGTCGCGTTGCGCGGCGTCTCGCTGCGCGTGCCCAAGGGCGAGATCGTCGCCCTGCTCGGCGCCAACGGCGCGGGCAAGTCCACCACGCTGAAGGCGGCCTCCAGCCTGCTCGGCGCCGAGCGCGGCGCCATCGTCGCCGGCCGCGTGCGGCTGGACGGCCGGGAGGTCACGGGCCTGGCGCCGCACCGGCTGGTCGAGCTCGGCGTGTCGCAGGTGCTGGAAGGCCGGCATGTGTTCGCCCATCTGTCGGTCGAGGACAACCTCAGGCTGGGCGCCTTCGTGCGCCGGCCCAGCCGCGCCGACCTCAAGGCATCGCTGGAGCAGGTGTACCAGCGCTTCCCGCGCCTGAAGGAGCGTCGGCGCAGCCAGGCCGGCTACACCTCGGGCGGCGAGCAGCAGATGGTGGCGATCGGGCGCGCGCTGATGGCCAGGCCGCAGCTGGTGCTGCTCGACGAGCCGTCGATGGGCCTGGCGCCGATCGTGGTGCACGAGATCTTCGAGGGGATCAGGCAGCTCAACGAACAGGACGGCGTCAGCTTCCTGCTGGCCGAGCAGAACGCCGCGATCGCGCTCGAATACGCGCACCACGGCTACGTGCTGGAGACCGGCCGGGTGGTGCTCGACGGCAGCGCCGAGACGCTGCGCGCGCGCGGCGACGTGCAGCGCTTCTACCTCGGCGAAGGCGAGGCGCAGCGGCTGTCGTTCATCGACCCGCACCAGCGGCGGCAGTTCCACGCCGCAAGCGCTTGATGGTTCGCCCAGCCGGCCGATCGGCTGGCTGGCTGGCTGCGCTTGAGCGTTTCCCGCATAAACACAGGCGGAAAACTTCGTTGGTGAATCGATGGCCGGCTCCTAGACTGGATTCATTCCTCACCGATCCGAACGAAGATGCTCCTCACCGATTCAGCCACTCAACAATCAGGACATGCGGTTCCGTCGCTGGCGGAAATCGAGCGGCGCACCGAAGCGCTCGCGCAAGCTCTCGCGGCCAACGCGGTCGAACGCGACCGCGCGGGCGGCCACGCTGCCGCCGAGCGCGAGCTGATCCGCGCCAGCGGCCTGCTCGACCTCACGACGCCGCGCGCCTACGGCGGCTGGGGCCAGTCCTGGCAGACCTTCTATGCCAGCCTGCGCCGCATCGCCCAGGCTGACAGCTCGCTGGCGCATCTGTACGCCTTCCACCACCTGCAGGTCGCGACCATCCTGCTTTATGGCAAGCCCGAGCAGCACGAATTCTTCCTGCGACACACGGTCGAGCAGCGTCTGTTCTGGGGCAATGCACTCAATCCGAATGACCAGCGCGCGCTCGCGACCGAGGACGACGAAGGCTGGCGCATCAACGGCCCCAAGAGCTATTGCTCGGGCTCGGTCGGCTCCGACCGCCTGACCTTCTCGGCCTGGCACGAGCCGACGCAAAGCCTGCTGATCGGCGCGCTGCCGAGCGACCGCGCCGGCGTCACGATCCGCGCGGACTGGGACGCCTTCGGCCAGAAGCAGACCGACAGCGGCAGCGTCACCTTCGACCAGGTGCGGCTGGAGCCGCACGAGGTGCTGGTGCGGCCCGGCCAGGTGGCGACGCCGCGCGCGACACTGCGCGCGCAACTGGCGCAACTGATCCTGACCAACCTCTACGTCGGCATCGCCCGTGGCGCGCTGGAGCAAGGCCTGCGCTACACGCGCGACGCCTCGCGGCCCTTCTTTGCCTCCGGCGTCAGCCGCGCGATCGACGACCCCTATGTGCAGCAGCGCTACGGCCAGCTCGCGGTGCTGGTCCGCCCGGCCGAGGTGCTGGCCGATATCGCGGCACAAGCCATCGACCAGGCGCTCGCGCTGGGCGATGCCGTCACGGCGGCGGACCGTGGCCGGGTGGCGATCGCGGTCGCCGAGGCCAAGGCGGTCGCCCACCGCGCCGCGATCGAGGTCAGCAGCCAGCTGTTCGAGCTGACCGGCGCCGGCTCGACCTCGGCGCGCTTCGGACTCGACCGCTTCTGGCGCAACGCGCGCGTCCACACCCTGCACGACCCGATCGACTACAAGCTGCGCGACCTCGGCCGCCATGCGCTGACCGGCGCCTTCCCCGCCCCCACGTCCTATTCCTGAAAGACCCCATCATGAGCCTCGACATCTTCTGGTTCCTGCCCACCTCGGGCGACACCCGCTACCTCGGCAAGTCCGATTTCGGCCGCCCCGCCACCAATGAATACATGAGGCAGATCGCCGTCACGGCCGAAAGCCTGGGCTACGACGGCCTGCTGATCCCGACCGGCAGTTCCTGCCTCGACCCCTGGGTGACGGCCGCCAGCCTGATTCCCGTGACCCAGCGCATCAAGCTGCTGGTGGCGCTGCGCACCTCGGTCAGCGGCCCGACCGCCTCGGCGCGCCAGGCCGCGACGCTGGACCAGGCGCTCAAGGGCCGGCTGCTGCTCAACGTGGTGGCGGGTGGCGATGCCGCCGAATTCGCCGCCGAGGGCGTCCATCTCTCGCACGACGAGCGCTACGAGGTGGCCGACGAGTTCCTGACCGTCTGGCGCCGCCTGCTGCAAGGCGAGCAGGTCGACTTCCAGGGCAAGCATTTCCAGATCGAGGGCGCGAAGAACCATTTCCCGCCCGTCAGCCAGCCCTACCCGCCGCTGTACTTTGGCGGCTCCTCGCCGGCCGCGCATGAACTGGCGGCCGAGCATGTCGACGCCTACCTGACCTGGGGCGAACCGCCCGCCGCCGTGGCCGAGAAAATCGCCGACGTGCGCGCGCGCGCCGCCAGGCATGGCCGCACCGTGCGCTTTGGCGTGCGGCTGCAGGTCATCGTGCGCGAGACCAACGCGGAAGCCTGGGCCGAAGCCGAGCGCCTGATCAGCAAGCTGACCGACGAGGACATCCAGACCGCGCAGGCCAACTTCGCCAAGATGGACTCGGTCGGCCAGAAGCGCATCACCGAACTGCACGGCGGCGACCGCAACAAGCTCGAAATCAGCCCCAACCTGTGGGCCGGCGTCGGCCTGGTGCGCGGCGGTGCCGGCACCGCGCTGGTCGGCGACCCCGAAACGGTGGCCGCGCGCCTGAAGGAATATGTCGATCTCGGCGTCGACAGCTTCGTGCTGTCGGGCTACCCGCACCTGGAGGAAGCGATCCGCTTCGCCGAGCTGGTGTTCCCGCTGCTGCCCGGCAAGCAGCCCGTCACGCTGCGCGGCCAGGCCATGACCGGCGGCGCCTTCGACGTGCGCGCCACCGAAAAAACCGTGCTGAGGCAAGTCGCATGAACGTGATCGACATGCGCTGCCGGCCGGCCTACCTGCACGACTTCTTCGGCGCGACACCGGGCACGGCAGCCAACGAAACCGCGCGCTGGCTGAACCGCCGCGTCGGCACCCGTGGCGACGACGAGCATTACGCCCGCTCGCGCACCCACGAGGGCTTCCTGGCCGAAATCACCGATGCCGGCCTGAGCCAGGCGGTGGTGGTCGGACGCCACACGCCCGCGCAGCACCTGCCCAACGACCGCATCCACCAGATCACGAGTTCGGACGCGCGACTGGTCGGCGTCGGCGCGGTCGATCCGGACCTGCTCGGCGCAGCCACGCTGGCGGAGGTCGACCGGATCGTCAACGAGCTCGGGCTGGCCGGGGTCAACCTGGAACCCGGCTTCGGCGCCCCGGCGCGCCATCCGGACGACCGGGTCTTCTACCCCATCTACGAGCGGCTGTCCGAACTCGGCGTGCCGGCCTTCCTGATGTCGGGTCCGACCACGCCCGACCAGCGCTACAACGATCCGGCCCCGCTGGCGAAGGTGGCAGCCGATTTTCCGCAGCTGCGCCTGGTGGCCTACCACGGCTATTGGCCCAACGTGCAGCAGCTGCTCGGCGTCGCGTTCCGGCACGCGAACGTCTTCCTGGTGCCCGACATGTACCTGTTCCTGCCGGGCAGCGAGGTGCTGGTCGACGCCGCCAACGGTTTCCTGTCGGAGCAGCTGCTGTTCGGCTCCTCCTATCCGTTCCGGCCGATCAGACAGAGCATCGAGGATGCGCAGCAGCTGGGCTTCAGGGATGGGGTGCTGGAGAAGTTCTTTTACGGCAATGCCAGGCGCTTGCTTACCAGAAGTTGAAGGCAGTCACGGGGACACCGTTCAGCGGAGGCGGTTGAACGGTCGCAGTCGCGGTGGCCTGAGCACCAAGATCCACGCCACGATCGAGGCGCTGGGTAACCCGACGGGCTTTCACCTCACGCCCGGACAGGCCCACGACCTCGCGGGGGCAGATGTGCTGCTCGACGACACGCCGGCCGAGACCGTCATCGCCGACAAGGCTTATGACGTGCAGGTGCGGGTCATCGAGCCTTGGCAGCAGCGGGGCAAAGGCGTCGTCATCCCCTCGCGCAGCACCGCCAAGGTCGCGCGGGACTACGACCACCACCGCTACCAGGCCCGGCATCTGATCGAGAACTTCTTTGCCAGGCTCAAGCAGTACCAGACCATCTCCACGCGCTACGACAAAACCGCCAAAAATTTCCTGGGCGCCATCCATCTGGCCGCAGCTGTCGTATGGCTCAACTGATTGATGATACGCCCTAGGACGTAAAGCAGACGGCGCGATTAGACCCCCATCGCCTTGATCACTTCGCGCTTTCGTGCCGGTGTCGAGGAGGGCCAGAGCTTGCCCGGAGCAATTTCTGAGAACACATTCGCTAGCAGGTCATCCATGTCCATGGACAACGCCCCCAGCCATCCGTGCTTTTCGGGCGTGTCGAAGATCTTGCGACTGCCGTCCGGCACGTAGAGCGTTTTAGCCCACGCAGGGTTTTGCCACAGCGCGTCGAGGTGTCGCTGCGTCTCGGCGAGAACCGCCAGTTCGTTGGGGATTCCAGCGATACCGTATAGAGCCGTCGTGTCGGCGTAGTACATGATCGCTCCGAGGTCGTAACTCGATAGCTGAATATCGCGGTCGGAATCGGACTTTACGTTCTTGCACAGCCGGATGGCCTTGCGAAGACCACCACGCGTCGTATTGCACCGCGTAGCGATGCGATCGATGTGAAGGAACGGCAAATTGGCCATCGTCTCGTGGTTCTTCTTGTCGTAGATCTTGACGGCACGATCGGCTTGGCGCCTGGATTTTTGGTAGGCTTTCGTGTCGTACCAGTGCGACGGCACCACGTCGACATGACGAGCGAGAGAGCCGCCGGAGATTTTGACGGCTTTGGCGCCTTTGGTATCTAAGTTAGCGGCAGGATATGCTTCTCGCAAATCACTCTCGATTTGCAATCTTAGCGCGCGCAAGTGGGCCGCGCCAGTCATCGCCGAGTTGGTGTAGCCTCCCTGCAGCGCTTTGATGCCGTCATCGTCGTACGTCAGGTACTGGAGGGTTAGCGCGAGCAAGTCTACGTCGCTGATCCCCTTGATGTGGACGTTCAGGGGGACTGAACCTTGCAGTTCGAACTGCGCCCGGATCCCGGCGCGCGCTAGCCGATCCTTGAGTTGGTTCGCGACCTTGTCTGCTGTGTCTTTGCTGACCTGGGTGTACTTGGCACCGACCGCCTCCATCGCGCCGATTACGTACCGCGTCCATTGCTGGCTAGCGTTACCGCGGTTTTCCCAGTCTTCCAGCGCCGAGGCCTCGTTGAGTACGATCCGTCCATCCAGGGAGCCTGCTTTGGTGAGGCTCTCCAGAGAGAGATTGACCGAGCCCTTGCGGCGGGTTCGGAGTTGCGCCAGGCGGCTGTTGATATCGGATGTCATCAGTTCCTCTTCTTCCAATCCATGGTGCCGAAGGTCATCCGACCACGGCCATTGAAGTACTCGCCGCGGGCCGAATTAAGGTCCTTGGCGATCGTCATCGAACAGCAACCCCGGTGCTGCCGCAATTCAGCCGCGTCGGGGTGCGGGTCGTTGATGTAGTGGTACAGAAGGACGAAGCCATCGACGCAGTCGTACCCAATGGCGGCCGAGATGCTGTTAGATCCCGACGTCTTCGTCGCTAGGCGGATGCGCAGTTTGTCCCAAAACTGAACGATGGTGACCTCGGCAGTCCACTCGTACTTCGTCTCGCCGTTTGCATCAATCGTCTTTCCCGTGCAGTCCCAGGTGCCGGAAACGTCAGGAACCTTCAAGTACAGCCAGATGCCCGGCCACTTCCAGGCCCACTTATTCAAGATCCAGTACAGGATGACGAACACTGCGCCGGCGCCCACGAAAGAGAACAGCGTCAGCGGCGTGTTGACGTTCCAGCCAAGACGCTTAACGAAGTCGACGACTTGGGGGATCACGAAGACCAGCCCAGCGGAGATTCCACTCGCTGCAATCGACAGATACCGACCCACGCTGGCTCGGTTGACTCCCCCCATCACGGAATACTCGTGTTCCTGCGGTGCAATCATGCTTCTTCTTGTGTCTGAAACAGGTCGATGCGCCCGTTATTAGAGGTAATTGGCAACGCGGACGCTGGATTCAATAGTTCGACGTGCTGGTTTCGGGTTTACAAAACGGCACACCAGCGACGAACAGAATGCGCGCGGAGATCCGAGAACTCCAATAGCGGGTATGGAACCTATAGCGTGAGTTCGTGTGCAGTAATCGAAGGGTAAAAGACGCTGCATACCCATCGCTCATACGTCAAGGCTAAATGACTGAAACGGGTCATCTACAGTCCGCTCTTTATACACCAATACGGTAACTTTTTCCACTACAGCATACCGTTCACCGCCCCCGCAACCTCCTGACCCACCAGTCCCCCGCGAACTGCACCAGGCTGACCAGCCCGACCAGCACCACGATCACGGCGACCATCACCGTCGTGTCGAAGCGCTGGTAGCCGTAGCGGATCGCCAGGTCGCCGAGCCCGCCGGCCCCCACGGCGCCGGCCATGGCCGAGGCACCGATCATCGACACCAGCGTGATCGTGAAGCCGCCGATGATGCCGGGCAGCGCCTCGGGCAGCAGCACATGGCGCACGCTATGCCAGCGCAGACCGACTCAACGCTTGATGTCCGCCAGGAACTGCTGTGCGCGCGGGTGCTGTGGCGTGCTGAAAAATGCGTCAGGCCTTGCCTGTTCGAGAATGCTACCCGCGTCCATGAACCAGACACGGTCGGCGACTTCGCGCGCAAAGCCCATCTCGTGCGTTACGCAGACCATGGTCATGCCGTCCTGGGCCAGCGAGCGCATCACCTGTAACACCTCGCCGACCATTTCGGGATCGAGCGCGCTGGTCGGCTCGTCAAACAGCATCAGCGGTGGCTCCATCGCGAGCGCACGCGCAATCGCCACCCGCTGCTGCTGTCCGCCCGATAGCTCGGATGGATAGGCATGCGCCTTGTGTGCCAGGCCGACGCGCTCGAGCAGCACCATGGCGCGCTCCTCGGCCTGCACGCGCTTGAGACCGCGCAGCCGCATCGGCGCGAGCGTGCAATTCTGCAATGCGGTCAGATGCGGGAACAGATTGAACTGCTGGAACACGAAGCCGATGCGTGCACGATGTCGATCCAGGTCCACGCTGCGACTGTGGATATCGATGCCATCGAGCAGGATGCGCCCCGAGTGGATGGGCTCGAGCCGGTTGACGGTACGGATCAGCGTCGACTTACCCGACCCCGAGGGTCCGCAGACGACGACAACCTCGCCCCGACCGACCCTCTCGGATATCCCGGCCAGCGCCTGGTAGCCGCCGAACCACTTGTTGACTTGATCGAATTCAATCATCTGGTTGCCTTCTCGCCACGGACTGAAGAGTTGCACCCGATCCGGCGTTCGAGCCGGTAGGCCAGACACGACAGCCCGAAGCAAAGCAGAAAATAGGTAAAGGCCAGGATCGCGTAGAGCTGGCTCGGAAAGACAAAGACCAGCGTGTTGATCTGCGTCGAGATCTGGGAGAGTTCGGTCAACCCGATGATGTAGCCAAGCGAGGTCTCCTTGATCGTCGAGACGCTCTGGTTGACGAGCGATGGCAGCATGTGGCGCAACGCCTGCGGCAGCACGACGAACCGCATGGCCCCGAGATGACTCAGCCCAATCGAGCGTGCGGCCTCGACCTGCCCTCTCGGCAGCCCCTGGATACCGGCGCGCACGATCTCGGCCATGTAGACGCCATTGAACAGCACGAGCACCATCAGCATGGTCGTAAACTGGTCGGTTCTGACGCCCGTGACCGAGGGCAGGAAGAAATAGGCCCAGAACACGACCATCAGCAGCGGCGTCGAGCGCACCAGATAGATCACGACCGCGACTGGCACGCTCAACGCACGCCAGGCACTCACCCGTGCGAGGCCAAGCAGCAAGCCAATCGGCAGGGCCAGCAAGAGGCCACAGGTCGCGAGCAGCAGGGTCAGTGCAAGCCCGCCCAACGGTCCTTCCGGGTAACGGCCCACCAGGAAATACAGCCAGTAGGTGTCGATCAGTTCGATGAAGCTCATGTGCTGTTTTGCTTGACGGATGCTGCGGCTCACGCCGTCAATGCGAGCGCACCGGCAGCCGCCGCTGGCAGCCTGCCGCCAGCCCCGTGATCAGCAAAGCGACGGCCAGATAGCTCGCAGTGGTGAAAAGAAAGACTTCGGCGCTGCGGAAGGTCGCGGTTTCGACCTGCGCGGCCTGATACATCAGCTCGGCCGAGCCGATCACCGTCGCGATGCTGGTGTTTTTCCACAGATCCAGTGTCTGGGAGATCAGCGGAGGCAGCGAGATACGAATCGCCTGAGGCAACACGACCAAGCGCATCGCGGCGAGATGCCCCAGCCCGAGTGCACGTGCCGCTTCAAACTGGCCGGCATGGACAGCCCGGATGCCACTGCGGACATCCTCGGCCATGTAGGCCGCCGTATACAGGCTCAGTGCGATGACGGCAGCGATGGCTTCGTAACCCCAACCGTAAAGCCACTCCCTGACTGAAGCTGGCAGCAGCTCGGGGATGCCGAAATACCACAGCAGCATATGCGCAAGTAAGGGCACGTTGCGCACAGCCTCGACATAGCTGGCACCCAAGCTACGCAGGATGGTATGAGTCGACAGCCGCAGCAAGGCGACCACGACCGCCAGCGGCAGTGCAAAGAACAGACTGGCCGCCAGCAACTGCAGCGAGAGCCACAGGCCCGAAACCAGCATGTCGTGGTAACGCCCGCTCAGAACCAGAGAGAAATCGAACAGCGGCATGTTGCCATGGATGAGGCGCCCGAGCCCGCCGTGTCAGCGGCGACCCCGGGCTGGATAACTGTGATCAGTTCTCGACCTTGTCGGAATCGATCTTGAAGTAGCGCTTCGGGAAACCGACGCGGGTGCCTGGGCCGTACCACTTGAGGAATAGCTTGTCGGCCTCGCCCGACTTCTCTAGCTCGCGCAGGGTCTCGTCAACCGCTGCCTTGACCCCAGACTCGCCCTTCCTGATGCCGAAGGCCAGCGGCTCGACGTTGAGGTTCTGCGGCAGGATCTGGTAGTCCCTGGCGGAGGCGCCAAGCTTGGCGACATCCGACAGCAGGCTGACCTCGTCATTGACATAGGCCACGCCCTTGCCCTGTTGCAGCGCCTGGAAGGCCTGCTGCGTGCTCTCGAAAGTCACCACCTCGGCGCTAGGCACCGCACGCAGCAGGTTCGGCCCCTGGGTGCCACCCTTGACCGTCAGCGCCTTCTTGCCGGCCAGCTCGGACAAGTTCTGGATGCCGCTGCTCTTGCGCACCAGCACCTTGGAGCCGGTCACCAGATGGGTCAGACCGAAATCGACCTGGGACTCACGCTCCTTGTTGTGCGTGAGTGAAGCCGCGAGCAGGTCCACATGACCCTGCTGCAGTTCGGGAATGCGGGCAGCGACCGCGACCTGCTTGAACACCGGCTTGACGCCGATCTTCCTGGCCACTTCCCTGGCGAGATCAATCTCGTAGCCGATGAACTCGCGCGTCTTGGGATCGACAAAGCTGTTGGGCTCGTCGATGCCGAGCACGCCAACCGTGATCTCGCCCTTTTTCTTGATATCGGTCAATTGATCGGCCTTGACCGCCGGACTGAGCAATGAGGAAGCGATGGCAGCGGCCACCAGAAACTTGTAAGGAACGGACATATTTGACCTTAATAAAATCAGACATCTTGAATTTACAACAATTCATTCATGCCTCGAAAGCATATTAATGAATATGAAAACTTGCTTTCCAAGTAAATTCAGATCAAATCAAGGAAAATTAATCTCTTGCACCAGACAGCTGCAAGACAATAACGCCAATCGAAATCAGCATCATGCCAAGCCACTGAGAGGACAACAAAGATTCTCCGAATCTGAAATAAGCGATCGCGGATATCAGCACGATGCCGACACCGGACCAGATGGCGTAAGCCACGCCGACGGGAATGGTGCGCAGCGCCAGGCTCAGACAATAGAAGGCACAGCCGTAGCCTGTCAGTGCCAGCAGGCTTGCCGGCCAGTGCCGCATGCCTTCGGAGGCCTTCAACGCGGTCGTGGCGGCCACCTCGAACAGGATGGCCAGACCCAGCCACAGATGGTTCACGCTGCCGCCCTCAGAGCTTGCCTTTCCAGGGCACCAGCACGCGTTCGAGCAGCCGCATCGCGAACGAGAAGCAGAATGCACAGGCGGCGATGATGGCGATGCCGACAAAGACGACATCGGTCGCCAGGAAATGCGAGGCCGACATGGTCATGTAGCCGATGCCACGGGTCGAAGCGATCAGTTCGGCTGCGACCAGCGTGCTCCAGCCGACCCCCAAGGCAATCCGGACCCCGGTCAGGATCTCGGGCAGCGCCGAAGGCAGCACGATCTCGAAGAACAGATGCCGGCGCCTGGCCCCGAGCGAGAGCGCGGCATTGATCCTGTCGATCGGCAAGGACCGGACACCGGCCTGGGCCGACAGCAGGATGGGCGCGAACATGGCCAGCGTCAGCAGCGCGATCTTGGATACCTCGCCGATCCCGAGCCAGATGATCATCAAGGGCAGATAGGCCAATGGCGGCAGTGGCCAATAGAACTCGATCGGGGCGTCGAGGATTCCCTTGGCCCAGCGGTTCAGGCCCATGAGCAGTCCCAGAGGAATGCCAATCGAGGCGGCGATCGCCAAGGCGGAAAGAATCCGGGCCAGGCTGGCCGACAGATGCTCCCACAGCGTCCCGTTGGCATAGCCGTCCTGGAAGATCGTCACGGCGGCTGCCAGCACCTCGGCCGGGGTCGGCAGGAACAGATGCGGCACCGCGCCGCTGCGACCGACCAGCCACCAGACCCACAGCAGGAACGCTCCGGTGCCAAGGCTGATGACGACCGTCGAGCCCTCTCCGATTCCGAATGGCCTCATCCTGACGAGTTGCGGCGATGGCGTCACCGCATGCGGACGTGACAAAACACCCAAGTCGGGAAGCGTGGTGGCAAGATCGGTCATGGGGTTTCCTCCTGTGGCTCGGTCTGATGCACGATGGCGCGTATCTCCTCGCGCAAGCGAGCGAATTCGGGCGTCGCCTTGACGGCACGGGGGTTGTGGTCGCGCGCGATGGCATGCACGAAGTCGAGTTCGAATCGCGCCACGATGCGCCCGGGGCGCGGCGACATCACGATCAGCTGGGTGCCCAGCATCAGGGCCTCGTCGATCGAGTGCGTGATGAAGAAGATCCGCTTGCCGGTGCGTGACCAGACCGAAATCAGCAACTCCTGCATCTGCTCGCGGGTCATGCTGTCCAGTGCGCCAAAAGGTTCGTCCATCAGCAAGATCTGGGGATCGGTCGCCAGCGCGCGCGCAATGCCCACGCGCTGACGCATGCCACCCGACAGCTCGTAAGGCATCGCGTCGGCAAAATCCTCCAGCCCCACCAGCTGGAGCAACTCCAGGGCACGCTCCCTGCGCTGGGAGCGCCCGATGCCAGCGAACTTGAGTCCCAGGGCCACGTTGTCCCGCACGGACTGCCAGGGCAGCAGCGTGTCCTTCTGGAACACCACGCCGCGGTCAGCGCCAGGCCCGGCTATCGCCCGGCCATCCAGCGTGATGCGGCCCTCGGACAAGGGCAGGAAACCGGCCAGGGCATTGAGCAGAGTGGATTTGCCGCAGCCCGAGGTTCCCAGCGCGACGACGAAGGCGCCCGCTGGAATGTCCAGTGACACCCGGTCCAGCGCCTGGACGATCCGGCCACCACGGCCGGGAAAGAATACGCTGGCCTGATCGACGCTGAGCATGGCGCTATCGGTCCGAGAGTTCAATTCACCGTACACGGAGCGCATCCTGTCGCGCGGTACTGGATCATTTCTGCGCCGGCAGATAGGCCGGCGTCACGAAGTTTGCATAGCTCGGCAGCACATCCGAGATCTTCTTCTGCTCCTTCAGAAAGATCGCGGTGTTCTTGAGGATCCTGGCGATGCCGGACTTCTCGCCACCCCCGAGCCATGCCTCGGATGCCTGCACTTTCACGGGCAGCAGGGACAGGTTCAGCAGCGCAGCCGCCTGGGCGTCCGGGGTGCCGCCCAGGAACTTGGCCAGGGTCTTGGCGTTTTCGCTACCAGGCCCCCAGTCTGCCTTGTGGTTGACAAAGGATTGCGAGTATTTCTCGGTAACGGCCGCGAAGGACTTGAGGAAATTGGGGTGTTCCTTCGCAAAGCCGCCCGTTGCGACCCAGGCGCTGAAAGTCGGCGCTCCCTTGTCAGCCACGTCCTTGGAAGTCACGAGAACCTTGCCATTCTTCTTGAGCTCGGTCAGCGCCGGATCCCAGACGAAACCGCCATCGATATCGCCACGGTTGTACGCCGCCACGATTTCGGGTTGCGGGATGGCCAGCACTTGGACGTCCTTCTCGGTCAGCCCCTGGCTCTTGACCAGCGCCAGCAACTGGTAATGATCGGTCGAGACCGGAGCGGCGGCCAGCTTCTTGCCTTTCAGGTCGGACAGCGAATTGATGCCGGACCCGTTGCGCACGACCAGCGCCTCGTCGGTGCCCGAGATCGATGTCACGTAAAACGCCTTGACATCCAGCCCGCGAGAAGTCGCCGCCGCATAGGGACTGGAACCCACGTAGCCGACCTGCACGTCACCCGAGGCGATCGCCGCAAAGATTTCTGCGCCTGAATTGAACTTTCGGAAATCAATTTCGTAACCGGTCGATTTGGCGTAATCACCATTTGCAATACCGACCTGAAACGGCAGTGCATCGGTCTGATAGGCCACGACCACCTTCTTGTCAGCCGCAAATCCCGTGCCGCTGCAGACGATTGCTATCGCGCCAATGGTGGCTGCCAGAAGCTTCTTTACCGATTTCATGATGATTCCTTGATTTCAAGAACAATATGGAGCATGTCTTGAGTCCAATGCTAGTGCAGCCATCTTCATTGGAAAACGAAGAAATCTGATTTTTCATATTCGAAAAATAAATTTCCAGCATCAGGGCTGGCAATCTATGCTCGGTCCCCCATGATCAAAGACCTCAATCACCACCCGGATTTGGCCGATCCGCAGCCGATGACGCGCAAGAACCTGCTGATCCTGATGGCGGACCAGCTCAACCCGCGTTATCTGCCGGCCTACGGTTCGCCTGTCGGCCTGACACCGAACCTGGACCGGCTCGCGCGCGAAGGCGTGGTGTTCGATTCGGCCTACTGCAACAGCCCGCTGTGCGCCCCCTCGCGCTACTCCCTGATGTCCGGACGCTTGCCATCGGGCATCGGCGCGTTCGACAATGCCTGCGAGCTGTCAGCCGACACCCCCACTTTCGCGCACTACCTGCGTGCGGCGGGCTACCGCACCATCCTGTCGGGCAAGATGCACTTCTGCGGCCCCGACCAGCTGCACGGCTTCGAGGAGCGACTGACGACCGACATCTATCCAGCGGACTTCGGCTGGACACCCGATTGGCGCCGTCCGCATGAGCGGCTAGACTGGTATCACAACATGAGCTCGGTCACCCAGGCCGGGCCCTGCGTGCGCACCAACCAGCTCGACTTCGATGATGAAGTGGTGGCGCTGTCGCGGCAGAAGCTGTTTGACCTCGTGCGCGAGCGCGACGAACGGCCGTTCTGCCTGCTGGTGTCGCTCACTCACCCGCACGACCCGTTTGCCATTCCACGGCAATACTGGGACCTGTTCGAAGGCGTCGAGATTCCGGCTGTGCGCGTGGAGCCGTCCGCGATCCAGGATGATCCGCACAGCACACGCATTCGCGCCATGTGCGACATGATCGGGAACGAGCCCAGCGCCGAACAGGTGCAGGCGGCCCGGCGCGCCTACCATGGCGCCATCGCCTATGTCGATGAGCAGTTCGGCATCCTGCTCGAGACGCTTGAACAGACCGGCCAGGCCGACGACACGGTCGTGATCGTGCTGTCCGACCACGGCGAGATGCTAGGAGAGCGCGGCCTCTGGTACAAAATGAACTTCTTCGAGGGCGCTTGCCGGGTGCCGCTGATCGTCCACTCCCCGGCCGACTTCCCAGCCCGGCGGGTCGCACAATCGGTCTCGCATGTGGACCTGCTGCCCACGCTGCTCGACCTCGCTGGCGCGCAACCTGCCGAGGACCCGTCCCTGTCGGGCAGCAGCCTGCTGGGCCAGTTGCAGGGCAAGGACGGGCATGACCTGGCGCTGGGCGAGTACCTGGGCGAAGGGGCACTGGCGCCTATCGTGATGATCAGGCGCGGCCAATACAAGTTCATTCATTCGCCAGTCGATCCGGATCAGCTTTTCGACCTGGCGAACGATCCGGACGAGCTCATCAACCTGGCGAACGATCCAGCGCAACACGAGCGACTGCAGTCGCTACGATCCGAGGTAGCGCGGCGCTGGTCTTTCGAAGCGCTGGAACAGCAGGTGCTGCACAGCCAGCAACGCAGGCAACTGATTCATGCGGCAGGACGCCAGGGCCGCACCACGAGCTGGGACTTCCAGCCGCACCAGGATGCCAGCGCGCGCTACATGCGCAACCACCTCAAGCTCGACGATCTCGAGGCGATGGCACGTTATCCCCGCTGGGGTTCCACGTCACCGGGCTGATCCAGCGGCAAAACCGTTCAACGCCCCCGCAGCCGCCTGACCCACCAGTCCCCCGCGAACTGCACCAGGCTGACCAGCGCGACCAGCACCACGATCACGGCGACCATCACCGTCGTGTCGAAGCGCTGGTAGCCGTAGCGGATCGCCAGGTCGCCGAGCCCGCCAGCGCCCACGGCACCGGCCATGGCCGAGGCTCCGATCATCGACACCAGCGTGATCGTGAAACCGCCGATGATGCCGGGCAGCGCCTCGGGCAGCAGCACATGGCGCACGATATGCCAGCGCCGGCAGCCCATGGCCTGTGCGGCCTCGATCAGTCCGTGCTCGACCTCGCGCAGGCTGACCTCGGCGATGCGCGCGAAGAACGGCGTCGCGCTGATCGACAGCGGCACCACGGCGGCCCAGATGCCGATCGTCGTGCCCGTGATCAGGCGCGTCAGCGGGATCAGCGCCACCAGCAGCACGATGAAGGGCGTGGCGCGGAAGGCATTGACGATGCTGCCCGCGATGCGGTTGAAGCGCGGCGCTTCCAGCACGCCGCCGGGCGAGGTCAGCACCAGCAACACGGCCAGCGGAATGCCCGCGACCAGCGCGATCAGCCCCGAGGCGCCGACCATGAGCAGCGTGTCGAGCAGGGCCTCCCAGAGGCGTTCATACATGATCGGCGACATATCCGAGCTCCTTGGCGTGGTGGCAGAGTTGTTGTTGGACCAGTTCGGCGGCGGCAGGCCCCTGGGCGGCGGTGGCGATCAGCAGCCGGCCGTGCGTATGACCCTGGATGCGATCGACGCCGCCGTGCAGCAGCCGCACCCGGCTGCCGAGCGTGCCGGCGATGCGGTCAAGGTCGGGCTCGATCCGGCCCTGGCCGGTAAAAACGAGTTCCAGTACCCGCTGGTACGACCCGCTCGCGGGCGCCTGCAGCGTGAGCCGCTGCAGCAGGTCCTGCGGCAGGTCGTGCTCCAGCGGACGCAGCAGCGCGCGCGTGGCGTCGTGCCAGGGATTGCCGAACACCGCCCAGACCGGACCGGCTTCGGCGATCCGGCCCTGCTCCAGCACCAGCACCTGGTCGCAGATCTCGCGGATCACGCCCATCTCGTGCGTGATCAGCACCACCGTCAGCCCGAGCTGGCGGTTGATGTCGCGCAGCAGCGCCAGGATCGACTGCGTGGTTTCGGGGTCGAGCGCCGAAGTGGCCTCGTCGCACAGCAGGATCTCGGGGTGGTGCACCAGCGCGCGCGCGATGCCCACGCGCTGCTTCTGCCCGCCCGACAGACGACCGGGGTAGGTGTTTTCCTTGCCCTTGAGTCCGACCAGCTCCAGCAGTTCGTTGACGCGCTGGCGCACCTGCGCCTCGCGCACGCCCGCCACGCGCAGCGGCAGCGCCACGTTGTCGAACACGGTCTTGGCCGACAGCAGGTTGAAATGCTGGAAGATCATGCCGATGCGGCGGCGCAGCGCGACCAGTCCGCTCTCGTCGAGGCGGCTGATGTCCTCGCCGTCCACCAGCACGCGACCGGCGGTGGGCTGTTCGAGCCGGTTGATGGTGCGCAACAGGCTGGACTTGCCCGCCCCGCTGCGGCCGATGATGCCGAAGATGCGGCCGGCCGGAATCTCGAGGTCGATGTCGGCCAGTGCCGTCACCGGCCCGGCCGACGAGTGATAGGTCTTGCCGATGTGCTCGAAGCGCACCGAGCCGGCCGCCGGGCGCAGCGACTCATCCGTGCCGGCCCGCACGGCGGGTTGCGCGTGCGGGCCGGCCTCGGGAGCCGAGACAAAGAAGGACTTGGAACCGAGAGTCAGATCGATGGCGCTCATTGCACTTTTCCCTTCAGCCAGGGCAGGCCGTGGCAGTGGTGGTTGCCCTTGAAGGCGACATGGATGGCTTACTTGTTCAGCCAGGCCAGCGTGTAGAGCTTCGGGTCTCCCCCGAAGGATTTCTGCACCTGGTCGCGCACGGCCTTGGATTCCTGGAAGATCTTCACGAACTGCTTGATGCGCGGGTCGTTGGCGTTGTCCTGGCGGGAGACAAAGCGGATCGCGTAGTAGCTGTCAGACGCCCCGGAGTAGATCAGGCCGGCACTGGCGAACTGCGGCTTGCCCGCGCTCACGAAATGCGCCGGAATGCCCTGTGCCAGCTCCACGTCGTCGATGGCGCGCACGAGCTGCGGACCCTCGACTTCGACGAACTTGAGCTTCTTCGGGTTGCTGACGATGTCGTTGACGCTGACCTTGGCGCCGGCGCCGTCGCGCAACTTGATCAGGCCGGCCTTTTCCAGCAGCAGCAGGCCGCGCCCCTGGTTGACCGGGTCGCTGGCCACGGCCACTTTCGCGCCGTCCTTCAGTTCATCGAAGCGCTTGATCTTGTACGAGAACAGACCGATGTTGGGCAGCACGCCGATGCCGGCCACGGCGAACTTGTAGCCGCGCTGCTGGATGGCGTTGTCCAGGAAAGCCTGGTGCTGGAAGTAGTTCAGGTCCAGATCGCCCGAAGCCACCGCCTCGTTGGGCGTGGTCCAGTCGGTGAACTCGACAATCTTCACGTCCAGGCCGGCCTTCCTGGCATCCGCCACGGCCGCCGCCAGGGCATCGGCGTGCACACCGGCCGAGGCGCCGATCTTGAGGGTCTGGGCCTGCGCCGTGCAGACCAGCAGCAGGGAAGAAATGGCGGTCAGCAGCAAACGGGTCAGTTTCATGATGAGGTCCTGTTGTGGGTTCAGAGGGGGGGGGAAGCTCAGGCGAGCTGGCGGAACTGCGCGGCGGCATGGCGCTCGGGCAGGCGGTCGCCCTGGCCGAACAGCTTGTGGCGCAAGCTGCCTTCGGCATAGGCGGTCTTGTAGAGGCCGCGGTTCTGCAACTCGGGCACGACGAAATCGACGACATCCTCGAAGCTCTCGGGCACCACGGTGCGCGTGATGTTGAAACCGTCGATGCCGGTCTCGTCGGCCCAGGACTGCAGTTCATCCGCGACCTGATTCCCGTCGCCGACGATGGCCGGGTAACGCCCGCCCAGCTTGAAATGTTCCAGCAGCTTGCGTCGGGTGCCGCCCAGCTGCTGGAGCGCACGCACCGAGGACTGGATCGCATTGGTCTGGCCCGACTCGATCGGCTCGTCGAGCCCGTAGCGCGCCAGGTCGATGCCCACGCTCGACGAGAAATGCGCCAGCCCGGCTTCGGGACTCGCATGGCGCAGATACTCGTCGTGCTTGTCGCGGGCCTCCCGTTCGGTGGCCGCCGGCACCAGCGTCAGGCCCAGCACGATCTTGAGGTCATCGGCGCGGCGGCCCGCCTTGACCACCTGCTCGCGCAGCTCCTGCACGGTCTTGCGCACCACGGCCTTGTCGTTGCCGCCGATGAAAACCGCTTCGGCATGGCGCGCGGCAAAGACCTGGCCCCGGCCCGAGGTGCCGGCCTGGAACAGCACCGGCGTGCGCTGCGGCGACGGCTCGCAGAGGTGGTAGCCCTCGACGTCGTAATAGCGGCCGTGGTGGCGCACCTGATGCACCTTGGCCGGATCGGCAAAGATCCGGGCCGCCTTGTCGCGCTTGACGGCATCGTCTTCCCAGCTGCCCTCAAGCAGCTGGTAGAGCACGTCGAGGCATTCGTCGGCGCGCTCGTAGCGCTCGTCGTGCAGCAGTTGCTGCTGCTGGCCGATGGCGCGCGCGGCGCTGTCGAGGTAGCCGGTCACGATGTTCCAGCCGAAGCGCCCGCGCGTGAGCTGGTCCAGCGTCGAGAAGCGCCTGGCCAGCAGATAGGGATGTTCGGACAGCGGGTTGACCGTGACGCCGAAACCGAGGTGCCGGGTCGCGGCCGCCATCGCCGAGACCAGCAGCATCGGATCGTTGACCGGCAATTGCACCGACTCCCTGAGCGTCAGGTCGATGTTGCCCTGGTAGACGTCGTAGACGCCCAGGATGTCGGCGATGAAGAGGCCGTCGAACAGGCCGCGTTCGAGCGTGCGGGCCATGCCGGTCCAGTACTCCAGCGTGTTGTATTCGGTGGTCCGGTCGCGCGGGTGGGTCCACAGGCCGTGGTTGATGTGGCCGACGCAGTTCTCGTTGAACGCGTTGAGGATGAGTTGTTTTTTCTGGGTCATGACGTTCGCGATGGAAGGCGGTGCGTTACGGTGAATGAGGGCTCAATCCACCAGCGCAGCGAGCGGGATTTCCCGGGCCTCGGCCGTCGCGGTGACATCGATCACCGTTTCAGCCCCAGCCGCATCGGGGTGGCTCACGCTGGCTGGGTGGCTGCTTGAGGGAGCCGGCTCGGGTTGACGCGATGCGCGCAGGCCTTCGGTCGCGGACCGGGCCAGGTTGGCAATCACCATGTCGTCCTGGGGCGGGTTGTAGCGGCTGCACTGCACATCGCGGAAATAGCGTTCCAGCGGCAGCTCCTTGGACAGCGCATGTCCGCCGACGATGCCCATCGCCAGCTCGACGATGCGGATCGCCTGGTTCGTCACCTGGTGCTTGGTGATCGCGACCTCGTGGTCGAGCCGGTGCTTGATCGCGTCGTGGCGCTCCCAGCGCTCGGCCAGGCCATAGAGCAGGGTCCTGGACGCGCCGATCAGCAGCTCGATCTCGCCGAGCTTTTGCTGCACCTGGGGCGCGTCGAGGATCGGCCCGCCCAGGCTGTGCGACTGGTAGCGGTCGGCGAAGTCAAGCGCGAAGTCGCGCGCCGCCGTCGCGATGCCCAGATAGACCGCGGAGATTTGCAGGCCGAAGGCCCGGCTGCCGGTGGTGAAGCTGCTGGGCTGGTCCTTGTCGATGTAGCTCAGCAGCGCGTCGTGGGGCACCAGCACCTGGTCGAACTCGATGTCGTGGCTGCCGGTGCTGCGCATGCCGATCGTGTTCCAGTTCTCGATAATGCGCACGCGTTCCGACCTGGGCACCAGGAACTCCGCCACCCGCCCCTCGTCCTCGACCAGGGCGTAGACGATCATCTGCCCGAGCCCGGGCGCCGCCGAGCAGAAGGCCTTGCGGCCCTGGATCAGATAGCCCTGTCCGGTCCGGCGCGCCACGGTGGTCGGTTGGGAGCCGCGCAGCAGGTTGCCCGCTTCGCGTTCGGTGACCAGCACGTTGACCAGATCGCCGCGCTGCACCACGTCCCGGCACAGTCGCTCGAAGGCCGGGCGCTGCCACTTGAGGTCGAAGCTCAGGTAGCCGAAGACCATCAGGTGCCAGCCCAGCGCCAGCGCGGTGGAGCCGCTGCCCCTGGCCAGGCGCTCCTGGAACAGCAACAGCTGGTAGAGCGAGAGACCATCGCCTCCGAGCGCCTTGGGCAGCGTCAGCTTGAGCGCGCCGCGTTGGCGCAGCAGTTCGAAATGCGCGTGCGGGAATTCGCCCGACTCGTCGTATTGGCGCGCCGTGCTGGCGATCTCGGCCGCCAGTTCGTCGGCATAGGCCGCAAGGGCGGTGTCGCTGGCATCGCGAAGGGTCACATCGACGGTTGTCATGACTGTTCTCCTGGGTCTTGGGTGGGAGGCGTGGCTGGGCGCAAGTCAGAACAGGCCGGAATGCGGCGGCTCGGTGCCCTTGAGCCGGTAGGCACCGACCACCGCCGCCTTCCAGTGCCGCGGGTTGTGGTTGGCCACGGTGCGGGCGTTGCGCCAGTGGCGGTCCAGGTTGTGCTTGCGTGCGGTGGTGGAAGCTCCGCCGACGTCGAACAGCAGTTCCGCGGCCTTGAGCGCCGCTTCGGCGGCCACATACTGGGCCTGTGCCACGTCGATCGCCGCCTGGGTGATGGAGGCATCGTCGAGGCCGGACGCCCAGGCGGCATCGATGCTGTCGGCGGCCTGCAGGACCACGGCCTCGGCCGCGAAGGCGCGCGCCGAGATCTCGCCGACCGAGAACTCCACGTAGGGATCGTCGACCGAGCGGCTGGCCGTGCTGTGCTTGATCGGACGGGCATGGTCGCGGGCGAATGCCACCGCATCGTCGAGCGCGTTGCGCGCGATCCCGGCCTCGACCGCGCCCAGGAACAACTGCGCGTAAGGGGTCACGATGCTGCGCTGGCCGTGCCCGCCGGCATACAGGTTCTGCGGCACGATGTCCTCTTCGTCGACCCGCACGTGGTTGAGGTTCGTGGTGCCGCTCGCCGTCAGGCGCTGGCCCATGGCGTCGAAATCGTCGATCAGCTCCAGACCCTCGCGGTCACGCGGCAGCATGAAGCGCACCTCGCGCCCGGCCTCATCGATCGCCACTGCGCTGATCCAGTCCGAGTACAAGGCCCCGGTGCTGTAGTACTTGCTGCCGTTGGCCCGGTAATGGTCCCCTTCGCGCACCAGACTGGCGCTGATGGCACCGTTGGCGCCGCCCACTTCCCAGCCCGCGTTGCCGAACAGCTCGCCATTCAGGTAATGCGGCAGCCAGCGTTGCCGGGCGGCCTCGTCGTCGCCGGCGAGCAGGCCTTCGAGGAACAGGAAGCCGGGCCGCAGCGCCTGCGCCACGTTCGAGTCCACCGCGGCGACATCGATGACGAACTGGATCACGTCGCGCACCGACGCCCCGCTGCCGCCCTGGGCCTGCGGAATGCGCCAGGTCAGCAGCTTTTCGGCGCCGATGCGACGAATCGGCTCGTGCGGCAGGATGCGGTGGCGCTCCCGTTCCTCGGCGCCGAGGCGCAACTGGGGCAGCAGCGCAGCCGCGCGGCGCTGGAGTTCGGCCACGCTCAGGCGGCTCTCCGTATCAGCCGGGGGCAGCGATTTTTCAATCGTGAGGTCAGTCATCGTGGAGCTTCTTTCCTGGATAGCGTCAAAGTCGTGCGCTGAAGCGCCGACTGGAAGGGGGCACAAGCCGCTGGACTTGAAGCCGTTTTGACGATCGTATGAAGGCAGCGCGCAACCAACAAGCAATGAATTCGCATGACGACATCCGCAAAAGATTTCCAGATTTGCTCATGCGGAAAACTTCTCTCAGCCTCGCCCCGCCCGGTGCAATCCCTGGGCTTTGAAGCCGGCATATTCATTTTTGAAATATGCAAAGTACAAAAGAATTCTTCCTTCTTATAACGATCTTCCCTATGATCGCGACCTTTACCTCAGGCTGATGCCGCAACGCCCACCATGTCTACCCGCCAGGATCGCCTGATTCAATGGCTGCTCGGCAGCCTGGACCTGCAAACCACCTTGTTCCACCTGGGGCAGTACTGCGGTTCGTGGAAGGCATCGACCGCCGGCCTGGCTCAGGCGGGCTTTCACGTCATCCTGCATGGAGACTGCTGGCTGCATCTGACCGAGACCGGGCACCAGCAAGCCCTGCAGGCCGGGGATGCGGTCTTCTTTCTGCGCGACGTGCCGCATCTGCTCAGCCCGCACGAGGACCCGGAGGCCGCCGCCCAGGCCCCCCGCAAACCGATGGCAGCGATCGACCTGTCGGCCAGCTGCAACACGGCGCTGGCCTGTGGCTTCTTCGAGTTCCGCGCTCCGCTCAACCAGGTCTTCCTGGCGTCACTGCCCGCTTACGTGATCGTCTCGCGTCAGCGTCAGGAACTGCAGGAAATCCGCCCCCTGTTCGACCTGATCCTGACCGAGGTGCGCCAGGGTGCCGACCAGCCTTCGCCCTTGATCACGCGACTGGTGGATCTGATGTTCTTCTACGTGGTGCGGCATCTCTGCCAGCGCCAGGAGGTGCAGGAGGGCCTGTGGGCGGTGCTGGCGCGGCCCGAATTTGCCCCCTTGCTGGAGGCCATCGTTCAGGAGCCCGGCCGCGACTGGAGCGTGGAGAGCATGGCCGAGCTGACCCACATGTCGCGCACCAAGTTCTTCAAGCTGTTCGCGCAGGCCGCCGGCACCTCGCCCAGCCATTTCCTGGCCCAGATCCGCATGCAGCTGGCGTCCCAGTGGATAGGCGAAGGCATGCCGCTTGCGCGCGCGGCGGAGAAGGTCGGCTACCAGTCGGATGCGGCGTTTTCCCGCGCCTTCAAGAAGATCACCGGCACCCTACCTGGGGCGCTCCGGCGCGCCGCCGGCCACGGTACGTTCGAGCAAGAGAACGGGACTTTCACACCTGGATCGTGAATGGAGGGCCAGCCAGAATCCACAGGTATCTTTGAATCGGAGTTTTCATGTCCCGCCTGACCATCCAGATCCCCGAAACCGCCCCCGAGGCCAGCAAGCCCTACCTCGAAGCCTCCCAGGCCAGGAACGGCTTCATCCCCAACCTGATGGGGGTGCTGGCCAATGCACCGACCGCCGTCGAGATGTACTTGACTTCCTCCCCTGCCTAAAGGCAGGGGATTCCTACCGGGTGGGTGCGCGCGCTAGGCATGTACACACCCCTCGGTGGGTTCCTGCTTCCTCGCGGCTGCACGCTTCGCCCTCGCGGGCTTGGCGCGGCTGACTTCCGCTCCACAGGCTGTGGTCCCACAGGACCAGACCGCCAGTCCGGCGGCCAGGATGTTCTTCGCGGCGTTCGTGTCCGCGTTGTCGGCATGGCCGCAGGCCACGCACTCAAAGCTTGCCTGCGTCGTCCGGTTGTCGGCCGAGACATGGCCGCACTGGCTGCATCGCTGGCTGGTGTAGGCCGGGTTCACCGGAACCACCGTGCCGCCTCGGGCCGCGCATTTGTATTCGAGCTGGCGGCGGAACTCGGCCCAACCCTGATCGAGGATCGCGCGGTTCAGGCCTGCCTTCTGGCGCACCCGCCTACCTGGCACATCAGCCGTGCCAGCGGCGCTGGCCGACATCGCCGCGACCTTCAAATCTTCCATCGCGATCACCGGGTGGCGATCGGCCAGCTCCGTGCTGAGCTTGTGCAGCCAGTCGCTGCGCTGCGCGGCGATGCGCGCGTGGAGGCGGCCGAGCCGCTCCACCGCCTTGCGACGGTTGCGCGAGCCCTTGACCTTGCGCGAGACGGCGCGCTGGTAGCGCTTGAGGCGGCGCTGCTGGCACTCCAGCGCCTTGAGCGGCTGAATCCTCTGATCGTCGCTGGTCGCCGCGAACAGCGCCACGCCCAGATCGATGCCCAGCGTTGGCGTCAGATCGGCGGCCGCCAGCACGTCGGGTAACTCCACCTGCAGCGACACCAACCAATGGCCGCGCTCGCGCGTGACGGTGGCGTTGCGCAGTTCGCCGACCACGGGCCGCGACAGGCGAACGCGCTGCCAGCCCAGCTTGGGCAGCTTCACGCGGGCGTTGACGGGGTCCAGCGCGAACTGTTTCGGATCGGGGAAGCGCAAGCCCGGCTCCTGGCCGCGACGCTTGAACTTCGGGTAGCCGCCCTGGCCCGCGAAGAAGCGCTGGTAGGCGGCTTCGAGCCGGCGCAGCGTCTGCTGCAGCGGATGGACCGGGGTTTCAGCGAGCCAAGCGGTGTCGGGCGCGTGCCGCCATGCGGTGAGCCACTGACACATGGCCGCGTGCCCGGCAAACGGCTCGCCCGCCTCGCGCTGGCGCTGCTGCTCGGCGATCGCGGCATTCCATGTCCAGCGGCACGAGCCGGCAAACCGGCGCAGGGCGCGCTCGGTGCCGGGCTTGACCCGAAGCTGGAAACGAAAAGCCTTGATCGACATGGGCGGATTATCGTGGCAGCCAAGTGGTCTGTGCAGTGAGTCATGTGGCCCGCTGCGCGGGCCGGCGCTCTTGACCTCCCCCTGAAGGGGGAGGCTTGCCGCGCTATTGGTCAACAGCATCGTCCAGGCCCAGACCTGGACCCAGGACAACCGCGCCGCGACGGCACGCCTGCTGGCCAAGGACGGTCCGAACCGCTACACCCCGCACAGCGTGGAAACCCTGCTGCGGGTGCTGGAGCCCAGCGCCGACCAGGCCAGGCAATACCAGGCCAGCGGTGCGATCCGCCATCCGGAGTGGAAGGAGGAGCGCATCGACTTCCAGCCCTACCCTTTCCCCAGCTACACCGAGAAGATGGTCGAGCTGCTCAAGCTCACGAAGGTGGAAGGCGACGGCGCCTTCATCGCATCCCTCGATCCCAAGAAGACCGCCAGGGACCTGATGGACGACCGTTTCGTCAAGCAGGCGCTCAAGCAGGTCGGCGGCTTGAAAACCTTCGGTTTCCCCGAGTCGTTCGGGCGCACTGAAATCTTTGGCGCATAAGTTCTCCCGATGAGTCTTTCAGCAAAATCCCCGGGGGCGGCCGGCCGCCTTGCCCTCGGCCTGGTAGGCCTTGCGGTATTGTTGGCCGCCTGGTGGGCCGGCACCTTCTGGCTGCAAACCCGGGTCCCGCTGGCGGCCTCGCTGGCACCCGACCGGACCTTTGCCAGCCTCTACCAGTTGCTGCTCGGCAACGAGTTGACCCTGCATATCCTGGTGAGCCTGCGTCGCGTCCTGGTCGGCCTGCTGATCGCGCTGGCGATCGGGGTGCCGCTGGGACTGGCGGTCGGCGCTTCGCGACCCGTCGCAGCGTCGACCGGCATGGCGTTCCAGTTCCTGCGCATGATCTCGCCGCTGTCCTGGATGCCGATCGCCGTCATGGTGCTCGGCGTGGGCGATGCGCCGATCTACTTCCTGCTCGCCTTTGCCGCGGTCTGGCCCATCCTGCTCAACACCGTCGCAGGCGTCCACCAGCTCGACCCGCGCTGGATGATGCTGGGCAAAAGCCTGAGCGCGACGCGCTGGGAAACCCTGCGCCGCATCGTGCTGCCGGGCGTGCTCGGCCATATCCTGACCGGCCTGCGGCTGGCGATCGGCATCGTCTGGATCGTGCTGGTGCCCTGCGAGATGCTGGGTGTCAGCGCCGGCCTGGGCTACTTCATCCTCGACACGCGCGACCGCGTGGCCTACTCCGAGCTGATGGCGGTGATACTCCTGATCGGTGCGCTCGGCTTCGCCCTGGATGGTGCCGCCCGCACGCTGCACCGCCGCTGGACCCATGGCGGCCGCAGCGACTGAAGCTTTGGCAGGGAAAGCGCTCAGGCCAGGACCGGATCGAGGCTCTGGTTTCCGGTCGCGGCCTGCGTGCGCAGCAGGGCTTCTTCGCGCTTGACCGCCTCGATGTCGCGATAGCGCGCTGCCGGGTGGTTGTCGGGCAAATGGGGGCCGTCGCCGAACAGCTTTTCGCGCAAGGTGCCGGGCTGGTAGGCGGTCGGATAGACGCCACGGCGCTGCAGTTCGGGAACCAGATGGCCGACCACGTCCTCGAAGGTCTCGTGTGCCACGCCGTAGGCCAGGTTGAAGCCATCCACGTCGGTTTCCTCCTGCCACTGCTGCAGGATGTCGGCCACGGTGCTGGGTGAGCCCACGAAGACCGGACCCAGGCCGCCGATGCCGCCCCAGCGCGCCAGTTCATCGATGGTCCAGGCCTTGCCACCGTTGGTCAGGTGATCCACCACCGAGACGATGGCATTGGTTTCGACTTTCTTCACCAGATCGGTCGGCGCGTATTGGCCGAAGTCGATGCCGCTCCAGCCCGACAGGAACACCAGCGCGCCGTCGTAGGACGAGTATTTCTGGTACTCCTCGAACTTGGCCTGGGCCTTGGCGTCGGTCTCGTCGACGATGATCGTCACGAGGTTGTAGACCTTCAGCTTGCGCGGGTCACGGCCGGCAGCAGCGGCCTGGCGGCGCACGTCGGCCACATAGTCCTTCAGCACCGACTTGATCGGAGACGCCACAAAGACACATTCCGCATGACCGGCGGCAAAAGCCTTGCCGGCACCCGATGCCCCCGCCTGATAAAGCACGGGCGTGCGTTGCGGCGACGGCTCGCACAGGTGGTAGCCCGGCACGTCGAAGTACTGGCCCTGGTGGCCGATCTCGTGGACCTTCTCCGGATGCGTGAAGATGCCGCGCTCGCGATCGCGCACCACGGCACCCTCCTCCCAGCTGCCTTCGAGCAGCTTGTAAAGGACCTCGACGTATTCGTGGGCCACGTCGTAACGGTTGTCATGCCGGCGCAGGCCACCTTCGCCAATGTTCCTGGCGCCGCTCTCCAGGTAGGAGGTGACGATGTTCCAGCCCACCCGCCCCTTGCTGTGGTGGTCGGCGGTCGAGAGCCGGCGTGCGAAGGTGTATGGATGCTCGAACGAGGTCGAGGCGGTGATGCCGATGCCCAGATGCTCGGTCACCATCGCGATCGGCGCGGCGAGCTGCAGCGGATCGTTGACCGGGATCTGCGCCGCCTGCTGCAGCGCGTGGTAGTTGCTGCCCTGGTAGACGTCGTAGTAGCCGATCACGTCGGCGATGAAGATGCCGTCGAAGATGCCTTGTTCCAGAATCTTGGCCAGATCGGTCCAGTATTCGAGGTCCTTGTACTGCCAGGATCGATCGCGCGGATGCTTCCACAAGCCAGGCGACTGGTGTCCGACGCAATTCATCTCGAAAGCGTTGAAGCGTATTTGACGGGTCATCTTCAATTCCTGATGAATAGCGGGATCAGTTCCAGGGGTGTCGCGGCGGCGCGACATCATTCAGGTGGTAATTGCCGACATGGAAATACTTCCAGCGCACCGGATCGTGCAGCGTATGCGTGCGCGCATTGCGCCAGTGGCGGTCCAGGTTGTGCTCCTGCAGGGTCGAGCGCGTGCCGGCCAGCTCGAACAGCTTGTTGGTGGCGGCAATCGCCACCTCGGTGGTCAACACCTTGGATTCGCTCGTTGCCAAGGTGGCGCGATCCACCGTCTCGTCACTCGGATGGGCCAGCGCGTCGTCGATCGCGCGGCCGGCGCGCTCCAGCAAGGCCTCGGCGGCATGCAGGCGAATCACGAGTTCACCGACGGCGCTGACCGTGAACGGGTCCTCGCTGGCCGACTCCTTGCCGCTGTCGATCCAGGGCCGGCTGCGGGTGCGGACAAAGGCGATCGTCTCGTTGATCGCCGCCGCGGCGATGCCCGCGTCGATCGCCGACTGGATGATCTGCGAGATCGGGCCGGCCGCGGTCGGCCGGTCGAACGCCGCGACCGGCACCAGGCGGCTGGCCGGCACCCGCACGTGGTCGATCCGGATCGAACCCGAGGCGGTGGTGCGCTGGCCGAAGCTGGACCAGTCGTTGATCACGGTCAGACCGGGTGCGTCACGCTTGGCAAAAGCCAGCCAGCCTTTGCCGTCCTCATCCACCGCGACGATCGGCACGATATGGGCGAGCAGCGCGCCCGTGGTGTAGAACTTCTGGCCGTTGACCACGGCCACACCGTTTTCCAGCCGCAGCCTGGTCTCGAATGCCGCCACGTTCTTGCTGCCTTTTTCAGAGAACGCGTTGCCCAGCCTGATGCCCTGCAGCACTTGCCCGAACAGCTCCCGCTGCTGCTCGGGCGACGCATCGAGCTCGATGTGCGCGACCAGGGCCAGGTGGTTCTGGGTGATCTGCGCGATGCTGGAATCCGCCGCGGCGATGATCCGGATCACCTCTGCCACCGTCGCGTACGACACGCCCGCGCCGCCGTAGGCCTTGGGCACGGTGATGCCCCAGAGGCCGCTCTGCGAGTAGACGTCGATCTCGGCGATCGGCAGGTAACCCTCGCTGTCGCGCAGCGAGGCTTCGGCGGCGAACTCGGCGGCCAGTCGATGCGCGATTTCGATCGCCTCGGCGTCGCTGCGGATGACATGCGCGGGCTGGCTCGGGCGGGGCAAGGCCGGGAAGGGCTGGGCGGTGTTGACGCGCTGGCGGGCCGTGTCTGCTTGGGTGCTGGTCATTGAAGTGTTCCGGTTGGATGGGGGTGTGAAGGCAGGCTCACTGGGCGGCAGGACTGCCACCGATCAGCCAGACGTAGGGCGGCTCGGTGCCGTTGATGCGCCAGTCGCCGACGATGCGAGCCTTGTAGACCAGCGGGTTGTGCGAGCTGACGGTCCGGGCGTTGCGCCAGTGACGGTCGAGTTCGAGCTTCTGGCTGGCGGCCGAGGCGCCCAGGGCGTTGAACAGATCGGTCGTGGCGCGCAGCACCAGATCGGCCAGCACGATCTGGCCCTGCGCCGACTCGATCTCGGCGGCGATGTTGGCGGCCTTCTCCGCCGCCTCGTCGCCGCCGAAGCGGGCCAGGTAGGCGAGCTGTGCCGGCTCGGCCGCGCGCACGGCAATCGCAGCAGCGGCATAGGCCTGGGCCGAGATCTGGCCCACCACCTGCTGGATCTGGGCATCGTGGCGCGCCAGGGGTGCGTTGCCGGTGCTGAAGATGCGCTTGCGCTCGGCCACGGCACGCGCGACATCGCGCTCGGCCGCACGAGCGATTCCCGCCAGGGTCGCGAGGTGGAACAGCTGGTAGAACGCCGTCTGGTACTTGAAGCGCTGCGAGAAGTCGATCACCTCATCGGCCTCGACCTCGGCGTTCTCGAAGACCGAGGTTCCGCTACCCGTGGTGCGCTGCCCGAAGCCATCCCAGTCGTCGAGCAGGGTCACGCCCGGCTGCTGGGTCCTGACGGCCGCGATCACGTCGACGCCGTTGTCGCTGCGGCGTGCGAGCAGGTCGATCCAGTCGGCGAAGATGCTGCCGGTGCTGTAGAACTTGCGCCCATTGACGAGCCACTGGTCGCCGTCGCGCGGCGTGACCTGGGTGGCGATGTTGCCGATCACCACCTCGCCGACCTCGGTCCAGGCGTTGCCGACGGTCTCGCCAGCGACGAAGCGCTCGAACCAGCGGTCACGCTGCGGACTGGGCGGCGCGTTGAGCTTGTCCTCGACGAAGGCGAAATGCCCGCGCAGCGCCTGCGGGAGGTTGGAATCCGCCTCGGCGAGCTCGATCAGCAGCTGGAACAGCTGCGGCAGCGAGGCGCCCGCGCCGCCATGCGTAGCCGGCACCCGCAGGGCGCCGAACCCGGCCTCCTTGAGCCAGCGGATCGGCTCGCGCGGCAAGGTCCGGGTCCGCTCGCGTTCGAGCGCACCTTCGGCGATGCGGCCGAATATCGGACGGAACCGGCTGGCCAGCAACTCGTAGTCGGTACCGGTCGAAAGAACCGGCAGATTGTCTCTGTGCGTCATGTGGACTCCTTGCAATGAACGGTGAAACGGACTTCAATGCTCCAATTCTTTGCATGGCCTCGGCGGATTACAAGGAACATGATCTTTCAAGGATATGAATAAAATTTAGTGGACTGTTTGACGCATTTGCTGCTCGAAAAATGAATACCCGGAAATTCAAGTTCGCCCATTGAAAAACCGAATAAGGAAATTCGGAATCTTTCGTTGCTGAAGGAGATGCCAACCCATAGAGTGCTCGCATTCCCATCCCTTGAGACAAGCGCATGAAATTCCCCTTCAAGACCCTGTTCGTCGCGGCGCTGCTCGCCACTGGCCTTGCTCACGCCCAGACTGCCAAGGAAGTCCGGCTGGACTTCGCCTACTACTCGCCGCCGAGTCTGGTGCTCAAGAAGTTCGGCTGGCTGGAGCAGGACCTCAAGTCAGACAACGTGCCGGTCAAATGGGTGCTGAGCCAGGGCAGCAACCGCGCACTCGAGTTCCTCAACAGCGGCAGCATCGACTTCGGCTCGACCGCCGGCCTGGCCGCCGTGCTGAGCAAGGCCAACGGCAACCCGATCAAGGGCGTCTACATCTTCTCGCGCCCCGAATGGACGGCGCTGCTCGTGCCCAAGGACTCGCCGATCAAGTCGATCAAGGATCTCAAGGGCAAGAAGGTCGCCGCCACCAAGGGCACCGATCCGTTCCTGTTCCTGCTGCGCAGCCTGCATGCCGAAGGTCTGCAGAAGTCCGATATCGAGCATGTCGCGCTCCAGCATGCCGACGGGCGCGCCGCGCTTGAGCAGGGCCGCGTCGACGCGTGGGCCGGACTGGACCCGTTGATGGCAGCAAGCGAAATCGAGGCCGGCTCGCGCCTGATCCACCGCAACGTGGCGTTCAACACCTACGGTTTCCTGAACACGAGCGAGAAGTTCGCCAGGGAAAATCCCGACTACGTCAGGAAGGTCATCGCTGCGTACGAGAAGGCGCGCAAGTGGATCATCGCCAACCCCGAGGAAACCGCCAAGCTGGTGGCCGAGGAGGCCAAGCTCGCGCTGCCGGTGGCGCGACTGCAACTCACGCGCAACGATTTCCGCAACCCCATCCCCGGCGAGGAACATGCCAAGGCCCTGAAGGCTGCGGCGCCGATCCTGCTGGAGGAGGAGCTGGTGCGCAAGGGCACCGATGTCAACAAGGTCGTCGACGATCTGATCGAACCCGGTTTCGCCAGGGCCGTGGTGCGCTGAGACGGGTGACCGGCATGACACCGTCATCTTCTGCTTCGCTGGAGCTGGGCGAGATACCGACCCAGCAGCGCCGGGTAGCATGGACCCGCAAGGCCCAGGGCCTGATCGTCCCCGCCCTGGCCCTGGCCTTGTGGGAAACCGTGGTGCGGCAGGGCTGGGTGAGCGCGCATCTGCTGCCGCCGCCCAGCGAGCTGGCAGCGACCCTGTCCGACCTGGGCGCCAGCGGCGCACTGCTGGAGCATGTCGGCGTGAGCAGCTTGCGGGTGGCAGCCGGCTTTGCCATCGGCGCGGCCCTGGCCTTGCTGGTGGGAGCGGCCGTCGGCCTGTCGCGCCGCACCGAGGCGCTGCTGGACCCGACCTTCCAGGCCCTGCGCGCCATTCCTTCGCTGGCCTGGGTGCCGCTGCTGCTGCTGTGGCTGGGCATAGACGAATCGCCCAAGATCACGCTGATCGCCATCGGCGTCTTCTTTCCCGTCTACCTGAACTTCGTCGCGGGCGTGCACAACGTGGATCGCAAGCTGGTCGAGGTCGGCGACATCTACGGCCTGACGGGGGGGCGACTGATCGCCCGCATCTTCCTGCCGGCCTCGCTGCCGAATCTGTTCACCGGCCTGCGCACGGGCCTGTCGCTGGCCTGGATGTTCCTGGTCGCGGCGGAGCTGATCGCAGCCACCCGGGGGCTGGGCTATCTGCTGACCGACGGGCGCGAGACCGGGCGCGCCGACCTCGTGATCGTCGCCATCATCGTGCTGGCCTTGCTGGGCAAGGTATCGGACAGCCTGTTGCGCGCACTGGAGCAGCGGCTGCTGCACTGGCGCGACGTATTTGACAGCCGCCAGGGCTGAAATCCATGACCCGCCATCTGCTCGAACTGGCCATCGAGGCCAAGCATTTCAACCGCCATCGCGTCATCGACCAGCTGGGTTTCCGGCTCGGGCGCGGGCAGATCGCGAGCCTGGTGGGCCCCAGCGGCTGCGGCAAGAGCACCCTGCTTCGCATCGTCGCGGGGCTGGACACCGCTTACCAGGGCGATGTGCGCATCGAGGGCCAGCCACCGCGACTGCACTCGCGCGAGGTCGGATTCATCTTCCAGGAGCCCCGCCTGCTGCCCTGGCTGACCGTGGCCGAGAACGTGGGCTTCGACCGCGGCAAGGCCGGGGCGCGCGACCCGCGCGTGCTGGAGTTGCTGGCCGAGGTGGGGCTGTCCGACTTTGCACAAGCCTACCCCAAGCAGCTGTCGGGCGGCATGGCCCAGCGGGCGGCGATCGCGCGCGGCCTGTTCACCCAGCCCGCCTTGCTGCTGCTCGATGAACCGTTCAGCGCGGTCGACGCCTTCACGCGCATGCGGCTGCAGGATCTGCTGTTGTCGGTGGCAGCGCGCCATCAGACCACCCTGCTGCTCGTGACGCACGATGTCAACGAGGCAGCCTATCTCAGCGATCGCGTGATCGTCATGGCCAGCCGGCCCGGGCGCATCAGCGGCGAGGTCGAAGTCGCGCTGCCCAGGCCGCGTGACCGGCGCGATCCCGCGCTGGCCCGCTACGAGGCGGAAATCCTCACGCTGCTCGACGACGGCGAGACCCCCATCCTCGATCCGGCACAGCTGGCGGCGAACGAGATTCCGCTGGAGTTTTCCCGCCTGGCCTTCGCCGTCTGAAGCCCGGCGCGGTGATCGACAATCGGCCCATCATGCCTATCCCTCAGACTCAGACCCATTTCGAGGTGCTCGGTGCCTGCCCGCACGACTGCCCGGACAGTTGTTCGCTGATCACCACCGTTCACGCAGGCCGGGCCGTGCAGGTGCGGGGCAATCCCGAGCACCGGCATACCGCTGGCGTGCTGTGTGCCAAGGTCGCGCGCTACCCCGAACGCACCCACCACCCGGAGCGCCTGCTGCACCCGCTCAGGCGCGTCGGTCCCAAGGGTTCTGGCCAGTTCGAGCGCGTGAGCTGGGATGAGGCCCTGTCCGACATTGCCGATCGCCTGGGCAGGATCGCTGCGCGCGACCCGCAGGCCATCCTGCCCTACAGCTATGCCGGCACCATGGGCCTGGTGCAGGGCGAGTCGATGGACCGGCGCTTCTTCCACCGCCTCGGCGCTTCCCGGCTCGACCGCACCATCTGCGCCTCGGCGGGCGCCGCTGCGCTCGAAGCCACGCTGGGCGGCAAGCTGGGCATGAAGGTCGAGCATTTCGCCGAGTCGCGCCTGATCCTGCTCTGGGGCACCAACTCGGTCGGCAGCAACCTGCATTTCTGGCGCCACGCGCAGGAGGCCAAGCGCCGCGGTGCCAGACTGGTCTGCATCGACCCGCGCCGCTCCGAGACCGCCGAGAAATGCCACGAGCACCTGGCCCTGCTGCCCGGCACCGATGCGGCGCTGGCCTATGCGCTGATGCACGAACTCATCGTGCATGACTGGCTGGACCACGACTACCTGGATCGGCACACGCTGGGCTGGCCGCCACTGCGCGAACGGGCGCAGGAATGGACGCCGGAGCGGGCGGCTCAGCATTGCGGCCTGCCCGCCGAGCAGATCCGTGCGCTCGCGCAGGACATCGGACGCTGCTTCGAACAGCGCGAACCGGTGGCGATCCGGCTCAACTACGGCATGCAGCGCACCCGTGGCGGCGGCAATGCGGTGCGCGCTGTTGCCTGCCTGCCCGCGCTGATCGGCGCCTGGCGCCAGCGGGCCGGCGGGCTGCTGCTGAGCAGCTCGGGCAACTTCCCGGTCCGGCGCGATCGCCTGCAACGGCCCGACCTGCTGGCGGCGTCGGGCGTAAAGCAGCCGCGCCTGCTCAACATGAGCACGATAGGCGCCGACCTGCTGCGCACGGCCGCGCCGGAGTTCGGGCCGGCCATCGAGGCGCTGGTGGTCTACAACAGCAACCCGGTCGCCGTGGCGCCGCAGTCGGGCCAGGTCGTGGCGGGTTTCGCGCGCGAGGACCTGTTCACGGTCGTGCTCGAACAGTTCCAGACCGACACGGCCGACTACGCCGACTATCTGCTGCCGGCCACCACGCAGCTGGAGCACTGGGACATCCACACCAGCTACGGCCATACCGATGTGCTGCTCAACCGCCCGGCCATCGCCCCGCTGGGCGAGGCGAAACCCAACACCCAGATCTTCCGTGAACTGGCGGCCCGCCTGTGCTTTGACGATCCCTGCTTCGGGCAGGACGACGAGTCCCTGTGCCGCCAGGCCTTCGACGACGTGGTGGACTGGGAGCTGCTGCTCAAGCAGGGCTACTTCAGCCTGTCGCTGCCGGACGCGCCTTTCGCCGACGGCGGCTTTCCGACGCCTTCGGGCCAATGCGAATTCTTCAGCGCGGCGCTCGCCGCTCAAGGCCTGGACGGACTGCCTCGGGTGCTGCCCAATCACGAGCCCAGCGGCAGCAGCGCCGCCTATCCGCTGGCGATGATTTCGCCACCGGCACGCAACTTCCTCAATTCGACCTTCGTCAACCTGCAGAGCCTGCGCGCCATCGAAGGCGAGCCGCTGCTCGAAATCCATCCCGACGACGCGGCCACGCGCGGGATCGAGAACGGGTCCATGGTGTGCGTCTTCAACGACCGCGGCCGCTACCACTGCCAGGCGCGCGTCAGCACCCGGGCCCGGCCCGGCGTCGTCAACGGCCTTGGCATCTGGTGGCGCAAGCTGGGCCACAACGGAACCAATGTCAACGAGCTGACGCACCAGCGGCTGACCGACCTGGGCCGTGCGCCTGCGTTCTACGATTGCCTGGTCCAGGTCGCCTTGCTCTTCTGTCCGCTATAGTTTGCCCAACCAAAAATCAACCATTGGATTGCACACCATGAAGCACTTGGCTACTGGCCTGCTGGCCCTGTCCCTGCTGGGCCTGCAGACGGCCCACGCGGGCAAGACGCTGGAGACGATCAAGCAGCGCGACCAGATCGCGATCGGCGTCAGCACCGGCGTGCCGGGCTTCTCGGCGGCCGACAGCCAGGGCAAATGGGCCGGGCTGGACGTGGACATCGGCAAGGCGGTCGCGGCTGCCGTGCTGGGCGATGCGGAAAAGGTCAAGTGGGTACCGCTGGCCTCGCAACAGCGCTTCACCGCGCTGCAGTCGGGCGAGGTCGATGTACTCTCGCGCAACACCACCGTGACGCTGACGCGCGACGCCTCGATGGGCCTGGCCTTCACCGCGGTGGCCTTCTACGACGGCCAGGGCTTCATGGTGCCGGCCAAGACCAAGGTCAAGAGCGCCAAGCAGCTCAAGGGTGCCACCGTCTGCGTGCAGTCCGGCACCACCTCCGAGAAGAACCTGAGCGATTTCTCGCGCAGCTACAAGCTCAACCTCAAGCCGGTGGTGTTCGACAAGTTCGACGCCGCCAATGCCGCCTATTTCGCCGGCCGCTGCCAGGCCTACACGACCGACACCTCGGGCCTGGCCTCGGTGCGCGCCAAGGAAGCCAAGGACCCGAAGGAACACCTGATCCTGCCCGAGATCATCTCGAAGGAGCCGCTGGGGCCGCTGGTGCGCCGGGGTGACGACGAGTGGCTGGCCATCGTGCGCTGGGTGGTCTACGGCCTGATCGAGGCCGAGGAAAACGGCATCACCCGGGCCAATGTCGATCAGCTCAAGGCCGACAGCAGCGATCCGGTGGTGGGCCGCCTGCTCGGCAAGACCGAGGACACCGGCAAGCTGCTGGGTCTGGAGCGCGACTGGCTGGCGCGCGCGATCAAGGCGGTCGGCAACTACGGCGAGATCTACGAGCGCAACGTCGGCGAGAAGACCCCCGTCGGCCTGCCGCGCGGCAAGAACCAGCTCTGGACCCAGGGTGGGCTGATGTACGCCTTGCCGGTGCGGTGAGCGAGCCGGACTTCATTCCTGCCCGCCAGGCACCCCCCAGGCCAAGACCGCTCGGGTCCTGGCGCCATCCGGCCACGCGCGCGCTGCTGTGGCAGGCCCTGGCCTTGGCCGCGCTGCTCGCGGGTCTGGCCTGGCTGGTGCACAACACGCAAGCCAACATGGCGGCACGCGGCATCCAGAGCGGCTGGGACTTCCTGGGCCAGCCCGCGGGCTTCGACATCGGCGAGCAGGCCATCGGCTACGAATCGACCGCACCGTACTGGCGCGCTTTCCTGGTCGGCCTGCTCAACACGCTGCGCGTGTCCGTGCTGGCGGTACTGCTGTGCACGCTGCTGGGCGGCCTGATCGGCATCGGGCGTGGCTCGGGCAACCTGCCGCTGCGGGCGCTGTGCCGCGGCTATGTGGAGCTGTTTCGCAACATTCCGCTGCTGGTGCAGTTGCTGTTCTGGTACCTGCTGCTGGTGGAATACCTGCCCGATCCCTCCCAGGCCTGGCAATGGCACGGGACCTTGTTCCTGAGCAAGGCCGGTCTGGCCCTGCCCTTTCCCGTGCCGGACGCCAGCGGCTGGCACTGGAGCATGCCGGTGCTGCAAGGCTTCGGCGTCGAGGGCGGTGCCACGCTGTCGTCCGAGTTCCTGGCCATGCTGGTCGGCCTGACCTGCTACACCGCCGCCTTCGTGGCCGAGGTGGTTCGGGCCGGCATTGCGGCCGTGCCCCGAGGGCAGCTGGAGGCGGCGCAGAGCATAGGCCTGAGCCGACGCCAGACGCTGCGGCTGGTGAGCGGCCCGCAGGCCTTGCGCGTGATGCTGCCACCGTTGACCAACCAGTACCTGAACCTGACCAAGAACTCCTCGCTGGCGGTCGCGGTCGGCTATCCGGACCTGGTCTCGATCGCCAACACCACGCTGAACCAGACCGGCCGCGCGCTGGAGTGCATCGTCATCATCATGGCGGTCTACCTGAGCTTGTCGCTGCTGACCGCCGGCCTGATGGGCGGGTTCAACCGCCGCGCGGCCCTGGTCGAGCGCTGAGGCCGCATCGGATGGCGCCCTACGAAGTGATTCCCGCCCGTCCGGCGCCCTTGCGCCCCGGTGGTGCCCGGGACTGGCTGCGACGCGAGCTGTTCGGCAGCTGGAGCGGCGGCCTGACCACGCTGGTGCTGCTGGCCGCCCTATTCTGGTTGCTGCCGCCAATGGCCGACTGGGTGCTGTGGCAGGCAGTCTGGCCCGCCGACGCCGAGGCTTGCCAGGCGGCGCGCGGCGCGGGCGCCTGCTGGGGCGTCATCACCGAAAAGCACCGCCTGATCCTGTTCGGGCGCTATCCCCTCGACGCGCAATGGCGCCCGCTGCTGGCCAGCGCCTTGCTGCTGGGCCTGCTGGTCGCCAGCGGCCTGCGGCGTTGCTGGAACCGCTGGCTGCTGCTGGCCTGGGTCGCGGTCTGGCTGGCCTTCTTTGCGCTGATGGGCGGCGGCATGGCCGGTTTGGCCGAGGTGCCGACCGAACGCTGGGGCGGCTTGCCGCTGACGCTGCTGCTGACCACCCTGTCCATCTTGCTGGCCTGTCCGCTGGCGGTGCTGCTGGCCCTGGGCCGACGCTCCCGCATGCCGGCGCTGCGCGTGCTGTGCGCCTCGTACATCGAGCTGGTGCGGGGCGTGCCGCTGATCTCGGTGCTGTTCATGGCCAGCTTCCTGTTCCCGCTGTTCCTGCCGCCCGGTGCGACGCCGGACGTGCTGCTGCGCGTGCTGCTGGGCATCGCGCTGTTTGCCGCCGCCTACCTGGCCGAGACCGTGCGCGCCGGCCTGCAGTCGGTACCGCGCGGACAGCTTGAGGCCGCCTCCAGCATCGGCCTGGGCTGGTGGCAGACCCAGCGCCTGGTGGTGCTGCCGCAGGCGCTGGGCGCCGTGGTGCCGGGCCTGATGAACAGCTTCATCTCCATCTTCAAGGACAGCTCGCTGATCACGATCGTGAGCCTGTACGAGCTGACCGGCTCGCTGGGTCTGGCGCTCAGCGGCGACCCGGTCTGGCGACCCTACATGATCGAAGGCTATCTGTTCATCACCGCGATCTACTTCGTGGTCTGCGCCGCCATGTCGCGCTACAGCCTCTGGGTCGAGCAGCAGCAGGCCCGCAGCCGCGCCCGTTAACCGTTCACGACCGCCCCATGCCCGACCCCATCATCCGCTTCGAGCGACTCAACAAATGGTTCGGCCCGGACTTCCATGTGCTGCGCGACATCACGCTCGAGATCGCGCGCGCTGAACGGCTGGTGGTCTGCGGTCCCTCGGGTTCGGGCAAGTCGACGCTGATCCGCTGCATCAACGCGCTCGAACCGTTCCAGCAGGGCCGTCTGTCGGTCGGCGGCGTGGCGCTGGCAGTCGAGGGCCGCGAGGACGAGCGCGCGGTGCAGCAGGTGCGCCGCAGCGTCGGCATGGTGTTCCAGCAGTTCAACCTGTTCCCGCACCTGAGCGTGCTCGACAACCTGACGCTGGCGCCGCGCCATGTCGGACGTGTGCCCCGGCGCGAGGCCGAGGCGCTGGCGCTGGCGCAGCTCGAACGGGTCCATATCGCCGAGCAGGCGCACAAGTTCCCGCTGCAGCTCTCGGGCGGGCAGCAGCAGCGGGTGGCGATCGCGCGCGCGCTCTGCCTGGAGCCGCAGATCCTGCTGTTCGACGAGCCGACCTCGGCACTCGATCCCGAGATGGTGCACGAGGTGCTCGACGTCATGACCGAGCTGGCCGGCCAGGGCATCACCATGGTCTGCGTCACGCACGAGATGGACTTTGCCCGCTCGGTGGCCGACCGCGTGCTGTTCATGGACCAGGGCCAGATCGTGGAACAGGCTACGCCCGAGGCCTTCTTCTCGCACCCTGAAAGCGAAAGAGCCCGGCAGTTCCTGGACAAGCTGTTGGGCCATGGCCGGCCCACACCCAGCATCCCCTGACCCGGAGCGGCAGCACCGGCCAGATGTTCTGGCGCATGGCGCTCAATTTGAATTGCTGGATATTTGCAACGTGAGGTTTGTTATTTATCTGTTTTTATTCGTTTTCATCACAAGACTGGCTCGGTAAATTTCACTGGTTATCAATCAGTGGCATGGAGCCAGAGGGTGAAATTGAATATCAACAACATCAAGGTGGTGCATCGACTTCCGATCGCGATGCTGGGTCTGCTGACCGTGGTACTGCTGTTGGCAGCATTGATGCTGTCGCGTTTCATGGCGCTGGAGACGGAGTTGGAGCGGACCTTGAAGGTCTACGACCAGCGCATCGAACTGGCCTTGCAATGGCAGGGACTCATCCTGTTGAATGTGGAGCGCGTGGTGGTGGCGACCAGCGCCCAGGACGCTGGCGTCAGCACGTTTCTGACTGGCCGCCTTAAGGCGGGTAACGCGCAAATTGCCAGGCTGCACCAGCAAGTGGCCGACTCGGTCGCCGGTTCGACCGAGCAGGCCCAGCTCGACCAGGTGGCGCTACGCCGTGCCAAGGTGCTGGAGTTGCAGGCCGAAGTGCTGCGCCAGACCGAGGGGCAGGCCTTTCAGCTGATCGGAGGCGCGGCCAAGGTGCAGACCTTGATGGATGAGCAGTTCTTGCCAGCCATCAAGGCCTATACCCAGGCGGTCGACGATTTCCTGCAATCCTTGCGTCAGCGCCGCAAGGAGGCAGCCCAGGAGGCCGAAGCCAGTCGGAGTCAGGCACTCTGGAGCGGACTCGTCTCGGCGCTGGGGGTGTTCGCTGCCGCTGTGGTGTTGGCCAGGGGCTTGATTCGCTCGATCACCCGTCCGCTGCAGCGGGCCGTGGCGTTGTCGGAGGCGATGGCCGAGGGCGACCTGGCACAGGACGAGCATGACGACCGACGAGACGAATTTGGCCAATTGTTGCTTTCGATGTCGAGCATGTCGGCACGGCTCCGCGGCGTGGTGGCCGAAGTGCGTGGCGGCGTCGATACCGTCTCGACCGCGTCGAGCCAGATCGCGACCAGCAACCATGACCTGTCGGTTCGCACCGAACAGATGGCGAGCAATTTGCAACAGACGGCCGCCAGCATCGAGCAACTGACCAGCACCGTGGCGCAATCGGCAGCTACCGCCCACGAGGCCAATCAGCTGGCACTGATTGTGGAGCAGGCCGCCACGCGCGGCGGCGACGTGGTCGCACAGGTGGTATCGAGCATGCAGCACATCACCGACAGCTCGCGTCGGATCGCCGACATCATCGGCGTGATCGACGGTATCGCGTTCCAGACCAACATCCTGGCGCTCAACGCGGCAGTCGAAGCCGCGCGCGCTGGCGCACAGGGCCGCGGCTTTGCGGTGGTGGCGACCGAAGTGCGCAGCCTGGCGCAGCGCAGTGCCGAAGCGGCCAAGGAAATCAAGAGCCTGATCACCTCCTCGGTGGACAGCGTCGAGTCGGGCTCCAGGCAAGTCGGCACGGCCGGCGCCGCCATGAGCGACATCGTCAGCGGCGTCAAGCGCGTGACCGAGTTGATCGCTGAAATCTCGGCGGGCAGCCGTGAGCAGCACGAAAGCATCAGCCAGACCAATCAGGCCATGAGCCAACTCGATCGGATGACGCAGCAAAACTCGGCGCTGGTGGAGGAATCTGCCGCTGCCGCCGACGCCTTGCGTGACCAGGCGCATCATCTGGCCGAGGTGGTGGCCATTTTCAAGGTCGGACCAGCGCCTGCGGCGAACCGTCCGGCCTTGCTGGCAGCTGCGCATTCCTGAGATCGATACCGTGGGCTGCAGGCCCGATGCCGCCGCTGGTGCGGCATCGGGCCATGGCCTTCAGCGCCTGCCGTTGCTCAGGCGCTGGATCACCGCGATGAAGCGGTCCACCTCTTCACAGGTGTTGTAGAACGCCAGCGAGGGGCGCACCGTGGTCTCGACGCCGAAACGGCGCAGGATGGGCTGGGCACAGTGGTGACCCGTGCGCACCGCGATCCCCTCCTCGTTCAGCGCCTTGCCGACCTCCTCGGTGCTGTAGCCCTTGAGCACGAAGGACAGCACGCTGGCCTTGTCCTTGGCGGTGCCGATCAGCCGCACGCCCGGAATCGGCTTGAGGTAATGCGTCGCGTAGTCGAGCAGGTCATGCTCGTAGCGCGCGATGTTCTCGATGCCGACCCGCTGCACATAGTCCAGCGCCGCGCCCAGGCCCACCGCGTCGGCGATGTTGCCGGTGCCGGCCTCGAACTTGTTCGGGGCCGGTTGGTACAGCGTGCGCTCGAAGGTGACGTCGGCGATCATGTTGCCGCCGCCCTGCCAGGGCGGCATGTCTTCGAGCAGCTCGCGCTTGCCGTAGACCACGCCGATGCCAGTCGGGCCGAAAATCTTGTGCCCGGAGAACACGAAGAAATCGGCGTCGAGCTGCTGCACGTTGACGCGCATGTGGCTGACCGACTGCGCGCCATCGACCAGCGCCTTGGCGCCGGCGGCATGGGCCAGCGCCACGATCTCCTGCACCGGCACCACGGTGCCGAGCGCGTTGGAGACCTGCGTCACCGACACCAGCTTGGTGCGCGGGTTGAGCAGCTTGCGGTACTCGTCGAGCAGCAGCTGGCCGTTGTCGTCGACCGGAATGACGCGGATCTTCGCACCCTTTTGCGCCGCCAGCTGCTGCCAGGGCACGATGTTGGCGTGATGCTCCAGGTGGGAGACGATGATCTCGTCGCCTGCGCCGATGTTGGCCGCGCCCCAGGTCTTGGCGACCAGGTTGATCGCCTCGGTCGTGCCGCGCACGAAGATCACCTCGTCCACCGAACCGGCGCCGATGAAGGCGCGCACCTTCTCGCGCGCGGCCTCGTAGGCGTCGGTCGCGCGCGCAGCCAGCGCATGCGCGGCGCGGTGGATGTTGGAGTTCTCGTGCTGGTAGAAGTAGGCGATACGGTCGATCACCGACTGCGGCTTTTGCGTCGTCGCGGCGTTGTCGAACCAGACCAGCGGCTTGCCGTTGACCCGCTCCTGCAGGATCGGGAAATCGCGCCGGATCGCGTTGACATCGAACGGCGGGCGGCGCGCGTCATGCGACTGCTGCGGGTTCGCAAAACCTTGCGGCTGCGATCCGACGAAGTAGAACGGACTGCCCGCTGCCGCAGCGGTTGGCGCCGAATAGGCACTCGATTCACCCAGGAAATAGTACGGCGAGGAGGGGCCAGCAGGCGGCTGAGCACCGAAAGGCGACACCGGAGCCTCGTGACTGCGCGGCGCGGACGCCGCATGGCCTTCGGGCACCGCCAGCGAGAGCTGTCCCAGTCGGCTGTCGAGCGCGGGCGGCACGATCGCCGCATGGTCCGGCAGGCCATTGGGCGCAGTCGAGTGCGGCACCAGGGCCGGCACCGACGAGACCTGGTTGGCGGCGCTGTTCGGGCTGGTCGGCACCACGTTGGCGCCGGGTGCAATCGTGCCCGGCAGCTGCGGGCCGTTGGCGTGCGGTCCCAGCGAGGTTCCGCCCGGCAGCAGGTTGACCGGCGCCGACACGCCGCCATGCGAGGTCGTCAGCGGGGCCTGACCCGGCAGCGCGGCGAAGAAGGCGCCGGCCAGACGGGTCAGTTCAGCGACGTCCAGCGGCGAGGCGCCGGCCCCCGGCAGTTCACTTGTAGCTGTCTGGGTAGTCATGGAACTTGCCAATTTCAACATCATCCAGCACGGCCAGTGCATCGGGGCTCTGCACCGCCAGCGAGCAGTACAGGCTGACCAGGTAGGAGGCAATCGCCTGGCGGTTGATGCCCATGAAGCGCACCGACAGGCCCGGGCTCTGTTCACCCGCCAGACCCGGCTGATAGAGGCCGACCACGCCCTGGCGCTTCTCGCCCACGCGCAGCAGCAGGATCTTGGTCTTGCCATCGGCCACCGGCACCTTGTCGGACGGAATCAGCGGGATGCCGCGCCAGGTCAGGAACTGCGAACCGAACAGGCTCACCGTCGGCGGCGGCACGCCGCGACGGGTACATTCGCGGCCGAAGGCGGCGATCGCCAGCGGATGGGTCAGGAAGAAGGCGGGTTCCTTCCAGACCTTGGTCAGCAGCTCGTCGAGGTCGTCGGGCGTCGGCGCGCCGGTCAGCGGGTAGATGATCTGGCTCTCATCGACGCTGGCCAGCAGGCCGTAGTCGGGGTTGTTGATCAGCTCGGATTCCTGGCGTTCCTTGATCGTCTCGATCGTCAGGCGCAGCTGCTCCTTGATCTGGTCATGCGGGCTGCTGTAGAGGTCCGAGACCCGGGTATGCACGTCCAGCACGGTCGAGACCGCATTGAGGAAATACTCGCGCGGCTGGTCCTCGTAGTCGACGAAGGTCTGCGGCAGCTCGGACTCGTCGCGCTTGGCGCAGGCCACCAGCACGTCTTCCGGGTTCTTGACCCGGTTCAGGCGGTAGATGCCGGCTTCGACCGGCTGCCACTGCAGCAGGTGGGTCAGCCAGCGCGGCGTGATGGTTGACAGGACCGGGACGGTCTTGGTGGCATTGGCCAGTTGCCTTGCGGCGTTGTCGCCCAGCGCGAGCTGGGACTTCGAGGTTTCCGACATGGAGACTCCAGACAGGGTTGATGAGAAAGGGACGGGTGGAAAAAAGGTAGGTGGGCAATGGCGGACCGAGGCAGGTCAGGTCCCCTCAGGCATCGAGCAGTTCGCCGTTCTCGCGCGTGTGCGCCTGGCTGATGTGGCTACCCGGTGCCACGCTGTGCGTGAGCCAGACATTGCCGCCGATGGTCGATCCCTGGCCGACCGTGACCTGGCCCAGGATGGTCGCTCCCGCATAGATGACCACGTCATCCTCCACCCGCGGGTGGCGCGGCAGGCCCTTCTTGAGCTGGCCGTCGCCGTCGGTCGGGAAGCTCTTGGCGCCCAGCGTCACCGCCTGGTACAGGCGCACGTTGCGGCCGATCACGGCGGTCTCGCCGATCACCACGCCGGTGCCGTGATCGATGAAGAAGCCGGGACCGATGGCCGCGCCCGGGTGGATGTCGATGCCGGTCTGGCCATGCGCGAGCTCGGCGATCATGCGGGCCAGCAGCGACGCGCCCAGCAGGTAGAGCACATGCGCGATCCGGTGGTAGGTCACGGCCAGCACGCCGGGATAGCACAGCAGCACCTCGTCGACGCTGTGGGCGGCCGGGTCGCCCCGATAGGCCGCCAGCACATCGCTGTCGAGCAGGCGCCGGATGGCGGGCAGCTCGACGGCAAACGCCTGCACGATCTGGTGCGCGCGCAGCTCGATCTCAGGCGGGGACAGGTGCGCGTAGCGCAGGGTATGGCCCAGTTCGAGCTTGACCTGCGGCAGCAAGGCATTGAGCACCTGATCGAGCGTGTAGCCGATGTAGAAATCCTCCGACCGCTGACGCAGATCGGGCGGGCCCAGCCGCATCGGGAACAGGATGCCGCGCAGCTGCTGCAGGATCTCGGCGAGCACCTCGCTCGACGGCAGTTCGCGGCCACCGGGCTCGCGAGTGCGGTGTTGCGAGCGGCGCCAATCCTCGCGCGCCAGGCGCAGGCCAGCGACGACCTCCGCGAGCTTGAAGGCCGGTTGCAAATCGTTGTGACTCATGGCGCCCTCAGTCCTGCAGCCAGGGCAAACCGTGGAAACGCCAGCCGTCCTGCGTGCCGCGCCGCTGATCGGCATCGCGGTCGCCCTCGAAGCCTTCAAGGACATTGAACGCGTTCCTGAAGCCGGCCTTGGCTGCCGCCTCGGCCGCCAGCTCGGAGCGCTTGCCGCTGCGGCACAGCAGCAGCAGCACGGCATCCTTCGGGAACTTGGCTTCCAGCTCGCGCACGAAGCGCGGGTTGCGCGTCAGGCTGGTGCCAGTCGCCCAGGCCACGTGAACGCTGCCCGGCACATGGCCGACGAACTTGCGTTCCTCGCCGCTGCGGACATCGACCAGGTGCGCCTGGCCGCTGGAGAACAGCTCCCAGGCCTGCTGCGGTGTCACGCCACCGGCATAAGCCAGGCCTGCCGCACTGGACTGATGGCGTGCTGATACCAGCGCGGCCGGCGACTCCTGGGTGGGGGTATCGGCACTCATCTTTGAACTCCTTGGTTGTGACTCAGGACTTCACTTTAGAGAGCCGACAACCAAACTCAAAGAAATGTTTTCAAGCTTTCATATCAGAAAATTTCATATCCAAGACCGAGGGACTGAGGCATTCCTGACTGCCTTCAGCACCTCGTCGCGCGTCAGCTCACGGCAACGCCCTGACAGCAAAACCGACCACGGCACAGGCAGCGATCACGTGGATCACGTTGCACTTGAAGCGCAGCAGCGCGACCGCCGCGCCGAGCGCGATCAGCGCCGACCCCCAATCGAAGCGGCCGTCGAAGCCCTGCGGCCACAGCACGTGGTAGCCGAAGAACAGCGCCAGGTTGAGGATCACACCGACGACGGCGGCGGTGATCGCCGTCAGCGGCGCGGTGAACTTGAGGTCGTCGTGCGTGGACTCGATGAACGGCCCGCCGGCCAGGATGAAGACGAACGAGGGCAGGAAGGTGAACCAGGTCACCAGCGTGGCAGCGACCGCACCGGCCAGGAACAGGCTGTCGGGTCCGAACACGGCCTTGACATAGCCACCGACGAAGCCGACGAAGGCCACCACCATGATCAGCGGCCCCGGGGTGGTCTCGCCCAGCGCCAGCCCGTCCATCATCTGGGTCGGCGTCAGCCAGCCATGCTGCTCGACGGCGCCCTGGAACACATAGGGCAGCACCGCGTAGGCGCCACCGAAGGTCAGCAGCGCGGCCTTGGTGAAGAACCAGCCCATCTGCGTCAGCGCATGGTCCCAGCCGTAGCGGGCGCTCAGCCATCCCATCGGCAGCAGCCACAGCAGGCCGCCCGCGCCCAGCACCTTGGCCAGCCAGCTCCAGTGGAAGCGAGCATGCTCGGGCGTGGGCGTGTCGTCGTCGATCAGCGCAGGACCGAAGGACTTGCCCGCCTTGCCGTGGCCGCCTCCAGCCTGGAACGAATCCGGCGCGCAGCGTCCGCCAAAATAGCCGATGAGCGCAGCCGCGGCGACGATGAGCGGAAATGGCAGCCCGAAAGCGAAGATGGCGCAGAAGGCCGCGGCGGCGATCGCGAGCAAGGCACGGTTCTTCAGCGCGCGCGATCCGATGCGGTGCGCGGCCTGGAACACGATCGCGGTGACGGCCGGCTTGATGCCATGGAACAGGCCGGCGACCAGCGGCAGCTCGCCGAACGCGACATAGACCCAGGACAGCCCGATCAGCAGCAGCAGCGACGGCAGCACGAACAGCGCACCGGCCACGATGCCACCCCAGCTGCGGTGCATCAGCCAGCCGATGTAGGTCGCAAGCTGCTGCGCCTCGGGGCCGGGCAGCAGCATGCAGTAGTTGAGCGCATGCAGGAAGCGCCGATCCGAGATCCAGCGCCGGCGCTCGACCAGCTCCTGGTACATCAGCGCGATCTGCCCGGCCGGGCCGCCAAAGCTGATGAAGCCGAGCTTGAGCCAGAACCGCAAGGCCTGCCAGAAGCTGACGGCGACCGGGGCGGAATCACTGGCCGCTGCCATGGAAGGGGTGGTGAAATGCTGGTTCATGATTGGAGGGCTTTCTCGAACGCTGCGAGCAGTCCGTCGAATAGCTGGCTCGCGATGGCGAGCAGCCGGTCGTCGTCATCGATGCTGTCGCGCAGGCCGGCCAGGGTCCGCTCAATGCCTGCTGCCTCGGGCGGCTGGATGCCGCCGACGTCGAGGAAATGCACGATCGCACCGATCCGCAGCAGCGGTTCGCTTTCGAGGCCGAAGCTCGCGAGCAGCACCTCGAAGCTCACGCGCGCGCCCACATGCGTGAATGCCGCGCCGTCGTAGTCGAAACCGAGCGCGCCCGGTGGACAGTCTGCGGCTGACTCGAGCCAGAGCAGGCTGGCCTGCGGATCGATGAAGCGCCGGATCAACCAGGCGCAGGCAAGCCGATCGATCCAGGGATGCCGGCGCGTGGCCCAGCTACGACCCTGGTAGTGCTGCAGGTCAAGCCGAGGGATGGCCCCCGTGACGGCAACAGGCTCGCCCGGCGCGGACAGCAGCGCGGACTGCTGTTCCAAATCGCGCAACGATGATTCGGCCTGCCGGCGCGCCTCGCCGGGAAAGAAATCGATCGCCTCCAGGCTGGCATAAGCCTTGCGCAGCCTGCGCGCCTGCTTGAGCGCGTCAGCGGCACTGGCAACGCTCAAGCCTGAACGCGCCTGTGCGATATCGGCCAGCAGGTCCGCGTACTCGGCGCTGCGATCGAACGCGGCGCTGAAGTCGTGATCGGACGCAGGCTCGACCCACAGCAGCAGCGCCGTTCCGTTTGCCGCGCGGATATCCTGCGCCACGGCTTCGAGCGTGGCACGGCAGTCCTCGCGCCCGGGCATCAGGTAAACGCCGTCACGGATGACGGCGGCTCCCGAGGCCTTGAGTCCACGCCAGGCCCGCATCCTGGCGGTGGCGTTCTCGGTCGGCAAGCTGGTGATCAGTGCGATCCATTTTTCCATAGCAACCTCTACTTTATAGTAGAGATTACTACAAAATATTTAATGGCATGGCCCAGGACAGCAGCCAAAGGAAGGTGGTGCAGGTCGAGCCATTTGACATCCCCTTGGCTGGCCGCAATCAAGGATTCCCGAACGCCTTCAGCACCTCGTCGCGGGTCAGCGTCGGCACGAAGGTCTCGATGAAGCCGAAGGCAAAGCCGGGCAGCCATAGGTTGCGCCGCATCCCGAGCCGCGTGACATTGACCTGGAACAGGTGACCGGCGTCGATCGCATGCAGATGGCGGTCGCGCTCCTCGTCGATCGCGATCGAGGCGACGATGCCCACCCCCATTTCGAGCTCGACATAGGTCTTGATGACGTCGGCATCCATCGCCGTCAGCACCACGTCGGGCTGCAGCCCGGCGGCGGCGAAGGCCTGGTCGATGTGCGAGCGGCCGGTGTAGCCAAGCTCGTAGGTGATGATCGGGTAACGCGCCAGGTCCTGCAGCGTGACGGCGCGATCGAGTTGCAATAGCGGATGGCCCGGCGGCAGCACGATGCTGTGGCTCCAGCAGTAGCAGGGCAGCGTCACCAGCTGCTCGTAGCCCGCCAGCGCCTCGGTCGCGATGCCGATGTCGGCCTCGCCGGACAGCAGCATCTCGGCCACCTGCTTGGGCGAGCCCTGATGCAGGTGCAGGCTCACGCGCGGCCAGCGCTGGCGGAAATCCTTCACCACATGCGGCAGCGCGTAGCGGGCCTGCGAGTGGGTGGCCGCGATCGACAGCTTGCCCTCCTCGCGGCCCTGCAGTTCCTGGCCGGCACGTCTGAGGCTGTCGGCGTCGAGCAGCACGCGCTCGACGATCGGCAGCAAGGCCTTGCCGGCCGTGGTCAGACCGAGCAGGCGCTTGCCCGCGCGCTCGAACAGCTCGACTCCCAGCTCCTCCTCCAGCTCGCGCACCTGGCGGCTCACGCCAGGCTGGGAGGTGTGCAGCGTGGCAGCGACCTCGGTCAGGTTGAAGCCGCAGCGCACCGCCTCGCGCACCGAGCGCAGTTGCTGGAAGTTCATTACAGCTTGGCCAGCGAGACTTCGGTCGACTTGACCAGCGCGACCACCTCGGAGCCGATCTGCAGATCGAGTGAATCAACCGAGCGGGTCGTGATGACCGAGGTCACGATGCCCCAGGGCGTCTCGACGTCGATTTCCGACACGACATCGCCGCGGATGATCTCCTTGACCTTGCCCTTGAACTGGTTGCGCACGTTGATGGCTTGAATGGACATGGTTTTCTCCTGAAATATGGAAATGAAATGGAAATGGCTTTTGCACGTCGATCGGTCCCGATAGGCCGGTGCAAAAAACCGGGTTTACTTCTTCGTGTAGATCTGATCGAAACTCGCGCCGTCGGCGAAATGGTCCTTGGTCGCCTTGCTCCAGCCACCGAAGGCCTGATCGATGCTGAACAGGTTCAGCTTCGGGAACTGCCTGGCGTACTTGGCCTGTGCCTTGGGCGAAATCGGCCGGTAGAAGTTCTTCGCCGCGATCTCCTGACCTTCGTCGCTGTAGAGGTAGTCCAGATAGGCTTCGGCCACCTGGCGCGTGCCCTTGCGGTCGACGTTCTTGTCGACCACGGTCACGGCCGGCTCGGCCAGGATGCTGATCGAGGGGTAGACCACATCGAACTTGGTGCCGAACTCCTTTTCGAGCAGATAGGCCTCGTTCTCCCACGAGATGAAGACATCGCCCTGGTTGCGCTGGGCGAAGGTGATCGACGAGCCGCGCGCGCCGGTATCGAGCACGGGCACGTTCTCGTACAGCTTCCTGACGAAGTCCCTGGCCTTTTCGTCGCCACCGTACTTGCGCTTGGCGAACTCCCAGGCCGCCAGGTAGTTCCAGCGCGCGCCGCCCGAGGTCTTGGGATTGGGCGTGATGACCTTGACGCCGGGCTTGGCCAAGTCATCCCAGTCCTTGATGCCCTTGGGGTTGCCCTCGCGCACGACCAGGATGATGGTCGAGGTGTAGGGCGAGCTGTTGTGCTTGAGGCGCTTTTGCCAGTCCTGCGGGATCAGCTTGCCGTTGTTGTGCAGCGCATCGGTGTCGCCAGCCAGCGCGAGCGTGGCGACATCGGCTTCAAGCCCGTCGATGATGCCGCGCGCCTGCTTGCCCGAGCCGCCATGCGACTGCTTGATCGTGACCTCCTGGCCGGTCTTGGCCTTCCAGTGCTTGGCGAAGGCGGCGTTGAACTCGACGTAGAGCTCGCGCGTCGGGTCGTAGGAGACGTTGAGCAACTCGACCTTGTTCTGGGCCAGGGCCGGGCCCAGCGCGACGGTAAGTACGGTGGCGGAAATGGCCTGGAACAGCCAGCGGCGGCTTGCTTGCATGGGGGTCTTCCTTCGAATCGGGTTGCGTTGAACGCCATGATCCGTGGAAGCCCTGCAAACAGGAACGAATAAAAATTCAGTTACAAATTACAAAAACAACTAAGCAGAAGCCGCATCCGACCGGAGGCAAGGACATGACAGTCGGTACGCGCCGTGGTCTGGCACGGCGATCTCGCTCATGGGTCTCCTCTTGACAGGAAATCTCAAAAATTTGATAAGCATGGGAGAAGGGTTTTCTATCACCACAACGAGATGCCGACCTGGCACAGGGAGGAAACAATGTGCGCCACACAATCTGCTACTGATGACCAGCCACCCGCAGACCCGCTTTCGGCTGAGGAAATGTTGAAAGAGGAAACGGAATACCTCCAACTAACGTCCTTCGACGAGCAGGATAAAAAGCCTTGGGCGCTCTGCCTGTCGGGCGGAGGCATACGCAGCGCCACTTTCTGTCTCGGCGCCATCCAGGGTCTGGCCAAAGCTGGCTTGCTGGACAAGTTCACCTACCTCTCGACGGTTTCAGGTGGCGGTTACATAGGCAGCTGGCTGTCGCGTTGGATGCATGAGGCAGGAGGAATTAAAAATGTTCAGGACGCGCTAGCAAGAAATGGCTCAGGCTCATCCGAACCGCCACAGGTCAAGCGACTGCGGGCATACAGCAATTACCTAAGCCCCCATTGGGGGCTCTCCGGCGACCTGTTCTGCCTGGTCTCGATCGTCTTGCGCAACCTGCTGCTCAACTGGCTCGTGCTGCTACCGCTGATCGTAGCCTTCGTGCTGCTCCCCTATATCTATATCGGATTCCTCGGGCTTAGCATAGATGGCAACGAGGAATCAATCACAATACTTGCACTTGCAATCTCGGCAGCGCTGCTCACATACGGCAACAGCTACATGTTCGAGGACATGCCTGCGAAACAAAATTCACAAGACGAAAAACAGCAACAGACGAAAGGCTCTTTTGGCCTATATTGCGCCACCCCCATAGTATTGGCCTGCATATTACTGAGCCTGTGGCTATCCTGGATTTCAGCAAAATACCCCACCACCGAATGGACATCAATTGATTGGAGATTTTTCGCTGGCAGCGGCGCCTCAATTTTCACGATGAGCCGACTTATCGGACAATACCGTCGAAAAGCACCCGAACAAAAAACAAACATCGACTCGATCCTGACGGAGCTTGTCTACCCCATGATCACCGGATCTCTTGGTGGTTTGTGGTTCTGCCAGCTGGCACAATGGATACACTTATTAGACAGAATTCGCCCGATTTTCATCGACAGACTACTATTCAACAATGATCTTCCATATGCCATCCATCTACAGATGTATATCGATAGATTAAACTATCCCACAATGGCAGTTCCTGCATTACTGATATCCATCTGGCTTGCCACGACCATTCATATGGCACTCACAAGAAAATGCTCATCGGAATCCAGAAGAGAATGGCTGGCCAGATCAGGAGGCTGGTGGATCAGCATCAGCCTGATCTGGCTTCTTGTTTTCGTCATGATCATAATCATGCCTCAGTGGATTCTGAGTCTTGATTACATGAAAAAATTCCTGGATAACTACAGTGGTTTGAGCAGCGGTGCGGCAGGAGGCGGCCTGCTTGGATTAATCATAAGCCTTGCAGGGTATTGGAGCAGGAATGGCAGCATCATCACAGGTCGCGCACGAAAACTTTCAAACCTGATTGGAATCCGCCTGCTTGAGATGATCGCCATTGCCTTCATCACGCTGATGCTGCTCGGTATCAGCTTTTGGTGGAACCGGGTATTTGAAAGCTGGCTGCCATCACTGGTTCTAACAACCAACGAAGGGCCGAGAATGCCAAATCATGCGGCATTACTCTGGTCTATTGGTATCACGGCATTGCTATTCCTGATCTCAATCATATCCTCCTATTTCGTCGGCACCAACACCTTCTCGCTCCACAGCATGTATGGCAATCGACTGGCGCGCGCCTATCTGGGGGCTGCACGCAACCGAGAAAAACGTCACCCGCACTGGTTCACCGGATTTGACGAAGGTGACAATGTCGACATGGCCAAGTTGAAAAACGATATCAGACCGGGCTGGGGTCCCCTGCATGTGCTCAACCTCACGCTGAACATGCCCATCCAATCGAACGAACACCTCGAATGGCAGCAGCGTAAAGCCGCTTCCTTTACCGTGACACCGCTGCACTCCGGTAGCAAAGAAACTAACTATCGACCCTCTAAAGAATACGCTGGAGAAATATCGCTTGCCCGCGCGATGACCATCTCGGGCGCAGCGGCTTCGCCCAATATGGGTTATCACTCATCACCAGCAGTTCGATTCGTCATGACTCTATTCAACGTGCGACTGGGATGGTGGTTACCCAACCCAGGGCAGGCGGGAAAATCGTATTGGAAAAACAAAGAACCTGACCGGAATTCATTATGGCTACACATCTCCGAAACATTTGGCATAAGCAAGCAAAATGACCCATTCGTGAACCTTTCTGACGGCGGTCACTTTGAGAACCTCGGACTTTACGAAATGGTCAGGCGACGCTGCCGGAAAATTTTGGTGCTCGATGCCAGTTCTGACCCTGAGTATTGCCACCAAGATCTCCAGGATGCGATCCGCAAGATCCGAATAGATTTCGGAGTCTCAATAGAATTCCCAGATGCCAGCTTCGACAGCCGAAAACCCTGGATCATCGGAACCATTTATTACCCCGCCTCTCGCGGCAATCCGCTCAAGGGAACTTTATGCTATGTCAAACCAGCAATATTCGGAAACGAACCGCTGGACGTACAACGCTACGCCAAGATGAGCCAAAAACGCGACGGCAAGAACGCTTTCCCCCACCAATCTACCAGCGACCAGTTTTTCGACGAGGAGCAGTTCGAGAGCTACCGCATGCTCGGCTATCACATGATCAGGCAAGTATTCCCTAACGATCCAGACTCAACAGCCAACTGGCCGATCGCCTCGGCACCGACGAAAGCATCAAGACAAGACGAAAAGTCATCGACGACCAATTCTCAGGAAGAAGAAATCCACCTATCTTCCGGAATTTCCAACAGCGTGCAAAACCTCACGAGAAATGCAACACTGGCATCAGCGCTGGCTGCGGGAGGCATTCTGGGTGTAAGTGGCACGGTGGCGCTGAAGGAGACCAGCATCGAAGTAAAACCTGGCGCAGAAATCTCCATCAGCAAGGAAAGTCTTGCGAATCTTAGAGAATCAATGCTCCATCAACATGAACCCCCGCCACCTTCTGGTGACCCGCTCTCTCTGGAACCTCTGGAAAAGAAGATTGAAGAAGTCAGGATTAAACTTGAGTCAGTTAAAAATTCACAAGCATCAATAGCTGAAGCAATAAACAAAATTCCCAAAAATGGACCCAAAGACATCCAGGAAGAAATTCAAGTCCTTCAAAATAGACTGAATTTAATTCTAATCAAGATTGGCAACCCCAGAAAAAGACAGTCAACCAACCAGCAAATAGACAATTTATGGGGAGAACTGCAAAAAATGGAAGATGAACTGAAAACGCTCAACTCCCTGATCAATGACGCCCACCCCCGGCACAACGTGCACGGCATTGAAGGAGTCAAGCCATGAAGCAACTCTGTCTGGCCATGGCCTGTCTGGCACTCGGTGCCTGCAGCACACAGTCTCCCACTATTGTGCATGCGTCCTGGTACCTGCTGCCTCCAAGTCGTGACAATGGTGCGACGGCAGGATCGGAATCAGTGGAAAAGCCGGATGATCCGCAACTTTACATAGCGCTGCTCAACTCGGGACAGCACGAACTGGGCGTGGAGAAGGTGATCATCAATCGCAGAGACGATGGCCATGGAGCCGAGTGGCAATGGCCCAGTCCCAACAAGGCCGAGCCGTTACGATTGGAGCCTGGTCGTCTTGTCACACTGGCCAAACGGGATTTCAAGGTGAACGGCTCTGCCTCGCCTGAATGCCTGCTGCCGGTCGAGGTCCTGATCCAGTTCGACGCCGACACGACCAAGTGGCATGCAAACAAGCTGCATTGGTTCGAGGCCAAGCCCGACCCCTGGCTGCTCAAGGCCATGCTCAGCGGGATTCTGCCCAGTGCCATTCCCGTAAGTTGGGAAAACAAATGTGCTCCATCAGCGACCTGGGGACAGCCACTGGTAGATCAGGCGGCAAAGTAACGGCCTGGAACACTCAGGCCCCGGCCTGGTTCCTCATCCAGTCGGCAGTATTGAAGAAGCTTTTCTGCAGCTGGACCCGCAGCGCTTCGGGCACGCCGGTCTCGGCCATCGCCTGGTCCATGCAGGCCAGCCACTGGTCGCGCTCCAGGATGCCGATGCTGAACGGCATGTGGCGCATCTTCAGGCGTGGATGGCCGAAGCGGCTGATGTAGTGATCCGGCCCACCGAGCCAGCCGCACAGGAACCAGAACAGCTTCTGGCGCGCATCGTCCAGCGCCGGGCCGTGACTGGCGCGGAGCTCACGGTAGCCGGGCTCGAGGTCCATCAGGTCGTAGAAGCGGTCGACTAGCGCCTGGATCGCGGGCTCGCCACCGATCCATTCGAAAGCGCTCTCGTACTGCCGCACCGGCTGCTGGCCGGCCGTCTTGTCGTCTTGTTGCATGGCGGCGTTTATACCGCGACCGTCAAACGCCTGCCGCCCGCAAGGATCAGGCCAGGCTTAGTCGGCAGCGCGGCGCAGTGTCTGTGCCACCGGCGCGCGCAGCACACCGCGCAGCCCCCACCAGCCGGCCGCCAGCGCCAGCAGCGCACCCGACAGCGCGCCGGCCAGCGGCACCCAGGGGCTCGGGTGCCAGGCCAGGCCGAACACCTGGCGCGCCAGCACCCAGCCAACCAGGACCGCCACCCCGGACGCCAGCAGGCCCGCGAGCAGGCCGGCGCCCAGCAGTTCAGCCCGCTGGACCCGGCGCAGCAGGCTGGAGCGCGCCCCGAGCGCGCGCAGGATCGCGAACTCGCGCTCGCGCTCGCCGCGCGTGGCCGCGATCGCGGCAAACAGCACCACCAGGCCCGCCAGCAGCGTGAAGCCGAACAGCGCCTCGACCGCCCGGATCACCTGACCCAGCACCTGCTGCACCTGGGCCAGGGTCTGGGTCAGATCGACCAGGGTCAGGTTGGGAAAGGCACGCAGCAGCGTCGCATCGAAACCAGGCCGGTCCGGAGCGCGAAAGGCGGTGATGTAGCTCAGCGGCACGCCAACGATCGAATCGACCGGATAGAGCGCGAAGAAGTTGACCCGCATCGAACTCCAGTCGACCTGGCGCAAGCTGGTGATGACGGATTCGCGCGGCATGCCCGCGATGTCGAAACCCAGCCGGTCGCCCAGCTTGAGGCCCAGGGTCTCGGCCAGGCCGCTCTCGATGCTGATGCCGTCGGCCTCGTTGGCTTGCCAGCGTCCCGCCACCACCTGGTTGTGCCCAGGCGCCTCAACGCTGTGCGAAAGGTTGAACTCGCGCTCGGCCAGGCGGCGGGCGCGTTCGTCCTGATAATCCTGCGGATTGACGGGCCGGCCGTTGATCGTGACCAGGCGACCCCGGATCATCGGGTACCAGTCGTAGCGGCTCACGCCCTGCTGCTCCAGCGCGGCGCGGAAAGCCTGCGCCTGATCGGGCTGGATGTTGATGACGAAACGGTTGGGCGCATCGACCGGCGTGGCGGCACGCCAGCTCGCGATCAGATCGGTGCGCAGCAGCACCAGCAGCACCAGCGCGAGCAGACCCACCGCGAGCGAACTGACCTGCACCACCGCATAGCCCGGGCGCGCAGTCCATTGGCGCACCGCCAAGCTCAGCCAGGACGGTGCCTCGCCCTGCCCCAGCAGCCGGCGCAGCAGCCGCACGACGAGCCAGGCCAGCAGCGCGAACAGCCCCAGCGCCAGCGCGAAGCCGCCAACCGCGATCGCGCCCAGCTTGAGGTCGCGGCTGGCAGCCAGCAGCAGGCCAGCAAAGCCCAGCGCGCCCAGACCCAGCACCGCGAGCGAGAGCGGCTTCGGGCTGCCGAGCTCGCGCCGAATCACGCGCAGCGGCGGCACGCGCGACAGCTGCAGCACCGGTGGCAGACCGAAGGCCAGCATCAACGTCAGGCCGACGCCGAGGCCGAACAGGACCGGCCAGAGGCTGGGTGCCGGCATGGGGGTCTTGATCAGATCGGCCAGCAGCCAGACAAAAGCGTAGTGCACTGCGTAACCGATCAGCACCCCGAGTCCGCCCGCGATCAGCCCGGCCATGCCAAAAGACAGGCTGTAGGCGCGCGCCATCGCCGCCTGCGACAGCCCCAGCACGCGCAGCATGGCGCAGTCGTCGAGGTGGCGCAAGGCATAGAGCCGGGCCGACATCGCGACCGCCACCGCGCTCAACAGCGCCGCCAGCAGGGCAACCAGATTGAGAAACTTCTCGGCCCGCTCCAGCGTCTGCTGCATCTCGGGCCGACCGCTCTCGAGCGACTCCAGGCTGATACCGCGCAGGCCATCCTGTTTCAACCTGTCATCGACCCAGCGACGAAAACGCTGTATGGCTTTGTCGTCACCCGCCAGCGCGAGTCGGTAGTCGATCCGGCTGGCGGGCTGAACCAGGCCGGTCGCGGTCAGGTCGGACTGGTGCATCAGCACGCGCGGCGCAAAACTCAGGAAACCGGTGCCGCGATCAGGCTCCTGCAGCAGCAGGCCCGCGATGCGCAGGCTGGCGTCGCCCAGCAGCAGATCCTGACCTGGCTGCAGGCCCAGCATGTCAAGCAGGCCGGGCTCGACCCAGACCGTGCCCGGCTCGGGCTGGGCCTGGATCAACTGGCCCGGCTCACCAGCCCGCTCGGCCACGCGCAGCTGGCCGCGCAGCGGATAGCCCGCCGCGACCGCCTTGAGCGCGACCAGCCGGGTCGCGCCGCCCAGCGCATCGGGCGCACGCGCCATGGTCGGGAAGCCCAGGTGAGCCGTGCTCTGCAGACCCAGGGTCTGCACCTGCTGCAGAAAGGAGGGAGGCAGCGGCTGGTCGCTGCGCACGACCAGATCACCGCCGAGCAGCTGGCGTGCGTCGCGCCGCAGCCCGCCCTGCAGCCGGTCGGCGAAGAAGCCGACCGCGGTCAGTGCCGCGACCGCGAGCGTCACGGCCAGCAGCAGCAGGGTCAGCTCGCCGGCGCGCCAGTCGCGCCAGAGCGAGCGCAATCCGAGCGCCCAGACAGAAGGAGAAAACTTGCTGATCATGCGACCAGCTTAGCGCAAGGCGGTTGATCCCATCGAGGCCCGAGTCATGAGGCCGTCACGGCCGACGGCCCGGACTCACTGGCGCAGCACATCGGCGCCGGCCGGCGGCTGGAAGGCGAAATGCCCGGGCTTGAAGCCGGCCTGGGTGTCGAGCGCACCGAACTGCATGACCGAGCGCTGGCCAAAGCTGTCGAGCATCTCCAGCGTCGCGAGCTGACCCTGGCGAAAGCCCAGCCGGATCGACTGCAACTGGCCGTCGCGGGCCTTGGGCGTCGCCAGCACCCACTGCTGGCCGTCGGCATCGGGCGCGTTGGCCAGCGTGAACAGGCCGGACAGCCCCTTGAGGTCGGATGCGGTCGCGATCAGCGCCGCCGGCGTGTTGCCAAGCACCTCCTGCTGGCGCCGCGCGGTCGCCTGGTTCAGATCGGCGTCGTACAGCCACAGGGTCTGGCCGTCGGCCACGATCAGCTGCTCGAAGGGCTTGACGTAGTGGAAGCGGAAGCGGCTGGGCCGCAGGAACTCGAAGCTGCCGCTGCTGGTCTTGCTGCGCGAGGCGGCATCGCCGTCGCGCCGGGGTGGGGTCACGACCTGGGTGAAACTGGCGCGGCCCTGGCGGGTCTGGCGCAGAAATGACTCCAGGTCGGACAGACCGTCGGCGCGGGCCGGCAGGGTCCAGCTCAGGGCAGCGGCCAGCAAGGCCATCGGAGCCGCCAGGCGCAGCAAGGGTTTGAGCAAAGGCATAGGGTTCATGAGCGAAACAGGATCAATCACCGCCGCGCGCCGCGACCAGGATGTCGCGCTGGCCGCTGGTGGTCAGGGCACTGACCAGGCCGGCCTTCTCCATGTCCTCCAGCAGGCGTGCCGAACGGTTATAGCCGATCTTGAGCTTGCGCTGCACATAGCTGATGCTGGCCTTGCGGTCCTGCAGCACCACCGCGACCGCCTGGTTGTAGAGCGGGTCCTTCTCGCCGTCGCCCCCCTCGCCGTCGGCGGCCAGATCGCCGCCCTCGCCTTCCACGGCGCCACCGTCGAGGATGCCGTCGATGTAGTCGGGCTCGCCGCCCTGCTCCTTGAGGTAGCTGACGACCCGATGCACCTCGTCATCGCTGACGAAGGCGCCATGCACGCGCGTCGGATAGCCGGTGCCGCTGGGCATGTAGAGCATGTCGCCCATGCCCAGCAGCGCCTCGGCACCCATCTGGTCCAGGATGGTGCGGCTGTCGATCTTGCTGCTGACCTGGAACGAGATCCGGGTCGGGATGTTGGCCTTGATCAGGCCGGTGATCACGTCCACGCTCGGGCGCTGGGTGGCCAGGATCAGGTGGATGCCGGCGGCACGCGCCTTCTGCGCCAGCCGCGCGATCAGCTCCTCGATCTTCTTGCCCACCACCATCATCAGGTCGGCCAGCTCGTCGATCACCACCACGATATGCGGCAGCCGTTCAAGCGGTTCGGGCGCCTCGGGCGTCAGGCTGAAGGGATTGGGAATCGACTCGTGGCGCGCTCTCGCCTCGTCGATCTTGGCGTTGTAGCCGGCCAGGTTGCGCACGCCGACCTTGCTCAGCAGACGATAGCGCTTTTCCATCTCGGCGACGCACCAGTTCAGGCCGTTGGCGGCCTGCTTCATGTCGGTCACGACCGGGCACAGCAGATGCGGGATGCCCTCGTAGACGCTGAGTTCAAGCATCTTGGGGTCGATCAGCATCAGCCGCACATCCTTGGCATCGGCCTTGTAGAGCAGCGACAGGATCATGGCGTTGATGCCGACCGACTTGCCCGAACCGGTGGTGCCGGCGACCAGGCAATGCGGCATCTTGGCCAGGTCAGCCACCACCGACTGGCCCGCGATGTCCTTGCCCAGGCCCATCGTCAGCAGGCTCCTGGCGTCCTGGTAGACCTGGGAGCCCAGGATCTCGCTGAGCTTGATGGTCTGGCGCTTGGCATTGGGCAGCTCCAGCGCCATCAGGTTCTTGCCCGGAATGGTCTCGATCACGCGGATCGACACCAGCGACAGCGAGCGGGCCAGGTCCTTGGCCAGGTTGACCACCTGCGAGCCCTTGACGCCGGTAGCCGGCTCGATCTCGTAGCGCGTGATCACCGGGCCCGGCTGCGCCGCGACCACGTTGACCTCGACCCCGAAGTCGCTCAGCTTCTTCTCGATCAGGCGGCTGGTCATCTCCAGCGTCTCGGGATCGACCGTCGAGGTCTGGCGCTGCGCCGGGTCGAGCAGGTCGACCTGGGGCAGGCTGGACCCAGTCGGCCGGTGCGACGGAATGGCCTGCAGATGCTGAGTTGCCTGGGCGACCTGCGCTGCCTGAGGCAGCTGGCGCTCCTGCACCGCCCTGGCTGCGGGCCTCGGCTCGCTGGGCGCGACGTCGGCCGGCAATTTCGGCTCCGGCGGCAACTCCGTCCTGACCCTGGCCTGAATCCCGGGCACCAGCTGCGCCAGGCGCGCGAGCTTGCCGGGTTTGACGGCAGGCGCGGGCTCGGCCTGATCAGCCCGGGGCGCAGGATCGGTTTTGGGCACCGGCTTGGTGCTGGCACGCTGCAGAGGCGGCTCTTGCAGCTGAAAATCGCACTCCTCGCGCTCGCGCTGACGCGCTGCCTGCAGGCCCAGGCGCTGGTCATGACCGGCCGAAAGCCGCTGGCGCACTGACTCGAAGCCGCGCTCGAGCCGCTCGCCGACCCGCTCGGCCAGCGTGGCCCAGGAAAAGCCGAACACCTGGGACGAAGCCGCCAGCCACAGCGGCAGACCCAGCAGCACGGTCCCGGTCGCGCCCAGCCAGCGCAAGCCCCAGGCACCGCAGAGGTTGCCGAAGGCACCGCCAGCCCCCGCCGGCAGCGCGGCGTCGAAGCGGTAGAGCCAGGCCCACTCAAGCGCGCAGCTGGTCGCCATCAGCAGCAGGAAGCCGGACCACAGGCCCAGCTGGCGCCAGAGGCGCTGGGGCCAGCCGACGACGGGCGCAGGCACCGGGCGGCGGAGCGAGACGAACAAGGCCTTCAGCCAGGCCCGCAGCGCGGCCAGCACCAGCCACCAGGCCGACAGGCCGAACAGGGAATAGTTGAGATCGGCCAGCAGGGCGCCGAAGCGGCCACCCCAGTTGCGGGCGACGCTGGCCGTGCCCGAAGTCGACCAGGCCGGATCGGCCAGATCGTGGCTGACCATGGCGAGCAGCCAGAACAGCAGCCCGATCGCTGCCAGCAGCAGGGTGGAATCCTGGATGAAACGAACCACGCCGCCGGGCGCGCGCCCATCACTGTCGGCGTTGAGGGTGTTGAGTGAATATGTCATATCTGCAAGTCCCCTAGCTTAACCCAGGGTTCACCGGAGCTGGGCAAGGAGACAGGGGCTTTTCTACAATAGCGCCTCCTATTAGAGAACACCTATATGAAACACGCGAAAGTTCTGATCCTCGGCTCCGGCCCTGCCGGCTACACCGCTGCCATCTACGCCGCGCGCGCCAACCTCAAGCCGCTGCTGATCACTGGCATGGCCCAGGGCGGCCAGCTCATGACCACCACCGAAGTCGACAACTGGCCAGCCGACGTCATGGGCGTGCAAGGCCCCGAGCTGATGCAGCGCTTCCAGCAGCACGCCGAACGCTTCAACACCGAGATGGTGTTCGACCACATCAACGCGGTCGACCTGTCCAAACGCCCCTTCGTGCTGACCGGCGACTCCGGCCAGTACAGCTGCGACAGCCTGATCCTGGCGACCGGCGCCTCGGCGCGCTACCTCGGCCTGCCGTCCGAGGAAGCTTTCATGGGCCGCGGCGTCAGCGCCTGCGCGACCTGCGACGGCTTCTTCTACCGCGGCCAGGAAGTCTGCGTGGTCGGCGGCGGCAACACCGCGGTCGAGGAAGCGCTCTACCTGTCCAACATCGCCAGCAAGGTCACGCTGGTGCATCGCCGCGACAGCTTCAAGGCCGAGGCCATCCTGATCGACAAGCTGATGGACAAGGTCAGCAACGGCAACATCGAGCTCAAGCTCTACAGCGTGCTCGACGAGGTGCTCGGCGACGCCTCGGGCGTGACCGGCGTGCGCCTCAGGAACGTGCAGAGCGGCGCGACCGAGGACTTGGCGCTGACCGGCTGCTTCATCGCGATCGGCCACAGCCCCAACACCGGCATCTTCGAAGGCCAGCTCGAAATGAAGGACGGCTACCTGCGCACCCAGGGCGGCCAGGACGGCTTCGCGACCCAGACCAGCGTGCCGGGCGTGTTCGCCGCCGGCGACGTGCAGGACCATATCTACCGCCAGGCCATCACCAGCGCCGGCACCGGCTGCATGGCCGCGCTCGACGCCCAGCGCTTCCTGGAACAGAACGCGGGCTGAACCCGTCTGCCTCAGGTCAGCACATGATCCTGGTTGGGCCGGTGCGGCTGGGGCAGCTGCTCGGCATCGTCGAGCTCAAGCAGGCTGCGCTCGATCGTGACGCACATCGCATCGAGCGCCAGATCGTTGGGCTCGGTGCCGAAAGGCTCCTCCAATTCGCTGGCAATCGCGTCCAGCGCCATGAAGGCGTAGGCAATGAAGACCGAGATCAGCGGCGTCAGCACTCCGGCTGAATCGAGCAGGCTGAACGGCAGCAGCGTGCAGTAGACATAGACCGTGCGGTGCAGCAGCACGCTGTAGGCATAGGGGATCGGCGTGCTGGCCAGCCGCTCGCAACCGCCGTGATAGGCGGTCAGCTCATTCAGATTGCTGTCCATGGCCTGTACGCGAATATCCGACAGCCGGCCTGCCGCATGCTGCGCCTGCACCCACTGCCCCATCTCGCGCAGCAGCAGCACGCAGGGGTAGCTGGCCTTCGTCAGGCGCTGGACCAGGGCCGGCGGCAGCAGGCGCTCCAGGTCGGCCTGGGGCGAGGTCTGGCGCAACTGGTGCTTGAGCTGATAGGCAAAGGCGATCAGCAGGGCCGCGAATTCGCGCACGGCCGGGTCGTCCGGCCGGCGCCCGGTCAGGGTCTGGGCCTGGCGCAGCAGCGAGCGCGCCGTCACCAGCAGCATGCCCCAGAGCTTGCGTGCCTCCCAGAAACGGTCGTAGCTGGCACTGTTGCGAAAGCCCAGGAAGATCGCCAGCGCGATGCCGATCAGGCTGAACGGTGCCGTCGACAGATGCAGACTCCAGGCCGCGAACTGCGACATGCCCAGCACCGCCACCACGGCCATGAGGAAGTTGAGCAGCAACCGGAACAGGATCTTGTGCAGCACCGAGCCATGCCAGACGAAGATGAGGCGCAGCCAGTGCTGCCTGGGACGAACGATCATGGAAATAGGCAAGCGAAGCCGGAAAACCGTGATGTTAGCGGAGTGGAACCGGTCGCCGCCAGCCAGCCATTCCATCCGACAGGCGCGGCGGGTATAATTCGCGGTTTGCTGGATCTCTTCCTGGTTCGCCAGGAGTCAGATGCAGCAAAACTTCACCGCCCGCGAGCCGGAGCCGTCCATACAACACCAGATGAAGTGGCAGGCGGCACAACACAGGACACGGGCGAGGTGCGGCGTCAGCCGTCAATTTTTTCACTGGAGTGTCCATCATGGCACGCGTCTGCGAAATCACGGGCAAGAAGCCCATGGTCGGGAACAACGTTTCCCACGCCAACAACAAAACCAAGCGCCGGTTCCTGCCGAACCTGCAATCCCGTCGTTTCTGGGTCGAGAGCGAGAACCGTTGGGTTCGCCTGCGCGTCTCCGGCGCTGCCCTGCGCCTGATCGACAAGAACGGTATCGATGCTGTGCTCGCCGACCTGCGCGCACGTGGCCAAGCCTAATCACTGAAGGAGCTGAACCATGGCAACCAAAGGCGGACGCGAAAAGATCAAGCTGGAATCCACAGCCGGCACCGGTCACTTCTACACCACGGACAAGAACAAGAAGACCACTCCTGAAAAGCTGCTGATCAAGAAGTTCGATCCGAAAGCTCGCAAGCATGTCGACTACAAGGAAATCAAGCTGAAGTGATTCAGCGCCTTGTCTGAAAAACCGCCGGCCATCCCGGCGGTTTTTTTTCGTCCAGACGCCTCCTAGGGATATCCCTAGTAAAAATCAGGACTTGCAGCAGACAGGCAGGCGTCAGGCGTGAAAAAATCAGGGTTTTTACCTACCCTGCCCAGCCACACCCGATGCCCCAGACTGAATCCGCCCACTGCCTTGAGGCAAGCGAGGGATGTTTTCGCGCGCTGTTCGAGCAGGCCCGCTACCCCGCGCTGCTGATGGAGGATGAACGCTTTATCGCGGCCAACCGCGCCTCGCTCGAAATGATGCGCGTACAGCGGCTGGAGGAGTTCCTGCAACTCACTCCGGCCGACCTCTCGCCACCCTGCCAGCCCGACGGCCAGCCATCGACCGAAAAAGCCGCCAAGATGATCCGCCTGGCGCGCGAGCAAGGCAGCCATGAATTCGAGTGGGAACACCTGCGCGCCGACGGCGAGCCCTTCACGGCCAGCATTCTGCTGACACCGATCCAGCACCGCGAACAGAACCTGCTCTACGTCCTGTGGCGCGACATCTCGGCACAGAAAAGGACCGAGCGCGAACTGGCGGCGGCGCGCGAGACGGCGATCCGGCTTGAACAGCAGCAGCGCCTGTCCGCGCTGCTGGAGCAGGACATCGTCGGCGTGGCGCAGACCGATACGCAAGGCCGCTACATCCTGGTCAACGACCGCTTCTGCGCCATCCTGGGCCGCATGCGCGACAGTCTGCTGGGGCGACTGACCACGGAAGTCACGCGCAAGGAAAATCGCAAGATCGCCGAACAACTGCAAAGCCGCGTCCTGCAGGAAAAGCGCCACTTCGTCGTCGAACACCGCGTGCTGCGTGTCGACGGCGAGCCCTACTGGCTGCAGCTCGCTGTCACGGTGCACCGCGATGCCGATGGCAAGGTCGACAGCCACATGATGCTGGCACTCGACATCACCGAGCGCAAACAGCAGGAGAAGGCCTGGCGCCAGACCTCCGAGATCCTGACGGTTGCCGAGCGCGCGGCAGGCGCAGGAGCCTGGCGCTGGGACTGCATCCATGACCAGGCGGAATGGTCACCCGAGATGTTCCGGCTGCTCGGCCTGGACCCGGCCCGGCATTGCGCGAACCTCGAGGCCTGGCTGGGCCACCTGCATCCGGCAGATCGGGAAATGATGCGTGAGCGCCTGGGATATATCGTCAAATACAGTGACAGCTTCATTGAAGCCTACCGCCTGCTGCGGCCAGACGGCGAGGTGATCTGGATCGATTGCCATGGCCAGGTCACGCGCGATGCACAGGGCCGCGCGACCGAGCTGGCGGGTGTCTGCATCGACGTGACCGCGCACAAGCAGGCGGAACTGCAGATCCTGGAACTCAACGCCGAACTCGAGGCCAAGGTCGAGGCGCGCACGACCGAGCTGCTCGCAGCCAACGAGGAACTGCGCCAATTGGCCCGCCACGACGCGTTGACCGGCCTGCCCAACCGCCTGGCGGCCAACGAGCGCCGTCACCTGGAATTCGTCGCGCTGCAGCGCAGGGGCCAGCCCTACGCCGTGCTGCTGATCGACATCGACCATTTCAAGCGCGTCAACGACGGCTTTGGCCATGCCGTAGGCGACCGCGTGCTGCAGCGGGTGGGACGGGCGCTGGCGCAATCGCTGCGCGAAAGCGACTTCGTCGCCCGCTGGGGTGGCGAGGAGTTCCTCGTGCTGCTGCCCGACACCGGCCTCGACGCCGCAACGCGGGTGGCCGAGAAGCTCAGGCGCGCGATCGAGTCCTGCCCCGACACCGACGCCGGCCTCATCACGATCAGCCTGGGCCTGGCACTGGCGACTGCGAGCACGCCTGACGAGGACACGCCGCTGCGCGAGGCCGACGCCTGCCTCTACGCCGCCAAGCGGGCTGGCCGCAACCGCCTGGTCGCAGCCAAGCCGGCCTGAGCCCCGGTCCGACAGCCCGATAGCCTGATCGGCGCTGTCAGGTTTGACATTTTCCTGTTTGACCCCATAGACTACAACCATCAGTCCCATACGGGAGTGATGAATTCATCGAAATCCAACAGGGAGTCAGCATGACAGAGCAGGAAAAAACCGCCAACCTCAACGCCTCGCAGTTCGGCACCGGCAAGCTGCGCCCCGGCACGCTGCAAGTCACCGTGGGCCAGGAGATCACGCGCGCCTCGCTGCACGAGATCGTCGACACCATCGTGCATCTGCATGGCTGCGCGCCCTGCGGCCTCGGTGGCCTCGACATCCTGATCCGCCAGCAGGACCCGCTGCTGAGCGAGGCGTTCAAGAAGATCCCCGCGGTCGCAGACGTCACGCTGCACCAGTGAAGCGCGTGAAGGCCCGCATCGGCACCAGCTACGAAGCCGCCGATCCGGCCTTCGTCGAGCGCATCCTGCCGCTGGTCGACTATGTCGAACTGATACCCGAGACGCTGGCAGTCAGGGAGGGACGGCGCACGCGGATCCCGCCGCAGACGCTGCGCCAGCTCGAAAGCATGGCCGAGCAGGCCACGCTCATCGTCCACGGCGTCGGGCTTTCGATCGGCTCGGCGGATGACTGGAACGAGGATTATTTCCGGCTGCTGGACCAGATCCTCGATACGGTTCCAGTCGCCTGGCACAGCGAGCATCTGGCCTTCACCCATGTGGATGGCCATTTCACCGGCACCATGCTGGCCTTGCCGCGCACGCAGGAGGCACTGGAGCTGGTAGCAGAGCGGGCGCGCCGCATCCTGGCGCGCTACCCCCTGCCCTTCCTGCTCGAAAACACCGTCAACCTGCTGCCCGACCCGCCAGCCGAAATGAGCGAGGCCGCCTTCCTGAATCGGCTGGCTCAAGAGAGCGGCTGCGGCCTGCTGCTCGACCTCTACAACCTGGAATGCAACGCGCACAACCAGGGCTACGCAGCGGCCGACTTCCTGGCCGAACTCGACCTGAGCCGCGTGCGCGAGCTCCATCTGGCCGGTGGCACCGAGCATTCAGGCCTGATGCTCGACATCCATTCGCGCCGGACGCGCGACAGCACGCGCCAGCTGCTGCCCGAGGTACTGACCCGTGCGCCTGCGGTCGAGGCCGTCATCTATGAGGTCATGCCCGAGACGCTGCCGGTGCTCGGGCACCCGGCCTGGGCCGACGAAATCGAACAGCTCGAAACGCTGCTCGCCTGAACGCCATGGACCTCCAGACCTACCAACGCAGCCTGCGCCGACTCGTCATTGGCGCAGCCGCCGAACCCGACGACCCCGCCTACGCGCAGAGCCTGACGGGGTCGACCGGGCTGGCCGTCGTGCGCGAGGTGATCGGCTTCTGGCGCGCGCACGCGCTGGAACGCTATTGCGTGCTGAGCTCGGGCTGGCTCAAGCGCCAGGGGCGCTTCGATGCCGCCATCCAGCGCTTCATCGCCGGCGGTGAGTTCTCGCCCGACGTCGCAGAGGCCGGCCAGCAGTTCCTGCGCCACCTGAGCGGCGACCCCGACCCGGTAGTGCAGGCACTGGCCCGCTTCGAGATCGCACTGCACGAGACCCGCTACGACCCCGCCGAGAGCCGGACAGTGGACTGGCCCTGCGACCCAGGGCCAGTGCTGGCCGCGATCATCGGCAGCGGCCACATCGAGATGACGGGCGAGCCGATCCCGCACCGGGTGACGGTTAGCCGCGCGCTGTCAGGCGGCTACGCCTGCGAGCCACGGCCAACCGACTCCGGCTGAACAACGAGTCACCAGCAGCAGCCTGTCCCCGGCCGGGGACCAGGCCACCACAACCCGCCGCAAGGCGATCGACGACAGGGAGAACACACATGAGCTACCACTTCAAGGGCCACCTGAGCGGCTATATCTGCCCGGAATGCCCCGAACTGCTGTCCGGCGTGCAGGTGCGCCTCTACCGCGTGGAGCGGGCCGAGGTCACGGCACTGGCGGTCGCCAGCCCCAAGGATACGTTCGCGATCCTGTCCGAACAGGAAGCCGCGGCCAAGGCCGGACGCCTGATCGCCGAGGCCCGGACCGACGAGAAGGGCGACTTCAGCTTCGAGCTCGACGAGCGGCAGAAATATTCGGGCGAGCCCTTCGAGATCGACCTGCGCTGCGACACCGTGCGCGGGGCCGGGCCCGACGCGAAGCCGCTGCAGTGCACGCTCACGACGCTGCAGCCGCAATGGCGCCAGACCGAAACCGGCTGGATCGCGGCCTGGGAATACGGCATCCCGCACCGCCACTGGTGCGCGGTGCGGGCGCGCTTCGATGCCTGGACGATCTGCGGGCGCGTCACCGTCTGCGACAGCACGGGCCCGGTCATGGGCGTGCGCGTGCTGGCCTTCGACGCCGACTGGATCCAGGACGACCCGCTCGGCAGCGGCATGACCGATGCGTCGGGCGAGTTCCGCATCGACTACACCGGCAGCAGCTTCCGGCGCACGCCCTTCTCGCCCGCGATCAACCTGGAGTGGAGCGGCGGCCCCGATCTCTACTTCCGCATCGAGGCCGCCGACGGCACGCCGCTGCTGATCGAGCCCAGGACTCAGGCACGCACGCCGGCGCGCGAGAACATCGGACATTGTTACTGCGTCAAGCTGTGCATCAAGAAAGCGCCGCCATCGGAGACGCCGCCGACCCAGCCCCTGTTCACCAACGTCGGCCAGTACCATGTCGATCCGGTCTACGGCGACTTCACCGCCGACGGCCTGACCACGGGCGGCAGCTACGCCTTCACGGGCAATATCCCGCTGATCGGCATCCTGCCCGAGGCCACGTCCAGCCTGGCCGCCGACTACCGCTTCCGCATCGCCGAATACGACCCGACCGGCATGGTGCTGGGCGCCGCGGTCGATGTGACGCAGGCCATGGCTGAACCGACCATCATTGGCAAGCTCGAATACTGGGCCTGGAGCAGCCTGCACAGCGCCTGGATGATCCGCGCGGCCGACTACTGGGTCAACCGGCCGGGTGCGACGGTCAGCATTGCGCAGCCCGCCGGGCCGGCGCTCTCGGTGTCCGTCAACCAGGCCATCGGCGCCGACGGCTGGATCACGGTGCCGCGCGACAATGATTTCGTGCCCGGCGGCCGAGGCCGCTTCGTGCCGCTGGGCAACCTGCTGCAGCTCAGGACCACGGCGCTGAGCTCCGAGAGCCAGGACCTCACGCTGCCAGCACCGGGAACCGCTGCCGGACAAGGCGTGCCTGTGGGCAGCAAGTCGCGTGCGCACTACTTCAAGGTCTTCTTCGAAGCGCGCGACCACGGCAGCCACGCCGCACTGCCCGGCAGCAACGCGCTCGACAAGATCGTGTTCAGCAACACCGAGTACCGCTATCAGCGCCACCCGTCCTGGGCCGGCAGCATCGTCAACACGACGGCGGTGGTCTCGCTCGACATCGGCGAGCTCTCCGGCCCCGGCGCTGGTTGCGGCAAGCTGACCAACGAACTGCACGCGCGCTACACGGTCTACCACCCCTTCGTCGCCAGCGGGCGGGTCTATTTCGAGGGCAACCCGCCGCTGCCGGCCGACCAGCCGCTCGTGCTGGCGGGGGGTGAGGCCGTCTCTGCGGCAGGCGGCCTGCTGATCGACATCTCGGGCCTGCCGCCCTGCGCCTATGTGCTGTGGCTGGAAGCGACGCTCAACCTCACCTCGGGCTGGGGCCGGATTGCCAGCGCCACGACCTGGGATCACATCGCCTTCTGCAAGGGCTGACTCAGAGCAGGTTGGCCAGGAAGGCGCGGGTGCGCGGCTGCTGCGGAGCCCCGAACAGCTGCTGCGGCGTGCCCGCCTCGACCACCTGGCCGCCATCCATGAAGACCACGCGGCTGGCCACCTCGCGGGCAAAGCCCATCTCGTGCGTCACCACCACCATGGTCATGTGCTCGTCCGCCAGCGCGCGCATGGTGCGCAGGACCTCGCCGGTCAGCTCGGGGTCGAGCGCCGAGGTCGGCTCATCGAACAGCAGGATGTCGGGCTGCATGGCCAGCGCACGCGCGATCGCGACCCGCTGCTTCTGCCCGCCCGACAGGCGCGACGGGTAGCTGTCGCGCTTGTCGAACAGGCCGACCTTGCGCAGCAGCTCCTCGGCCAGCGGCAGCACGGCCTCGCGGCTCAGGCCCTTGACCGTGACCGGTGCCTCGATCAGGTTCTGCAGCACGGTCAGGTGCGGGAACAGGTTGAAATGCTGGAACACCATGCCCATGCGACCACAGAGGCTGCGGATCTCGGCCTCGGGCAGGTAATGGCAATGGCCATGCGCATCGGTCGAGACCAGCGGACGGCCCTCAATCTCGATCGCGCCGCGCTCGATGGTTTCGAGATGGATCAGGCAGCGCAGCAGGGTGCTCTTGCCCGAGCCCGAAGGACCGATCACGGCCACCACCTCGCCACGGGCAACCTCGAACGACACCCCGCGCAGCACGGCCAGCGGGCCGAAGCTCTTGTGCAGGTCGATGGCACGGATCATCGGATGCTCAGTCATAGACGGCGACTTTCTTTTCCATGCGCTGGAAGGCCCAGGTCAGCACCAGCGTCATCAACAGGTAGAAGACAGCGGCCACCACGAAAGGCGAAGTGGTGAAATCACGCTGCACGATGCCGCGCGCCGCGCGCAGCAGGTCGTTCATGGCCAGCACGTAGATCAGCGAGGTGTCCTTGATCAGGGTGATGGTCTCGTTGCTCATGGGCGGCAGGATGCGCTTGACCATCTGCGGCAGCACGATGCGGCGCATGGTCTGGACATGGGACAGCCCCAGTACCTTGGAGGCCTCGTACTGGCCACGGTCCACCGACTGGATGCCGGCCCGGAAGATCTCGGCGAAATAGGCCGCGTAGTTGAGCGTGAAGGCCAGGATCGCGGCCGGAAAGTCCGGCAGCCGGATGCCGATCACCGGCACGAAAGGCAGCGCGAAGTAGATGAACAGCATCTGCAGCATCAGCGGCGTGCCGCGCATCAGCCAGACATAGCCGCTGACCAGCCGGCCCAGCCAGGGGCGGCGCGACAGCCGCAACAGCGCCAGCCCCAGACCGAGCGGCACCGCCAGCAGCATGGTCAGCAGGAACACCTGCAAGGTGACCAGCGTGCCCTGCAGCAGGGGCGAAAGAATATCGAGCAGATAGGACATCGGAAACAGCCCTGGAAATGAAAATCCGGCCTCGCCCAACCCGGGGTGGGTTGGCCTGAGGCCGGATGGGTCGGCTTGGGCCCTGCGGGCCAGCCGCCTTACCAGTTTGCGCGAAAAGCCCTGCCGTTCACGGCGGGAATGGACAACGCGGACGGCGTAGCCGTCCTGTGAGCCTGGATTGTCGCTCAGGAACGTAGAATGAATCCCGTGCAACGCCTTCAAGCCTTCCGATACGAACTGCGTCCCAACGGCCAGCAAGCGCGCCAGATGCGCCGCTTTGCCGGCGCGTGCCGCT
>CALPRQ020000003.1 GCA_943326015.2 Chitinophaga pinensis | reverse complement strand
GGGCCAGTCGTAGGCCAGCAGCCGGGCCTGGCGCGCCGGATCGGACTCTGGCACCGGGCGCTGGTGGCGCGCGGCGGCCTGCAGCAGGAAATGCTCGAACAGCAGCGGGATGTCCTCGCGCCGCTCGCGCAACGGCGGCAAGGGCAGCGTCACGACGCTGAGCCGGTAGTAGAGGTCGGCACGGAAGCGCCCCTGGTCCGACAGCAGCTTGAGGTCGGCCTTGGTTGCCGCGACCACCCGGCAGTCGACCGGAATCAGCTGGTTCGAGCCCAGTCGCTCCAGGCTGCGCTCCTGCAGCACCCGCAGCAGCTTGATCTGCAGCGCGATCGGCATCGATTCGATCTCGTCGAGGAACAGCGTGCCGCCGCTGGCATGCTCGATCTTGCCGATGCGGCGCTTGCCGGCACCGGTGTAGGCGCCGGCCTCGTGACCGAAGATCTCGCTCTCGAACAGGGTCTCGGGCAGGCCGCCGCAGTTGATCGCGACGAAGTGGCCGTTGCGGCGCGGTCCGGCCTCGTGCAGGCAGCGCGCGACCAGCTCCTTGCCGGTGCCGGTTTCGCCGTGGATCAGGATGTCGGCGGCGCTGTTGCCCAGGTCGGCGACCAGCTGCCGCACCCGCGCCATGGCCGGCGAGCGCCCGATCAGCTGGGCTTCGAGCCGGTCACGGCTGGCCAGCCGGGTCTTGAGCTGGCGCACCTCCAGCGTCAGCCGGCGCTTGTCCAGCGCCCGGCGCACCACTTCGACCAGGTGGTCGGGCGAGAAGGGTTTCTCGATGAAGTCGTGCGCGCCGGCCTTCATCGCCTGCACCGCCAGCGACACATCGCCATGGCCGGTGATCAGCACCACCGGCAGATCGGGGTCGAGCGCGCGCAGTTCCCTCAGCAGCGCCATGCCGTCCATGCCCGGCAGCCGGATGTCGCTGACCACGATGCCCGCAAAATCGGGCTGGACGCGGCGCAGCGCTGCCTCCGCGCTGTCGACGCCGCTGACCGGTATGTCCTCAAGCTGCAGCGCCTGCTCGCAGCCCAGGCGCACGTCGGGATCGTCCTCGACCAGCAGCACTTGCAGGGGGTCATTCATGATGGTTCTCCTGAGCGGCGGGCAGGTCGAGCGTGAAGACGGCGCCGCCCTCGGGGTGATTGTCGCCCGACAGGCTGCCGCCGGAGTCGGCGACGATGCCGGCCGAGATCGCCAGCCCCAGCCCCAGGCCGCTGCCGGCTTCCTTGGTGGTGAAGAAGGGCTCGAACAGGTGAGCGCGTGCCTCGTCGGACAGGCCGGGTCCGCGGTCGCGCACCTGGACCAGGATGCGTGCGCCCAAGCGCTGTGCGCTGATGTCGAGTGCTGGCGCCGGCTGGCCCTCCATCGCGTCGAGCGCATTGCCGGCCAGGTTCACCAGCACCTGTTCGAGCCGGTTGGCGTCGCACCAGGCGTGTAGTTCCTGCTGCGGCAGGTTCAGGCAGGTGACGATGCCGGCGCGCTGCAGCCGCTGTTCGAGCAGGAACAGCGCGTTCTCGATCGCCCGGCGCAGCGGTACCGACCGCGGCTGCCCCGAGGACTTGCGGGCAAACGACTTGAGCTGTCCCGTCAGCCGGCCCATGCGGTCGACCAGTTCGGCGATGCGCGCCAGGTTGCCGTCGGTGGTGGCCTGGTCGCCGCGCGCCAGGAACTTGCGCGCATTGCCCGACAGCGTGCGCAGCGCGGCCAGCGGCTGGTTCAGTTCGTGCGCGATGCCGGTCGCGAGCTGGCCGATGACCGCCAGCTTGCCGGCTTGCACCAGCTCGTCCTGCGCGGCGCGCAAGGTGCGTTCGGCCCGGGTGCGCTCGGCCACTTCGGCCTGCAGGCGCAAGTTGGCCGCCGACAGGTCGGCGGTGCGCTCTGCCACCTTGAGCTCGAGCCTGTCGTGCGCCTGCTGCAGCGCCTCGCGCGCCGCCAGCCGGTCCTTGAGGTGGCGCCGCCGCTCGTTGAGCATCAAGGCCAGGATGCACAGGAAAGCCGCGCCCACGCCGGCCAGCGCAGCCCGGGTGACCGCGACGCCCCGCACCTGCTCCTGCTGCGAGAACACGGTGATGTTCCAGGGCGTGCCCGGCAGCGGCTGGGTCTGAGCCAGGAACTTGCCGGTGACCGGGAACACCGAGACCCGCTCAGGCCCCAGCCTGGGCAGACGTACCAGGCGGGCGCCGTGGTCCAGCGTTTCCAGTTCGACCACGCCCAGCGGCTCCAGCGCCCGCCGGTTGTACTGCTGGGTGTGGTCGAAGGCGCTGCGGGTGGCCGCATCGAGCGGTTGCAGCGTGGTGAACTTCCAGTCCGGCACCGAGGACAGGATGACGACGCCGTTCTCGTCGGCCACCAGCGTCGGGGCCTCGACGGTGGCCCAGGATTTCTCCAGCTGTTGCAGCCCGACCTTGACCACCGCGACGCCCAGCGTGCCCTGACCGTTGCCCAGCGCCGAGGCCAGGTAGTAGCCCGGCTCGCCGCGGGTCGTGCCGATGCCGAAGATGCGGCCGCTGCCGGTCTCCAGCGCCTGGCGGAAATAGGGCCGGAACGACAGGTCCTCGCCGAGGAAGCTGTCGGGCCGGCGCCAGTTGCTGCTGGCCACGACCTGGCCCTGGCGGTCGAGCACGTAGATAGCCAGTGTGCCGGCGCGCTCGTTGAGCTGTTCCAGGTACTGGTTCACCTGGGCCGTCCGCTCCGGCCTGGGGGCGGCCAGCAGCTGCAGCACATCGCGCTCCAGTCCCAGCGTGGTCGAGAAATAGGCGTACTTGTCGATCTCGCGCTCCAGGCTGCTGGCGTACAGGTCGAGCCGGTGCCGTCCGGTGAGCTGTAGCTCGCTCAGGCCCAGCGCCAGGCTGAGACGGAAGGCGAGCAGGCTGGTGGCGGCGATCAGGGCAGCAAAACCCAGCAGCAGTAGGGTGAGGCGGAGCAGGTGCTGGCGAGATGGCATGGGCGTTCGGTTTTCCGAATGATGCCTGAAGCGCTGCCGCTCAGCCAGCCAGCATGTCCCAGCCCAGCTTGGCGATCAGCAGCGCGACCACCAGCAAGAAGGCCTGGCGCACGAAGCCGGTGCCGCGGCGCAGCGCCAGCGCGGTGCCGACCTGGGCACCGGCCAGATTGCAGGCCGCCATCAGCAGGGCCACGCCCCACAGCAGCGGGAAATGGCTGGCGAAAAACGCGATCGCCGACAGGTTGGTCGCGGCGTTGATCACCTTGGCGCTGGCCGATGCCCGGATGAAGTCCATGCCGAACAGGCGCACGAAGCCGAAGATCAGGAAGCTGCCGGTGCCCGGCCCGAACAGGCCGTCGTAGAAGCCGATCACCAGCCCGAGCAGGATGGCGCGCCAGCGGTCTGCCGGCTCCAGCGCGCGCGTCTCGACATGGCCGAAATCCTTGCGCCAGAAGGTATAGACCGCGACCGCGACCAGCATGAACAGCACCAGCGGCCGCATCGCCTCGCGTGGCAGCCAGGCCGTGACGGCGGCGCCCAGCCAGGCGCCCAGCAGCGCCGCCAGCGTGGCCGGCAGTACCACGGCCCAGGGAATCGAGACGGTGCGGGCATAGCGCCACAGCGCCGAAGCGGTGCCCGCGATGCTCGCCAGCTTGTTGGTGCCGAACAGCGTCGGGATCGCGGTCTGGGGAAACTGCGACAGCAGCACCGGGATCTGGATCAGACCGCCGCCACCGACCACGGCATCGACCAGGCCGGCGAAGAAGGCGGCGCTGCCGAGCAACAAGAAGTTGAATTCCATGAAAAACCAGTGCGAAAGTCAGGAAGGGTCAGGTCGGGTCATGGCAAGGATGCCAGTCCGCGACCTTCAGCTGGCCCAGCGGTTCCAGGCCAGCAGCAAGGCGACCGCACTCACCACCCAGGCCAAGGTGGCAGCCGTCAACGTGGCGACCAGGCTCCAGCGCAGGCTGAGCCAGAATACGACCAGCAGATAGACGGCATAAGGTAGCAGGGCGCACAGCCCGAACAGCGCGGTGCTGCGCAGCGCCCCGCCGCCCCGCTCGCTGCCGACCATCGCGTGCGCGATCAGCGCGAAGGTGGGAAACAGCGGCACCAGCCCCGCGATGTAGAAGCTGCGTGCCTTGGACAGCCAGGCGATCAGCAGCACGGCCAGCGCCCCCAGCAGGCATTTGAGGAACAAGGCGATCATGGTGGGGGCGCTGGCCGTGGCCATGGCTCAGGCGGCCAGTTTTGCGGCCTCGGCCGGCAGCGGCAGCACCGCGTCGGATTCGGCCAGCTCGGCGCTGACCGGCTCGATCGCATTCTCCCACTTGGCGACCACCGCGGTGGCGATCGAGTTGCCCAGCACGTTGGTGACGGTGCGTGCCATGTCGAGGAAATGGTCGATGCCCAGGATCAGCAGCAGGCCGGCCTCGGGCAGGTTGAACATCGGCAGCACGGCGGCGATCACGACCAGCGAGGCGCGCGGCACGCCGGCGATGCCCTTGGACGAGACCATCAGCACCAGCAGCATCGTGATCTGCTGGCCGATCGGCATCTCGATGCCGTAGGCCTGGGCGATGAACAGCGAGACGAAGGCCGTGTTGAGCATCGAGCCGTCGAGGTTGAACGAGTAGCCCAGCGGCAGCACGAAGCCGGTGATGCGGTCCTTGATGCCGAACTTCTCCAGCTGCTCCATCAGCTTGGGGTAGGCCGACTCGCTGCTGGCGGTCGAGAAGCCGATCAGCATCGGGCCGCGGATCAGCTTGATCAGGCGGAACACGTCCTTGCCCAGCACCATGTAGCCGGCGGTGATCAGCACCAGCCACAAGATGCCCAGCGACAGGTAGAAATAGGCCATGTACTTGCCGTAGACCTGCAGCACGCCCAGGCCGTGGATGGTGATGACCGAGGCCACTGCCGCGAACACGCCGACCGGCGCGAAGCGCATCACGTAGTCGGTGACCTGCAGCATCACGTGCACGATTTCCTCGCAGGTCTTGACCAGGCCGACCGCGGTCTTGTCGTGCAGCTTGCCCAGCGCGATGCCGAAGAACAGCGCGAAGATCAGGATCTGCAGGATCTCGTTGTTGGCCATCGACTCGAAGATGCTCTTCGGGAACACATGGGTGATGAAGTTCTTCAGATTCAGCGACGAGGTCTTGAGGTCGGTCGTCGCGCTGACGTCGGGCAGCGGCAGCGAGATCGCGTCGCCCGGGCGCAGCAGGTTGGCCATCACCAGGCCGATCAGCAGCGAGCACAGCGAGGCGCCCAGGAACCAGCCCAGCGCCCGGCCACCGATGCGCCCGACCGCCTTGCCGTCGCCCATGCCGGCCAGACCGGCGACCAGCGTGCCCAGCACCAGCGGCGCGATGATCATCTTGATCATGCGCAGGAAGATGTCGGTCAGGATCGAGAAGTAGCCGGCGATCTCCTTGGCGGCCGCTGCGTCGGGCGCCAGCGCGTGGCAAAGATAGCCGACCCCGATGCCGGCCAGCAGGGCCAGCACGATCCAGGTCGTGAGCTTGTTCATTTTCATGGGTTTGACTCCTTGGCCGCCCGGGGCAGGGCGGTGCTTGTGATCGAGGGTGGGCCGGCGCCAGCAGGGCTGTGCCTGTCCGGACCGGTTTGCCCCTTTCAATCGCAGCTTTCGTGCCACCTGGCATGGCGCATGAAAGGAGTCTCAAGTCATTGATCTGGATAGGAAAAATTTTCCTGTCATCGGGCTGGCGTTCGGGAATCCGTGTCCTGGCCTGCCACATCGTTCGGAAAATCGAACGGTTGGCGCGCCGGCATGCTGCCGGTCGCTCGCCAGACTCACTTCATCAGCTGGCGCATTGCCTGCTCCAGGCCCTGCAGTGTCAGCGGGTACATCCGTCCGCCCATCAGCTGGCGGATCATGTCCACGCTCTGGCGGTACTGCCAGACGCCCTGCGGCTCCGGATTGATCCAGGCGCAATGCGGGAAGGCGTCGGTCAGGCGCTGCAGCCATTCGGCGCCGGGCTCGGGATTGTTGTACTCGATGCTGCCGTGCGGCTGCAGGATCTCGTACGGGCTCATGGTGGCGTCGCCGACGAAGACCAGCTTGTAGTCCTGCTGGTACTTGCGGATCACGTCCCAGGTGTCGAAGCGCTCGGCATGGCGGCGTTGGTTGTGGCGCCACAGGTGGTCGTAGACGCAGTTGTGGAAATAGTAGAACTCGAGGTGCTTGAACTCGTTCCTGGCGGCCGAGAACAGCTCCTCGACCTGCTTCACATGGTCGTCCATGCTGCCGCCGACATCCATCAGCAGCAGCACCTTGACGCTGTTGTGCCGCTCGGGGACCATGCGCAGGTCCAGCCAGCCCGCGTTGGCCGCGGTCGCCCGGATCGTGCCGGGCAGGTCGAGCTCCAGCTCGTTGCCGCTGCGCGCGAACTGGCGCAGTCGGCGCAGCGCCAGCTTGATGTTGCGCGTGCCGAGCTCCTGGCTGTCGTCGTAGTCGCGGTAGGCGCGCTGCTCCCAGACCTTGACCGCGCTGCGGTTGCGGCTCTGACCGCCGATCCGGATGCCCTGCGGGTTGTGGCCGCCATGGCCGAACGGGCTGGTGCCGCCGGTGCCGATCCACTTGTTGCCGCCAGCGTGTTTTTCCTTCTGCTCCTCCAGCCTTTTTTGGAGCGTCTCCATCAGCTCGTCCCAGTCCAGCTTGGGCGCGTTGGCCTTCTGCTCGGCCGACAGCAGGTGCTCGATCTCCTGCCGCAGCCAGTCGGCCGGAATCTCGCGGCTGAAGTCCGCCCGCTGCTCGACGCCGTGGAAATAGGCGCCGAAGGCGCGGTCGAAGCGGTCGAAATGCTTCTCGTCCTTGACCAGCACGATGCGCGCCAGGAAGTAGAAGTCGTCCAGCGTGCAGGCCTCGGAGCGCGGGCCGACCACATCGGCCTGCAGGCATTCGAGCAGCGTCAGCAGCTCCTTGACCGAGACCGGCAGCTTGGCCGCCCGCAGCGAGTAGAAGAAGTCGATCAGCATGAGATCAGGCCCGGGACTTGTCGAGCTGGTGGTCGAGGTGGGCGCGCACCGCCGGCCATTCGCTGTCGATGATGCTGTAGACGCAGGTGTCGCGCAACGAGCCCGCCGCATCGGGATGCGGGTTGATCTGGTGGTTGCGCAGCACGCCATCAAGCTTGGCGCCCAGACGCTCGATGCCGCGTCGGCTGGCCTGGTTGAACCAGTGGGTGCGGAACTCGACCGCGATGCAGTCCAGCTGGTCGAAGGCATGCGCCAGCAGCGCGCGCTTGCAACTCGTGTTGACGCCGCTGCGCTGGACCGCCTGCCGGTACCAGGTCGAGCCGATCTCGACCCGGCGATTGGCGGAATCGATGTTCATGTAGCTCGTCATGCCGACGGCGCGGCCCGCCAGCGGCCCTTCGGTCGCAATCACGGCAAACGGCAGCATGCTACCCCTGGCGTGCAGGCCGAGGCGGCGCTCGATCTCGATCGCCATGTTCTCTGGCGTCGGGATCGCGGTGTACCAGAGTCGCCAGAGCTCGCCGTCGCGGACCGCATTGACCAGATCGTCGTGGTGCTCTTGTGACAGCGGCAAGAGCCGGGCGTGCCGGCCTTCCAGGGTGACGGGGGTCGTGATCGCGCTCATGTCGTGCCTCCGGGGCGGGTTTGCGGAAGGGGGTGTCGGCAGCGATCAGCGGTGGCGCTGGTTCATCAGCACCAGCTTCTCGAACAGCGCGATGTCCTGCTCGTTCTTGAGCAGCGCGCCGACCAGCGGCGGCACCGTGATCTGCTGGCCCGCGCCCTGCAGGCTGTGCGCCGGAATCTCCTCGGCCAGCAGCAGCCGGATCCAGTCGATCAGTTCGCTGGTGCTGGGCTTCTTCTTCAGGCCCGGCAGGCCGCGGATGTCGAAGAAGGCCTTGAGCGCGGCGCCCAGCAGCTCGTCGCGCAGGCCGGGGAAATGCACGTCCACGATCTGCTTCATCGTCGCCGCTTCGGGGAACTTGATGTAGTGGAAGAAGCAGCGGCGCAGGAAGGCGTCGGGCAGCTCCTTCTCGTTGTTCGAGGTGATGAAGACCAGCGGCCGGTGCTTGGCGCGGATCAGCTCGCGCGTCTCGTAGCAGTAGAACTCCATGCGGTCGAGTTCGCGCAGCAAGTCGTTGGGGAACTCGATGTCGGCCTTGTCGATCTCGTCGATCAGCAGCGCGACCGGCTGCTCGGCGGTGAAGGCCTGCCACAGCACGCCCTGGACGATGTAGTTGCGGATGTCGTTGACGCGCGGATCGTTGAGCTGGCTGTCGCGCAGCCGGCTGACCGCGTCGTACTCGTACAGGCCCTGCTGCGCCTTGGTGGTCGACTTGATGTGCCACTGCAGCAGCGGCATCTCCAGCGCGGCCGCGACCTCCTCGGCCAGCAGCGTCTTGCCGGTGCCGGGCTCGCCCTTGACCAGCAGCGGGCGCCTGAGCTGGATGGCGGCATTGACCGCCAGCATCAGGTCCTGGGTGGCGACGTAGTTCTCGGTTCCGGTGAATTTTTTTGTCATCTTGCTGGGGCCGCGGGTCTGGACCGGGTGGTTTGGAATGGGACTGGGAACAGTCCAGGGATTTTCCATGACTTGGGGGGCGGTCTGGCATCATGCAGGATGTCCTAGGATGCAATCTTGGGATAATCCCATCCCATGAAAGATGAATGGAAAGATACCGTCAGCTGGCAGCGTCCGAAGATCTGGGCCGTGCTGGTGCTGCTGGCAGCCGTGGCTGGCGCAGCCCAGGCCCAGTCCCTGACCGAGGACGACTACCTGGCCGAGGTCCCGGTGGTGCTGACGGCCAGCCGGCTGCAGCAGTCGCTGCACGACGTGCCGGGCTCGATGACCGTGCTCGACCGCGAGACTATCCGGCGCAGCGGTGCGCGCGACGTGGCGGAGCTGCTGCGGCTGGTGCCGGGCTATCTGGTGGGGGGCATCAATGGCGCTTTTCCCACAGCGGCCTATCACGCGCCACTGGACGAATACGGGGTGCACAACCTGGTCTTCATCGACGGCCGCTCGGTTTATTCTTCCTATTTTCTGGGTGACACGCAGCGCGGCATGATGGCCGTGCAGATCGAGGACATCGAGCGGATCGAGGTGCTCCGCGGCGCCAACTCGGCCGCCTATGGCGCCAATGCCATGTTTGGTGTCATCAACATCGTGACCCGCCATGCCGCCGACAGCCTGGGGCAGGAGGTACAGATCAACACGGGTTCGGGTGGTTTGAGCGATGCACGCGCCAGCCTGGGCTGGGGAGATGGTGATGCCGCACAGCGGCTTTCGGTCGCGCAGCGCGAGGACAGCGGTTATGCCGGGGCCTTCGACGACCGGCGGCTGCGCCTGCTGGACTGGCGTGCTGATGTCAGGCCGGCTGCCGACCAGAACCTGATGTTGCGCGCCGGTGTGAGCGAACTGCAGGCCGGCCGGGCCGACAACCCCAAGGATCCGCCGCGTGACGTGCAGTGGCATGACTGGTATCTGCAGGGACGCTGGCAGTATCAGCTAGCGGCCGATTCCGAGCTGCAGATCATCGCCGATTTCACGAACGAGCACTACAACGACCTGACTACGATTCCCTACGCTTATTTGCTGGGCGGCAAACTGGTCAAGGATATCGGCGTGCTCGACTACAGTGGCAGCGCACGCCGCAGCAACCTGGAGCTCCAGCATCAGCTTGGTCTGGGCGCCGGGCTGCGCGCGGTCTGGGGCCTGGGCTGGAAGGTCGAGCAGGCGGAGTCCTGGCCACTCTTTACCCGCCACGAGCCGGTCGGCTATCACGAGAGCCGGGCCTTCGGTCATCTCGAATGGCGTCCGACCGAGCGCTGGACAGCCAACGCGGGTGTCTTCCTGGGCGATCACAGTCGGATCGGCAGCTATGTTGCGCCCCGGCTGATGTTCAACCATCACTTCACGCCTGACCATACGCTGCGCTTCGGTGTCAACCGGTCGCTGCGCACCAACACCCTGCTCGAAGTTGCAGGTGACATGCGTTACTACAACCTGCAGGGTCTGCAGCTGCGGCGTAACTTGCCTGGCAATCCGGACATCCAACCCGAGAGATTGCAGAGCCAGGAAATCTCCTACCTGGGCAACATCAGGCCCTTGCGGCTGACAGTCGATGTGCGGGCCTACCGCGAGCGCGTCACGGACATGGTCGGCCTCAGGGACAACCCGGACTATCCGCTCAAACCCGACCCGAGCCTTCCCATGTGGCCCGTTCCGAACACGCCGAAGTCCTATCTGGACAACCGCCATGCCATAACCGTGCGTGGGCTCGAATATCAGCTGAACTGGACATTACGTGAAGGGAGCCGGCTGCAGTGGCAGCAGAACTTCAGCCAGCTTGAGTGGGCAGATCCTGCCCAGGCTGGTGAAAATCAGCCGCCGGCCCGGGTCGACACGCTGGCCTGGTTCCAGTCTTTGCCCGGGGGGCGCGATTTCACTCTGCTCTGGTATGAGCGCGGTGCGATGACCTGGCATCAGGTCGCACAGCAGATTCCAGGGCTCAGCCGGATCGATCTGCGACTGGCACAGCGCTGGCGCATCGGCAGCAGCAAGGCCGAGGCGGCGCTCACGGTGCAGGCAATCAATGGCGACCAGGTCGATGGCAATGTGAGCTATCAATTCCAGCGCCGCGCCTTCCTCACCCTCAGGTTGGAGCACTGAAACTGGACATTCTGCGCCGCCATTGCCTGTTGACGCTGCTGGCCGGAGCCTGCGGCGCGGGCTTGGCCTGCTGGCCGGCGCTGGCGGCGGACGCCGAGGTCTGGGTCGTCTGCTCGGCCGCTGGCGGTGTCCATGCCGAGACCGCCCAGGCCTTGCAGCAGGCCTGGGCGCGTGAATCCCGCGCGCCGCTGAACTGGCGCGTAGCGACCTGGTCCGAGCTGCCGCTGGCTGGCGGACCGCTGCCCCAGCTGATCGTGACTCTGGGCGCGGGTGCCTACCTCGAGGCGATCGAGCGCGCGCTGGTCAGCCCGGCGCTGGCGCGCGTGCCCCTGCTGGCCGCGCTGCTGCCGCAGGCCAGCTACCCGGCGCCAGTCGCCAGGGAGCAGGGACTGACATCGGCCGTCTTCCTGGATCAGCCCGTCGCGCGTATCGCACGGCTGCTGCAGCTGGTTCTGCCCGAGCGCCGCCGCGTCGGCGTGCTGTTCGGGCCGGATTCCCTCGCGGCCCGGCCCGCGCTGGCACGGGCGCTGTCCACGCGCGGCTTCACGCTGGTGGAGCAGACGGTCCTGAGCGGCGACAAGGGCCTCTACCCAGCCTTGCGCGGTCTGTTCGACGACTCCGACCTGCTGCTGGCCATGCCCGACAAGCGGGTCTATTCCGCCACCAACATGCACAACATCCTGTTGGCTGCCTACCGCCAGCGCATACCCGTGGTCAGCTATTCGGCCGCCCATGTCCGGGCCGGTGCCTTGCTTGCCTTGCACACGGAGCCAGCCGTCATCGGACAGCAGGTCGCGGGCGCGCTGCGTCAGTGGCAGGCCGGCCGCGGCCTGCCCACACCGAGTCTGGCCGAGGGCTATGCGGTTGCCCTCAATGAGCAGGTGGCCCGTTCGCTGGATATCTCCCTTCCCACCCAGGAGGCGCTGGTGCTGGCGCTCAAGCAGCAGGAGTCCGCACGATGAAGACCCTGTTCGGTATCCGCATGCGGCTGTTCCTGGCCGCCAGTCTGCCGGCCATCCTGGCCATCGTCGTGCTATTGCAGGGCTTTCTGCAACGGCATGATCAGGTGCTGACCGAGGCCCTGCACGAAAACGCCCTGGGCACGGCGCGCCAGGTCGCGATTGCCGCCGAGTTTCCGCTGTTCGCGGGCAGCGCGGTTTCCTTGCAGCGGCTGGCCGAAGGCGTGCGCGCCTCGGGCGCCCATGTCGCGGCGGTGTCGATCTGGTCCACCGTGGGCGGTCGGCTCGCTTCGGCCGGCCGCTCCACGCAGGGCTCACAGCTGCCGGCCGTTGAATCCGGGCAGTCCCAGGTGGTGGGCGATCGTCTGCTGGCCCTGGCGCCGATCTGGTCGACCGTGCTGGTCGAATCGGACCCCTTCAGCGAGCCGCTGCCGGCTCCGCTGGCGGCGGATGGCCGGCGTCTGCTGGGCTATGCCCTGGTCGAGCTCGAACTGGGGGTACTGCAGCGCCAGCGCCGCGACTTGCTGGAATGGGCCCTGGTCGCCGTGGGCAGCGGCCTGTTGTTCGCGGGCCTGCTGTCGGTCCTGATCGCTTCGAGCGTGACCCGGCCCCTGGTCCGGATCAGCGCGGTGGTCGAGCAGCTGCGCCGTGGCGTGCTGGTCTCGCGGGTCGATGCAGACGCGGCCGGCGTGTTGAGCCCGCTGGCGGAGGGGATCAACACCATGGCCGCCGGCCTGGCCTCCAACGAGGCGCTGCTGCAGCAGCGGGTGCGGGAAGCCACCGAAGCGCTGCGCCAGCAGAAGGAGGCCGCCGAGCTCGCGGCCCGTACCGACCCCCTGACCGGACTGCTGAATCGGCGCGCCTTCACCGAGCTGGCCCGGGTCGAGATCCAGCGCGCCCGCCGCTTCGACCTGCCGCTGTCGCTGGTGGCGGTCGATCTGGACCACTTCAAGTCCATCAACGACAGCCACGGCCACTCCGTCGGGGATGCCGTGCTGCGTGATTTCGCGCGCGTGGTGTCGGCCCAGCTGCGGGAGCTGGACGTGGTGGCCCGCATCGGCGGCGAGGAGTTCGTGCTGCTGCTGCCGGGCACCGGTGTGCAGGGTGCGGCCCAGGTCGCCGAGCGTGTCCGGCAGTCGATCGCCAGCAGCATGGTGTCGATCGGCGACGGGGTGCTGAACTACAGCGCGAGCTTTGGCATTGCCGGCTTCGAGCCACGCCAGCCGGGGCTGGAGCGCTGGCTGGCCCGTGCCGACGGGGCGCTCTACGTCGCGAAGAACAAGGGCCGCAACCGGGTCGAGCTGGCGCCGGGCTGGGATGAGTCGGGCCAGCCCGGCTGATCCACGCGACTGACCCGGTTGGCCTGAGCGCCGACCGAACAGGCCTCAGTCTCAGGCCAGTCAGGCCAGGCGGCTCTGGTGGCGCGCGATCTGCGCCCGCACCTGGGCCGGCGCGGTGCCGCCCAGGGTGTTGCGCGCGTTCAGGCTGCCGCGCAGCGACAGGCAGTCGAACACGTCCTTCTCGATCGAGGCGTGGAAGCTCTGCAGCACGGTCAGCGGCAGCTCGGACAGGTCGACGCCGTGGCTGGTCGCGGCCTTGACCGCGTGCGCCACCGTCTCGTGCGCGTCACGGAACGGCACGCCCTTCTTGACCAGGTAGTCGGCCAGGTCGGTCGCGGTCGCATAGCCTTTCAGCGCCGCCTGCTCCATCGCCTGCGCGTTGACGCTGATGCCGCCTTCCTTGACGCCCGTGGCCGGATTCAGCTGGCCGCCGATCATCTCGGCGAAGATGCGCAGCGTGTCCTTGAGCGTATCGACGGTGTCGAACAGCGGTTCCTTGTCTTCCTGGTTGTCCTTGTTGTACGCGAGGGGTTGACCCTTCATCAGCGTGATCAGGCCCATCAGGTGGCCGACCACGCGGCCGGTCTTGCCGCGTGCGAGTTCGGGCACGTCGGGGTTCTTCTTCTGCGGCATGATCGAGCTGCCGGTGGTGAAGCGGTCAGCGATCTTGATGAAGCCGAAGTTCTGGCTCATCCAGATGATCAGTTCCTCCGACAGGCGGCTGATGTGGATCATGCACAGGCTGGCGGCGGCGCTGAACTCGATCGCGAAGTCGCGGTCGCTCACCGCATCCAGGCTGTTCTGGCACAGCTGGGCTTCGCCGGTGGCGTTGACCATGCCCAGCGTGCGGGCGACGCGCTCGCGGTCGAGCGGGTAGGTGGTGCCGGCCAGCGCAGCGCTGCCCAGCGGCAGCCGGTTGGTGCGGCGGCGCACGTCCGAGAAGCGCTCGGCATCGCGCGCGAACATCTCGACATAGGCCAGCAGGTGGTGACCGAAGCTGACCGGCTGCGCGACCTGCAGGTGGGTGAAGCCCGGCAGGATGGTCTCGACGTTCTGCTCGGCGATCTCGACCAGCGCCTGCTGCAGCTCGGTCAGCAGGCCGCCGATGACATCGATCTCGCTGCGCAGCCACAGCCGCACGTCGGTCGCGACCTGGTCGTTGCGGCTGCGGCCGGTGTGCAGGCGCTTGCCCGCATCGCCCACCAGCTGGGTCAGGCGCGCCTCGATGTTGAGGTGCACGTCCTCCAGGTCGAGCTTCCACTCGAAGGCGCCGGACTCGATTTCGGAGCGGATCTGGGCCATGCCGCGTTCGATCGCGGCGAAGTCATCGTTGCCGATGATGCCCTGCGCGGCCAGCATCTCGGCGTGCGCCAGGCTGCCGGTGATGTCGGCATCCCACAGTCGCTGGTCGAAGAACACGCTGGCGGTGTAGCGCTTGACCAGCTCGCTCATGGGTTCGGAGAACAGGGCCGACCAGGCCTGGGATTTGGTGTCGAGCTGGTTTTTGGACATGGCGTGCGCGGGAGCGGTTGGCCCCCGTTGAGTGATGGGCTAAAAGGGCGGATTTTATCGGGCTGACAGCCGGACTGTTTGCACGGGGTGGCGTGCTAGCATCCCAAGATTCCATAGATTTTCGGATTTGCCCATCGTGAGCCAGACCCCTTGCGCCCTCCAGTTGACCATCGCCACCCGTGAAAGCCGCCTGGCGCTGTGGCAGGCCGAACATGTCCAGTCCCTGTTGCGCGCCCAGGGCCATGCGGTCGAGCTGCTCGGCATGACGACCCAGGGCGACCAGATCCTGGACCGCGCGCTCAGCAAGGTCGGCGGCAAGGGCTTGTTCGTCAAGGAGCTTGAAGTTGCGCTCGAAGAAGGTCGGGCCGACCTGGCGGTGCATTCGCTGAAAGACGTGCCGATGGAACTGCCCGCGGGCTTCGAGCTGGCTTGCGTGATGGAGCGCGAGGACCCGCGCGACGCCTGGGTCTCGTCCTCCTGCGCCGGTCTGGCAGACCTGCCGCCGGATGCCGTGGTCGGCACCTCCAGCCTGCGTCGCGTCGTGCTGCTGCGCGCCGCGCTTGAGCGCCTGGGGCGCGCCGACGTCAGGATCGAGCCGCTGCGCGGCAACCTCGACACCCGGCTGCGCAAGCTCGACGAAGGGCAGTACAGCGCCATCGTGCTGGCCGCTGCCGGCCTCAAGCGCCTGGGTCTGGAGTCGCGCATCCGCCAGGTCTTCGATCCGGCCGAGATGCTGCCGGCCGCCGGCCAGGGCGCGCTTGGCATCGAGGTGCGCGCCAGCCGCCCCGAGGTCACGGCCGCGTTGGCGCCGCTGGCGCACCAGCCGAGCTGGCTGGCGGTCGCCGCCGAACGCGCGGTCAGCCGCGGCATGGGCGGCAGCTGTTCGATGCCGCTGGCCGCCTTCGCCGCCTGGCAGGGCGAGCCGCTGGCATCGGCATTGCGGCTGGACGCCGCCTGGGGTGACCCGGACGGCCGCATTGCGCTGGTGCGGGTGCAGGCCGAGGCGGCAGTGAGCAGCCTGGAGCAGGCCGAGGCGCTGGGGCGCCAGGTCGTTGATCTGCTGCGCCAGGGCGGTGCGACCGGCTCCGTCGCGGCATGAAGCGCGCGGTCGTCACCCGGCCGGCGGGCGAGGCCCAGCGCTGGGTGTCGGCCCTGCAGCGCCAGGGCTGGGAGGCCCTGGCATTGCCCCTGATCGAGATCGCGCCTGCCGCCGACCCGCTGCCCTTGCGCCAGGCGCGCGCCCGCCTGGCGGACTACGATGCCTTGATGTTCGTCAGCGCGCCTGCCGTGACGCAGTTCTTCGCCGAGCAGCCTTGGCCGCCTGCCACGCAAGCCGATGCAGGCGACACAACGGCGGCCGGGCAGGGCGGTAGGCCGCGCTGCTGGGCCCCGGGTCCCGCCACCGCGCGCGCGCTGCTGGCTGTCGGCGTGCCGGCCGACCGCATCGACCAGCCTGACGCCGATGCTGACCAATACGACTCCGAATCGCTCTGGCACGTGGTCGACCCCCAGGTCGTCTCCGGTCACCGACTGCTGATCGTGCGTGGCCAGACCGAAGCCGCCGCGGCCGTCGCCAGCCCGCAGGGCAATGGCCGCGACTGGCTCGCCAACCAGTGCCGCGCCCAAGGCGGCAGCGTGGACTGGTGCGTGGCCTACCGCCGCCGCGCTCCGGCCTGGACCGCGCAGCAGCGCGAGCTGGCCCGGGCCGCCAGCCGCGACGGCAGCGTCTGGCTGCTGAGCAGCTCCGAGGCGATCGACTACCTGCGCGACCTGCTGCCGGAGGCCGACTGGTCGCAGTCGCGCGCGCTGGCGACCCACCCGCGCATCGCCCAAGCGGCTGCCCGGCTGGGCTTCGGCACCTTGCACAGCAGCCGGCCGGCGCTCGCCGATGTCCTGATCAACCTAGAATCGATGCCGTGACCATGGCCGACACCGATCCCCCATCCTCCGCAGGCAGCCCAGCTGCGCCCGCATCCGCTGCCTTTGCTGCCGCTGCGCCGCCGGTCTCCCCGGCACCCGCACAGCCGGTCCAGCCAGCCCGGGGCCAGCTGCTGCCCCGCATCGCGCTGGGCCTGGCGCTGCTCGCGCTGGGCGGCAGCACCCTGCTCTGGCTGCAGTTGCAGTCGGCGCGCAAGGAGCTCGCGCGCCGCAGCACCGATACCGTCGCTTCAGTGACCGAGGTGCGCGAGCAGTCCGCGCGTGCCGAGTCCCTGGTGCAGGAGCTGCAGGTCAGGCTGGGCGTGGCCGAGCTCAGGCTGTCCGAGGTCAGCCTGCAGCGCAGCCAGCTCGAGGAGCTGATGCTGACGGTGTCGCGCACCCGTGACGACAGCCTGGTGCAGGACCTCGAATCCGCGCTGCAGCTGGCGCAGCAGCAGTCCGCGCTGACCGGCAGCGTGCAGCCGCTGATCTCGGCGCTGCAGTCGGCCGACCAGCGCATCGCGCGCGCGGCCCAGCCTCGCCTCAATCCGGTGCAGCGCGCGATCGAGCGCGACATCGAGCGCATCCGCGCCGCGTCCCTGGTCGATCTGCCCGCGCTCGCGGGGCGGGTCGACGAACTGGTCCGTCTCGTCGACGAGCTGCCGCTGCTCAATGCGGCGGCGGCAGGTCAACCCGGCGAGCGATCCGCCAGCGCCGAACCGCAGCCCGTCGGCGCGCCTGCCAGCGTTGAAGCCGCAGTCGATACCGCCGCAGGGGCTTCGGCTTGGCAGCGCCTGCAGTCCTGGTGGCAGGGCTGGTCCGCCCGTGCCTGGGCGGCCATCAGCGCGCGCGGCAGCGAGCTGGTGCGGGTGCACCGGGTCGATCGGCCCGAGGCCGCGCTGCTCGCGCCCGACCAGGAATTCTTCCTGCGCGAGAACGCCAAGCTCAAGCTGCTCAACGGCCGGCTGGGTCTGCTGGCCCGTCAGCCGGGTCAGGCCTCGTCCGATCTGCTCGCGGTTGACGCGATGCTGGAGCGTTACTTCGATGGCCAGGCCAAGTCGACCCAGCAGGCGCGCGATGCCCTGCAGGGCCTGCAGCGCGACCTGCGCCAGAACGACCTGCCCCGTCCCGACGACGCGCTGGCGGCGCTGGCCGCTGCCGCCGGCGGACGCTGAAAGGGATCGCAATGAAAGGCGTGTTCTGGTTCCTGGGCCTGGCGGCGGCCGCGATCGCGCTGGCGCTGCTGGTCGGCTCCAACGATGCCAACGTGACGCTGTTCTGGCATCCCTACCGGGTCGATCTGTCGCTCAACCTGGTGCTGTTCGGCTTGCTGCTGCTGTTCGGGCTGTTCCATGCCGCCTTGCGCGCACTGGCGCTGCTGCGCAGCCTGCCACAGCAGGCGCAGCGCTGGCGTACCCACCAGCTGGAGCGTTCGGCCCAGGCCTCGGTGCTGGAGGCGCTGGCTCAGCAGTACGCCGGCCGCTACGTGCGGGCCCAGTCGGCCGCGCGGCAGGCGCTGGCCCAGCTCGGCCAGCTTGGCGCCCACCATTTCCCCGGCCGCGAGCAGGCGCAGCTGCTGGCCCATCTGCTGGCGGCTGAAAGCGCGCACCAGCTGCGCAACTTCGACGAGCGTGATCGCGCGCTGGCCGCCGCGCTGGCCAGTCCGGCGGTCAGTCAGGGCGGCGAGGCCCGTGCCAGCCTGCAGTTGCGTGCCGCCGCCTGGGCCCTGGAGCAGCAGGACGGCGCCGCCGCCGCGCACTGGCTGGGCAGCCTGCCACAGGGCGTGGCGCGCCGCATCCGGTCGTTGCGCCTGCGCTTGCGCCTGGCCAGGCTGCAACAGGATCATGCCGAGGCGATCGAACTGGTGCGTCTGCTGACCAAGCACCGCTCCTACAGCGCGCAGGCCTCACGCAGCCTGTTGCGCGGCCTGGTGCTGGACCGCCTGCGCGCCGCGCGCGATCCGGCGGCGCTGCAGCAGGCCTGGCGTGCGCTCGATTCCGCCGAACGGGCTGTCCCCGAGCTCGCGCTGGCAACGCTTGAGCAATGGCGGCAGCTCGGGGACGGTGCCGATGTCCAGGCGGTGGGCGCCGCCCCAGGCGTCCCGCGCTGGCTGGACGACTGCCTGCAATCGGCCTGGGCCGGCTACCCGGCCATGGACGACGCGCTGCGCCGCCGACTGCTGCTGTGCCTGGAGTCGCTGCTGCCCGGCCTGGGCGCGGACTGGCTGGCGCAGATCGAGCAGGCTCAGCAGCGCCAGCCTGGCGACGCCGGCCTGCAATACCTCGCCGGCCAGGCTTACCTGCAGCGTCAGCTCTGGGGCAAGGCCGCCAGCCTGCTCGGCCAGGCCAGTGCGCAATTGTCCGATCCCGAACTGGCCCGCCGCTGCTGGCGCGGTCTGGCCCGCCTGGCCGAACGGCGCGGCGATGCCGACGCGGCCCAGGCGGCCTGGAAACGCGCGGCCCTGCTTTAATCACTCCCCATGCAACTGCAAGAAATTCTCTATTCCCAGGGCTTTGGCACGCGACGCGTCTGCTGCGGCCTGATCCAGCAAGGCCATGTCGCGGTCGGCCATCCGGCCCAGCTCTGCACTGATGCGACTGCCGATTTCGAGCCCGAGGGCCTCGAATTCACGATCCAGGGCAAGGCCTGGGCTTACCACGAGCATGCCTATTTGATGCTGCACAAGCCGACCGGGCACGAGTGCTCGCAAAAGCCCGGCGCCTGGCCCAGCATCTACACCCTGCTGCCGGCGCCGCTGCGCTCGCGGCCTTCGGGTGCGGCCAGCGGGGTGCAGGCGGTCGGCCGGCTCGATCAGGACACCACCGGCCTGCTGCTGCTGTCCGACGACGGCAAGTTCATCCACCGCCTGTCCTCGCCGCGCCACCATGTGCCCAAGGTCTATCTCGCGACCTGCAAGCATCCGGTCACCCAGGTGATGGTCGACAAGCTGCTCGCCGGCGTGGTGCTGGAGGACGATCCCAAGCCGGTCAAGGCCTCGGCCTGCCGCGCGCTCGATGAGCACACCCTGGAGCTGACCCTGACCGAGGGCAAGTACCACCAGGTCAAGCGCATGGTCGCGGCCGTCAGCAACCGGGTCGAGGCGCTGCACCGCAGCCGCATCGGCGACATCGACCTGCCGGGCGACCTCGCACCCGGCCAGTGGCGCTGGCTGACGGCGGCCGAGGTTGCCGGTCTCATCGCGGCGCGCCGCTGATTCCTGCCCCGCCGACGTGCAATCCGCATGAGCCTGCTGCTTGACTCCTGCTGGCGCGCGCTGGCCTACTGCCTGCATCCGCGCGTGGTGCTGCTGTCGCTGCTGCCCGTGCTGCTGATGGCGGCCGGCGTCTTTGCGCTCGGCTACTACTTCTGGTATCCGGCGCAGGCCGGGCTCAACGCCTGGCTCGACAGCTGGTCGCTGCTGTCGCCGCTGCATGCCTGGCTGGACCACGCCGGCCTGGGTTCGCTCGCCAGCGTGCTGGCACCGCTGCTGCTGCTGGCGCTGGCCACCCCCTTGCTGGTGCTGCTGGCGCTGCTGCTGGTCGGCCTGTTCATGACGCCGGCCATGGTCAAGCTGGTCGGGCTGCGGCGCTTCGCCCACCTGGAGCGCCGCCAGGGCGCGGGCTTTTTCGACAGCCTGCTCTGGTCGACCGGCTCCACCCTGCTGGCCTTGCTGGTGCTGCTGGCCTCGCTGCCGCTGTGGCTGGTGCCACCGCTGGCGCTGCTGCTGCCGCCCCTGGTCTGGGGCTGGCTGAGCTACCGTGTCTTCGCCTTCGATGCGCTGGCCGAGCACGCCGACCGGGTCGAGCGCACTGAACTGCTGGCCAGGCACCGCTCCAGCCTGTGGCTCATGGGACTGGTCTGCGGCCTGCTGGGCGCCGCGCCCAGCCTGCTGTGGGCCTCGGGCGCCATGTTCATCGCGATGGCGCCACTGCTGGTGCCGCTGGCGGTCTGGGTCTATGCGCTGGTGTTCGCCTTTTCCTCGCTCTGGTTCGCGCATTACCTGCTGGCCGCATTGGCGCACCTGCGTGCCGCCGCTGTACCGTCTGGGCCATCCGGCCCGGATCATCAACCGTTCCAACCTCTGCCATGACCACTGATCGCAACGCGCCCGCTTTCGGCCTCATCATCGTGGGCGACGAGATCCTCTCGGGCAAGCGCGCCGACAAGCACCTGCCCCAGGTCATCGCCCGGCTGGCCGAGCGGGGCTTGAGCCTGTCCTGGGTGCGCATCGTCGGCGACGACCGCCCGCGCATCACCGCGGCGCTGCGCGAGGCCTTCGCCAGCGGCGACATCGTGTTCAGCTGCGGCGGCATCGGCGCGACGCCCGACGACCACACCCGCCAGTGCGCGGCGGCGGCGCTGGGCGTCGAGCTGGAGCTGCACCCGCAAGCCAAGGTGCTGATCGAGGAGCGCATGCAGGATGTCGCGCGCGAGCAGGGCCAGCTCTGGCAGCCCGACCGTCCCGACAACCTGCACCGCCTCAACATGGGCGTGTTCCCGCAGGGCGCGACCCTCATCCCCAACCCCTACAACAAGATCCCGGGCTTCAGCTGCGCCGGTGCGGGGCAGGGCGCGGTGCATTTCGTGCCGGGCTTCCCGGTCATGGCCTGGCCCATGATCGAGTGGGTGCTGGACCAGCGCTATGCCCACCTGTTCGCGCGCCAGCAGCGGCGCGAGCGTTCGGTGATCGTGTTCGGCGCCATCGAGGCGACGCTCACGCCGCTGATGGAGGCGATCGAGGCCGCGCATGCCGGCATCAAGGTGTTCAGCCTGCCCAGCGTCGACCACCCCGAGTGGGGCCGTCACATCGAGCTTGGCGTCAAGGGCGAGACTGGCGCGGCCGATGCGGCCTACGCCGACTTGCTGGCTGGTCTGCATCAGGCGGGTGCCAGGCTTGGCCCTGAAATGGTGCGTGACTGATTGCACCAATTTGAAACGATGCATGCACTAATTTGGTGTTTTTGACGCGCAACCGTGCCAGACCCGATAATGCGCGCCGTCGCCCCCGGCGAACAGGCACAATAGCGGGTGTTGCTGGGCAGGGTCCGTGCGGCCTTGAATGCATTGAGTTCAAGCTGGCACGGTTTCTGCTTAGAATCAAGACAACACATTTCATCCCTTTCTTTCCCGACCAGGAGATTTCTGATGGCCAAGACCGTCGCAGACGTGATGCAAATGGTGAAGGACAACGACGTCAAGTTCGTTGATTTCCGTTTCACCGACACCCGTGGCAAGTGGCAGCACATCACCGTGCCCATTTCCCAGTTCGATGAAGAGAAGTTCGAAGAAGGCCAGGCCTTCGACGGTTCCTCGATCGCGGGCTGGAAGGGCATCGAAGCGTCCGACATGCTGATGGCTCCGGATGCCAGCACCGCCTTCATCGACCCCTTCGTCGAAGAAACCACCCTGGTGCTGGTCTGTGACGTGATCGAGCCGACCGACGGCAAGGCCTACGAACGCGACCCGCGCTCGATCGCCAAGCGTGCCGAGACCTACCTGAAGGCTTCCGGCATCGGTGACACCGCCTTCTTCGGTCCGGAACCCGAGTTCTTCCTGTTCGACGAGGTGCGCTGGAGCACCGAGCCGAACAACACCTTCTACGCGATCGACGACTACGAAGCGCCGTGGAACAGCGGCACCAAGCTCGAAGGCGGCAACCGCGGCCACCGCAACCGCGTCAAGGGCGGCTACTTCCCGGTCGCTCCGGTTGACAGCACCATCGACATGCGCAACGAGATGGTCCAGATCCTGGAAGCCGTCGGCGTGCCGGTCGAGGTGCACCACCACGAAGTGGCCGGCGCCGGCCAGTGCGAAATCGGCACCAAGTTCTCGACCCTGGTCGAGCGCGCCGACTGGACCCTGCTGCAGAAGTACGTGATCCAGAACGTGGCCAACGCCTACGGCAAGACCGCCACCTTCATGCCCAAGCCCTACGCTGGCGACAACGGCTCCGGCATGCACGTGCACCAGTCGATCTGGAAGGACGGCAAGAACCTGTTCGCCGGCAACGGCTACGCCGGCCTGTCCGATACCGCCCTGTACTACATCGGCGGCATCATCAAGCACGCCCGTGCCCTGAACGCGATCACCAACCCGGGTACCAACTCGTACAAGCGCCTGGTGCCGCACTTCGAAGCCCCGGTCAAGCTGGCCTACTCGGCCAAGAACCGCTCGGCCTCGATCCGCATCCCGAACGTCGCCTCCGACAAGGCCCGCCGCGTCGAAGCCCGTTTCCCCGATCCGCTGTGCAACCCCTACCTGGGCTTCGCCGCCCTGCTGATGGCGGGTCTGGACGGCATCGAGAACAAGATCCACCCGGGCGAAGCCGCCACCAAGGATCTGTACCATCTGCCGCCGGAAGAGGACAAGCTGGTCCCGACCGTCTGCCACAGCCTGGATCAGGCCCTGGACTGCCTGGACCAGGACCGCGCCTTCCTGACCAAGGGCGGTGTCTTCACCGACGCCTGGATCGATGCCTACATCGAGCTCAAGATGACCGAAGTCACCCGCTCGCGCATCGAGGTGTCGCCGGTCGAGTACGACATGTACTTCAGCCTGTGATCCCCGGATTGCAGCCTTGAGAAAAGGGACGGCTTGCCGTCCCTTTTTTTCGGCCGCTGCAGCGGCCTCCTGCGCCTGGCCGAGGCAGGATTTACGCGATACTGAAGGCCGAGGAGGCGGGGCGAGCTGAGCGGCCCCGGAGAAAGCGATGCAGATTCTGGATATTTCCCACCGCCGGATCGCGCTGGCCCTGCTGGCCGCGCTGGCGCTGCCCGCCACGGCGGCCAGCGACAAGATCTGGCGCTGCGGCAACGAGTACACCAACCAGCCGGGCGATGCCAAGGCGCGCGGCTGCAAGCCGGTCGAGGGGGGCAACCTGACCGTGATCGAGGGCCTCAAGCCCCAAGCCGGCGCCAGGCCGACATCCAGCGCATCCAGCGCATCCAGCCCGGCCCGGGCCGGTGGCGGTGGCGGTGGCGGTGGCCAGACCGCGCGCAACGAGAGCGAGCGCGTCGACGGCGCCGAACAGCGTGCCCGCGACACCGATGCGCGCGCCATCCTGCAAGCCGAGCTGCGCAAGGCCGAGGCCAGGCTGGCCGAGCTGCGCCAGGAATACCGCGACGGCGACCCCGAGCCGCGCCCCGAGGAACTGCGCAATCCCCCGCTGCACCAGCAGCGCACGGCCGCGCTCAAGGATCAGGTCGGTCGTGCCGAAGCCGATCTGGCCGCCATCCGGCGCGAGCTGGGCCGCTCGGCACCAGCCCCCGACAAGAAATGACGGCGGCCCAGCCCAAGACCGCCCGCCGTGCCGCTGTCGGACAGCGCTACCAGGCGCTGGACCTGCTCGCGACCCTGGTAGCCGTCATCGATGCCAACGGGATGGTGCTGTGGTCCAACGCCGCGCTGGAAGACACGCTGGGTGTCTCGCGCCGCACCATCGCTGGCCTGTCCCTGTGCGACTGGTTCGAGGCGCCCGAGCTGCTGCAGAACGCGTTGGCCAGCGCCGGCGGCAACGAATACGCGCTGATCCGCTATGACGACCGCATCCGCCGGCCCGGGCATGAGCCGCTGCAGGTCCACCTGCTGCTGGCCCAGATGGAGGAGGCGGGGCGCTTCCTGGTCGAGCTGCTGCCGCTGGAGCAGCAGGCGCGCATGGAACGCGAGGAACGCCTGCTCGAGCAGGCGCAGGCCAACAAGGAGCTGATCCGCAACCTGGCGCACGAGATCAAGAACCCGCTCGGCGGCATCCGCGGCGCGGCCCAGTTGCTGCAGATGGAGCTCGACTCGCGCGAGCTGATCGAGTACGCGCAGGTCATCATCCACGAGGCCGACCGGCTGCAGGTGCTGGTGGACCGGCTGCTGGCACCGCACCGGCGCGCGCGCGTGGTCGGCGACGTCAACATCCATGAGGTCTGCGAGCGTGTGCGCGCGCTGGTGCTGGCCGAGTTTCCGCGCGGCCTCACGGTGGTGCGCGACTACGACACCTCGATCCCCGAGTTCCGTGGCGACCGCGAGCAGTTGATCCAGGCCCTGCTCAACATCGTGCACAACGCCGCCCACGCACTGGAGCGGCGCATCGAGCAGGGCGATGCCGAGATCGTGCTGCGCACCCGGGTGGCGCGCCAGATCACTTTCGGCAAGCAGCGCTACAAGCTGGCACTGGAATTGCATGTGATCGACAACGGGCCCGGCGTGCCCGACGAGATCAAGGACCGCATCTTCTACCCGCTGGTGTCGGGCAAGGATGGTGGCTCCGGCCTGGGACTCAACCTGGCGCAGACCTTCGTGCAGCAGCATCAGGGCTTGATCGAGTGCGACAGCGTGCCGGGCCGGACCGACTTCAAGCTGCTGATCCCCCTGCCTTGAGGTTGGAAAGGGGGGCAGACCGAACCAAGAGACAACGCGCATGAAACCCATCTGGATCGTAGACGACGACCAATCGATACGCTTCGTACTCGAAAAGGCCCTGGCTCGCGAGAACCTGCCCACGCGCAGCTTCACCAACCCGCGCGAAGTGCTGGCCGCGCTGGCCAAAGCGGACGAGGGCGATGGCCCCCAGGTGCTGGTCAGCGACATCCGCATGCCGGGCGGCTCGGGGTTGGGCCTGCTCGAGCAGGTCAAGCAGCGCCTGCCGGGCCTGCCGGTCATCATCATGACGGCGTACTCCGACCTCGACAGCGCGGTCTCGGCCTTGCAGGGCGGTGCCTTCGAGTACCTGCCCAAGCCCTTCGATCTGACCAAGGCGGTCGAGCTGATCCGGCGCGCCATCGGCGAGAGCCAGCGCGAGGAAGTGGCCGAGGAAGGGCTGGACACCGTACCCGAGATGCTGGGCCAGGCGCCCGCCATGCAGGACGTCTTCCGTGCCATCGGCCGCCTGAGCCAGAGCAATGTGACGGTGCTGATCACCGGCGAGTCGGGCTCGGGCAAGGAGCTGGTCGCGCGCGCCTTGCACAAGCATTCGCTGCGCGCCAAGGGGCCTTTCGTCGCGATCAACACGGCGGCAATCCCGAAGGACCTGCTCGAGTCCGAGCTGTTCGGCCACGAGCGCGGGGCCTTCACCGGCGCCCAGACCATGCGCCGCGGCCGTTTCGAGCAGGCCGAGGGCGGCACGCTGTTCCTCGACGAGATCGGCGACATGCCGTTCGACCTGCAGACGCGGCTGCTGCGCGTGCTGTCGGACGGGCATTTCTACCGGGTCGGTGGCCACAGCGCGGTCAAGACCCAGGTGCGCGTGATTGCCGCGACGCACCAGCACCTCGAGCAGCGCGTCAAGGAAGGGGTATTCCGCGAGGACCTGTTCCACCGCCTCAACGTGATCCGCTTGCGGCTGCCGGCCTTGCGCGAGCGGCGCGAGGATGTGCCGCTGCTGACGCGCTTCTTCCTGCAGCAGAGCGCCCGCCAGCTCGGTGTCGAGCCCAAGCGGATCTCGGACGCGGCACTGCAGCAGCTGGCGGCCTTCGACTTCCCCGGCAACGTGCGTCAGCTGGAAAACATCTGTCACTGGCTGACCGTGATGGCGCCAGCGCAGGTGATCGAGACCAAGGACCTGCCGCCCGAGGTAGCCGAGGCCGCCGAGGCTGGCCCGCTTGCAGCCGCTGTGCTGCCGTCGGCGGAGGTTTACGCCCGGCCACAGGCTGCGGCAGAGTTAGCACCGGTGCAGGCGGTTGGCGAGCTGGCTACTCCGGTTGTCCAGGCGGCTGCATCCATGCCGGCGGTGGCCACCGAATGGGAGCAGGGCCTGCAGGCCGAGGCGCTGGCCTTGCTGGCAGAGGGTCGGACCGATGTCTGGGACATCCTGACGCGCCGTTTCGAGACCGGGCTGATCCAGTCCGCGCTGGTCGTCACGCGCGGGCGCCGCATCGAGGCAGCACAGAAGCTCGGCATCGGCCGCAACACGATCACGCGCAAGATCCAGGAGCTCGGGCTGGAGTGAGGCTCTTGGCTTGACTTGACTTGACTTGGGTGGGCCGTGGTTGGCAGAGGGCGAGGTGGGGCCGTCAGCCTCATCCGTCCGCTGCGCGGCCGGCAAATCGGCCGCCAGCCCCATCTCGCCCTCTGCCTGCGCGGCGCATCTTCGGCCCTGATCCATCAGAGCTCCAGCGTCACCACCACCGGCGCATGGTCGCTCGGCTTGGGCCATTTGCGCGGTGCGCGGTCTATGGTGCAGGCGCTGACCGAGCCCTTGAGCGCCTCGCTGACCAGCACATGGTCGATGCGCAGGCCGCGGTTCTTCTGGAAGCCCAGCATGCGGTAGTCCCACCAGGAATAACTCCTGGGCGGCTGCTCGAACAGCCGGTAGGCATCGGTCAGGCCGAGTTCGAGCAGTTCGCGGAACTGCCTGCGTTCGGCCGTCGTGTGGTGGATGGTCTCGCGCAGGCCCTCGGGGTCGTGGCTGTCGCGGTCCTCGGGCGCGATGTTGAAATCGCCCAGCAGCACCAGCCTGGGGTGTTGCGCCAGCTCGCCGCGCAGCCATTCGCGCAGCGCGTCCAGCCACTGCATCTTGTAGCCGAACTTCTCGCTCTCGGGGGCCTGGCCGTTGACGAAATAGCCGTTGACCACGCGCAGCAGGCCTTGCGGCGTGTCGAAGGTGGCGGCGATCACGCGCGCCTGCTCGTCGGCATGGCCAGGGATGTTGCGCACGATGTCACGCGGCTCGCCGCGCGCGATCAGCGCCACGCCGTTGTAGGTCTTCTGGCCGAACCAGGCCGCCTGGTAGCCAGCCTGCGCGAAGGCGTCGGCCGGGAACTTGTCGTCGGTCAGCTTGAGCTCCTGCAGCGCGAGCAGGTCGACCGGGTTGTCCGCGAGCCAGTCCAGCACCTGGGGCAGGCGCACGCTCAGGGAGTTGACGTTCCAGGTGGCTATTTTCATCAAATTGCGCGGGAAACCTCGGCCTTCAGGCCGGGGAGGCAGAGCGCGTCGTGCGCTTGGCACGACCCTCTCCCGCATCCTTTCTCGTAAAGCTCTGTAGTTGTGAATAGCCGTAGCCGTCACCGCGCTGGATGAGGCGGCAATGGCGGTACGCAATGCCTTGGACGACTTGGGAGCCGGTCTGGATGTTGAAGCTGCCGCTGGCCCGCACGGCGACCCGGCCGATGTAGCAACCGACTTTCTTGCCGGTGGGGACGGTGGCCTGGACCAGATCGCCAGTCCCGAAACCTTTGACGCGCTTGGTTAGCATCAGGTAGCCACGGGGGAAGCCGAACTGGTTGAGGCGGGTGCGCTGGTAGCGGCCGCGTCCGGTCGCCTTGATCATGAGCGTGGGTCGCTGCCAATGGGCGATGGCGGCCAGGGTGCCGACACAGGCGGCATCCAGCGCATGGGTCTTGGGGATGCCGAGCCGGGCGCGGTTGAACTTCGTGCGTCCGCCCGAAGCCAGTTCGACGGGCAGGCCGGTGGCTTGCAGGGCTTGGGCCAGTGCCCAGCGGGTGGCGTTGACGGCAGCGGCATCCTTCAGCGGTTGTCGGGCTTGCGCCAGGATGCGGCGCAAGCGCTGCGGGTCTTGCGCCAGGAACGATTCGATCGGCTGGGCGCCTTTCTTCTGGTTGCAGCAGGCGCAGGCCAGCGTGAGGTTGCTCACGCGGTCGGAGCCGCCCCGGGCGCGAGGCTGGATGTGCTCGACTTGCAGCGGCACGTTCTGGGCACCGCAGTAGGCGCAAGTGCGGTCCCACTTTTCGAGCAGATATTGCCGGGCTTCGTAGCCGGCGAGCGTGCCTTGCTGGTACTCGACGCCTGAGATTTCCGGGTTCTCGATGGCTTGCAGGTCGAAACGCACCAGTTCGCTGGAGAGGGCGGTGACGGGTGCCCAGCGCTGGAGCCGCTGGACCCAGGACAGGCTGGTGTTGACGCGGTGTTGCAGCGAGGGCGCCAGCCAGCCTTTCGGCTTGCGCCGGTTCAGGAAGCGTGGCGCGCGGTAGCGCAACTGGCCGCGACGGCGGCGGCGCATGGCGCGACGAGCCGTGAGGGCGTCGGAGATGGCATGACCCCGATGCGCGAGTTCGAGCAGTTGCAGCACGGCAGCGCTGGGGAGGACTTCGCCGGTGTCGGGTTCGACCGATTCGGTCTCGCGCACCAGGGCCAGTCCCGTGGTGCGGCTGCCCGGATCGAGTTTGACGCGCAGCGGCTGCAAGGTGCAGCGGTCCGCTTCGCGGTCGATGAGACGAATGACGAAGGGGGCGACGCGATGCAGGCGAGCCCTGCCGCGCTCCAGCAGCAGCCGTGCCCGCTTTTCGCTGCACGGCATCAGGGGTTGCCCCCGACGATCCAAGACGAACACTGACACACAAAATCTTTCTGCCCTTACGGGCCTGGTGACGCCTGTCTCGCGACAGGGCTCCCCTCGGGAATGTCCATCACCGGCTCCCGTGCGGCAAAGCACGGCGGCCAGGACCTTCGGCGTTTTACCTTTCGCCTGCATGATCCCAGCCTTGCAGATATTGCTCCCCTCAAGCTCCGTCCTTCAGGGCGGGGTAGTTGACGATCAGGAATGCTTTCGGAATCAGGGAGTTCTATCGTTTCCAGCGGTCAGGGTTGGGGCCTGGGTCCTGACCCAGGTGCGTGGCGGCTGTTCAGCGCAGCAGGCAGGCGCGGATCCGTTCCACGGTCTGCTCGACCGGCGCATGGCGGGACACCTCCAGCCCCAGGTCGCGTGCGATGGCGTTCACCCTGGCCGGGTTCAGTGGCAGGCCGCCGTGATCGACCGCCCGGATCAGCGCGCGGGCTTGCTCGATTTCAGGCGGTAGCCCGCTGCTGGGGCCGCGCCGCCAGAACCGAAGGAATCCGAATTTCATGGGAAACGATTCTCGCAGGATGATAAGCGCAGCGAGGAGGATGCGGGCCTGAACACCTGCTGGGGCTGGGCGTATCATCATGCCCTTCAGCGGCTTGTCGCGCAGGCGGCCGCGCACAAGGAAAAATACCCATGAGCGACTACGACCTGGCGGCCCAAGTGGCCGATGATGTGAAACGCGCGCTGGCCGAGGATGTCGGCAGCGGTGACCTGACCGCCCAACTGGTGCCAGCCGAGCGCATGGCCACCGCGACCATCATCTGCCGTGAAGCGGCGGTCATCTGCGGCCGGCCCTGGGTCGACGAAGTGCTACGTCAGCTGGCGCCGGGCGCGCAGGTCAACTGGCTGGTGGACGAGGGCGGCCGCTGCGAGCCGGGCCAGAAGATCGTCGAGATCACCGGCCGCGCGCGCGACCTGCTGACCGCCGAGCGCAGCTGCCTGAACTTCATGCAGACGCTCAGCGCGGTCGCGACCAAGACTGCCAGGTACGTCAAGGAAGTCGAAGGCACGCGCGCCGCCATCCTCGATACCCGCAAGACCATTCCCGGTCTGCGCGTGGCCGAGAAGTACGCCGTGCGCTGCGGCGGCGGCAAGAACCACCGCATGGGCCTGTATGACGCGATCCTGATCAAGGAAAACCACATCGCGGCGGCTGGTGGCATCACCCACGCACTGCGTGCGGCCGAGGCCTTCGCCGACCGCGCCAGCTTCATCCAGGTCGAGGTCGAGACCTTGAAGCAGCTGCAGGAGGCGCTCGACGCCGGCGTCAAGATGGTGCTGCTCGACAACATGGACCTCGACACGCTCAAGCAAGCGGTGGCGCTGGCCGATGGGCGCATCAGCCTGGAAATCTCGGGTGGCGTGACCTTCGACGGGTTGCGCCAGCTCGCCGAGACCGGCGTTGACCGGATCTCGGTCGGCGCGCTGATCAAGGATGTGCAGGCGGTCGATTTCTCGATGCGCTTCCAGGACAAGCCGGTCGAGCGGGTGCTGCCTGCATGACCCATTCCGGTCCTGAGGCGGGCGGCGGTTCGATCGCCCGCAAGGTGTCCGTGATCGGTGGCGTCGGCATGTCCTGCGTGCTGCTGGTCATCAGTCTGCTGGTCAGCTTCATGGTCACCGACAACGAGCGCCAGAACATCGTGCGCTGGATCAGTGCCCAGACCCAGGGCAAGGTCGAGACCATCGAGACGATGGACCTGACCTCGCGCGGTTTGGCGCAGCGCTCGTTCATGGTGTTCAAGCAGGCCTTCGGCTCCGACTTCGCGCACGATGCCCAGAGCGGCGACTTGCGTCAAGCCGGGCGCTCGCTGAGCAACGATTTCGCGGCGGTGGATGGTTTCCAGCAGGTCACCGGCGGGGTGGCGACCGTGTTCGGCCGCCGGGGCGACGATTTCCTGCGCATCACCACCTCGCTCAAGAACGATCAGGGTGCGCGCGCGGTCGGCACGGTGCTGGCGCGCACCCATCCGGCCTACGCCCTGCTGCAGCAGGGCAAGCCCTATACCGGGCGCGCCGTCCTGTTCGGCAGGCCCTACATGACGCACTACGAGCCGATCCAGGGCGCGCACGGCCAGCCGATCGGCGCGCTGTTCATCGGCTTCGACATGACGGCATTCGAGGCGGCGACGGAAAAGACCGTGCTCGAGACCCGCTTCTTCGAGACCGGCGGCCTGCTGGTGATCGATCCGAAGAAGAATCTGGCCGAAGCCAGCTTCGTGATCCATCCGAGCGCCAAGGGCGGCCAGGTCGCCGATCTGCTGCCCGGCGCGGCGGCCTTGCTGGCCTCGCTGCGGGACGCGCCCGATGGCGTGGTCCGTGACGCGACCTCGCTGCTCGATGGCAAGTCCAGCGGGCGCTTGCTGCAGATGCAGCGCAACCCGGCTACCGGCTGGTGGGTGGTGGCCGACCTGTCCGAGGCCGAGGCCATGCAGCGGCACTGGGGTGTCATGGCCATGCTCTGGGTCTTGCTGGGCGGTGGCGCGCTGGTGCTGGGCGTCGGGCTGTTCTGGCTGATCCGGCGCTGGGTTGCGCTCCCGCTGGCGCAGCTCAGTCTGGCGGTCAACGCCGTGGCCCAGGGAGACCTGACCCACCCGATGCAAAGCCAGCAGCGCGACGAAATCGGCGCCCTGATCCGGGTGGTCGAGGTCATGCGCCAGCAGCTGACCCAGACGCTGTCGGGCATACGCGACGCGGTCGATTCGATCACCACGGCCAGCAGCCAGATCGCCACCGGCAACCTGGACCTGAGCCACCGGACCGAGCAGGCCGCCGACGACCTGCAGCAAACCGCGTCGAGCCTGGGCGAGCTGACCGAGACCGTGCGGCATTCGGCCGATTCGGCCCGCCAGGCCAACCAGATGGCGACCGCGGCGGCCGAAGTGGCGGCGCGCGGTGGCGCCGTGGTCCACCAGGTGGTCAGCACCATGGACGAGATCAACGCCAGCTCGCGCCAGATCAGCGACATCATCGGCGTGATCGATGGCATCGCTTTCCAGACCAACATCCTCGCGCTCAACGCCGCGGTCGAGGCGGCGCGCGCCGGTGAGTCCGGTCGGGGTTTCGCCGTGGTGGCCTCCGAGGTCCGAAGCCTGGCCGGGCGCAGTGCCACCGCCGCGCGCGAGATCAAGCGCCTGATCGGCAGCAGCGTCGAGAAGGTCGATGGCGGTTCGCGCCTGGTGAGCGACGCGGGTCTGACCATGAGCGAAATCGTCAATTCGGTCCAGCGCGTCAGCGGCATCATTGGCGACATCTCGAACGCTGCCGTCGAGCAGAGCGCGGGCATCAGTCAGGTCAACGGCGCGATGACCCATCTCGACCAGATGACGCAGCAGAACGCCGCGCTGGTGGAACAGTCCACCGCCGCCGCCAGGAGTCTGGGCGAGCAGGCCGAACAGCTCGCGCTCGCGGTGCGGCAATTCCAGCTCGGCGAGCAGCGCGTACCGCTGGGCTCTGTCGGTTGAATCGGGTTGTCGGGCGCCTGAGCCCGACCCCGGTTCAGCCGATTCAGCGCTCGTAGCTCGCGAAGTCGTAGCCCAGGCCGCTGGCCGCGACATGGGACTCGCGCGCGGTCTCGCGCCACTCGGTACCCAGCTCCGGCGCGTAGGCGTCGCCCTCGTAGTCGCGCGTGATCTCGGTCACGATGACGCGCTGCGCCAGCGGCAGCGCCTGCGCGTAGATCTGCGCGCCGCCCATGACCCAGAGTTCGGCCGGCGCCTCGGGCAGCGCGGCGCAATGCGCCAGCGCCTGTTCCAGCCCAGCCAGCGCCAGCGCGCCCTCGGCCTGCAGCTGGGTGGCGGTGGCGGCGTCGCGCGTCAGCACGATGTTGAGCCGTCCCGGCAGCGGGCGGAACCTGGCCGGCAGCGATTCCCAGGTCTTGCGGCCCATGATGACCGGGCAGCCCTGCGTCAGGCGCCTGAAATGGGCGAGGTCTTCCGGCAGGTGCCAGGGCATGGTGTTGTCCTTGCCGATGACGCCGTTGGCGGCGCGGGCGTAAATCAGGTTCAGTCGCATGGCGGCGATTGTCCCATGGCGCCCCGCGCTTGCGGGGCAAGCCTGGCGCCAGCCTGAACGCGCTAGCATCGGGTCATGTCGAAATCCACTCTGCAAGATCTGCTCGGGCTGCGCCTGCCCGTCATCCAGGCGCCGATGGCCGGTTCGCAGGACAGCGCGCTGGCGCTGGCTGTCACGAACGCCGGCGGGCTGGGCTCTTTGCCCGCCGCAACGCTGAATCCGCCGCAACTGCGCGCCGAGCTCGAAGTCCTGCACCGCGAGGCCAAAGGCCCCTGGAACGTCAACTTCTTCTGTCACCAGCCGCCGCAGGCTGATGCGCAGCGCGAGGCGTGCTGGCGCGCGGCGCTGGCGCCACTTTATGCCGAGGCCGGACTCCCTGCTCCCGAAGGGCCGGCCATCGCGGCGCGCGCGCCTTTCGATGCGGCGGTGGCCGATTGGGTCGAGCCGTTCCGCCCGCCGGTGGTGAGCTTTCACTTCGGCCTGCCGGCGCCTGAGCTGCTGGCGCGCGTCAAGTCCTGGGGCTCCCGGGTGCTGGCCAGCGCCACCACGGTCGAGGAAGCGCTGTGGCTGCAGGCCCATGGCGCCGACGCCATCATCGCGCAGGGGCTGGAAGCGGGCGGCCATCGCGGCATCTTCCTGCATGAAGACCTCACGACCCAGCTCGGGACTTTCGCCTTGCTGCCGCAGGTCGTGCGCGCGGTCGAGCTGCCGGTGATCGCGGCTGGCGGCATCGCGGACGCGGCCGGCGTCGCGGCGGCGCGCGCGCTGGGCGCGGCGGGGGTGCAGGTCGGCACCGCCTATCTGCTTTGCCCCGAGGCACGCACCAGCGCGCTGCACCGGGCGGCGCTGCAGTCGGATGCGGCTGCGCACACCGCGTTGACCAATGTCTTCACCGGCCGGCCGGCGCGCGGCATCGTGAACCGCGCCATGCGCGCGCTCGGCGCTGCTGGCAACTCGGGCGGCTGCATCAGCAGTCAGGCACCGGCGTTTCCGCTCGCGACCACGCACCTGGCCCCGCTGCGCGCCTGGGCCGAGGCGCAGGGGCGCGATGATTTCACGCCGCTGTGGGCCGGCCAGGCGGCCTCGTTGGCATGCGCCATGCCGGCGGCCGAGCTGACGCTCGCGCTGGCCGAGGGCTGGCGCGGCTGAGACCGCCGGACCGTGGCGGAGCTTGATCGGCGCCGGCTGTCTGTGCCGGCGCCGGCTTGATGCGTGACCTGCGTGCCGCTCAGAGCCCCCAGCGCGGAATCGCGTGCCGGCCGTAGCTGATCGAGACGTTCTTGGGCTCGGTGAAGGTCTCCAGGCTCCAGTGGCCGCCGTCGCGCCCCAGGCCGCTGGCCTTGACGCCGCCAAACGGCGGGCGCGGGTCGCGTGCGCTCTGGCTGTTGACGTAGCAGACGCCGGCCTCCAGCGCTGCGGCGACCCGGTGCGCGCGGCCGGCGTTCTCGCTCCAGACATAGCTGGCCAGGCCGTAGGGGCTGTCGTTGGCCAGCGCGATCGCATCCGCCTCGTCGCGGAACGGCAGCAGGCAGGCGACCGGGCCGAAGATCTCCTCGCGCATGATGCGCATGTCCGGCCTGACATCGGCGAACACGGTCGGCCAGACGAAGTTGCCGTCGCGCACTGCGGCGGCAACCTCGGGCGCGTAGTCGGGGCGGTCCACGCCGCCGCACAGCAGCGACGCGCCTTCCTGCAGGCCGAGCTCGATGTAGCCGCGCACCCGCGCCAGATGGCCCTGGCTGACCATCGGGCCGATCACGGTTTCAGGGTCCATCGGATCGCCGACCGGGATGCGCCGGGCGCGCTCGACGAAGCGGCGTGCGAACTCGTCGAAAATGGACTGCTGCACCAGGATCCGGCTGCCGGCGGTGCAGCGCTCGCCGTTGATGCTGAAGATCATCACCAGCGCCGCGTCGAGCGCGCGCTCGAAGTCGGCATCCTCGAACACGATGAAGGGGCTTTTTCCTCCGAGCTCCATGCTGTATTTCTTCAGCCCGGCGTTGCGCACGATCGCGTTGCCGGTCGCGGTCGACCCGGTGAAGGACACCAGCCGCACGTCGGGGTGCGCCACCAGCGCTGCACCGGCCTCGCGACCCTTGCCCTGCACGATGTTGAGCACGCCGGGCGGCAAGCCCGCTTCGAGCGCGAGCTCGCCCAGGCGCGCGGCCGTCAGCGGGCTGAGCTCGCTGGGCTTGAGCACCGCGGTGTTGCCGTAGGCCAGGCAGGGCGCGACCTTGGCGCTGGCGGTCAGCAGCGGCACGTTCCATGGCGCGACCAGCGCGCAGACACCGACCGGCTGCAGCAGTGTGTAGTTGAGATGCGTTGGCGTGCTGAAGGTCTGGCCGTCCATGCGCGTGCACAGCTCGGCGTGGTGGTGAAAGCTGTCGGCCGCGCGCGGCACCAGGTTCGCTCCGGTCTGCGCGATCACCTGGCCGCAGTCGGCGGTCTCGATCCGGGCCAGTTCGGCCTGGTCGCGCGCGATCAGCTCACCGAGCCGGTGCATGATCCGGGCGCGTTGCGCGGCCGGCGTGGCGGCCCAGGCCGGGAAGGCCGCCCGGGCGGCCTGGACAGCGGCGTCGATATCGGCCTGGGTGCCGGCTGCGACCTCGGCCAGTAGCTGCTGGTTGGCGGGGTTGAGGCTCTCGAAATGCTCGCGGCCGGCGACTGCCTGGCCGTTGATCAGGTGGGGGATGCGCATGGAATGTCCGGTGGTGGCGGGCCGCCGCAGCGGCGGGCGCCGGTCTGCTTCATATGTTAGCCGACGGCCTAGCCGGCGCCGGCGGGGGGGATTGCTCGAACGATGCGCGCCCGGCCTTAAAATGAAGAGTTCGCTACCGGCTCCGGCCGGCAGCCTTTGTCGATCAACCTCCACTCCGCGACGCGCCGCTGGCGCTGCCGACCATGACCCAGCCTTCAGCAAAACCCGTGGCCTCCGTGGCCGAGATCCGCAAGACCTTCCTGGACTTCTTCGCCGCCAAGGGCCACACCGTGGTGGCATCGAGCCCGCTGGTGCCGGGCAACGACCCGACGCTGATGTTCACCAACTCGGGCATGGTCCAGTTCAAGGACGTGTTCCTGGGTACCGACAAGCGCAGCTATGTGCGCGCGGCCTCGGTGCAGGCCTGCCTGCGCGCTGGCGGCAAGCACAACGACCTGGAGAACGTGGGCTACACCGCGCGCCACCACACCTTCTTCGAGATGCTGGGCAACTGGTCCTTCGGCGACTACTTCAAGCGCGAGTCGCTCAAGTGGGCCTGGGAGCTGCTGACCGAGGTCTATGGCCTGCCCAAGGAGCGCCTGCTGGCGACCGTCTACGCCGAGGACGACGAGGCCTACGACATCTGGACCAAGGAAATCGGCCTGCCGGCCGACCGTGTGATCCGCATCGGCGACAACAAGGGTGGCCGCTACAAGTCCGACAACTTCTGGATGATGGCCGACACCGGTCCCTGCGGCCCCTGCTCGGAGATCTTCTACGACCACGGCGACCATATCCCCGGCGGCCCCCCGGGCAGCCCGGACGAGGACGGCGACCGCTTCATCGAGATCTGGAACAACGTGTTCATGCAGTTCGAGATGGCCGAGGACGGCTCCATCACGCCGCTGCCGGCACCCTGCGTCGATACCGGCATGGGCCTGGAGCGCCTGGCCGCCATCCTGCAGGGCGTGCACAGCAACTACGAGATCGACATCTTCGATGCGCTGATCAAGGCTGCCGCGCGCGAAACCGGCTGCACCGACCTGCACAACCCCTCGCTGCGCGTGATCGCCGACCATGTGCGCGCGACCTCCTTCCTGGTCAGCGACGGCGTGTTGCCCTCGAACGAGGGCCGCGGCTATGTGCAGCGCCGCATCGTGCGCCGCGCGATTCGCCATGGCTACAAACTGGGCCGCAAGGCCCCGTTCTTCCACAAGCTGGTGCCCGACCTGGTCGCGCTGATGGGCGAGGCCTACCCGAGCCTGGCCGCGCAGGCGCAGCGCATCACCGAGGTGCTGAAAGCCGAGGAAGAGCGCTTCTACGAGACGCTGGAAAACGGCATGCAGATCCTCGACGCCGCGCTGGCCGATGGTGCCCAGGTGCTGCCGGGCGAGGTTGCCTTCAAGCTGCACGACACCTACGGCTTCCCGCTCGACCTGAGCAACGACGTCTGCCGCGAGCGCGGCCTGGGTGTCGACGAGGCCGGCTTTGCCGCCGCGATGGAGCGCCAGAAGGCGCAGGCGCGCGCCGCCGGCAAGTTCAAGATGGACAAGGCGCTCGACTACAGCGGCGCTGGCAACGAGTTCGTCGGCTACGAGCAGCTGCAACAGCAATCCAAGGTGGTCGGGCTCTATCTGGACGGCGTGGCCGTGGCCGAGCTGAAATCCGGCCAGACCGGCGTGGTCGTGCTCGACAGCACCCCGTTCTACGCCGAGTCGGGCGGCCAGGTCGGCGACCAGGGTACGCTCACCAGCGGTTCGGCCCGCTTTGCCGTCGCCGACACGCTCAAGATCAAGGCCGACGTGTTCGGCCACCACGGCCTGCTCGAAACCGGCACGCTGGCAGTCGGCGACCATGTCGATGCGCTGGTCGATGCCGAGCTGCGCTTTGCCACCGTGCGCAACCACAGCGCCACCCACCTGATGCACAAGGCGCTGCGCGAGGTGCTGGGCACCCATGTGCAGCAGAAGGGCTCGCTGGTCACGCCCGAGCGCACCCGCTTCGACTTCGCCCACAACGCGCCGGTGACCGACGACGAGATCCGCCAGATCGAGGCCATCGTCAACGCCGAGATCCTGGCCAACGCCGCCGCCCAGGCACGCGTGATGGACATCGAGAGCGCCCAGCAGACCGGCGCCATGATGCTGTTCGGCGAGAAGTACGGCGAAACCGTGCGCGTGCTCGACATCGGCTCCAGCCGCGAACTCTGCGGCGGCACCCATGTCCAGCGCACCGGCGACATCGGTCTGTTCAAGGTCGTGGCCGAATCGGGCGTCGCCGCCGGCGTGCGCCGCATCGAGGCCGTGACCGGCGTCAATGCGCTGGCCTACCTGCAGTCGCTCGAAAGTACCGTCGCTGACGCCGCCGCCGCGTTCAAGGCACCGGTGGCCGAGCTGACGAACCGCATCGCGCAGTCGCAGGACCAGATCAAGGCGCTCGAAAAGGAGATCGCCGCGCTCAAGGGCAAGCTGGCCTCGGCCCAGGGCGACGAGCTGGTGAGCCAGGCGGTCGAGGTCAAGGGCCTCAAGCTGCTGGCCGCGCGCCTGGAAGGTGCCGACGCCAAGACCCTGCGCGACACGATGGACAAGCTCAAGGACAAGCTCAAGACCGCCGTCATCGTGCTGGCCGCGGTTGACGGCAGCAAGGTCCAGCTGGCCGCTGGCGTGACCGCCGACAGCGTGGCCAAGGTCAAGGCCGGCGAGCTGGTCAACTTCGTTGCCAGCCAGGTCGGCGGCAAGGGCGGCGGCAAGCCCGACCTGGCAATGGCCGGCGGTACCGACGCCAGCCAGCTCGACCAGGCGCTGGCCAGCGTGCAGGCCTGGGTGGCCGAGCGGGTCTGAGCCAAGGCCCGTCAGGGCCTGCCGGTTTGACCAGCAGAGAGGTGCCGTGGGCGCCTCTCTTCACTTGTGCTTACGATTTTTCGTGCACGATGAACTTTTCCTTGTTATCCTGTTCAAATCGCTGACAAATGGTCGAGGCGCAAAAAGCGTACCGAAATCCAGCCCGATCTGTCCAGGAGGAGTGAACACCATGAGTTACCAACGTTTTCTGAGCCTCGTCGAGGCCTTGCGCCAGACGCCGGGATTCCCCGTCATGGACGCGGTCGAGGAGCGCATGCTCAATGCCATGGCCGTGGCCTGGCATGCGGGCAAGCGCATTACCGTGATGGAGGCGATGCACATGTTCCCGAGCATCTCGCCCAGCACCGTGCACCGGCGCCTCAAGACGCTGCGCCTCAAGGGCCTGATCGAGCTGGACCCGGACCTGGTGGACAGCCGGATCAAATATGTCCAGGCCACCAGCCAGACCGAGGACTATTTCTCCCGCATGGGCCGCTGCATGCTGGAAGCCCAGCGTTGAGGCGGGCGCTCAGGGCCAGCCGAGTTCGAGCCGGCTCTCGAATTGCCTGCGCTGGCCCGTGACGGGATCGTCGAACGCCATCGCCCGCGCCAGCAGGCGCAGCGGTTCGGCGTAGTCTTCCCGTTCGCCCGGTCGGCGCAATACCCGCGGGTAGAACTGGTCGCCCAGCAGCGGCAGCCCGAGCGCGTTCATGTGCACCCGCAGCTGGTGCCGCTTGCCTGTCACCGGCGATAGGCGGTAACGCGCCCAGGCGCCGCGCTGCTCGATCGGCTCGATCTGCGTCTCGCTGTTGTTGCTCAATCCCTCGTGCGGTAGCGCCTCGCGCATCTTGTAGAAGGCGTCCTCCTGTTCCAGGATATGGCTGCGCCGGACATGCGGCCAGTCCGGCCGATCGCAGGCAGGGGCGATCGCCTCGTAGGTCTTGTCGATCAGGCGCTCGCGGAACAGGCGCTGGTAGGCGTCGCGGTCCTGCGGCCGTACGCTGAAGACCACCAGGCCGGCGGTCTCGCGGTCGATCCGGTGCAGCGGGCTCAGGTTGGGCAGGCCGAGCGCCTTCTTGAGCCGCACCAGCAGGGTCTGCTGCACATAGCGTCCGCCCGGCGTCACCGGCAGGAAATGCGGCTTGTCGGCCACGACCAGGTAGTCATCCTGGAACACCACCGACTCGTAATACGGGATCTCAGGCTCGTCGGGCAGGCTGCGCCAGTAGTAGGCGCGCGCGCCGTTCTCGTAGGGCTGGGAGGCGCTCAGCGGCTGGCCGTCTTCGCCCACGACCTCGCCGGCCTCCATGCGCTGCTGCCATTCGGCCCGGCTGACCGCTGCCAGCCGTTCGGTCAGGTAGTCGAGCAGGGTCGGCCAGGGCGGCGCCTTCATGCGCGGCAGCGCGACGCAGCTCGGCGAGACGCCGTCGCGCATCGCGATCGCGGGGTTCTTCGGGACATGGGCCATGGGTGTAGCGTCAGGAGGCGTTGCAGGCGGTGGGCAGGCTTTCAGTGCTGCGTCGAATCCGGCCCGTCGAAGCGGCCCGGTACGCGGGCGCGCACGCGCAGGTCGCGGCCGACCGGCGTCGCCTCGACGAATTCGAGCTCGGTGCCTTGCGCCAGCTCGGTCAGCGGGCCGATGTTCGCCAGCCCCATGCCGGGGCCAAGCAGCCTGGGCGCCAGATACAGCAGCAGCTCGTCGACCAGGCCCTCGCGCAGCAGGCTGCCGTTGAGCTTGTGGCCGGCCTCGACATGCAGCTCGTTGACACCGCGTCTTGCCAGATCCTGCAGCAGACCGGGCAGATCGACCTTGGCCTGCGAGCCGGGTCGCAGCGGGCCGGGACAGTCGATGACGGTCACGCCCCGCTCAGCCAGTGCGGCGCGTTTGTCCCGGGTCGCCTCAGGGTCGCAGGCGGTGTAGACCAGCAGTTCGCCGGGTGGCGCGATGATCCTGGCGTCCAGCGCGATCTCGAGCCTGGAATCGACCACCACGCGCAGCGGCTGATGCGCGGTCTCGACCAGCCGCACATCCAGGCGCGGGTCGTCCTCCAGCACGGTGCCGATGCCGGTCAGGATCGCGCCGGCGCGCTTGCGCCAGCCATGGCCGTCGCGGCGTGCGGCTTCGGCGGTGATCCACTGGCTCGCGCCGTTGGCCAGCGCGGTGGTGCCGTCGAGCGAGGCCGCCATCTTCATGCGCACCCAGGGCAGGCCACGCACCATCCGGCTCAGGAAGCCGATGTTGCGTTCGCGGCTGGCGACGGCCAGCGGGTGCTCGGTCGGCAGCAGTTCGACTGCGATCCCGGCGGCGCGCAGCCGTGCGATGCCTTGGCCGCCGACCAGCGGATTCGGGTCCGCCAGCGCGACGATCACCCGTGCCACGCCGGCCGCGATCAGCGCGTCGCAGCAGGGCGGGGTGCGGCCGTGGTGGCTGCAGGGCTCCAGCGTCACGATGGCGGTCGCGCCTTGGGTGTCGGCGCCGGCTGCCTGCGCGGCGCGCAGCGCCATCACCTCGGCATGCGGGCCGCCGGCCTGCTGGGTATGGCCCTCGAAAACCCGGCCATCGGCCAGCAGCAGCCGGCAGGCGACGCGCGGATTGGGCTCGGACAGGCCGGTGGCCTGCGCGGCCAGCGCGTCGAGGGCCAGCAGGTCGCCCAGCTCGCCCAGACTGCTCAGGGTTGGGGTGTCGTTCATCGCGCGGAATCCAGCCGCATCAGGCGGCGACGCGACGGAACACCAGGTCCCAGACGCCATGGCCCAGCCGCAGGCCGCGGTTCTCGAACTTGGTCAGCGGGCGGTAGTCGGGCTTGGGCGCATAGCCTTGCAGGCCGGCGTCCTGGGCCGTATTGGCCAGTTGCGGCTCGGCGCTCAGCACTTCGAGCATCTGCTCGGCATAGGGCTGCCAGTCGGTCGCGCAGTGCAGGTAGCCGCCAGGTTTGAGCCGGCCCACCAGCTTGGCGACGAAGGGCGACTGGATCAGGCGGCGCTTGTTGTGCTTCTTCTTGTGCCAGGGATCGGGGAAGAAGATGTGGATGCCGTCCAGGCAGCCCTCGGTCAGCATCTGGTCGATCACCTCGACCGCGTCATGCTGCAGGATGCGGATATTGCCGAGCTCCTGTTCGCCGATGCGCTTGAGCAGCGCGCCGACGCCGGGCTCGTGCACCTCGCAGCACAGGAAGTTGTCGTCCGGGCGCACGCGCGCGATATGCGCGGTCGCCTCGCCCATGCCGAAGCCGATCTCCAGGATCAGCTGGCCCGGGCGGCCGAAGGCGGCCTGGGCATCGAGCGGCTGCGCGGTGTACTTGAGCAGGAACCTGGGACCCAGGTCCTCGAAGGCCTTGGCCTGGCCGGTCGTGGTGCGGCCGGCGCGCTTGACGTAGCTCTTGATGGTCTTGGGGTGGGCCACATGGGCCGGTGCCTGGGCGCCGCTCTCGCTCGCTTGAGCGTCGGCGGTCGGCAGGTCGGTGGGGGAGGCGTTGTTTTCGGTGTTCACGGAACGGAATTGTAGAGACCCGCCCATTCCCGGGTCCAACGCTCAAGTGACTGACGGGTCGCTCCGGCCCGCGCCGACAGGCCCAGCAAGCCTGCCGCCGCCTCCAGCGCGGCCAGCGGATCGGACAGGTCCACGGCCGCCGCGCCATTCTGCTTCGAGAGTTTTTCGCCGTTGGCGCCACAGACCAGCGGCGTGTGCAGATAGCGCGGCCTCGGGTAGCCCAGCGCCTGCTGCAGCAGGATCTGGCGCGCGCTGTTGTCGGCCAGGTCCGCGCCGCGCACGATATCGGTGATGCCCTGCTCGGCATCGTCGACCACTACCGCGAGCTGGTAGGCCCAGAGCCCGTCGGCGCGCCGCAGCACGAAGTCGCCGACTTCCGATCCCACATCCTGCTGCTGCGCGCCGAGTCGCCGGTCGCTCCAGTGCAGCACGGCGGGCAGGCCCAGATCGGCGCTGACGGTGGCGATGTCCAGCCGCCAGGCGCGCGCTGGCTTTCCCTTGAGCCCGCCGTTGGCGGGCCGGCAGTTGCCGGGATAGACCAGCTCGCCGTGGCGCGCGCGTGTGTCGCCGCGCAAGGCCAGCGCCTGCGCGATGTCCTTGCGCGTGCAGCCGCAGGGGTAGGCCCAGCCACGCTCGATCAGCCGCTCAAGTGCGGCCTGGTAGCGATTGCCACGCTGCGACTGCCAGAGCGGCATCTCATCGCTGACCAAGCCACAGGCGGCCAGCTGGCGCAGGATCTCGTCGGCCGCACCAAGCGGGCAGCGCGGCAGGTCGACATCCTCGATCCGCACCAGCCAGGCCCCACCCTGGGCGCGTGCATCGAGCCAGCTCGCGAGCGCCGCGACCAGCGAGCCGGCGTGCAGCAGGCCGGTCGGCGAGGGCGCGAAGCGTCCCCGGTAGCCGCTCATGCCGCCAGCTGCAGGCCCAGTTCCAGCCCGGAGACGAAACCGTCCTCGACCCGGTGGCCCAGGCACCAGTCGCCGCACAGCGCCAGGCCCAGATCGGCATCGGCCAGATAGGGCTGGCCCAGCGGTTTGCGGGTCTGGGCATAGAGCCAACGGTGCGCGACCGCGTGACTGGGTTCGGCGTGGATGCCGGTGATCTCGGCAAAACCCTTGAGCAGCTTGGCGCTGATGCGCTCGGCGTCATCGTTCACATGCTCGGCCGACCATTCGGGGCTGGCCTGCACGGTCCAGCGCTCGATGGGGGTACGGCCGGGCTTGCTGCTTTCGCGCGCCAACCAGCGCACGCGGTGGTGCTGGCTGCGGGCGGCGTTCCACTGCGGGCCAAACTGGTCCAGGCCTGGCTGCATGGCCTGCGGGAAGGCCAGCATCAGCGTCCAGCAGGGCGCGACCTCGACGCCGGCAATCGCCTGCTGGAACGCGGGCGCCAGTTGCGAGGTCTGCAGCAGGTCGAGTGCCTGCGGCTGCGGCACCGCCAGCACGACCCGGTCGAAGCCGCCCAGCACCTGCTGTGCGCCCTCGGCCCCCTCGCAGCGCAGTTGCCATTGCTCGGGGTGGATGGCGTCGCGCTCGATGCGGGTCACGCGCGTGCCCAGCTGGACGCTGGCGCCCAGGCTGCCGTCGGCCAGTGGCTTGCCCAGCCCCCGCGCCAGCGCGCTCATGCCGGGGGTGGCGACCCAGTGGGTCTCCAGTGGCGCGGGCGACGGGGCCAGTGCCAGCCCCTCCTGGTCGAGCACGCGCATGGTCTCGGGCGCCCAGGGCTGGACCAGGCCGGAATGCGCCGCCAGCGCGCGCTCGAAACGGGCGTCGCGCACCGTGAAGTACTGCGCGCCATGGTCGAAGCCGCCGAACTCGGTCTTGCGCGTGGCCATGCGGCCACCCCAGCCGCGGCTCTTGTCGAGCAGCGTCACGCGCCAGCCGGCCTGGGCCAGCTGCAGCGCGCAGCTGACGCCGGCGATGCCGGCTCCGATCACGGCGCATTGCCGGGCTTGGCGCTCCGATTCAAGGGCGGGGAGGGAGGACTTGCTCATGTCGTGATTCCAGTGGTTGGCGTTGAAGGACAGCATGCCGCGGGCAGGGCTTTCAGTCGAGGAATTTCTCGACTTTCTTGCGCAGGATCTCGCGGTTGAAGGGCTTGACGACGAAGTCGATCGCGCCGGCCTTGAGGCTCTTGGCCACCGCCAGCCGGTCGCTGTTGCCGGTGATCATGATGACCGGGATCTGCGCCAGCGCCGGGTTGGACTTGAGCTGGTGCGTGACCTCGAAGCCGTTGATTCCCGGCAGCATGATGTCCACCAGGATCAGGCTGGGCGGGGTCTTGCTCACCCAGGACAGGACTTCCTCGCCGGTCATCACGAAGCACAGCTCGCAGTCCAGGTCGGCCAGCAGCTTGCCGAGCAGCTTGCATTGGAAGGCGTCGTCATCGACGATCAGGATGGTCTTGCGCGGCATCTCCTTGCCAGCCGGATCGGCGAGCAGCAGCGGCGGTCGGTCCGGCAGCCGCACGATCTTTCCGTCGTAGCTCGCTGTCAGGGCCGCTTCGGCCTGGCGTCCTTCCATCGCCCGCAGCGCGAGCAGGACCGACATCGGCAGGCGGAATCTGTCGTAGGCCACGGGCCAGAACAGTGCGTAGTCGTCGAAGTATTCCTTGCGGCACAGCTCGTAGCAGCGCCTGACCTCGTCCTTGTGGCACAGAACCAGGGTGCGGTGTGGCAGCGCCGGTGCCAGCCGGCTGCGTTGGTACAGCCCCAGGTAATAGCTCTCGGCGCGCTCGAGCTCCCTGAACGCGAGCACCAGCATGCTGGGCTTGTGTTGTTCGAAATCACGCACATGGTGTTCGGGCAGCGCCGAGACCATGACCTGGTCGAAGTCTTCGAGCAGCAGGTCCTGGACCTGCCTGGCCTCGATCACCGAGTCGCTGGCGACGAGGATGGTGGCATTGCGTGAGTTCATGTCAAGCTCTCCCCACGCGCAATATCTGGCTCCAGAGCACCGAACACGCGTGGCCACAGCGCATCGAAGACCTTCAGCGCCTGCTGCCCCGCCGGCGCGTCACCTTGCAGGCCGGCCCGTTCCAGCGCCTCGCAGCACTGGCCCAGCGCGAGCGCGCCGACCGAGTAGGACGAGGATTTGAGCTTGTGCGCCACGGCCGCGACGGCATGCCAGTCGGCACCGGTGCCATGGCGCCGGACTTCGCCGGCGGCTTTCTGCAGCAGGATGCGGTAGTGGTGCAGGAGCTCCTGGATCAGATCGGGGTCGTCGCCGACCAGCTTCGCGAGCACCTTCACGTCGAGCAGGGCGGGCTCGCGGGTGCCGCAAGCCGTGGACGCGTCATTGACGGGCCTGATCCAGTGCGCGAGCTTCTCGCCGAGCGACTCCAGCGGCACCGGCTTGCTCAGGTAGTCGTCCACCCCGAGCTCATGCCAATGCGCGGCTTTCCTGTCGAGCACATTGGCGCTCAGCGTGATGATCGGCAGCCGCGACTGCGGGTTTTCCTCCTGACGGATCGTGACCGCGAGCTGGTTGCCGTCCATCTCGGGCATCTGCAGGTCGGTCAGCAGCAAGGCGTAGGCGGGACCCTTCTCGCGCCATTTCTGCAGCGCCACCAGGCCGTTCTCGGCCAGATCGCAGTCATAGCCGAGCAGGTCGAGTTGATGCTTGGCCACCTTGCGGTTGATGACATTGTCCTCCGCGACCAGGATCAGCGGCCTGGGCTTGGTTGACGCTGCGGGGATTGCCGCTGGTGGCTCGGGTTGGCGTCTGTTGACGCCAGCGCTGTCGGCCAGCTGCTGGCGCCTGGGCGCGAGTTCGACTGCCCGCAGCAAGGCCAGGCGGTGCATGGCCTGGCCGTCCAGCCGCACCTGGCCCGCCTCGTCGCGCTGCGGGTTGCGTCCCTTGCCACCGCCCACTCGCACCAGTGGCAGGCTGGCGTCGGTCCAGGCCAGCGTTTCGGCGGCTGCGATGCTTTCGTCGACGACGAGCACGGCCGTACCCTGGCCGCTTCCTGGAGCCGGAATCGTTCCCATCTCGCTCTCGGCGAGCACCCGCACGCTGGCACCGGCGTGGCGCAGGTAGTCGCTCCAGTCCTGCTGGCGCTGCGCCTGCCGGGTCCCGAGCAGGCAGGTGATCCCTTGCAGATCGGGAGTGGCCTGCGCAGCGTTGCCCGTGCGGCTGGCCACGTGCAGCGGCAGGTAGACGACGAAGGTCGTGCCCCGGCCTTTCTCGCTGCTCAAGGTGATGCGTCCGCCCAGCAGCGTGACCAGCCGCATGCAGATCGACAGCCCGAGTCCGGTGCCACCGAAGCGGCGCGTGGTCGAGCTCTCGGCCTGGGTAAAGGGCTGGAACAGGCGGGCCTGGTGCTCGGCGCTGATGCCGATGCCGTTGTCCGATACCTGCAGCCTCAGCATGTCCCCGCCCTCGGTTTCGACGCGCAGCGAGACATGGCCGCGCCGCCGCGAGCTGGCCGAGAACTTGATCGCGTTGCCGAGCAGGTTGTTGAGGATCTGGCGCAGCCGCATCATGTCGCTGACGATCTCGAACGGCAGGTTCGGTGCGGTGTAGAGGTCGAGCGTGACGTTGCGGTCCTGTGCCATCGGCCCGAGCGCATCGCAGATGCTCTCGGCGAGCGGCTCGATTTGCAGCGGTGCCTGGTCGAGTTCCATGCGGCCGGCCTCGATCTTGGAGAGGTCGAGGATGTCGTCGATGATCTGCAGCAGTCCCAGCGCCGAGTCCCGGATCGTCTCGGCGAGCTCCTGCTGTTCGGTGGACAGCTTGGACTGGGTCAGGACCTCGACCGAGCCGACCACGCCGTTCATCGGCGTGCGCATCTCGTGGCTCATCGTGGTCAGGAAGTCGGACTTGGCCTCGTTGGCGCGTTCGGCCGCGAGCTTGGCCTGCCTGAGCTCGCGCGTGCGCTGCGCGACCATCTCCTCCAGGCGCGCGCGGTGCTTGTCGAGCTCGCCAGCGATGCGCTTGCGCTCGGTGATGTCGTCATTGATCGAGGCGTAGTGGGTGATCTCGCCCTTGGCGTTGCGCAGCGGGCTGAGCACGGCCGAGATCGTGTACCCGCTGCCGTCCTTGCGCCGGTTGTAGAACTCGCCCTTGCAGGCCTTGCCCGCGCACAGGGCGTCCCACATCTCGATGTAGCGTTCGGGTGGCGTGCGGCCCGAGCTGACCAGGTTGGCGTTGTGGTTGATCGCTTCCTCGCGGCTGTAGCCGGTGTCGCGCACGAAGGCCTCGTTGATGTACTCGATGCGCGAGTCGAGATCGGTGATGACGATGGCCTGCGGACTCTGCTCGACCACCTGGGACAGCAGTTCGAGCCTGGCCTCGATGGCCTTGCGCTGGCTGATGTCGGACGAGTAGGCCATGCGCATCGTCGGCCGGCCCTGTTCGTCGAACAGCGTGGTGATCTTCATCACCACGGGAAAGCGGCTGCCGTCCTGGCGCACATGAACGCTCTCGAACCGGCCTTGTCCGCAGCGGTCGATTTCGCGCAGTTGCTCGAAGAGCGCGGCATGTTCCTCGGGCGCATAGACGGTAGTGACCGGCTGGCCCCTGAGTTCCTCGGGGCGGTAGCCATGCTGGCTTGCGAAGTTCGCATTGACCTCGATGAAGCGGTTGGTCTGCGCGCAGCTCACCGACAGGCCGAACTGGGCCTGCTCGAACAGCCGTTGCCAGTCCGGCTTGGCCAGCGTGAGGCTGGCGGGATCTGCCTCGAAGGGGGCTTGGTCGTTCTTCACTCTGGGACCTTGTTCGGGAGGCGCGGAGAATAGCGCGCCAGATGAGCCGGCCGCTATCTTACTGGTGGTGGTTTTCCAGCAGCGCGGTCCGGGTCCGGGGCTGGCGCAGTTGCTCCAGCCACCAGCCCAGTGCGCGGCCTTCCGGCGCGCCGCTGCCGCTGCGCCAGACATAGCCGACGCGCAGGGTGCGGGGCGGCTGCCTCACCGCCTTGGACACCAGGCGTCCGGCATCCAGATAGGGCCGTGCCAGCGGCAGCGGCAGCCAGCCGCAGCCCAGGCCGCGCAGCTGCGCCTCGAGCTTGTATTGCATGGTCGGCACGGTCAGCACGTCCTGGCCCGGCAGCAGGTTGACCGTGACGCCGCGTCCGCGTTGCGAGGAGTCGGCCGCCGCCACGGCGCGATGGCCCTGGATGGCCTCGGTGCTCAGCGGTTCAGGCATTGCCGCGAGCGGGTGATGCGGGGCCACCGCGAACACGAACTCGACCGAGCCCATGGCCTCCAGGCTCAGACCGCCGCTGGGCGCGAGGTCGGTCGGCACGCCGAGTGCGAGGTCGGCCTGGCCGTTGAGCAAGGCCTCCCAGGTGCCCGACAGGGTTTCGGCCCGCAGCCGCAGCCGGGTCGGTGCGCCCAGCGCGTAGAAGGCCTCGCAGAGCTCGAACAAGGTGGTGCGCGCGATCAGGGCATCGGCCGCGATCGTGAGCTCGGGCTCCCAGCCGGTGGCGACCCGACGCACCCGTTGCGCGACCGCATCGAGCTCGCGCAGCAGATGTTCGCCGGCGCGCAGCAGCTCGCTGCCGGCCGGCGTCAGGCGGGCGCGCCGCGAGCTGCGGTCGAACACCAGCACGTCGAGCGCGTCCTCGACCTGGCGCACCCGGTAGGTCAGCGAACTCGGTACCAGTCCGAGCTCGCGCGCGGCCGCCGCCATGCTGCCGCTGCGCGCGACGGTGGCGATCAGGTGCAGGTTTTCGGGCGAGAGGGCGGCCAGTTGTCGCTGCATGTCGGCGTGATCCGTTCAAATTTTTTGCATTGTGCCGGCAAAACGCTGCGCCGCCCAGCCTGGGGTCTGGCCCTAAAGTCCTTCCATCACATCCAGACAGCAACCGGAGCACCACCGCATCATGATCACGCTACGCCAGTCACGGGAACGAGGCTATGCCGACCACGGCTGGCTGAAAAGCTTCCACTCCTTCTCCTTTGCCGGCTACCACGACCCCCAGCACATGGGCTGGGGTAATCTGCGCGTCATCAACGAGGACCGCATCGCGCCCGGCACCGGTTTCGGCACCCACAGCCACCTCGACATGGAGATCGTCAGCTACGTGATGGCGGGCCGGCTCGCACACCGGGACAGCCTGGGCAATGTCCAGACCATAGTGCCCGGCGAAGTCCAGCGCATGAGTGCCGGCAGCGGGGTGCGCCACAGCGAGTTCAACCACGCGCCCGACCAGGTCACGCATTTCCTGCAGATCTGGATCGAGCCGCAGCAGACCGGCATCGCGCCCGGCTACGAGCAGAAGGCCTTCGCCGATGCCGACAAGCGCGGCCGGCTCTGCCTGCTGGCCTCGCGTGACGGGGCGCAGGGCTCGGTGACGATCCATGCCGATGCCAGCCTCCATGCCGGGCTGTTCGACGGCGCAGAAACTGCCGAACTCGCGCTCGATCCGACGCGCAAGGCCTATGTGTTCCTGGTGCGCGGCAGCCTGAGCGTCAATGGCCGGCTGCTGCAGGCCGGTGATGCCGCGCTGCTGGCCGACGAGGCGCTGCTGCGACTGGAGCAGGGCGCGGACGCCGAGGTGCTGGTGTTTGACCTTGCGCCCTGAGTCGGGCAAGCTGCAAAGATTTCGCACGCCCCGATCAGCAGGGCGGTTTTTTCCCGGCGCCGCTGGCGCCTTTGTTCCAAGGAGTTCAAGAATGGCAAATGTAGTCGTGGTTTATCACTCGGGTTATGGTCACACCCAGCGCGTGGCGCAGCAGGTGGCGCGTGGCGCGGACGCCGAGCTGCTGGCGATCGATGCCGACGGCAACCTGGCCGAAGGCGGCTGGGAGGCTCTGGCCGCTGCTGACGCGATCATCTTCGGCACGCCGACCTACATGGGCGGCCCGAGCTGGCAGTTCAAGAAGTTCGCCGACGCATCGTCCAAGGCCTGGTTCGGCCGCACCTGGCAGGACAAGGTGTTTGGCGGCTTCACCTGCAGCGCCAGCCTCAACGGCGACAAGGGCGCCTGCCTGATCCAGCTCCAGACACTGGCCTGCCAGCAGGGCGGCCTCTGGGTCAGCCTGGGGCTGCTGCCGGCCAACAGCACGGCCTCCAGCCGCGCCGACGTCAACCACCTGGGCGGCTCGGTCGGCCTGATGGTGCAATGTGCCTCCGATGCGGGTGCCGACCAGATCCCGTCCGGCGACCTCGAAACCGCCGAGCGCTACGGCGCCCGCGTGGCCGCAGTGGCCGCCAAGTTCAAGGGCTGATCCGGCGGCAGCCGGCGGGCCGCCCACCTACAATCCCGGGATGTTCGTCCACCTGCGCCTGCATTCCGAGTTCTCCGTCGTCGACGGCACCATCCGCATCGACGAGGTCGTCGAGGCGGCTGCCGCCGACGGCCAGCCCGCCCTGGGCCTGACCGACCTGTCCAACCTGTTCGGCGCCATCAAGTTCTACAAGGCCGCGCGCGGCGCTGGCGTCAAGCCGGTGCTGGGCGCCGAGGTCTTCCTGCACGGCCTGGGCCCCGAGGCAGCGCCCGGCGCCTCGGTGCAGCAGCAAAGCCTGCCCAGGATGCTGCTGCTGGTGCAGAGCCACCAGGGCTACCTCAACCTGTGCGAGCTGCTGGCGCGCGCCTGGACCCGCAACAGCTTGCGCGATCAGGCCGCCGTCCATTGGGAATGGCTGCAGGAGCTGTCCGAAGGCCTGATCCTGCTGTCGGGCGCGCACAGCGGCCCGGTCGGGCTGGCGCTGCTGGCGGGCGACGAGGCCCGCGCAGCCGACGTCGCGCTGCAGCTGGCCGCCGCCTTCCCGCACCGCTTCTACCTCGAACTGCAGCGTGCCGGCCGTCCCGACGACGAGCGCCAGGTGGTCGGCGCCGTGCAGCTGGCCGCCCGTCTCAAGCTGCCGGTGGTCGCGACCCATCCGGTGCAGTTCCAGGGGCGCGACGACTACGAGGCGCACGAGGCCCGGGTCTGCATCTCGGAGGGCGAGATCCTGGGCAACCAGCGCCGGGTGCGCAAGTTCACGCGCGAGCAGTATTTCAAGTCGGCCGCCGAGATGGCCACGCTGTTCGCCGATCTGCCCTCGGCGCTGGCCAACAGCGTCGAGATCGCGCGCCGCTGCAACCTGACGCTGGTGCTGGGCAGGCCGCAGCTGCCCAATTTCCCGATTCCGCCGGTCAACGGCGTGGTCATGTCGGTCGACGATTACTTCCGCCATGTCTCGCACGAGGGGCTGGAAGGCCGGCTGCGCCACCTGTTCCCCGACGAGGCCAGGCGCAATGCGGAACGCCCGCGCTACGTCGAGCGGCTGGAGTTCGAGCTCAACACCATCCTGAAGATGGGTTTCCCGGGCTATTTCCTGATCGTGGGCGACTTCATCCAGTGGGCCAAGGAAAACGGCTGCCCGGTCGGTCCCGGCCGGGGTTCCGGTGCCGGCTCGCTGGTGGCCTACGCGCTGCTCATCACCGACCTCGACCCGCTGCAATACAACCTGCTGTTCGAGCGCTTCCTGAACCCGGAGCGGGTGTCGATGCCCGACTTCGACATCGACTTCTGCCAGACCAACCGCGACCGCGTGATCGACTATGTCAAGGACAAGTACGGCAAGGACGCGGTGAGCCAGATCGCCACCTTCGGCACCATGGCCGCGCGCGCGGCGATCCGCGACGTGGGCCGGGTGCTCGACTTCGCCTATGGCTTCTGCGACGGCATCTCCAAGCTGATCCCGAACAAGCCGGGCATGTCGGTCACGCTGCAGTATCCGCCCGACCCGCCCAAGCCGGGCGACAAGAACAACTACGCGATCGCGATGGAGCCGGTGCTGGCCGACCGGATCCAGAAGGAGGACGAGGTCAGGCAGCTGATCGAGCTGGCGCAGAAGCTCGAAGGCATGACGCGCAACATCGGCATGCATGCCGGCGGCGTGCTGATCGCGCCCGGCAAGTTGACCGACTTCTGCCCGCTCTATCAGCAGCCCGGCAGCGAATCGGCGGTCAGCCAGTACGACAAGGACGACGTCGAATCGGTCGGCCTGGTCAAGTTCGACTTCCTGGGCCTGGCCACGCTGACCATCCTGGAGCTGGCGCGCGAGTTCATCCTGCGCCGCCATCCGGCGCAGCAGGGTTTTGCCTTCGAGAACATCCCGCTCGACGACCGCAAGACCTACCAGCTGTTCTCCGACGGCAAGACCGAGGCGGTGTTCCAGTTCGAAAGCCGCGGCATGCAGGGCATGTTGCGCGACGCCAAGCCCAGCCGGCTGGAGGACCTGATCGCGCTCAACGCGCTCTATCGCCCCGGCCCGATGGACCTGATCCCGAGCTTCGTCGCGCGCAAGCATGGCCGCGAAGTGGTCGAGTACCCGCATCCGCTGGTCGAGCCGGTGCTGGCCGAGACCTACGGCATCATGGTCTACCAGGAGCAGGTGATGCAGACGGCCCAGGTGCTGGGAGGCTACAGCCTGGGCGGCGCCGACATGCTGCGCCGAGCCATGGGCAAGAAGAAGCCCGAGGAGATGGCCGAGCACCGCGTCATCTTCCGCCAGGGCGCCGCCGAGAAGGGCATCAGCCAGGAGAAGGCCGACGAGGTGTTCGACCTGATGGAGAAGTTCGCGGGCTACGGCTTCAACAAGTCGCACGCGGCTGCCTACTCGCTGCTGGCCTATCACACCGGCTGGCTCAAGGTCCATTTCACGGCGGAGTTCTTCTGCGCCAACCTCACGATCGAAATGGACGACACCGACAAGCTCAAGGTGTTGTACGAGGACGCCAACCGGTTCGGCATCCAGTTCGAGGCGCCCGATGTCAACCGTGGCAGCTACCGCTTCGAGCCGGTCAGCGACCAGGTGATCCGCTACGGCCTGGGCGCGGTCAAGGGCACCGGCCAGCAGGCGATCGAGGCCATCGTGGCCGCGCGCGAAGGCCGCGGCGTCGGTCCCAAGGGCGATACCGTCGGTCCGTTCAGCAGCCTGTTCGATTTCTGCGCCCGGGTTGACCGCAGCCGCATGAACAAGCGCACGGTCGAGGCGCTGATCAAGGCCGGCGCCTTCGACGCCATGAACCTGAACCGGGCCGCGCTGCTGGCCTCGGTCGAACGGGCCTTCGACTATGCCAACGCCCAGATCGCCAACGCCAACCAGGGCGGCCTGTTTGACACCTTCGGCGACGACAGCCAGGGCGCCAGCACGCAGGAGCCCGAGCTGGCCGAGCGCCTGCACTGGGGCATCAAGGAGCGCCTGACCTACGAGAAGACCGCGATCGGCTTCTACCTCTCGGGCCACCTGTTCGACGAGGTCGAGCGCGAGGTGCGCCGCTTCGCCCGCACGCCGATCGAGCGCGTGGTCGACAGCCGCGATCCCGTTTTGGTCGCCGGCATCGTCAATGACCTGCGCATCATCAATGGTCAGCGCGGCAAGGTCGCGATCTTCAAGCTCGACGACAAGACCGGCACGCTCGAAGCCACCGCCGACGAGGCGCTGATCAACGCCAACAAGTCGCTGCTCAAGGACGACGAGCTCGTGATCGCCCAGGTGCTGGCCCAGCCCGACCGCTTCTCGGGCGGGCTGCGGCTCAAGGTGCAGGCGCTGTGGGACCTGGGCGCGGCGCGCTGTCGCTTCGGCAAGTTCCTGCGCGTGCGCGTCGGCGAGCGGGCGCCCGACATCGCGGCCCTGCTGCGCGAGTTCCCGCCCCAGCGCGAGATGGGCGAGCAGGGCGAGCTGGTGCGCGGCCTGCCGGTGCGGCTGGAGGTGACGCGGCCAACGGCTCGCTGCGAGGTCCAGCTCGGCGAGCGCGCGCTGTTCTTCCCGGACGACGCGGCGCTGGCGGCCTGGATGGCGCAGGCCCAGGATCGGCGCGCCGAGATCGCCTACGACTGACAAGGCCGGCCGCGTGCCGGCGACTCCCGGCTGGCGCCTGCTGCGGATCGGCTAGGGGCCGGTCTGGCGCGTCCGGCGCAGCAGCGGCGCCTGCTGCTCGAGTTCGGGCAGCAGCCGGCTGGCCAGGTCGAGCTGGGCCTGCAGCAGGCTGACCGGCTCGGCCGTCGCTGAACGGGGCTCGGGCATCAGCGGCTGCTCTGCAACGGCCTGCGCCGGCTGTTGCCCAGACGTCACTTCACCTATCCTGTGTCCCGTTTCGAGCCGCTGGGCCAGCCGCTCCAGCCCTTGCTGCAGCCGATCGGCCATCTGTCGGCTCGACTCATCCAGCGCGCCGGCTTCCAGTTCGCCCCGGTGCGCGCCCAGCGCCGACAGGTAGTTCTGCAGCATATGCGTCAGCACCAGGAAGCGGGCGCTGGCCGTCATGTTCAGCCGTTTGCCTTCGGGTTCCTTGCGCATCGCGGCATAGGCGTTGCACAGCGCGGCTTCCGCGTTGTGTGCGTGGCGCCGCGCCTGCCGGTAGGCCAGGTGGTCCTGCTTGCCTTCGCGGTATTGATCCAGGATCGCGTGCAGGTAGCCGGCCTGGGCGCGCAGGGTCTGGGCCGCCAGCCGGGGCCAGTGCCGCGCCTGCCAGTTGGGCAGGATCAGCCAGGCTCCCAGGCCGGCGATCACGCTGCCGATCGCGGTGTCGAGCAGGCGCGCCGGGATCACGCCCTGCGACATGCCCATCTGGTGAAAGCTCAGCAGCACCAGCGTGGTCATGGCACCGGTCGCGATCCGGATATCGGTCATGCGCTTGCCGATGAAGAGCGCCCCGGCCAGCACCATGCAGACGGCCTGCAGCAGCGGCCCCGGAAAGAGCCGGATCAGCGCCCAGCCCATCACCAGGCCGAACACCGTTCCGAGTGCGCGCAGGCCGACCCGGCTGAGCGTCGCCGCGTATTGTGGCTGGCTGGCAAACACCACGGTCAGCACGATCCAGTAGCCATGCGGGTCATGGGTCGCTTGCATGACGCCGAACGCCGTCAGCAGCACCAGGCTCAGGCGCAAGGCGTGACGCATCAGGGCGGAATGCAGCTTGAGCTGGGCGCGGATGAGGCGCCAGGCCTCGCCCAGGCTGTGCACCTGATGATCGACCAGCGACAGGTCGGGTGCCGCGCCGCCGCGCAGCGCGCTGGCGAAGACCCTGGCCAGCCCGGTCAGGTTGTCGCCCAGGGCGTGCAGCGCCTGCATGGGACGCGGCGCGGGGCAGGGCGAACGGCTCGCCTCCAGGTAGGCGATGGCGGCCTGCATGTCCTCGATCGCCCGCGCGGTCTGGCCCTCGTGGCGCGGCGGCGTGCGCTCACGGATCGCCTGCGCGAACTTGAGCGCCTGTTCGCCCAGCACGCTGAGCACGCGCTGGCAGCGGTAGAGTGCGTCCGAGCGCGCGAAGGCATCGGCCAGCAGGGTGTAGCTCTCGTGCGAGCTGCTGGTACGTTCGTGGATGTCCTGCGCCGCCAGGTACTGGTGCATGGCCTCGCTGAGCCAGGCCGGTGGTTCGCCGCCAGCGATCCGGCTGAACAGGCTCTCCTTGGCGGCATTGAGCGCATCGACCACGCGGCCGTTGTGCAGCGCGAGTTCCAGCCGGCGGCGCTGGCGGTCCACGCCTCGCACCGGCTCCAGCAGCCGGGCCTTGAGCCGCAGGTATTCGCCCAGCAGGGCATAGAGCAGCGACAGTCGATAGCGGACCGTCGGCTTGGGCCAGGCCGCAGCCCACAGCAGTGACACCAGGCCGTACCAAATCGCGCCACCGAGCAGATAGGGCGCGAGCTCGAACGCCTGTTCCCGGTGGCTTCTGGCCGACAAGGCCGAGTAGATGAACAGCACCAGCGAGCCGAAGGCGAGCGCCCGGTAGCGTTCGCCCAGGGCGCCCAGCATCGTGAGCGCGAAGGCCGACAGCGCCAGCACGGCGGCCAGCAGCGCCGGCCATGGCAAGGTGAGCCAGACTGCCGTCATCATCAGGCTGAAGCTGCTCAGCGCCAGCAGCAGCGTCTTGAGACGCCCGCGCCAGGCGTCATCGGTCTCGGTGAAGGCGCAGGCCATCACGCCTAGCACCACCGGCATCAATTCGTCCTGCCAGTCCTGCTGCCAGCCCAGCGCGAGCACGCAGCCAAGCGCCAGCAGGGCCTGCATGCCACGCGTGAAGCCTTCATGGTTGCGTGCCCGCTGCCAGCCCGTGATCCAGTGGTCGTGCGCCATCTGTGGTCAGGCTCAGGGCCGGAACTTGATCACGAAGGTCGTGTCGGGCATGCGGCCGTTCTCGTCCTTGGGTAGCCGGCCGGCGCGGTCGATCGCGCGCAGCACGGTTTCGTCGAAGACCGGGTTGCCGCTGGACTTGAGCAGGCGCTGGCTCAGGATGGTGCCGTCGGGCAGGGTCCTGATCTCGGCCTCGGCGGTCAGGTTGGCCGGAAACTGCTCGGGCGCGTTGTAGAAGGTCTTGATGCGCGCCGCCACCTTGGCCGCGTAGCCGGCCGATGCGCCGCCGCCACCCGCACCGGAGCCCGATCCACCCGCACCGCCGCTGCCATTGCCCGATCCGCCCGCGCTGCCGCCCGACGATCCGCCTGTTCCACTGCCCTTGCTGCTGGCGTCGCCGCTGTCGCCGGCCTGACCCATCATGCGTGCCAGCTGCTTCTTGCGGTCGGCCTCGACCTGTGTGGCCGTGGCCTTGTCCCGGGCGGCTTTCTCCTTGGCCGCCTTTTCCTTGGCGGCCTTGTCCTTCGCCGCCTGCTCGGCCTTTTCCTGCGCAGCTTGTTCCTCGCGCTTCTTGCGCACTTCGTCCTGCTTGGCCTGATCGCGCTTCCTGGCGGCCTTTTGCTCGGCCTCGCGCTGCTCGGCGGCAAGCTTCTCCTGCTTGAGCTTGTCTTGCTTGGCTTTCTCGGCCTTTTCGCGCTCTGCTTGCTTGCGCTCCGCCTCTTTGCGGGCTTCTTCCTTCTTCCGGAGCTCGTCCTTTTTCTTGAGCGCTTCCCTCTTCTTCAGTTCGAGTTCGTGCTGGCGCTCAAGCTCCTGCTGGTGGCGTTCTGCCTCTGCCTTCTTGCGCTGCAGCGCGATCTGCGCTTCGCTCGGGCCGGCATCCACTTTCGGCGCCGGTTTTTCGACCGCCTTCGCCACCAATGGCTTGACCATTGGCGGCGGCAGGGGGACGGGTTCCGGTTTCGGCTCGGGCGGTGGCGGGGTGACCGGCTCGCGTTCGACCGCCGACGGCGCGGCGGCGGCTGGCAAGGCGGCCCACAGCTCGGCCGACACGGCGGCGGCCGGCGCGTCCTGCTGCCAGTTCACGCCCCAGGTCAGCGCGATGATCAGCAGTCCATGCACGAACAGCGCAAGCAGCAGCGGGCCGCGCCAGCGTGCGTTGCGCGGCGGGCTGAAATCCAGTGGGTCAGCCGAGAGTTTCATGCCATATGCGCTATCAGGGCTGCTGCTGGACCGACAGGCCCACGCGCTGGATGCCAGCGCGCTGCAACTTGTCCATCACCTGCACCACCGTCTCGTACTTGACGTTCTTGTCGGCACTGATGACGACCGGCACCGCACCCTGGCCGGGCTCGGCCGGCCCCTGCAGCTCGCGCACCCGCTCGACCAGCTCGGCCAGCCCGACGCTGGTGGCGCTCTGGTTCGAGCCGCCGTCCCTGACCTTGAGCGCCGCGTCCTTGTCGACGATCACCTGCACGAAACGGTCGGGCTGGCGGTCGGCCTGGCCCACGCTGGGCAGGTCGATCTGGCTCGGCGTGAGCATGGGTGCCGTCACCATGAAGATGATCAGCAGCACCAGCATCACGTCGATGAACGGGACCATGTTGATTTCGTTCTTGGTGCGGCGGCCTTTGCGGGCGGAAACTACGGGCATGGCTGGCTCCAGTTCTGTCCGTCAGTGCGCCGCAGCGCCCTGGGTCGTGCTGGCGCCGACGCTGCGGTTCAGGATGTTGGAGAACTCCTCCATGAAGGTCTCGAGCTGGTTGGCCGCGCGGTCGATGTCGTGCGCGAAGCGGTTGTAGAAGATCACGGCCGGAATCGCGGCGAACAGGCCGATCGCGGTCGCCACCAGCGCCTCGGCGATGCCCGGCGCGACGGTCGCCAGCGTGACCTGGGTCAGCGCGGCCAGGCCGGTGAAGGCGTGCATGATGCCCCAGACCGTGCCGAACAGGCCGACATAGGGCGAGACCGAACCGACCGAGCCCAGGAAGGACAGATTGACCTCCAGCGCGTCGACCTCGCGCTGGTAGCTCGCACGCATGGCGCGCCGCGCGCCGCCGAGCAGCGCGTCGGCCTCGGTGATGCGCCGCTCGCGCAACTTCTGGAATTCGCGCATGCCGCTGGCGAAGATGCGCTCCATCGGGCTGCCCTGGTGCGCATTGCGGGTCGCGGCCAGGTAAAGCTCGTTCAGGCTGGCACCGGACCAGAAGTCGCGCTCGAACACCTCGGTCAGCTGCTGCACCCGCTTGAGCGCGAACACCTTGCGGAAGATCGCCGCCCAGCTGATGACCGAAACCGTCAGCAGCAGCAGCACCACCGCCTGCACCACCCAACTGGCGTTGAGCAGCAGGGAAACTATCGAGAAATCGTGGGTCATGGGGTCAGGGCTTGCAGGATGGAGGCGGGAATGCGCGCGGGTTTCATCTGGGCGGCATCGACCCAGCCGATGCGAATGCTGCCTTCGCACAGCAGCTGGCTGCGGCCAGCCCCCTCAAGCAGCCAGGCCTGCTGCTCCAGCACCAACGAAGCGCGGCCGAGCTCGGCCACCCATGCCGTGACCTCGATCTGGTCGTCGAGCCGGGCCGGGCGCTTGTAGTCGAGCGAGGCGCCGCCCACCACGAACATGCCGCCACTGGACTCGCGCAGCTCGCGCTGGTTGATGCCCAGGCTGCGCAGCCACTCGGTGCGCGCGCGCTCGAAGAACTTGAGGTAGTTGGCGTAGAAGACGATGCCGCCCGCGTCCGTGTCTTCCCAGTAGACGCGGACCGGCCAGCAAAACGCCTGGTGCTCGGTCATGCGCTCAGGGCTTGCGGGCCGGGTCGCGCGTGACTTCCTCGGGGCGCAGCTGGGTCGCGAGCTGGTTCAGCACGCCGTTGACATACTTGTGGCCATCGGTGCCGCCGAAGGACTTGGCCAGCTCGACGCACTCGTTGATCACGACGCGCCAGGGCACGTCCACGCAGTGGGTGAACTCGTAGGCACCGATCCAGAGCACGGCGCGCTCGACCGGCGAGATCTCGGCCAGGCTGCGGTCGAGCAGCGGCGTGATGGCCGCGTCGAGCGCCTCGGCCTCGGCGATGCAGCCGTGCAGCAGCGCATCGTAGTGCGCGCTGTCGGCCTTGCTGAAGCCGGACAGGTCGCGCGTGAAGGCGTCGATCGCGGCGGAGTCGTTGCGGCCGACCAGGTGCTGGTACAGCGCCTGCAGCGCGAACTCGCGCGCGCGGCTGCGACCGGACTTCTCGGTGGCCTTCTTGTGGGGGCGGGGCTTGGTGTCGTTCGTGTCGTTCATGCGGGATTCAGCTCGCTGACCAGGTGCGCCATCTCGACGGCAACCTGCGCCGCATCGCGGCCTTTCTCGTCCTGACGGGCGACCGCCTGGGACAGGTTTTCGGTGGTGATGATCGCGTTGGCGATCGGCAGGCCGTAGTCCAGCGCCACGCGCGTGATGCCGGCTGCCGACTCGTTGCAGACCAGCTCGAAATGGTAGGTCTCGCCGCGGATCACGCAGCCCAGCGCCACCAGCGCGTCGAAGCGCTCGCTCTCGGCCATTGCCTGCAGCGCGCAAGGCACTTCCAGCGCGCCTGCCACCGTCACGTGCACGATGTTGTCCTCGCTCACGCCCAGCGCCTTGAGCTCGCCCACGCAGGCCTCGGCCAGCGCATTGGTGATGCCCTGGTTGAAGCGCGCCTGCACGATACCGATCCGCAACTTGCTGCCGTCCTGGTTGACGGCCTTGCCTTTTTCTGCACCCAACATAATCAATTTTCCTCAGTCTTGCTGATAAAGCCGGTCACTTCCAGCCCGTAGCCCGCCATGCTGGGCATGCGGCGCGGCGTGCCGAGCAACTGCATCTTGTTCACGCCGCATTCGCGCAGGATCTGGGCGCCGATGCCGTAGGTGCGCAGATCCATGCGACCGCGCTCGGGCGCCTGCGCCGAACGTGCCGTTCCCTCGAACTGAGCCAGCAACTGGTCGGCGGTCTCGCCGCAGTTGAGCAGCACCGCGATACCCTGGCCCTGTTCGGCGATATGGCGCAGGCTGGTTTCCAGTGTCCAGGAGTGCATGGCGCGTCCGACCTCAAGCGCGTCGAGCACCGACAGCGGCTCGTGCACGCGCACAGGGATGCTGTCGTCGGCTGTCCATTGGCCCTTCACCAGTGCCAGATGCAGCGAACCGCTCGGGCCGTCGCGGAAGGCGTGCGCCGTGAACTCGCCGAAGGCGGTGTCGAGCGGGCGGCTGCTGATCTGGCGCACCAGCGACTCGTTGGCGCTGCGGTACTGGATCAGGTCGGCGATGGTGCCGATCTTGAGTCCGTGCTCGGCCGCAAACAGCTGCAGGTCGGGCAGGCGTGCCATGGTGCCGTCGTCGTTCATGATCTCGCAGATCACGGAAGCCGGCGAGCAGCCGGCCATCGCCGCCAGGTCGCAACCGGCTTCGGTGTGGCCGGCGCGCATCAGCACGCCGCCATCGACCGCCTGCAGCGGAAAGACATGGCCGGGCTGGACCAGATCGGTCGGCTGGCTGGCCTTGGCCACGGCGACCTGGATCGTGCGGGCGCGGTCGGCGGCCGAGATGCCGGTCGTCACGCCCTCGGCCGCCTCGATCGAGACCGTGAAGGCGGTGCTGTAGACGGTGCCGTTGCGCGCGGCCATCGGCGGCAGCTTGAGGTATTCGCAGCGTTCGCGCGTCAGCGTCAGGCAGATCAGGCCGCGGCCGAACTTGGCCATGAAGTTGATCGCCTCGGGCGTCACATGGTCGGCCGCCAGCACCAGGTCACCCTCGTTCTCGCGGTCTTCCTCATCGACCAGGATCACGATCCGGCCGGCCTTCATTTCGGCGACGATTTCCTCGACGGGCGAGATCGCCACGGGCGTGAGGGCTTGGTTCATCATCAAACTTTCTCGGCGGCGCTGCCGCTCAACATGCGCTCGACATAGCGCGCGATCAGGTCGATTTCCAGGTTCACCTTCGAGCCGGCCTGCAGGCTGCCCAGGGCGGTGTTCTCCACCGTGTGCGGAATCAGGTTGATGCTGACCTCGCAGCCGTCCGTCAGGTCGGCGATGCGGTTGACGGTCAGGCTCACCCCGTTGACGGTGATCGAGCCCTTGTAGGCCAGGTACTTGCCCAGCGCGCCCGGCGCCAGGATGCAGAGCTCCCAGCTTTCGCCGACCTGCTCGAAGCGGGCCACGCTGCCGATGCCATCGACATGGCCCGAGACGATGTGGCCGCCCAGGCGGTCATGCGCGCGCAGTGCCTTCTCCATGTTGATCGGGCCTTCGCGGTCGAGGCCGGCGGTCTTGTCCAGCGATTCGGCCGAGATGTCGATCGTGAAGCGGCCCGCTGCCGGGTCGAAGCTGGTCACGGTCATGCACGCGCCATTGAGCGCGATGCTGTCGCCAAGACCCACGTCGTCGAGGTAGCCCGCGGGCGCCTCGACGCTGAGGCGCTTGCCATGTTGTGAAGAACTGCCGAGCGGCTGGACAGCGACGATGCGCCCCACGCCTGTAATGATGCCGGTAAACATCCCGCCATTTTCGCAGAGAAAGCCACCGACTTGTCACCAGACCCGGATATCGTGATCCGCACGGTGGTTCCGACGCTGTTTTGCATCGCAAAAAATGAATTTCGTATTGTGGAATAATGTGCGATGACGGGTTGACATCATTTATCGAATAATGATTTTTGTTTTTATATTGCGGTATTATGTGTATAACTTGTTGATTTTAAACAAATTAAAAAAAGTCTTGTATAAGACATAAGATGTGTCTTAACTCTTATAGAAGACTTAGAATGAATCCAACGGCACCAGAAAAGCAGCAGCAGGACTGGTCGCCAACCGATCCGAAACATCAACCCCCTAGGAGTGATCCATGAGCCAAAACCTGAGCCGTCAGCAACAGATCGAAGCCCTCGAAAAGGACTGGGCCACCAACCCGCGCTGGAATGGCGTCAAGCGCGGCTACAGCGCCGCCGACGTGGTGCGCCTGCGCGGCAGCCTGCAGCCCGAGTACACCCTGGCCCAGCGCGGCGCCAAGGTCCTCTGGGACAAGGTCAACGGCGGCGCCAAGAAGGGCTACGTCAACGCCTTCGGCGCCATCACCGCCGGCCAGGCGATGCAGCAGGCCAAGGCTGGCCTGGAAGCCGTGTACCTGTCGGGCTGGCAGGTCGCCGCTGACGGCAACACCTCCGAAACCATGTACCCCGACCAGTCGCTCTACGCCTACGACTCGGTCCCGACCATGGTGCGCCGCATCAACAACACCTTCAAGCGTGCTGACGAGATCCAGTGGTCGCGTGGCATCAACCCGGGCGACGAAGGCTTCATCGACTACTTCCTGCCGATCGTGGCTGACGCGGAAGCCGGTTTCGGTGGCGTTCTGAACGCCTTCGAGCTGATGAAGAACATGATCGTCTCCGGTGCCGCTGGCGTGCACTTCGAAGACCAGCTGGCCGCCGCCAAGAAGTGCGGCCACATGGGTGGCAAGGTGCTGGTTCCGACCCGCGAAGCCTGTGAAAAGCTGATCTCCGCTCGTTTCGCCGCCGACGTGCTGGGCGTTCCGACGCTGATCCTGGCCCGTACCGATGCCGAAGCCGCCAACCTGATCACCTCCGACTACGACGAGAACGACAAGCCGTTCCTCACCGGCGAGCGCACCCAGGAAGGCTTCTTCCGCGTCAAGAACGGTCTGGAGCAGTCGATCTCCCGCGGCGTCGCCTACGCCCCCTACGCTGACCTCGTCTGGTGCGAAACCGGCGTGCCGGACATCGGCTTCGCCCGCGAATTCGCCCAAGCCGTGCTGGCTGCCTGCCCGGGCAAGCTGCTGTCCTACAACTGCTCGCCGTCCTTCAACTGGAAGAAGAACCTCAACGACTCGCAGATCGCCTCCTTCCAGGAAGAGCTGTCGGCGCTGGGCTACAAGTACCAGTTCATCACCCTGGCTGGCATCCACGTCAACTGGTACAACACCTTCAAGTTCGCCAAGGCCTACGCTGGCGGCGAAGGCATGAAGCACTACGTCGAGATGGTGCAGGAGCCGGAATTCGCCGCCCGCGAGCAAGGCTACACCTTCGTGTCGCACCAGCAGGAAGTCGGTACCGGCTACTTCGACGACGTCACCACCGTGATCCAGGGCGGTTCGTCCTCGGTCAAGGCCCTGACCGGTTCGACCGAAGAAGAGCAGTTCCACTGATCTGTCTTTGAGGCATCCGAGAGGGTGCCTGGACCAAGAAGCCATCTGATGCTGCGGTGTCAGGTGGCTTTTTTGCATTGGGAGATTGGTGGAAGACTAGATCGTCTACGTGAGTCGTCAAGTGGTCGCACGTTTACTCAGTTTGTGCAGTTGAAGTGGCAGATTATCTTCATTAAATTCTGAGTTTTGTATTTTATATTAATTTTTGGTGTCATAGATGTTTGATGTTTTCTCGGTTGCTGACTTGATCAATATGGTTCTGCTGTGCGTTACCACCGGCGGTGTTTTTGCAGCCTTTAGACAATTAAAAGCCAGCGCCAAGGCGCAGCGGGCCACATTTCTCAAAGATCTTTATATGCAACTGAGAACTGATGATGCTGTTGCTGAGGCGTTCTACCTTATTGAGTACTCTGAGTTTGAATACGATCGCAATTTTCATGGGTCATCGCTCGAGAGGAAAGTCGATCGACTACTGACCCTTATAGATCTAGTTTGTGAGATGCATGATCAGAAGATAATATCCAAGCGTGAGATGGAGTTTTTCGAGTATCAATTTTCCCGCGTAGCAAGTGATTCTGCAGTGCGAGAGTACCTTGAGTTCTTAGATGGTTTTTATCAACGAGTTGGGATTGAGCGTTCCGCATTTCCTGCGTTTCAGCGCTTCTCAAGATCGCGGCAAAAATGAGAATTACTGTCTACTATTCAGATGGCAATCATTAACCTAATCATGCGGCGTAAAATACTGAATCATGATTGAAATAGAACTTCACCCGCTCCGAGTTGCTGGTCAGTGACTGCATGAAATCTGCAGCCTTCTCCATCAGTCCGCCTTGATCTCGTGCTCATGCGCCTGCACCCATGACTGCGCAGCGCCTTGAGTGCATCTGAGGAAAGCATTCGAGCGTTGATCTTGTTCGTGGGTAACACGACTAAGTGTTCTGCTTAATAAATTCTACCCAAATAATTATTTGGGGTTAGTATTTGATTAAGCCAAATTCGTCTAAGCAAGACATTTTTCCAATGGAGTAAAATCCACTGGGTGGGACGCTTCGTTCTGAGTAAACTATACTGGCATATTCGTTAATTGTTTTTCTTTTAACTCCGCTTTCCCCGTAATGCTTATAAAGTAAGTCAACGACATTGCGTTTGGGTGTGCCTTTGTCTCGCTCTGCTGCAATTGATGCCATCAAAGTTCCACGAGCATTGCACAATTCTATAGTTGAAGACTTAACTGAAAAAGAGAAAAAGACCGAAGTAAAAATAATAAGAAGTCTGAATTTTTTCATCTTTTTTAGTGTCGTGGTTGATTGATTTGTTGTGATGCGTGGAAATTTTTAACAGCTATAGATTTGGATGTGTAATTACTTGCAATTTTTTAAGACTGCACGTCTTAGTGCCTCGCCGTCATGATTTTCTCTATAAATTATGTTGATCATTGTTATGGAGAATGCTTTCATTTCCATATCATGAATGTTTCTGTCAATCCCAGCTTCCATGGCGGATTTTGGAACTCCATTATCTCTTGCTTTTGAAATATCGTATACCAAATTTGATAGCGCTACGCAATTTTTATTTTGAGAAAAAGCGAGCGATGAGAAAAAAACTATAAAGAAAAATACCAAATATTTCATTTTATTCAAATGGCGAAAAAGAGCGTCGTCGTGCAGTTTACGCAAGTGCCGGGACTGCTCGCGCCGACGCTCGCAGGAGTGCTGGGCTGTAGCATTTCCGTATTCACCAGCACATGCGTTATGGCGCAGCTCAAGGCTCCTGGTACTGGCTGAGTGACCGAATACGTTCGCAATTTCACCCCCCCCCCCTGCAGTTCCGCTGCTTGAGGCTGGCTAGAGTCTCACGCGGTCTTCGGGGTGGAGTTAGCGGTAGGTTCTGGGCTGCGGCGACATTGGCTTACATTACGATGCGCCACTTCAGATTTTAATCCGCCCTTTCGGCTACTTGCTGATCGCCTGCTGCAACCGGTCCCAGAGAGGGCGAAGTTGGCGTCGAATAGCTGAGGATTTCATAATGTACGAGGCATTGTAGCCGTAGCGAACAAAATTACGCTTGCCTAGATGCGAGTAACGAGCGTACAGCTTCTTTAGGTAAAGCTTATGCTCTTCAGCCCCCAACTGAACCCGAGCCTTATTGCGGCTGCGCATTGTTTGCTTCGCAAGACTCACGCCGCGCTTCATGCGATTAGAGAACTTGGCAAAAGCCGCCGAGCGGATGATCACGCGTTGCCCATCAAACAAGAAACCTAGATACTGTAGCGGCTTATCGCTCGTCAGTATTCCTGATGATGTCGTAAAATTGCACCGATCCGTTTTGTCTAAATTTATCTCAAGCTTCATGCGCCTGATTTGTGTATCGGCGAATGATTCAATGGCGGAGGTCATGCCTTTTGGCATGATGAATAGCATATCGTCGCAATAGCGCATATACCGACCGCCACTAGCGTTGGCGAAGGATAGGGCAGCAATGTCGAAATCCAGCATATAGAGGTTTGACAGCATCGCGCTGATTGCAGTTCCTTGAGGTATGCCGGAAGCGTTAGGATTCCGCCTAACGAGATTATTGGCCCGCACTAGCGATCTGAACTCGGTCGGCTCGCAAAGCCTGCGGCGATCAGCCCTGGGGTTGTTGAGTGAGATCCCCAGTGCAGCAAAGACCTCATCCCGCTCCGCAGCAGCATAACGAGTCAGCGCTCGAAAGACCGCAAAGTGATCGGGAGGTAACTCGCTCACGCCGAGTAGATTTTTCCAGTGAACTTTCAGCTGAGCATGGTTAATCGTGTCGAAGAATTTGGTTACATCTAGCGCAACTGCCACGCACTCGTATCTTGACCGAATCTCGTCGAAGGCATCTTTCGCGAAGTCGATGTTGCTCTTGCCGAGTGACCGAAAAGCCAAGACTACATCGGTCAGGCCACGAGCCTTGATCTCATATTCATATAACTTTGATAGCAATTCACAGTAGTATGCGAAGATCTGCGAGTCGCTATGCGCAGCATACGATATTACCCGGTCTTTTGCATGCTGCTTCAATTCTTTGGCAGCCTTATCGTGCTTGATCTTTGATGTCTGGATTGTGAATCTTAAAAGCGGCCAGAACGCATGCGTAGCAACAGATATTGGATTTTTGACTAAAGCTGCAGCCTTCGGTAAACTGAGCGGTTCGTCAAAGTGGAGATACCGACGCTGTCTGAACCATTTCGGAGGATCTGCTGTCACCGAAAACCTACCCTGCTGTTAGCAAAACCGGGAAGAGATAAGACCGTGGCAATCGTTGGTACTCTCCCCGGCTTAACTGATGACTAATCATCACCATCGAGCAGCGTACAAAACGCCACCTAGCCACGCGTGTTAGCAATGTCGTACAGTATCCTGGAGGTGTCCATGAGGTTGAACATCCAAGTGCAGCTGTCAAGTTGGACCGGTGACGCCGGTTGGCTTGACATCCTGTGACATACCTTCAACTCCAATCAGTTGAAGCCCCTTTAGCATAACATCAAATCAGGCAGCTGACTGCTAAGGATGGTCTGCATAACCCCAGTTTTTGACAAAAACACAGTTGCAACTCTTTGATTTCATTGAGCCACTTTTCCGTCAAGGTGGGTTTTGCAGAGGTTCCCTAATTCGTCGTCCCGGAAAAATTCATCAGTGTGCCAGAGCGACTCTCTTTGACGGCTCACTGATCAGCTTCATGGTCTGCGCGACAAACTCGTTCCATTTCTCGGTCCCAGCTTCCCGTAGTTTGTCTTGGACAAAATGACTTGAACTTGTAGCATCAAGAGCCACATCGCCGCCAGCAGCCCACTGAACCCCTCGATCGACATACATGGCCGGACTATTCAACAAGCTGCCGGGTTTCCAGCAAACCCCAGCCGGGGCGGAGCGGGTCACCTTGCGCCGCCTGCCCCGGATCGCCTGGCTCGGCACGCTCTTGCTGGTCGTGCCGTCCCTGCTGGCCCGGGTCGCCATCTGGCTCGGGTTCAGCAGCGAAAGCCCAGGCATGCCGGGCATGGTCGATATCTATGTCCTGAGCCTCATCATCCTGCACTGGACAGTGCTGTTCACGGTCGGGATTTACGCCTTCATCGTGCTGGTGATGAAGGGACCGGCCTATGTGGCCGACCCCTATCCGATGAACGAGGCTGAAGCACCTCGACCGAACGGAGCATTCGATTGATCGAGGTCCAGTCAGCGGCCTGAAATCGTTCAGGATGAAAATCTTGTGTTTTCAATCTGTACCCGGATCATGACAGACCACCACCCAGCCGTTTCCTCCCTGGCCCCGACCGGCCGCCTGCGCGCCGTTATCAACCTCGGCAATCCCATCCTCGCTAGGCGTGATGCCGAGTCCGGTCAGCCCGTTGGCGTCTCGGTCGACCTGGCGTCGGAGCTGGCGCGCCGCCTGGGCGTCGAAGCCGAATTCCTGGTGGTCGAGAAGGCCGCCGATTCGGTCGCTGCCGTGAATGAGGGCAGGGCGGACATCGGCTTCTTCGCGGTTGACCCCGCGCGCGGCGCCGAGATCGCGTTCACCGCGCCCTACCTGCTGATCGAGGGCGCGTACCTGGTGCGCGACGACTCTTCCCTGCAGGCCAACGAGCAGGTCGATCGCGCGGGCACCCGTGTCGTGGTCGGCAAGGGCAGTGCCTATGACCTGTTCCTGACACGCGAGCTCAAGGCCGCCGAGATCGTGCGCGCGCCCTCGTCGCCCGATGTGGTGCCGGCCTTCCTGGAGCAGGGGCTCGAAGTCGCTGCTGGCGTCAAGCAGCAGCTTGAGATGGATGCCGCGCGCCTGCCCGGCTTGCGCCTGCTGCCCGGGCGCTTCATGGTGATCCAGCAGGCCATGGGTACCGCCAAGGCCGCCGGGCCGCAGGCGGCAGAGTTTGTCGCTGCCTTCGTCGAGGCCATGAAAACTTCGGGCTTGGTGGCGCAAGCGCTGCAGCGCCACGGTATCGAAGGCGTTTCGGTCGCGCCTGCCGTCTGATGCCGCAGTGATTTGCCAGGGTGCATTCTTGAAGTTCTGTTTTCGAGAGGTATGTAGTAGGATGAAATAACTGATACGGTGTGCCGGGGGCAGGAGGAGTCGTGGATGTCGACAGTTTCGGAAAAAGCGCCACTTTTCGTCTCGGTATTGTTGGCCTTGGGGGGCTGGTTTGCCACCATCGTGACCAACTGGGACAAGACTCCTTGGGGTGATCGCGCGGAGGCGTCCAAGGCGGCGGCCGCGCCGGCCAAGACCCGCCTGTATGTGAACGGTTTCTTGCGCGAGGCGAGCAACCGGTCCGATCTCAACGCCCAGCTCAAGATTTCAGAAGTCCGGCAGGATGGGAGCGTGAAGGATCTCCTGACCAGGTCCGTGTTGGTCGACACCACCTTCACGGAACCGGTCGATGTGGACTTCAGCTCTGGCGCCGGCGTCAAGATACTGGTGACGCACGAGGGTTACCGGCAGTACGAGGTCACCCTCTACAAGGATGCCGTGACCGTCCCTGCCGTCCTGATGAAACGCTGATCCATCGGAGTGATAGATGACCATCATGCGCCGTGTCCTGTTGCTTTCGTGCCGATTGGCCCTGGCGCCCATGCTGGCGCAGCCGTTTGCCACCGTGATGGCCATGCCCGCTGAACTGTTTTCTCCCGTGGACGGCGCCAGGCTGCGCTACCTCGCTCCGGGACGGTTCACGATCGGCGTGAGTCAGGCCGCGCTAAGGGACGAGTTGAAGTCACTCGAAAAGGTGGCTCCTGACGATGTGGATCAGGCCTGGGCGAAGATTTTCGAGTACGAGTTGCCGCGCCAGACGCTGGAGTTTCCGGCCTTGTACATGGACAAGTTCGAGGTGACCAATCATCAATACGCGCAGTTCGTGGCCAAGACCGGGGCCGAGCCTTCCCGCTACCGTGACTTTCCCCAGTTCAACGGTCCCAATCAGCCCGCGACGGGTGTGGGCTGGGTTGCTGCAGATGCGTATTGCAGATGGGCAGGCAGACGGCTGCCCACCGAGCAGGAGTGGGAGCGCGCCGCCCGTGGTGCCGCGAGTGCGATGTTCCCTTGGGGCGCGCAGCCCGACGCAAAGCGCTTCAACGGCAGGCGACTCGGACGCTATGCCACGGTCAACGTGGGGAGTTTTCCGGCGGGGGATACGCCCGAGGGCCTGTCTGACATGGCCGGCAACGTCTGGGAGTTCACTTCCAGCTTCTGGAATGCCAAGAGCCGGGTGATGCGCGGGGGCTCCTTCCTCAATGACCTGGCTTTCGTCAGGGCATCGGTCCGATGGGCCTCGGCGCGGCAGGACAAGGGGACGGAGTATCTCGGTTTCCGCTGTGCGATCGAGGCATCCCGAATCACGAACCAGGATGCCCGGCCTGCTGTGAAGTGAATCTGCAGGGGCCGCCATGCCGGCTCTTGGCGCGTGTGTTCGCCCGTGCAATTTTTTTGTGGGAAAATGCTCCGATCTGAAAGCTTTAAGAGCGAGAAAGGCACCCTGGTTATGACACCGCGAACTCCCCAGGAGACTTCCACTGCCCTGTAAGGGGCGGCAGTTCGCGCCTGCTCCGGTCTTTCTCTCACTCAAACAGCGCGGCCCCGGCCGCGTTTTTTCGTTTCTGGACACCCTTATGTTGAACATCACGCTCCCCGACGGCTCGCAACGCCAGTTTCCCGGCCCGGTCACGGTGGCCGAGGTCGCGGCCTCGATCGGCTCCGGCCTGGCCAAGGCCGCGCTCGGCGGCAAGGTCAATGGCAAACTGGTTGACACCAGCTATCTGATCGAGCAGGACGCTGGCCTGGCCATCGTCACCGCCAAGGACGCCGACGGCCTGGAGCTGATCCGCCACTCCAGCGCCCACCTGCTGGCCTACGCGGTCAAGCAGCTGTTCCCCGAGGCGCAGGTCACCATCGGTCCGGTGATCGACAACGGCTTCTACTACGACTTCTCGTACAAGCGCCCGTTCACCCCCGAGGACCTGGTCGCGATCGAGAAGAAGATGACCGAGCTCGCCAGCAAGGACGAGCCCGTGGTGCGCCGCGTGCTGCCGCGCGACGAGGCGGTCGATTACTTCAAGGGCCTGGGCGAGCATTACAAGGCCGAGCTGATCGCCAGCATCCCGAGCAACGAGGATGTCAGCCTCTACCGCGAGGGCGCTTTCGAGGACCTCTGCCGCGGCCCGCACGTGCCCTCGACCGGCAAGCTCAAGCATTTCAAGCTGATGAAGGTGGCGGGCGCCTACTGGCGCGGTGACCACCGCAACGAGATGCTGCAGCGCGTCTACGGCACCGCCTGGGCCAGCAAGGACGACCTGCAGGCTTATCTGACGCGCCTGGAAGAGGCCGAGAAGCGCGACCACCGCAAGCTGGGCCGCGAGCTCGACCTGTTCCACATCGACGACCACGCGCCCGGCCTGGTGTTCTGGCACCCCAAGGGCTGGACCGTCTGGCAGCAGGTCGAGCAGTACATGCGCAAGGTCTACCGTGACCATGGCTACCAGGAGGTCAAGGGTCCGCAGATCCTCGACCAGGGCCTGTGGGAGAAGACCGGCCACTGGGACAAGTACCGCGACAACATGTACGTGACCGAGTCGGAAAAGCGCGACTACGCCTTGAAGCCGATGAACTGCCCGGGTCATATCCTGATCTACAAGCAGGGCATCAAGAGCTACCGCGACCTGCCGCTGCGCTACGGCGAGTTCGGCCAGTGCCACCGCAACGAGCCCTCGGGCGGCCTGCACGGCATCATGCGCGTGCGCGGCTTCACCCAGGATGACGGCCACATCTTCTGCACCGAGGACCAGATCCTGGCCGAGTGCGACACCTTCACCCAGGTGCTCAAGAAGGTCTACGCCGACTTCGGCTTCACCGACATCCTGTACAAGGTCTCGACCCGTCCGGCCGCGCGCATCGGCTCCGACGAGCTGTGGGACAAGGCCGAGCAGGCGCTGATGGCCAGCCTGCGCCATTCGGGCTGCGAGTTCGTGATCTCGGAGGGCGATGGCGCCTTCTACGGCCCCAAGATCGAGTACACCTTGAAGGACGCAATCGGTCGCGAATGGCAGTGCGGCACGATCCAGGTCGACTTCAACCTGTCCGAACGCCTCGACGCCGAATACGTGGCCGAGGACGGCAGCCGCCAGCGCCCGGTGATCCTGCACCGCGCCATCGTCGGCAGCCTGGAGCGCTTCATCGGCATCCTGATCGAGCAGCATGCCGGCGCGCTGCCGGTCTGGCTGGCGCCGATCCAGGTCGCGGTGCTCAACATCACCGATGCTCAGGCGGATTACTGCCGCGAGGTGGCGGCCAAGCTCGAAGCCCAGGGCGTGCGCGTCGCGTTGGACCTGCGCAACGAAAAGGTCAACTACAAGGTGCGCGAGCATGCGATGAAGAAGCTGCCCTACATCCTGGTCGTCGGCGACAAGGAGAAGGAAGCTGGCGCGGTGGCGGTGCGCGCACGTGGCAACCAGGACCTGGGCGTGCTGTCGCTGCAAGATTTTTCCGCGCGCATCCTTGCGGAGATCGCCAACAAGGCTTAAACTTGTCGCCTTGACTCAGCGCCATGATTGCGTCTGGGTATCGGCATGCGCGGCACTTGTGCCGCGCTGCGGCATTACGAATCGAGGTCTTACCATCGCTACCAACCCCAACTTCCGCGACCGTCGCCAGCGCGAAGAGCGCGCGCATCGCTTGAACCGTGAGATCATGGCGCCCGAAGTGCGCCTGACGGGTCCCGAAGGCGAAGCCATCGGCGTCGTCAGCATCCATGAAGCCCTGCGCATGGCAGGCGATCTGGACGTGGACTTGGTGGAAATTGCCTCCATGGCGAATCCGCCGGTCTGTCGTCTGATCGACTACGGCAAGTTCAAGTACGCGGAGCAGAAGAAGGCGGCTGAGGCGAAGGCCAAGCAGACGGTCATCGAGATCAAGGAAATCAAGTTCCGTCCCGGTACCGACGAAGGCGACTACCAGATCAAGATGCGCAACGTGCGCCGCTTCCTGGAAGACGGCGACAAGTGCAAGATCACGCTGCGCTACCGCGGCCGCGAGATCACGCACCAGGAAATCGGCATGGCGCTGCTGCAGCGCATCCGCGACGAACTGGGCGACACCATCATCGTCGAGCAGTTCCCCAAGCTGGAAGGCCGCCAGATGATCATGATGATCGCACCGGGCCGCAAGAAGCCGGGCGCCGCTGCCAAGCCGGCAGCCGAAGCCCCGGCAGCCGCCAGCTGACCTCGGTTTTGAGTTTTTTCGGGTCCGGACAGGTGGGTCGCCAGTCCGGGTCCTGCGGTGCTTGCACCGCAAGCGTTGCGGGTTCGCCCGCGATGCATTACCAAGTGGCTCGGGGCCCATGCAAGACTGCGATCAGGTTCGCGGCGCCTCACGAGCACAAACCATAAGGAGCATTCCAATGCCCAAGATGAAGACCAAGAGCAGTGCGAAGAAACGTTTTCGCGTTCGTCCGGGTGGTACCGTCAAGCGCGGTCAAGCCTTCAAGCGTCACATCCTGACCAAGAAGACCACCAAGAACAAGCGCCATCTGCGCGGCGCAGTGAATGTCCATGAGACCAATATGGGTCACATGGCACAGATGCTGCCCGGCATGGGCCTGTAATTCAACGACGAACTAGGAGAATACTATGCCTCGCGTCAAACGTGGTGTCACTGCACGTGCCCGTCACAAGAAAGTCCTGGCCCTGGCCAAAGGTTTCCGCGGCCGCCGCGGTAACGTCTATCGCATCGCCAAACAGGCGGTGATGAAGGCCGGTCAGTACGCCTACCGTGACCGCCGTAACAAGAAGCGCGTGTTCCGCCGCCTGTGGATCGCCCGTATCAACGCTGGCGCACGTGCTCTGGGCCTGACCTACAGCCAGTTCGCCAACGGCCTGAAGAAGGCTTCCATCGAAGTCGACCGCAAGATGCTGGCCGACCTGGCCGTGAACGACCCGGCCGCTTTCGCTGCCATCGTCGAACAGGTCAAGGCCAAGCTGGCCGCCTGATGGACGCCGGGTTTTAGCGCAACCTGAAACCCGAGCATTTGAGGGCCGGCGCCGATGAGGCACTGGCCCTTTTTTCATTTGGATTCCGAGAATCCGCTTTGGACCGTTGAGATGAACGACCTCGATGCCCTGGTGAGCGCCGCGCGCGAACTGTTCGCGCAAGCCGCCACCCCCGCCGACCTGGAAAACGCCAAGGCCCAGTTCCTGGGCAAGAGCGGTCGCGTGACCGAACTCATGAAGGGCATGGCTGCCCTGAGCGTGGAAGAGAAGAAGACGCGCGGTGCGGCTGTCAACGTCGCCAAGCAGGCGATCGAGGCCGCGCTGGGCGAGCGTCGCGCCGCCCTGGTCGAGGCCGAGCTGCAGCGCCAGCTGCAGGCCGAGGCGCTCGACGTCACGCTGCCGGGTCGCGTGCGCGGCACCGGCGGCCTGCACCCGGTCAGTTTGACGCTGGAGCGCATCGAGGCCATCTTCGGCTCGATGGGGTTCGAGGTCGCCGACGGTCCCGAGATCGAGTGCGACTGGTACAACTTCACCGCGCTCAACACGCCCGAGGATCACCCGGCGCGTTCGATGCACGACACCTTCTACGTCGAAGGCGTCAAGGAGGGCGAGCCCAACCTGCTGCGCACCCACACCAGCCCGATGCAGGTGCGCCACGCGGTCCAGCATGTCAAGCGCCACCGCGAGGCGGCCGGCGCTGCAGCCGATGTCCCGTTCAGCGGCGCCATGCCCGAGATCCGCGTCATCGTGCCGGGCCGCACTTACCGCGTCGACAGCGATGCGACCCATTCGCCGATGTTCCACCAGTGCGAAGGCCTGTGGATCGGCGAGAACATCAGCTTCAAGGACCTGAAGTTCGTCTTCACCGATTTCTGCCGCACCTTCTTCGAGTCGGATGACCTGGTGCTGCGCTTCCGTCCGAGCTTCTTCCCCTTCACCGAGCCGAGCGCCGAGATCGACATCGCGTTCGCCAGCGGTCCGCTGGCGGGTCGCTGGCTGGAAGTCGGCGGCTGCGGCCAGGTGCACCCGAACGTGGTGCGCAACATGGGGCTCGACTCCGAGCGCTACATCGGCTTCGCCTTCGGCATGGGGCCGGACCGCCTGACCATGTTGCGCTACGGTGTCAACGACCTGCGCCTGTTCTTCGACGGCGACATCCGCTTCCTGAGCCAGTTCCGCTGATCGCGCCAACCCCTTTTCGAGAGTGACAAGAGTATGCAATTCCCCGAATCGTGGCTGCGTGAGTTCTGCAACCCGCTGCTGACCAGCCAGGAGCTGGCCGACAAGCTGACCATGGCCGGCCTGGAGGTCGAGGAGCTGGTGCCCGTCGCGCCGCCCTTCAGCCAGATCGTGATCGGCGCCATCGTCGCGGCCGAGCAGCATCCCAATGCCGACCGCCTGCGCGTCTGCCAGGTCGATGTCGGCCAGGGCGAGCCGCTGCAGATTGTCTGCGGTGCACCGAACGCGCGTGTCGGCATCAAGGTGCCGGCGGCGCTGGTCGGCGCCGAACTGCCGCCCGGCGCGGACGGCAAGCCGTTCAAGATCGGCAAGGGCAAGCTGCGCGGCGTCGAGAGCTTCGGCATGCTGTGCTCGGCGCGCGAGCTCAAGATTTCGGAAGAGAACGCCGGCCTGCTTGAGCTGCCGGACGATGCGCCGGTCGGCCAGTCGATCCGCGACTACCTGAAGCTGGACGACCAGCTGTTCACGCTGAAACTGACGCCGAACCTGGCGCACTGCCTGAGCGTCTACGGCATCGCGCGCGAGCTCGCCGCGCTGACCGGCGCGCCGCTGAAGGCGCCGACCTTCCCGACCCTGGCGCCGCAGATTGCCGATACCTTGCCGGTCGAGCTGCAGGCACCGGATCTGTGCGGTCGCTTCGCCGGCCGCGTCATCAAGGGCATCAACCCGCAGGCCCGGACTCCGGCCTGGATGGTCGAGCGCCTGGCGCGCTGCGGTCAGCGCAGCGTCTCGGCGCTGGTTGACATCTCGAACTACGTGATGTTCGAGCTGGGCCGTCCGTCGCATATCTTCGACCTCGACAAGATCCACGGCGGCTTGCAGGTGCGCTGGGGCCGCGAGGGTGAAACGCTCAAGCTGCTCAACGGCAACACCGTCACGCTCGACGGCCAGGTCGGCGTGATTGCCGATGCGCAGGCGGTCGAGTCGCTGGCCGGCATCATGGGCGGCGACGCCACCGCGGTCGGCGACGAGACGCGCAACGTCTTCGTCGAGGCCGCGTTCTGGTGGCCGAAGGCGATCGCGGGCCGTTCGCGCCGCTTCAACTTCAGCACCGACGCCGGCCACCGTTTCGAGCGCGGCGTCGATCCGCAGCAGATCGTCGAGCACCTGGAGCGCATCTCCGAGCTGGTGGTGCAGATCTGCGGCGGCGAGGTCGGCCCGGTGGTCGACAGGATAGTCAACCTGCCCGAAGTCAAGCCGGTGACGCTGCGCGTGGCGCGCGCCTGCAAGGTGATCGGCATGGCGCTCACGCAGCAGCAATGCGCCGATGCGCTGCGCAGCCTGAGCCTGCCGGTGACCGAAGCCGAAGGTACTGTCACCGTGACGCCGCCGTCGTTCCGCTTCGACCTGCAGATCGAGGAAGACCTGATCGAGGAAGTCGCGCGCGTGATCGGCTACGACAACCTGCCGCACACGCCGCCGCAGGCGCCCGTGACCGCGCAGATCCGTCCCGAGCGCCAGCGCGGCCCCTTCGCGCTGCGTCGCCAGCTCGCGCTGCAGGGCTACCAGGAGACGATCAACTTCAGCTTCGTCGAGGCGCGCTGGGAGCGCGACTACGCCGGCAACGCCGACCCGATCAAGCTGCTGAACCCGATCGCCAGCCAGCTCAGCGTGATGCGCAGCTCGCTGCTGGGCAGCTTGCTCAACGTGCTCAAGTTCAACACCGACCGCAAGGCCGCGCGCGTGCGCGTGTTCGAGCTCGGCCGCGTGTTCCGCAAGGACGCCTCGGTCGGCGACAGCGAGACCACGGTCGCCGGCTTCGACCAGCCGATGCGCGTCGCCGCGCTGGCCTGGGGTGAGGCCGAGCAGCAGCAATGGGGCCTGCCGGCCCGCGCGGTCGATTTCTTCGATGCCAAGGGCGATGTCGAGGCGCTGCTCGCGCCACGCGTGCCGACCTTCGAAGTGGCTGAGCACCCGGCCATGCACCCCGGCCGCTGTGCCCGCGTGCTGCTCGACGGCCAGGCGATCGGCTTTGTTGGCGAACTGCACCCGCGCTGGCGTCAGGCTGAAGGCTGGCAGCAGGCTCCGGTGATGTTCGAGCTCGACCTGCCCGCCGTGCTGGCGCGTGACGTCGCCCAGGCGCAGCCGGTGCCGCGCCACCAGCCGGTCGAGCGCGACCTCGCGGTCGTGGTGGCCGAATCGGTCAGCCATGCCGCGCTGATGGCCGCCATCCGTGGCTCGGACGCGCAGGGATTGCTGAAGTCGGCCGTGCTGTTCGACATCTATCGCCCCAAGAAGGGCGCCGAGGTGCCGGGCATGTCCGCCGACGAGAAGAGCCTGGCCGTGCGCCTGACGCTCGAAGGCGCCGAAGCCACGCTGACCGACGAGCAGATCGACGGCGTGGTGCAGGCCGCGCTGGCCGCGCTGCAGCAGCAAGTCGGCGCGCGCCTGCGTTGATGGTGAACATGCACGTCATGGAGCATCCCAGCGAAGAGCAGGGCGGCAACGCCCTGACCAAGGCCCAGCTGTCCGAGATCCTGTTCGAGCAGATCGGGCTGAACAAGCGCGAGTCCAAGGACATGGTCGATGCCTTCTTTGACCTGATCGCCGAGACCCTGGTCGAGGGCGAGGAGGTCAAGATCTCGGGCTTCGGCAATTTCCAGGTCCGCACCAAGGCGCCGCGCCCGGGCCGCAACCCGCGCACCGGCGAGGTGGTGGCGATCGATTCGCGTCGCGTGGTAACCTTTCACGCGAGTCCCAAGCTCAAGGAGGCGGTGCAGTCCGGTTCTGCGACGGCCGCCTGAATCCAGCCACCAAAGCGACTACCATGATCAAGCCGATTGCCCTTGCCCTGTTTGCCTCCATGATCACATTCTCGGCGGCGGCCGAGGGTCTCAGCTGCCACGCCACCGCTGCCGAGAAGAAGCTCGCCGGTGCGGCCAAGAGCAGCTTCCTCAAGAAATGCGAGAAGGAGGCGCAGGCCAGTTGCGAGGCGCAGGCCAGCGAGAAGAAGCTGGCCGGCGCGGCCAAGAACAGCTTCGTCAAGAAATGCGTCAAGGACGCGGTCGGCGCCCCAGCCAGCGCTGCGGCTGGATGAACTCGGTCGACAGCGCGACGCTGAGCAGGATCACCAGTCCGTAGCCAGCCATCGCCAGCGTGACCGCCTCGTCCAGCAGCAGCGCACCATAGACCAGCGCGAACAGCGGCACCATGAAGGTCACGGTCAGTGCCTTGGCCGGGCCGGCTTCGGCAATCAGTCGGTAGAACAGCACATAGGCCCAGGCCGTGCAGAGCAGCCCGAGTGCGATCAAGGCGCCCCAGGCCGGCAGGCCCGGCATCCGGTCGGGCCAGTTCCAGGCGGTCGGGATGGCCAGTACCAGCGCTGCACCGACCAGGCTGGCCGCGGTGATGGTCAGTGCCGGAACCCCGGTCAGATACTTGCGTGTGATGCTGGCGGCAACGCCGTAGCACATTGTCGCGCCCAGGCAGGCCAGCACCGCCCAGCCGGTCTGCTCGCCGCCCACGCTGACCTTGTTCCAGGACAGCAGCGTGATGCCGACAAAGCCCAGCGCCAGCCCGAGCAAGCGCCAGCGGTTGGGTGCCTCGCGCAGCCAGACCCAGGCGACGAGTGCGCCGAACAGCGGCGAGCTCGCATTCAGTATCGACGTCAGCCCGGTGCTGATGTGCTGCAGCGCATAGCAGTAGAGCGCGAACGGGATGCCGGTGTTGAGCAGGCCTACCAGCAGCAGCGGAACCGACTTGCGCCGTACCAGTTGCAAGTCACAGCGCCACAACAGCAGCGGTAGCATGGCCAGCGCGGCGATGCCTATGCGCAGCCCCGAGGTGGTCCAGGCGCCGAACTCCAGCGCGCCCATGCGCATGAACAGGAAGGAGCTGCCCCAGGCGGCAGCCAGCAGCAGGAAGTCGGCTGTCAGGGATCGAGGTGTTTTCAAGGCAAGAGGGAGGGTTGGGTCTGCTCCAGCCGCAGCAGGAAGGACTTGCGTGTCAGGCCGCCGGTGTATCCCGTCAGGCTGCCGTCGGCGCCGACGACGCGGTGACAGGGCAGGATGATGGCCAGCGGGTTCCGACCGACCGCCGCGCCGAGCGCGCGCACCGCGCGCGGCCGGCCCAGCGACTGGGCGAGCTCGCCGTAGGAGACCGTCTCGCCGTAGGGAATCCGGCTCAGCGCCTGCCAGACCGACTGCTGGAACTCGGTGCCATAGGCATGGTCCAGCGGCAGGTCGAAATCCTGGCGGCGATGCGCGAAGTAGTCATCCAGCTGTGCGATGGTTCGCTGCAGCAGGGGATGGTCGTGCTCCCAGGGCGCTGCCTCGGCCCAGCCCGGGATATCGAGCTGGTTGGCGAACCAGCAGCCACACAGCGCCTGCTGATGGCCGACCAGCAGCAACTCGCCGATCGGGCTGGGACAGACGGTGGAGAACAAGGGGACGGAGGGGGTTTTCATCGGACTGGGTGGAGGTCCTCCATCATAAGCCTGCAGACCGGCGCTCAGGCCGTCCAGGATTTCCTACAATGGCAAGGGTCTTCATACCCCACACAAACTCAATGCAAGTTCCAGCCACCGCCTTCAAAGCCTATGACATCCGCGGCGTCGTCCCTGACGCGCTCAATACCGAATTCGCGCGCGCACTCGGCCTGGCCTTCGGCGCCCGTGCGCTGGGCCTGGGCGAGACCACGGTGGCAGTCGGCCGCGACGGCCGCCTGAGCAGTCCGATGCTGGCCGCCGCGCTGATCGAGGGCCTGGTCGAGGCTGGCGTGCAGGTGATTGACATCGGCATGGTCACGACCCCGATGACCTACTATGCGGCCAATGTGTTGTGCAACTCCGGCATCCAGGTCACCGGCAGCCACAATCCCAAGCACCACAACGGCTTCAAGATGGTGCTGGCCGGCCGCGCGATCTACGGTGACGAGATCCAGGCGCTGCGCCAATCGATGGAAGCCGAGGAGGCGCCCCGGCGCGCTGGCGGCGGCGTGCGTCAGCAGGCGGTGCAGGACGACTACATCGCGCGCATCGTCTCGGACATCAGAATAGCGCGTCCGCTGAAGATCGTGGTCGATTGCGGCAACGGCGTCGCAGGTGCCTCGGCGCCGCAGCTGTTCCGCGCGCTCGGCTGCGAGGTGATCGAACTGTTCAGCGAGGTCGATGGCGAGTTCCCGAACCACCATCCCGATCCCAGCAAGCCCGAGAACCTGCGCGACCTGATCGCCAAGCTCACCGAAACCGGTGCCGACCTGGGCCTGGCCTTTGACGGCGATGGCGACCGGCTCGGCATCGTCACGCCGAGCGGCCAGAACATCTACCCTGACCGCCAGATGATGCTGTTCGCGCAGGACGTGCTCTCGCGCGTACCCGGCGGCCAGATCGTCTATGACGTCAAGTGCAGCCAGCGCCTGGCCCCGGCGATCCGCGAGGCCGGCGGCGTGCCGCTGATGCACAAGACCGGACACTCGCTGATCAAGGCCAAGATGAAGGAGGTCGATTCGCCGCTGGGCGGCGAGATGAGCGGCCATATCTTCTTCAAGGAGCGTTGGTACGGCTTCGATGACGGCAGCTACGCGGGTGCGCGCCTGCTGGAGATCGTCAGCCGCCACGCCAACCCCGGCGCGTTGCTCGAAGGCCTGCCGACCAGCTTTTCCACGCCCGAGCTCAACGTGGCCTGCGGCGACGGCGAGCAGCATCAGCTCGTCACCCAGTTGCAGTCGATCGCGAGCTTCGAGGCGCCGGCCCAGGTCAACACCATCGACGGCCTGCGCGTGGACTGGCCGGATGGCTTTGGCCTGATCCGCGCTTCCAACACCACGCCGGTGCTGGTGCTGCGCTTCGAGGGCCAGACGCAGGAAGCGCTGCACCGGATCGAGGCCGAGATGCTGGCGTTGCTCAAGCGCGTCAAGCCCGACGCGGTGATCGGGGCTTCGGCGCACTGAAGCGCATAAGCCGATGCCGCCGGCAGCGTCCTGTCTGCTGCGGCATCGGTTTGTGGTCAGGCCGGCAGGCCTGCCAGCCGCTGCGCGCGTTCGATCAGCCGCGCGGTGCTGCCCTGGTTCTGGCGCATCCATCCGGCGACGGCCGGGTTGGCTGCCGGCGCGCCCACTCCTTGACCCAAAGCGCTGCAGAGTGCTTGGCCCAGCGCATCTGCCGAGTCAACCATGGTCACGGCGTCGAGCGCCTGCAACTCGGCGTAGACCTCGCGGAAGTTGAACACCTGCGGGCCGCTGAGCACCGGCAGGCCGAGCACCAGCGGTTCGAGCGGGTTGTGGCCCCCGTTGGGCACCAGGCTGCCACCGACATAGGCGATGTCGCTGGCGGCATAGAAGTTCATCAGCTCGCCCAGGGTGTCGACTACCAGCACGGCGCCATTGCCAGTGGCTGATGAGCCAGCCGGTGGCAGCTCGGGCGCAGTCGCCAATGCGCTGCGGCGCAGCGCGGGCAGTCCGGCCGCCAGTACCGCCGCGAGCACCGCCTCGGCGCGCTCCGGGTGACGCGGCGCCAGCACCAGCAGCGCCTGAGGCTGCTGTTCAAGCAACAGCCGGTGTGCGGCCAGCACCAGTTCTTCCTCGCCCGGATGGGTGCTGGCGGCGATCCAGACCGGCCGCTCGCGGCCCAGCCAGTCGCGCCAGGCCTGGCCCGCAGCGACGACCTGCGGCGAGCGCTCGAGGTCGAACTTGAGGTTGCCCAGCGCCTCGACCTGGCTCGTTGTTGCTCCCAGCGCGACGAAGCGCTTGGCATCCTCGCGCCCGCGGGCGGCGATCAGTGCCACGCGCCGCAGGGTGGGGCCGACCAGCCAGCGCAAGCGCTGGTAGGCCTTGAAGGACTTGTCGGACAGCCGGGCATTGGCCATGATCAGCGGCAGGCCGCGACGCTGCGCACCAGCGTAGAGATTGGGCCAGATCTCGGTTTCCATCACGACGCCCAAGCTGGGCCGGCTGCGGCGCAGGAACAGGCCGACCATCCAGGGCAGGTCGAAGGGCAGGTAGCAATGCTCGACGCTGTCGCCGAACATCCGTCTGACCTGGGCCGAACCGGTCGGCGTCGTGGTCGTCACCAGCACCGCCCAGTTGGGGTGGGCGGCGTGCCAGGCGCGCACCAGTGGCGCGGCGGCGACCGCCTCGCCGACCGAGACCGCGTGCACCCACAGGCGCTGTCGTTTGGGCAGGGCCGGTACGAAGCCGAGGCGCTCGCCCCAGCGAAGCCGGTAGTCGGGGTTGCCCTTGCCACGCAGCCACAGGCGCAGCAGGGCGAGCGGGGTCAGCAGCAGGAGCAGGGCGGTGTAGAGCAGGCGGGTCATCTACGCCAGAAGAGCCTCGACGCAGGCCCGGAGGTCGGGATAGGCCGCATCGGCTCCGGCCAGGCCTTGGCCGGACTCGGCATTGTCCGACTGCACGATGTAGGCCTTGCCCACGCCAGCAGCGCGTGCAGCCTTGATGTCGGACGGCTTGTCGCCGACCAGGATCGAGTCGGCCAGCGACAGGTTCAGTTCCTTGGCTGCGCGCAGGATCATGCCGGGCGCGGGCTTGCGGCAGTCGCATTCGATGGTTAGTTCTGCCACCTCGCCCTTGGCGTGGTGCGGGCAGTGGTAGACCGCATCGACTGCGGCTCCGGCGTCGGCCAGCGCCTGCTTCATGGCTGCGGTTAGCGCCTGGTATTGCGCCTCGGTGTAGTAGCCGCGGGCGATGCCGGACTGGTTGGTCACCACCACCAGGGCATAGCCAGCTTGTTTTAGCCGGCGCATGGCGTCGATGGCTCCCGGCACGAATTCGAAATCCTCCCAGCGGCTGACATAGGCCCGGTCCAGGTTGACCACGCCGTCGCGGTCGAGGAAGGCCGCCTTGCGCGGGGCCGCAGCGCTGTCGCCGGCCCGGATGCGCTTGACCAGCGAGGTGGTCGAGTAGCCATCAATGAAGGGGATCGCCAGCGCGTCGCCGCCCCAGCTGCGCACGACGCGGGTTTCCTCCAGCACCTCCATGTCGTAGTCGCCACCCTTGACGTAGAGGTCAGGCCGGATTTCCTTGATCAGCTCGACTGGCGTGCGCTCGTCGAAGAAGGTTACCAGCGCCACCGACGCCAGTCCGGCCAGCACGGCGGCGCGGTCCTCGGCCCGGTTCAGCGGCCGGTCCGGGCCCTTGCCCAGCATCCTGGCCGATGCGTCGGAATTGACCGCCACGATCAGCGAGCCGCCGAGCGCGGCGGCCTGGTGCAGGTAGTTCACATGGCCGCGGTGCAGCACGTCGAACACGCCGTTGGTGAATACCAGCGGACGCGGCAATGCCGCCAGGCGCGCGGGCAGATCCGCGCGCGCGCAGACCTTGTCCATCAGATGGCTCATGCGAACAGCTCCTCGTAGCTCACGGTTGCGGTGCCGAACTTGGCCACCACCAGGCCACCGGCGCGGTTGGCAATCTCCATCGCTTGCTCCAGCGGCAGGCCGCAGCAGAGCATCAAGGCCATGGTTGCGATCACGGTGTCGCCGGCGCCGGTCACATCGGCCACCTCGCGCACCTGGGCCTTGACATGCGAGACCCGGTCGGCCTCGAACAGCGACATGCCTTCCTCGGACCGGGTCAGCAGCAGCGCCTGCAGTCCCAGCCGTTCGCGCAGGCTTTGCGCCTTGCGCTCCAGTTCGGCCTCGTCCTGCCAGCTGCCCACCACCTGCATCAGCTCGGAACGGTTGGGCGTGATCACGCTGGCGCCGGCGTAGCGCGCGTAGTCGCTGCCCTTGGGGTCGACCAGCACCGGCTTGCCGGCCGCCCGCGCGAGCTCGATCATGCGCGGGATATGCGCCAACCCGCCCTTGCCGTAGTCCGAGAACAGCACCACGTCGTGCCGGGGCAGCTCGCGTTCGAAGTCGGTCAGCATCTGGGAGAGCACCTCGTGGTCGGGCGCCTGCTCGAAGTCGACGCGCAGCAGCTGCTGGGCACGTCCGATCAGGCGCAGCTTGACGATGGTCTGCAGGCTCGGGTCCTGGCCCAGCACGGTGGCGATGCCCTGCTGGTGCAGCAGGGCCTGCAGGCGCTGCGCGGGTTCATCCTGGCCTACCATGCTCAGCAGCGTCACCTGGCCGCCCAGGGTCTTGACGTTGAGCGCCACGTTGGCCGCGCCACCCAGGCGCTCCTGCTCGCGCTGCACATGCAGCACGGGAACCGGGGCTTCGGGCGAGATGCGCTCGACGGCGCCAAACCAGTAGCGGTCCAGCATCACGTCGCCGACGACCAGGATGCGGCGACCGGCCACGAGGGACCGGTCGGGTGGGGAATACAGTGTCATGAGGGAAAACCGTTCAAAGCGTGGCCTGCAGGGCGCAGACCGAAGTCAGACCAGGCCGAGCTGCTGCTCGATCAGCCCGCACAGGGTGTGGCCGATCAGGATATGCGCCTCCTGGATGCGCGCCGTGGTCGGGCTCGGCACGACGATGGGCACATCGCAGAGCGCACGCAAGGCGCCGCCGTCACGCCCCAGCAGACCGATCACCGACATGCCCAAGGCCTTGGCCTCCTCGACCGCACGGATCACGTTGCGCGAGTTGCCTGAAGTCGAAATGCCCACCAGCACATCGCCGGCGCGACCCAGGCCCTGCACCTGGCGCGCGAACACCTCGTCGAAGGAGTAGTCGTTGGCAATGCAGGTCAGTGCCGAGGTGTCGGTCGAGAGCGCGAGCGCAGCCAGCGGCTTGCGGTCCAGGATGAAGCGGCCGGTGAGCTCGGCCGCCAGATGCTGGCTGTCGGCCGCCGAGCCCCCGTTGCCGCAAAACAGCAGCTTGCCGCCCGCCTGCAGCGTCCGAGATGCCAACCAGCCGGCCTGCCCAACCCTGTCATTCAGTTCGCCCAGCGACTGGAACAATGCCAGATGTTCTGCCAAGTTGCGCGAGAAGAGGCTGTCCATGTCTGCCTTGTGCCTGATGTCCATGGGCCATATTGTCGCCCGGAATCCTGCGTCCCGAGTCGGCGCACCGAGGCCTCGCGCAGCTGGGCGCGGTCTATCCGCCGGTCCGCCGGCATAATCCAGGCTTTTCCGTCCCAATACCTACCTGCCGTGTCTTACGACCTCACGAAGCCATTTGGCCGTCTCAGGGCCTACCTCAGCATGCAGCTCGAGGACCACGGCTTTGTCCGTTCCATCTACAACAATTTCTACCCGCTGCCCGGTGGCCTGTTCCGCTGCAGTCAGCCCAGCCCGGCGCAGATCCGCAAGTACCACCGCCTGTACGGTATCAAGACCATCATCAATCTGCGCGGGCCCAACCCGTTCGGGGGTTACGCGCTCGAGCAGGAAGTTTGCCGCGAGCTCGGCATCGAGCTGGTCGATTTCAGGCTCTACTCGCGCGACATGCCATCGGTCGAGGAACTGCTGGGAGCCCGCGATCTGTTCCGGCGCATGGCCTATCCGGCACTGATGCACTGCAAGTCCGGCGCCGACCGGGCCGGGCTGGGAGCGACCCTCTACCGCCATTTCCAGCTCGGCGAGCCGATCGGCCAGATTCGCGAGCTGCGCAAGAAATACGGCCATTTCACGCTCGGCCGCACCGCCATCCTCGACTTCTTCCTGCAGTGCTATCTCGATGACGACGCGAAGGAGCCGATCGACTTCACGACCTGGATCGAAACCCGCTACGACCAGCAGGCCCTGACCGCGCGCTTCGACAGCGGCCGTCTGGGCAACTGGTTCGTGGACAAGCTGTTGCGCCGGGAATGAAGGGCTCGATCAGCCTCTACCGGCGCCTGCTCGGGACGGCCATGCCCTATTGGCGGGTGATGCTGCTGTCGGTGCTGACGATGATCGCCGCCGCCGCGCTCGAGCCGGTCCTGCCGGCCCTGCTCAAGGGACTGGTCGACCTGAGCATGATCCAGAAAGACAAGACCGCCGCCTGGCGCCTGCCGCTGCTGCTGATGCTGGCTTTCCTGGGCAAGGGGCTGGCCGAGTACGTCATCAACGTGTCGAGCCAGTGGGTCGCCAACAAGGCCGTGGCCGACCTGCGCCAGCGGGTTTTCGAGCACCAGATGGCGTTGCCGCTGGCGGCGCATCAGTCCGAGCCGCCAGGCCGGATGCTGTCGCGCATCCTGTACGACATTCCGCAGGTCGGGCAGGCGCTGTCCACCGCCTGGATCATCGTGATCCGCGACTCCCTGGTGATCATCGGCCTGGTCGGCTATCTGCTCTATTCCGCCTGGGAGCTCACGCTGCTGATCGTGGCCGTTGCTCCGGTAGTGGCCTGGATCATCCGCGTGGCAAGCGCCCGTCTGCGCAGCTCGAATCAGGACATCCAGGACATCACGGGTCGACTGACCGGCATGGTCGATGCGTCGCTGGTGGGAATCAAGGAGATCAAGGTCTTCGGTGCGCACGACTACGAGTCACGGCGCTTTCGGGCGGTGGTGGAGCGCTTGCGCCGCGAGACCATGCGTGCCATCAGGGTCTCTTCGGCCAACGTGCCGCTGGTGCAGGTGCTGGCCGCGATGGCGGTGTCCGGGGTGATCTATGTCGCCACCAGCCTGTCGGCCAACGATCGCCTCTCGCCCGGCGAGTTCATCGGTTTCGTCACCGCGATGTCCATGTTGTTCGAGCCGATCCGGCGCCTGACCAATATCAACGCCACGATTCAGAGCGGCCTGGCAGGCGCGCAGAGCATCTATGCCTTGCTCGACCTGCCGCCCGAGCCCGAGTCGCCCGCGGGTCCTGGCGCATCGCTGCCCGGTCCGTTGGCGCAGGGGCATATCCGCTTCGAGCAACTGTGTTTCCGCTATCCTGGCCAGGACGCCTGGGCGGTGGACGACTTGACGCTGGATATCGCGCCGGGCCAGACGGTGGCCCTGGTCGGCAGTTCGGGCAGCGGCAAGACGACGGTGGTCAGCTTGCTGGCACGCTTCTTCAACCCGGAGTCGGGTCGCATCCTGGTGGATGGTGTTCGCATTGATGCGCTGCCGCTGTCGCAGTGGCGCGAGCAAATCGCCTTCGTCGGCCAGCAGGTGGTGCTGTTTGACGACACGGTGGCCGCCAACATCGCGTATGGCCGGCCGGATGTCCCGCTCGATCGCATCGAGCAGGCCGCCCGCGCGGCCCATGCGATGGAGTTCATCGAACGCCTGCCCCAAGGGCTGCAGACCGAGATCGGCGAGAACGGCGCCCGGCTGTCGGGCGGGCAGCGCCAGCGCCTCGCGATTGCGCGCGCCTTCCTGAAGGATGCGCCCATCCTGATCCTCGACGAGGCCACCTCGGCGCTGGACACCGAATCCGAGCGCCAGGTCCAGGCGGCGCTCGGTACCCTGGTCCAGGGGCGCAGCACGCTGGTGATCGCGCACCGTCTGTCCACCATCGAGGGGGCGGACCAGATCGTGGTCATGGATAATGGACGCCTCGTCGAACAGGGCCGTCACCAGGAGCTGCTGGCACGCGGTGGTGCCTACGCCAGGTTGTACCGGATGCAGTTCAAGGAAGAATCCTCGGACTGAGGCGGCTTATTTCTGGAACCAATCCCATGATCATCGTCACCGGCGGCGCCGGCTTCATCGGCAGCAACCTCGTGCAGGGCCTCAACGCCCGCGGCATTACCGACATCCTGGTGGTGGACGACCTCACCGACGGTCGCAAGTGCCTGAACTTGTCTGACGCCCATATCAGCGACTACCTTGACAAGGATGACTTCCTGGCCCGTATTCAGGCCGGAGAGGATTTCGGCCCGGTCGAAGCGGTGTTCCACCAGGGCGCCTGCTCGGCGACCACCGAGTGGGACGGGCGCTTCGTGATGAACGTGAACTACCAGTACAGCAAGGCCTTGCTGCACTGGTGCCTCGAGCGCAAGCTGCCCTTCTATTACGCCTCATCGGCCTCGGTCTACGGCGAGGGGCCGGTGTTCCGCGAGGCACGCGAGCATGAGCATCCGCTCAACGCCTATGCCTTCTCGAAGTTCCAGTTCGATGTCTACCTGCGCCGGCTGCAGTCGCAGATCTCCAGCCCGGTGGTCGGCCTGCGCTATTTCAACGTCTACGGCCCGCGCGAGCAGCACAAGGGCGGCATGGCCAGCGTGGCTTTCCACCTGAACAACCAGCTCCGGGACGGTGACAGCGTGCGCCTGTTCGAGGGCTGTGATGGCTATGGTCCCGGCGAGCAGCGGCGTGACTTCATCCACGTCGATGACGTGGTGGCGGTCAACCTGTGGCTGCTCGACCATCCGCAGGTGTCGGGCATCTACAACTGCGGTACCGGCCTGGCCCAGAGTTTCAACGACGTGGCCAACGCGGTGCTCAAGTTCCACGGTCGGGGTCGGCTCGACTACATTCCCTTCCCGGACCAGCTCAAGGGCCGCTACCAGAGCTTCACCGAGGCCGACATGGGTGCGCTGCGCGCGGCCGGCTACAGCGCTTCCTTCCTGACGGTGGAGCAGGGCGTCGAACGCTACCTGGCCTGGCTGGCGAAGCGCGCGTGAGTCGGCCGGTCCGTCGCATCCTGGTGGTCGGCCCGTCCTGGGTCGGCGACATGGTCATGGCGCAAAGCCTGTTCATGACCCTCAAGGCCGCCGAGCCCCGGGTCGAGATCGACGTGCTCGCACCGGGCTGGTCGCTGCCTATCCTGGCGCGCATGCCCGAGGTGCGACAGGGCATCGCGATGCCGCTGGGTCACGGCCAGTTCGGGCTCAAGGCACGCTGGCAGTTGGGTCGCCGCCTGGCGGACTCTGGCTACGACCAGGCCATCGTGTTGCCGGGTTCGCTCAAGTCGGCGCTGGTGCCGCTGTTTGCCGCCATTCCTCGGCGCACGGGCTTCCGTGGCGAGATGCGCTATGGATTGCTCAACGACATGCGCCATCTCGACAAGCAGGCCTTGCCGATGACCGTGCAGCGCTTCGTGGCGCTGGGGCTGCCCGCAGGCGCGGCGCAGCCGCCTGCGACGCCCGTGCCGCGCCTGCGCGCCGACCCGGCCAACTTCGCACGCCTGCGCGAGCAGTTCGGCTTGCTGGTCAATCGACCGGCGGTGGCCTTCATGCCCGGTGCCGAATACGGCCCGGCCAAGCAGTGGCCACTGCACCATTACGGCGAACTGGCGCGCAGTCTGGTGGAACTGGGTCACCAGATCTGGGTGCTGGGCTCAGCCAAGGACCGAGTCGCTGGTGACGAGATTGCCCGCCTGGGTGGCGAGGGCGTGTTCAACCTCTGCGGCAGCACCCAGCTGGCCGACGCGGTGGACCTGCTCGACGCCGCAGCAGCGGCGGTGACCAACGACTCAGGCCTGATGCATGTGGCGGCCGCGCTGGACAAGCCGATGGTGGCGATCTACGGCTCGTCGACGCCGCACCATACGCCGCCCTTGTCGGACAAGGCGCAGAGCCTGTATCTGGGGCTGGAGTGCTCGCCCTGCTTCAAGCGCACCTGTCCGCTCGGGCATACTCGCTGCCTGACCGAGATCCGGCCGCAGCAGGTGCTGGCGCGCCTGTGCGGCGTCGCCGGCCTGTCGCTCGGGGCCTGACCGCTGCCTGTCGCCATATTCCGTCCGGAAACGATCCTGCATCCATGAGTCAGCCGACCATTTCCGTCATCCTGATCACCAAGAACGAAGCGACGCTGATCCGCCAGGCGCTCGATTCGGTCGCCTGGGCCGATGAGATCGTGGTGGTCGATTCCGGTAGCACCGACGGCACGGTCGAGATCTGCCGCGAATACACCGACAAGGTCTTCGTCACCGACTGGCCCGGGTTCGGCCTGCAGAAGAACCGTGCGCTGGATCATGCAACTTGCGACTGGGTGCTGTCGATCGATGCCGACGAGCAGGTCACGCCCGAGCTGGCGCGGGAAATCCGCGCCGCGATCGTGGCTCCGACCGCCGACGCCTATCGTCTGCCGCGCCTTTCGAGCTTCTGCGGCCGCTTCATGCACCATTCCGGCTGGTGGCCTGACGAGGTGCTGCGCCTGTTCCGTCGCGGTAAGGGCCGCTTCAGCGATGATCGAGTCCATGAGCGCGTGATCGCCGACGGTCGGTCGCAGGCGCTGCGCAGCCTGCTGCTGCACTACAGCTACCGTAGCCTGGACCAGCTGCTTGACAAGGTAAATCACTATTCACGCGAGGGCGCACTGGCGCGTCATGAAAAACGCAAGCAGGCCGGGCTCGGCACGGCCATAGGCCATGGCCTATGGGCTTTCGTGCGCACCTACTTGCTGCGGCGCGGTTTCCTCGACGGGGCAGAGGGCTTCATCGTCGCGGTGTCCAACGCCGAAGCCTCCTACTACCGTTACCTCAAGCTGATGTACCTGAACCGCGAAAAGGGGAAGACCTGATGGGACCGCTGCGGATACTGATCGTCAAGACCTCTTCGCTTGGCGATGTGATCCACATGCTGCCGGCCGTCACCGATGCGGCCCGCGCCCGGCCCGGCTTGGAGGTGGACTGGCTGGTCGAGGAGGGCTTCGCAGCGATCCCCGCCTGGCATCCGGCCGTGCGTCGCGTGATCCCGATCGCGATGCGGCGCTGGAAGAAGCGCTGGACTGCCGCCGACACCTGGCGCGAGATCGGAGTGGCCCGGACCAGCCTGCAGGCGACCGACTACGACCTGATCGTCGACAGCCAGGGCCTGTTCAAGAGCGCGCTCTGGACCCGCGCGGCGCGCGGTCCGCGCTGCGGCTACGACGCGGCTTCGGCGCGCGAACCCGTCGCGGCGCGCTTCTACGACCGCCGCTACCCGGTGGCGCGCGAGATGCATGCCATCGAGCGCAACCGCCGCCTGCTGGCGCAGGCTGTTGGCTACGAACTCGACGACCTGCGTCCCGATTACGGCCTGTCCGGCCTCGCTGCGCGGCTGCCCGCGCCCGGCGTCGCGCTGCCAGGACGCTACGTGGTCGGACTGCACGGCACCAGCCGCGCTGACAAGGAGTGGCCAGTGGCCGACTGGAAGCGTTTGGGCCTGGCCCTGGCCGGGGTCAGCCGTCCGCTGGTGCTGCCCTGGGGTAACGAAGCCGAACGGCAGCGTGCCGAGGAGATCGCCGCCGCCGTGCCGGGCACTGTGGTGCTCCCGCGCCTGGGACTCGATGCGCTGGCGGTGGTCATCGATCGCGCCGATGCGGTCATCGGCGTCGATACCGGCCTGATGCACCTGGCTGCCGGCTTGAGCAAGCCCGGCCTGGCGCTCTACACCGCCACCCGCCCGGCGCTGACCGGCGTGGTGCCCGATCGCCATTCGATCTCCAGCATGGAAAACCGTGAATCTGCCGCTGAACTCTCGGCCGAGGCGGTGATTGCCGACCTGCTCGCGAAACTGCCACTGGCCTGATGCCATGACGACCTTCCTGCCCATCCTGATGTACCACCAGATCGACGCGGCACCGCCGCGTGGCACGCCGCTGCGTGGGCTTACGGTCACGCCGGGCAGCTTTGCCAGGCAGATGGCCCTGCTGCGCCTGCTGGGCTACCAGGGCGTGAGCATGAGCGAGCTTGAGCCCTATCTGCGCGGCGAGAAGACCGGCAAGGTGGTCGGCCTCACCTTCGACGATGGCTTCCGCAACAACCTTGAGCATGCGCTGCCCGTGCTGCAGCGCAACGGCTTCAGCGCCACCTGCTACGCGGTCAGTGATCCGTTCGAGGGCCGCAACGCCTGGGACGAGGACAAGGGCATGCCGCAGAAGCCGTTGTTCACTCCCGACGACATGCGCGCCTGGGTGGCAGGCGGCATGGAGCTCGGCGCGCATACCCGGCACCACGCCGATCTCACCAAGCTGGAGGAGGCGCAAGCGCAGGATGAGATCGCCGGCTGCAAGCGTGAACTCGAAGCCATCACCGGACGCGAGGTGCGGCATTTCTGCTATCCGTATGGCCATTACGAGGCCAGCCACCGCGAGATGGTGCGCGCGGCCGGCTACGCGACCGCGACGACGACCGAGCGCGCCAGAGCCCGCCTGACAGACGACCTGTTCGAGCTGCCGCGCGTCCTGATCGCCCGCACCAACCACCTGCTGCTGTTCTGGTCCAAGGTCTTGCACGGCTACGAGGACAAGCGGCGATGAACCGCGACAGAAGGCTCAGGATCGCGATACTCAACCGCCATTTCGGCGCCCGCTTTGGCGGCGCCGAGCGCTACTCGGTCGCGCTGGTCGAGCAGCTCGCCGCCCGCCACGAGATCCACGTCTTTGCGCAGGAGATCGAGCACGATTTCCCGGGTGTCAGCTATCACCGGGTGTCGCGGCCGTTTCCGAAGCCGCGCTGGGTCAACCAGCTCTGGTTCGCTGGCCGTACTTGGTGGCTGACGCGACAGGGCTTCGATGTCGTGCACTCCCACGAGAACACCTGGCACGGCCAGATCCAGACCGTTCATGTGCGGCCGTTCCGTGTCGGCGTGTTCCATGGCCGCAGCCCTTTCCGGCGCGCGCTCAAGTGGCTGAATATCCTGACCAGTCCGCGCCTGATCGTCTATTGGCTGCTGGAGGCGGCGCGCTTTTGGCCGCTACCGGATCGCCGCATCGTCGCGAGCTCGGAATCGGTTCGAGACGAGTTGCTGACCGGTTATCCCCAGATCGCTGGGTTGCTGAGCGTGATCCCGCCCGGGGTCCATTTGCCGGTTGCGGCGCCGGACCGGGCTGGCCAGCGTCGCCGCCTTGGTCTGCCGCAGGATGTTCCCCTCGCGCTGTTCATCGGCAACGACTACGAGAAGAAGGGCCTGCCAGCCTTGCTGGCCGCACTGGGGATTTTGTCAGGCTTGCACCTGGCGGTGGTCGGCAACGGTGCGCATATCCCGGCCTTTCGCAAGCGCGCTGAATCGCTCGGAGTTGCCGACCGGGTGCATTTTCTCGGCTCCTTGTCCGACGTCACTCCGGCTTACGAGGCAGCCGATCTACTGGTCCACCCCACGACCGAAGACACCTATGCCATGGTCGTGCTCGAGGCGCTGGCGCATGGCCTGCCGGTTGTCGTCAGCGCGCCGGCGTATTGCGGCATCGCTGCCGACTTGAAAGACGGGCGTGAGGCGCTGATCGTCGCTGATCCTCGCGATCCGGCGCAGATCGCCGCCTGCGTGCGTCGCATTCTGGATGATGCCCCACTCGCAGCAGCGCTGGGGGCAGGGGGGCGCAACTTCGCAGCCGGCTGCGGCTGGGATGCGATCGCTGCGCGCCAGGAAGCGCTTTACCTGATGCTCGCTGCAGTCGCGCGCGCTTGAGGTACGAGCGTAGCAAGCTCGGGGGCTTGCGTGAGCACCTGGCTTGCGACATACCGCGAACCCAGCACGTTCAGATGGTTGTTGTCGCGAAACAGCACCTTTCCCTGCAGCGCCATGTGGCAAGCGTTCTCGTTGCAAAGCATCTCACCGAGGTCGATCCAGCCGACCTGCGGCAGAGATTCCCTGATTGCCGTCAGTGTGTGCATGTAGATCTGCCGCTGGCTGCGGTAGCTGTCAGCCGGCACGTCGCACATATTGCTCGCGGTCAGGGGGCGCCTGAACTTGCAGCGCTGCGGATCGAAGGGGAATTGCGGCGTGTCGCTGACCAGATAGGCTTTCTTGCCTGAAATCATCAATGCCCGGATCGTCTCGTCGAGCTCCTTTTCTATCTGTTCCGACGACTGGCGCTCCTCCCAGCGGCTTGCCCACATCGACGTGATGATCACTGTCTGGATGCTTTTGTCCTTGAACACATGCTCGAAGATCAGCGAGTACTCGGGACTGTTCCTCATCGGCAGTGCGCCCTTGCCGTAGAAAGCGACGTTGAGCCCGGGCAGCTGTTCGGCCAGCCCGATCATCAGGTGCTCGGCGTGACTGTCGCCGAGAATCAGTAGATCGATGTCCGGGCCGGGTTGCGACTGAAAGCAGCGCACGATCCCCAGCCAGACGCCCGAGTCCTGCTGGATCGCCGCGTCGGCGCAGGGGTGGAGTTGGGTCTTGTATTGCTCGTGGAAGCTGTCGTGGCCGATGTCGCCAGCGTTAAGCACTCGCTCCGGTGCCATCACAGCCCGGTAAGGATAGCCTTCCGCCTCGACGCTCAGATAGCCCGCCAGACCCACGCCAGCCATTGCAGCGGTCAGCACTGCAGTCTTGAAGCGCATCGGCATGCCGAAGCGGATCGGCTTCTCGACCCAGGTGTAGGTTGCGCTTGCCAGGAAGATGCTGGCAAGCGCCCCCGCCGCGCGCAGTCCTGGCGCGGGCGTTGCGCCCTCGACGATGCGCAGGTAGGACAGTACAGGCCAATGCCATAGGTACAGCGGGTAGCTGATCGTGCCGATCCATACCGCCCAGCGCTGCGATAGTAGCCGGCTCCACCACGATCCGCCTGCGGCCGAGATCGTGAGCGCAGCACCCAGTACCGGCAGCAGTGCCCAGGCGCCGGGGAAGGCGCGGGAGCTGTCGATCAACGTGACGCCAGCCAGAAGAAGCAGCAGTCCCAGGTTGCCCCGGGTCTCGCTGCTGCCTGCCCATTTCGGCAGTCTGCCTGATGCGCCCGAATGGATCCAGTAGGCGAGCACCGCACCGCTGAGCAACTCCCAGAAGCGACTGAGTGGGGAGTAGAAATCCCTGGCAGGATGATGCTGCGCGTCGTAGAGGTTCCAGAGCATCGAAGCGATCCACAGCAGCGCGATCAGCAGCCCGCGCTGCGACCTGATGCGCCACAGGCCCCAGACCGTCAATGGCCAGAGCAGGTAGAACTGCTCCTCGATCGCCAGCGACCAGAGATGCAGCAGCGGCTTGGTCTCTGCAGCGTTGTCGAAGTAGCCCGACTCCTTGAGCAGCACGAAGTTGGACAGGAACAGTGGCGCGCGGAGCAAGTGGTTGCCGAGTTGCTTGAACTCGTCGTCGAACAGCAGCCACCAGCCTGCAGCAAAAGTGCTTCCCAGCACCAGTATCAGCGCGGGGAAGATGCGCTTGACGCGCCTGGCATAGAAGTCCGCGAAGCGGAAGCGCTGCTGCGACAGCTCCCTGAACATGATTCCCGAGATCAGGTAACCCGAGATCACGAAGAACACGTCTACGCCGATGAAACCGCCCGGCAGCGCACTGGGAAAGGCATGGAAGATCAGTACCGACAGCACTGCGAACGCACGCAGACCATCGATGTCGGGGCGGTAAGCCAGCCCATGCTGGATCGGGGCCTGCATCATGCCTGTTCCGACTTCTCCGCAAACTCTTTCATCCACGCTGCGATATCTTCCTCGCTGTAGCCGCGATGGAAATGCCTTCTCCAAGGATAGGCGCTCTGTTTGCTGCCATCCCTGAGCTTGATCGCTCTGGTCTCGCAGATGAATTTGGCGGGCGAACCTGCGACGACCGTGTCGGCATCGACGTCCCGGGAGACCGAACTGTGCGCGCCGACCAACGCGCCGTTCTTGACGGTCACGCCTGGCAGGATGACCGACATCGTTGCGATGGCCGCATAGTCCTCTATCGTCACGCCCAACATCATGTGGCTAGGTGGGTGCGGGTCGTTGGTCAGCACGACATATGGAAAGATCCAGACGTAGTTTCCGATCCGGGCGTGCTGGCCGATGTGCACGTTGCTGTGAAACTTGGTGTAATTCCCGATCTCGCAATGTCCCTGTATGTCTCCGAGCGTTCCGATTTGGAAATTGCGGCCCGCCCGGGTCTTTTCCCGGACGGTGACACGGTGCCCTGTTGTCAGCTCGTCGCCGATCACCGAGCCTTCATAGAAGATGCTGTGTGACCTGATGTGGCTGTTTTTGCCGATTTTCAAGGGCTGGCCTTCTGCGTTTCTGCTCGGGTAGCCGATCTCGCAATAGGATTCGATGACTGTGTGGTCGCCGATCTCGACGTTGTCGTGGACTGTCGTGAATGCGCCGATGCTGACCGAGTTTCCGATCCTTGCTTGGGGTGAAACGATGGCAGTCGGGTGAATGGAGGTGGATTTCATTGACATGGACGCGCAGTCAGTCTTGCTGCGGCATCGACTCTTGAAGGAAATGGAGCTGAGTCGGGCTTTTCACTGCGTACGCCGGCAATTGCTGCCCGCTCGAAGCGGACGTCATCTACGCCCCTTGAATGCGATCTTTCTCCAGCGCTGCTGCAGTCGCCGCACTCCGACCGCGATTCCCGGCCACTGGACGTACAGCAGCTTCTTCAGCCGCCAGCCAGGCGTCACCTGGGTAGCACGCCGCACCGCCTGTAGTCGGCCTGTCAAATTCGTGCTCGACAGCAACTCGCCGATGAAAGTCTCGCGGTCGTATGCGAGTTGAGTCGCACACGCGACGGCTTCGGAATAGCCAGCGATATTGGCATCGGCGCGCCACTGCCGCAGCAGCGCGAGGTGGCCGCAGTTGCGGCGGCGGGTTTGGTTCAGGAAGTCCTGGGCCGTGAGCTCGCTGGAACCGGCAGAGACTCCTCCCCGACGATACCGCACCAGCGCCCGTCGTATTGTCACTGCGCCTCCACTGCACAGGGCACGCAGTGTGTTGACCTGGTCTTCCGCATCGACACCGGACAGAAGCGGGCCGAAGCGCTCGACTAGACGGCGAGTGATCGCGTGCCCGGCGCCGATCACGTAAGGGCGACGCCGGATCCAGTCGTTCAAGCTTCGCCACTGCGAGAGATCGTCGACCTCGATCACGCCTAGGTCGATGCCATCGGCAGACATGTCAACGACATCGCAGGCCAGCAGATCTGCCCGCTGTCCTGTTGCGTCATAAGCTTCCAGGGTTGCCGAAGCTCTTTCGGGTAGCGAGACGTCGTCGCCGCCCATCAGCACCAGGAGTTCCCCGCGGGCCAGCTTCATGACCTCGTCGACGTGAGCGCCTATGCCCAGGTTGCGTTCGTTACGTCGCAGCACGACTCGGTGCGGGCCACGGTAAGCCTCGACCAGGGCCTGCATCCGCGCATAGGTATCGTCAGGCGAGCAGTCATCCGACAATAACACCTCGATCGGCTCACCGGTCTGTTCCAGCGCGCTGCGGACGGCATCCTCAATGTAGGTCGATTGGCGGTAGCTCAGCACCGCGAGTGTCAAGCGCGGCAGGACTTCGTCGTGTAGAGGTGAGCTCATGCTGCCGAACCGACTTCCTCGCGCAATGCGGCAATCACCTGATCGATCTCCTCGACCTGGTGCACCGGACTGATTGGCAGGCTCAGGATGCGGTCCTGCAGGTCATCGGCGACCGGCAGTGCGGGCCAGTCCTGTGCAGCGTAGCAAGGCTGCCGGTGGCAGGCCAGCGGATAGTGGATCAGCGTCGAGATACCGCGTGCGGCCAGCGCCTGCTGGACTCGATCGCGCTTGCCAGTCTCGCCGTGCAGGCTGACGACAAACAGGTGCCAGGCGGACTCCGCGCCCTTGATCTGCAGCGGCAGGTCCAGCGCCAAGCCCTGCAGACCCTGAAGGTAACGCTGAGCCAGGCGCGAACGGGCTGCGTTTTCCGCGTCGAGCGACTGCAGCTTGATCCGCAGTACTGCCGCCTGCAGCTCGTCGAGCCGCGAGTTGGTTCCGGTGAGCTCGTGCCAGTATTTGACTGACGAGCCGTAGTTGCGCAGCTTGCGCAGGCGTTCGGCTAGCGCGTCGTCGTTGGTCGTGATCGCACCACCGTCTCCGAGCGCACCGAGATTCTTGCCGGGGTAGAAGCTGAAGCCGGCTGCGTCACCCAGCGCGCCGCAGCGCACCCCGCGCCAGCGCGCTCCATGCGCCTGCGCCGCGTCCTCGATGACCTTGAGGCCGTGGCGCCGCGCGAAGGACAGAATCTCATCCATCTGCGCTGGCTGACCGTAGAGGTGGACCGGCATGATCGCGCGGGTCCGCGGCGTCAGCGCTGCTTCCAGCAGTTCCGGGTCGATGTTGTGGCTGTCGCGGCGTGGGTCGACCGGCACGGGGCTGGCGCCGACCTGGCTGACTGCGAGCCAGGTCGCAATGAAGGTATTCGCCGGGACGATGACCTCGTCGCCGGGGCCTATGCCCAAGCCGCGCAGCGTCAGCGTCAGCGCATCGAGCCCGTTGGCCACACCGATGCAATGGCGTACACCGCAAAACGCGGCGAATTCCTGTTCGAAAGCCGAGCATTCACTACCGAGAATGTACCAGCCAGATTTCAGCACGCGCTGGATGGCCTCGTCGATCGCGGGCTGGTGTGGCGCGTTGACGCGAAGGAGGTTCAGGAAGTCGATCATCTTTGCTTGACTGCGTGCATGAAGTCGTCGTAGTTGCGGTAGTAGTCTTCCTCGTCGTAGAGGTTGGAGGCCAGCACCATGCAGACAGAACCCGAGGAAAAGTTGTCAAGTTCACGCCAGATCATCGGGCACACCAGTAGCCCCTGGTATGAGCGGTTCAGGTGAAAGCGCTGGCGCCGGCCGCCGTCATCGAGTACCACGTCGAAGCTGCCCGACATCGCGACGATCAGCTGCGTGAGTCCCTTGTGCGCATGTCCGCCGCGCTCGGCTCCGCCCGGCACATCGTAGAGGTAGTAGACCCGCTGGATGTCGAACGGTATCTGGCGTCCGCCCTCTATGAAAGTCAGGTTGCCGCGCGGATCACTGATCTTCGGGAGATCGATCACTCGGCATAGTGCTAAGGTCATGGCTGCCAGTCCGTTCAATTCTGCATCGTCCGCTGCTCCGTGACGGTAGGCGCGGGTAGAAAAATTTTTTGATTTTAGCTCGCGCCGTTTCGTCATCGTCGCAGTCAGCGCCAGACGAAGGTCCCGTCGACCCGCTCGCCGTGCAGCGTCATGCTGTGCTGTGCAAGCTCCTGCTCCCGCCATAGGCGCTCGTTGCGTTTCCTGTTGTAGCGAGAGAGCTTGCGCTCCAGCCAGGACTGCTGCATGAGCGTGCGGTCGTTGTGCTTGACCAGCACATCGTTCGACTTCAGACCCTTTTCCTGCTTCATCAGCGATTGCGTGACAGAGCCGAAGTGGTGCAACCACGCTGCACCAGTGATTCCGCGCGGGACGCCGTGATTTTTCAGATCATTGAAGAAGATTGCATCCTCGAAGCCCAGCAAATTCGGTGTAGCGCGGAAGTAACCGACCTCCTGGAAGACTGAACGGTGGATGCAGAGGCAGACAGCGTGTGCAGCGGGTGTGCGTAGCACGTCTCCCATCTTGGAGCACGCTTCGAGCGCGAAGGCTTCGTAGTCGTAATCGAGTGCGCCTTCGATCATTGCAGGTGAGACGACCTTGAGATTGTTTTTGATTGCTGCGCTAATCATTCCATCAATCCAGCCTGGATGGAAAAGAAGATCGTTGTTCATGACGATCGTCCATTCCGCTTGCTGGTGCAGTGCGCCCTGGTTCCAAGCTACCCCACAGGCCAAGTTGCTGCGGTTGAGAATTCTCCCGCCAAGCTCGATTGATGACAAATACTCGAATGTGTCATCTGTTGATGCGTTGTCTACCACTACGACGCGGTTCAGCGGAGTACCGGCCTTGGCCAGGCTTTCAATGCACCACTTGGTGTACTGAGAGGCGTTGTAGCAGGCGAAGGTAATAGAGTAATCTAGGCTCATGGTGCTGTAGGGGAAAGCTTGGCTATCGCATCGATAACAGGAAGGTGCAGGGAATCAGTGACCCCAACAGCTTCTGGTTAGATGGTCAGCGAGGGCACCATAAGCGCGAGCAGGGGTTTGCCGAAAGCCGGTCCGAGCCGGCTCTATCAGGCCAGCGATCATCGGTGGCCTAGAGCAGTGTTTGTTGCTGGGCTCAGTCTGACCCGCCCTGCAGCACCCCATTTATCGTCAGCAAATCCTCATCCTTGAGCCCCCCCCCCGCCTGCCTCAACTTCAGCCCGCCCACCAGCAGGTCATAGCGCGCCTTGGCCAGCTTGGCCTTGGTGTCAAAGAGCTGGCTTTGCGCGTTGAGCACATCAAGGTTGACTCGCACGCCCACCTGGTAGCCGAGCTTGCTGGCTTCCAGCAAGCTCTGGCTTGATGCCTCGGCGGCTTCATAGGCTTTCACCTGTCCCTGGCCCGAGACCACCCCGAGGTAGGCGACGCGGGTGGCCTGGATCACGCTGCGGCTCGCATTGTCGAGGTCGGCGCGTGCCTTGTCTTCCAGCGCCAGCGTTTCCTTGACGCGGTTTTGCAGCGCATAGCCGGCGAACAGCGGCAGGTTGAAGTTCACCCCAATGCTGGCGCCGTTGACATGGTTGATCCCGGCGTTCGGGGTGCTGTTGTTACCATTGTTGAGTGCGCGGTTAAGGCTGGCGACGGCATCCAGCGTGGGTTTCTCGCCGGCCTTGGCCTTGTCGACTTCGAGCTTCGCCACCTCGAGCGCCATCCTGGCCTGCTTGACGGTCGGGTTCTCGGCCTCGGCGCTGGCCACCCATTGCTCGATGCCTGCCTGGGTCGCTTCGGGCAGTGCGGCGCCGCTCTTCAGCGGCCATGGCGCCGTGCCGCTCCTGCCAGTCAGGGTGTCGAGCGCGAGCTGCTTGACGCGCAGGTCGTTCTCGGCGGCGATCTCCTGCGCGATGACGAGGTCGAACCTGGCCTGCGCCTCGCGCGTGTCGGTGATGGTGGCGGTGCCGACCTCGAAGTTGCGCTTGGCCGAAGCGAGCTGTTCGGCGACGGCGGTCTTCTGCGCCCGCACGAAGTTCAGGTTGTCCTGCGCGCCGAGCAGGTCGAAATAGCCCTGTGCGACGCGCACGATCAGGTCCTGCTCGGCCGTCTTGAGTTGTTCCTCGGCCAGTAGCTGCTGCTGCTCGCCCTGGCGGTAGCTGGCCAGGTTGGCGGGACGGTAGAGCGGCTGCGTGGCGTTCAGGCCGGCGCTCTGGGTGCCGTATTCGCGCGGATTCAGGGCTGCCTCTGGCGAGTTCGTGGTCTCGGTGTGTGCGCGCGATACGGTCGCCGAGAGGCTGGCGCTCGGCAGCAGGCCGGCGCGCGCCTGCGCCGCCTTGGCCAGGTTGGCCTCGTACTGCGCTCGGGCCGACTGGTAGCCGGCGTCGTGGCCGCGCGCCGAGTCGTAGAGCTCGGCCAGGCTCTGTGCCTGTGCTGGCAGCGTGGCGGCTGCCGCCAGCAGCGCGGCCCCGGCCAGGCGCGCAGCGCGCGCGACTGCAGTGCGGGAACTGCCGGCTGGAGTCGGGTCTTGCGGATCGATGAGCATGCTGGCGAGGGCTTGGGACATGGTGCTGGGAAAGGTGGGTTTCAGTACTGCGGCACCGACGGATCGACTTCCTGCGACCAGGCGTGGATGCCGCCGTGCAGGTTGACCACCTCGTCGTAGCCCTGGTTGAGCAGGAAGTAACAGACCTGCGCGCTGCGTCCGCCATGGTGGCAGAGGCAGGCGATCGGCCGCTCGCGCGGCAGCTCGTTGAGGCGCGCCGGAATGCTGGCCATTGGCATGGTGACCAGCTCGAAGCCGTCGGCCTGGATGCTGGCGGTCTGCAGCTCCCAGGGCTCGCGCACGTCGAGCACCAGGGGCCGACAGTCTGGGTCCTCGGCCTGGCAGGCGGTGATCCAGTCCTTGAGCTGAGCGGGGCGTATCGCCTTGATCACGGCAGCAACTTAGAACTTGAACTGGCTGGCAGCGGGGAAGTTCTGCAGCCGCGGCGCACAGATGTCCCAGTTCTGTTCGCTGTGCTGGCCGCCGGCGACGGCGCGTACCAGGGTGGCGCGCATGGCGGGTTCCTGGCCGACGATCGCGAACAGGCGGCCGCCCGGCTTGAGCAGTGCCAGCAGATCTTCGGGCAGCTCGGCGACCGAACCACTCAGCAGGATGGCGTCGAACGGCGCGCCGGCATTGCAGGCCGCGAAGTGGTCGGCTGCCGCATCGGCGTTGCGGACCTCGACGTTGCTCACGCCGGCAGCCTGCAGGTTGGCGCGGGCTTGCTGAGCCAGTGCCGGATTGATCTCGATGCTGGTGACGCGGGCGCATTGCCTGGCCATCAGCGCTGCCATGTAACCCGAGCCGGTGCCGATTTCGAGCACGTTGTCACCCGGCTGCAGCGCGAGGTCCTGCAGCGCGCGCGCCTCGACCTTGGGCGCCAGCATGCATTGGCCCTGGCCGAGCGGGACTTCGAGGTCGGCCAGCGCGACATCCTTGTAGGCTTCGGGCACGAAATCCTCGCGCTTGACCTCGCCCAGCAAGGCCAGCACCTTGGCGTCCAGCACGTTCCAGGGGCGGATCTGCTGCTCGATCATGTTGAAGCGGGCCTTGTCGAAGTCGAAGGCGATTGCAGTGCTCATTTATATACTCCGGTGGGTATGTTTGCCGATTCTGCTTCATTTTACTGAAGCCGGCCCTTAGCTTTCGGCATTTGCAGCACTCCGTGCCGGGCGGGTGCCCAGCAGCTTGCGCTTGATCCAGCCGCCGAAGTCGTCCATGTAGCAGTAGACCACGGGCACCACGACCAGCGTCAACAGCGATGAGGTCAGCACGCCGCCGATCACGGCCTGGCCCATGGGCGCGCGCTGCTCCGAGCCTTCGCTGATCCCCAGGGCCAGCGGCACCATGCCGAACACCATGGCCAGCGTGGTCATCAGGATCGGGCGCAGCCGCACGCGCGCGGCCAGCAGCAGGGCCTCCTCGCGGCCCATGGCCGGATGGTCGGGCGTGCCCTCGCGGGCGCGGATCGCGAAGTCGATCAGCAGGATGGCGTTCTTGGTGACCAGGCCCATCAGCATCACGATGCCGATGATCGAGAACATCGACAGGCTGGAGCCGAACAGCAGCAGCGCCAGCACCACGCCGATCAGCGTCAGCGGCAGCGAGCTCATCAGCGCCAGCGGCTGCAGGAAGCTCTTGAACTGGCTGGCCAGGATCATGTAGATGAAGATGATGGCCAGCGCCAGCGCCGAGACCGCGTAGCCAAAGGACTCGGCCATGTTCTTGGTCGAGCCGCCGAAGCTGTAGCGGTAGCCGGGTGGCAGCTGCATCGCATCGAGTTCCTTGCGGATGTCGGCCGAGATCTCGCCGACCGAGCGCGCGTAGGCGTTGCCCGTGATCATGACCTCGCGCGTGAGCGAGCGGCGGTTGATCTGGCTGGCGCCGGTCGATTCGCGCACCTCGGCGACCTGTTCCAGCTTGACCACGCGGGTTGAACCGTCGGCGTTGATGCCGACCACCAGGGGCAGCTTGCGCAGCTGCTCCGGCGTGCTGCGACCCTGCAGCGGCAGCCGCACCTCGACGTCGTAGGTCTCGTCGTCGGGCGCGCGCCAGTTGCCCGCGGTCTGGCCCGCGATCAGGGTGCGCAGGCTGGCCGCGAGCTGCGCCGTGCTGACGCCGAGGTCGGAGGCCGCGTCGCGCTTGAGCGTGACCGAGATCGTGGGCTTGTAGGCCTTGGCGCTGCTGTCGAGGTCGACCAGGCCTGGGATGGTACGGATGCGGTCCATGGCCTCCAGCCCCAGCCGTTCGAGCTGGCGCAGGTCGGCGCCCTGGAGCGAGAACTCGATCTGCTTCTGGCCGCCGACCGGGTCGAGCAGGCCGGCCTGCGTGACCGTGATGCCGCCGACCGATCGCAGCCGCTCGCGCAGCAGCGCCGACATCTCGTCGACGTTGTGGCTGCGCAGGTTGCGCTCGACCAGCCGGATGTAGAGGCTGGCGTAGGTCTTGCCCTGCGCGTTGCCGCTGTTGATGGTGGTCAGCGTGTAGCGCACCTCGGGGAATTCGCGCAGGATTGCCTCGACCTCGCGCGCCTTGGCCTCGGTGGTTTCGAGCGAGCTGCCGACCGGGGTCTGGAAGGCGACGTTGGTCTCGGAGTAGTCGGCTTTCGGCACGAATTCGCTGCCCAGCATCGGTACCAGCAGCACGGCGGTGACCAGCGTGCCGACGGCGATCGCGAGCGTGGTCTTCTTGCGCGCCAGCGACCAGGTCAGGATGGCCTGGTAGGCCAGGGTCAGCCGCTCCTGGCTCCGGTCGATCGCCTGCGTGACGCGGCCTATGGTCTGGTCGTAGAGGGTGCGCGGCTGGTAGGCGCGGCCGTGGTGCTCGATCTCGGGGTCATGCCAGAGGCTCGACAGCATGGGGTCGAGCGTGAAGCTGACGAACATCGAGATCAGCACCGCCGCCACGATGGTGACGCCGAACTCGTGGAAGAACTTGCCGATGATGCCCTGCATGAAGCCGATCGGCAGGAACACCGCGACGATCGACAGCGTGGTGGCGAACACCGCCAGCCCGATCTCCTGCGTGCCGTCGAGCGCAGCCTGGTAGGGGGTCTTGCCCATCCGCACATGGCGCACGATGTTCTCGCGCACCACGATCGCATCGTCGATCAGCAGGCCCACGCACAAGGAAAGGGCCATCAGCGTGATCATGTTGATCGTGAAGCCGAACAGGTCCATGAACAGGAAGGTGCCGATCAGCGCGATCGGCAGCGTCAGCCCGGTGATGACGGTCGAGCGCCAGGAGTTCAGGAACAGGAAGACGATCAGCACCGTCAGCAGTGCGCCCTCGACCAGGGTGCGGCTGACGTTGTCGACCGCGACCCGGATCGGTCGGCCGGTGTCGCCGATCGGCTCCAGCTTGATGCCGGCCGGGACTTCCTTGCCGATTTCGGTCAGCACGGCTTTCAGGCCGTCGATCACCGCCAGCGTGTTCTCGTCCTGGGCCTTTTGCACCTGCAGCAGCAGGGTGCGCTGGCCGTTGTAGAGCGCCAGGCTGTCGAGCTCCTGCGCACCATCGACGACGCGTGCGACCTGGCCGAGCCGCACCGGCTGGCCGTTGTGGCGCGCGACGATCAGCCGTTCGAGCTGCTGCGGCCTGGTCGCGCGGGCCTCGATCTGCACCATGCGCTCGCGCTCGAGCGTGCGCAGCGCGCCGACCGGCAGGTCCTGGTTTTCCTGCTTGAGCGTGGCGACGACCTGCTCGGGCGTGACGCCAAAGGCTTCGAGCGCGGCCGGCTGCAGTTCCACCTTGACCGTGCGGCGGCTGGAGCCCGCCAGCGTGACGGCGCCGACGCCGCGCACATTCTCGAGCCGCTTCTTGAAGACCTGCTCGGCCCAATTGGTGAGTTCGACCGCATTCAGGGCGGGGCCGCGCGAGCCGTCGGGCAGGATCGCGACCGACCAGATCGGCCGGCTCGACGGGTCGAAGCGCTGCACCTTGGGCTCCTCGACCTCGTCGCGCAGGCTGGCGCGCAGCGCCGCGACCTTCTCGCGCACATCCTCGGCTGCCTTGCGTCCGTCGATGTGAAGCTGGAACTCGATGATGACGACCGACTGGTTCTCGTAGCTGCGCGAGGTCAGCGCGTTGATGCCGGCGATGCTGTTGACGCCTTCCTCGATCTTGCGCGTGACCTCGGATTCGACGATCTCGGGCGCCGCGCCCGGATAGCTGGTCGCGATCACGACCGTGGGGAAATCGACCTTGGGAAACTGGTCGACCTGCAGCCGCTGGAGCGAGAAGGCCCCCAGCACCACGAAGGCCAACATGAGCATGGTCGCGAAGACCGGGTTGCGCAGCGAGACGCGGGTGAACCACATGGGGTGTCCTTTTCTCAGCGCTGCGAAGCGGAAACCGGTACGGCGAGGGCGGCCCGCGCGGGTGTGCCTTCGGCGATCGCTCCGGTGCCGGCGCGCAGCACGATCGTGCCGGGTGCCAGGCCCTTGATCGCGACCCTGTCCTCGTCGGCTGCCTGGCCCTGTGCGCCTGGCACGACGTTCAGGTGCACGATCTTGCCGTCGCGCAGCAGCTGCAGGTAGGGCCGGGGCTTGTCGCTGCGCAGCGCCGACAACGGCACGGCAACCGCTTTCACGCTGCCAAGACCGATGCGGCCTTGCACGAACAGACCTTGGCGCAGTCCTTCCTGCGCCGGCACGCTCAAGTAGATCAGCACGTTGCGGCTGCCGGCCTGCACGCTCGGGGCGATGCGCGCGACGCGGGCGCGGGCCGGCTGCGCCATGCCCTCGACTGACCAGTCGGCCTGCTGGCCGACGCGCAGCTCCAGGGCGTCAGCCGGGGGCAGGGCGGCCTCGATTTCCATCGCTCCGGCGTCGACGATCTCGATCACGCGCGCGTCGACTGGCACCCGCTCGCCGTCCTGCGCCAGCCGTGCCGCGACCTGGCCGGCGATGGGCGCGCGCAGCTCGGTATCGGTCAGGGTCTTGCGCGCGATCTTGAGCGCGGCCTGGGCCGCCTTCAGGTTGGCGCGTGCCGTGTCGAGGCTGGCGGCCGAGTTCTGCGCCGCCGTCGGCGAGATGAAGCCTTGCTGGACCAGCACCCGGTTGTTGTCCTGCTGGCGCTGTGCGATCGAGAGCTGGGCCTTGCTGGCCAGCACCTGCTGTTCGGCCTGCTGCACATGTGCCAGCGATTCGGTCGAGTCCACGCGTGCCAGCAACTCGCCAGCGCGCACGGAGTCGCCCTCGCGCACCGACAGTCCGAGCAATTCGCCGGCGACGCGCGCCTTGACCGTGGCCGAGCGCACCGCCTTGAGCGTGCCGGTGAAAGGCAGGCTGCGTTGCAGTTCGACCATCTCGGCCTGGAACAGGTCGCGCTCGGACAGCGCGAGTTTGGTGACAGTCTTCGAGCTGGCTGCCACCAGGCGGGCGGCCTCCTGTTGCTGCTCACGCTTGTTCAAGGCGCGGGTCAGACCGAGCGCGAGCGCGACGATGAACAGAGCCAGCAAGGCCCAGTGTTTCCAGGATTTCATCTTGATTTTCTGATAGAGGCTGGTACGCAGGCGGGTGCTCCAGCATCAAAATATTCGGAACAGCAGCGATGATAACGGGCAAAATGATAAATGCTGATTCATGTGTAACATATGTTTCAAGGAACCTGCCCGTTGAACTCGTACCAGAAAGGATTCTCCCATGCCCTCGCTCGCTACCCTGGTTCTCGGCGGAGGTTGCTTCTGGTGCACCGAGGCCGTGTTCGTGCGCGTGCGTGGCGTGCTCGACGTCGAGTCCGGCTACTGCAACGGCCAGGCCGAGCGCCCGAGCTACGAGCAGGTCTGCAGCGGCGAAACCGACTGCGTCGAGGTGGTCAAGCTCGAGTTCGATCCGGCGCTGATTCCGCTGGAGCAGATCCTGGCGATCTTTTTTGCCGTCCACGACCCGACCCAGCTCAATCGCCAGGGGCACGATGTCGGCAGCCAGTACCGCAGCGGCGTCTATTGCACCAGCCCCGAGCAGGAGGCGCAGACGCGCGCCTTCATCGCCGAACTCGAGCGCGCGCAAGCCTTCGGGCGGCCGATCGTGACCGAGGTCAGGCCGCTGGCCAATTACTGGCCGGCCGAGGCCTATCACCAGGACTTCTTCGAGCGCAATCCCTATCAGGGCTATTGCCTGGCGGTCGCTGCGCCCAAGGTGGCCAAGCTGCAGCACGCCTTCGCCGACTGGGCACGGGATTGAGCGGGGTCAGTCGGGCTCGTCAGCGCCTGCTTGAACTATAATCGGCGGCTTTGCAACGTTTCGCTGGCCGGGTGGTCAGTCGGTGTCTCAGGCGTTGCGGAAAATTGCGACTGGGCGATGGCGCCCTGTCACCAGCACCCGAAGGACAAACCATGGTCGTTATCCGACTCTCCCGCGGCGGTTCCAAAGCCCGTCCGTTCTACAACATCGTCGTCGCTCACAAGCAAAACCGTCGTGACGGCCGCTTCATCGAGCGCATCGGCTTCTACAACCCGCTGGCCCGTGGTGGCGAAGAGCCGCTGCGCATCGCCCAGGACCGCCTGACCTACTGGGAAGGCGTGGGTGCCCAAGCTTCCGACGTCGTTCAGCGTCTGGTCAAGCAAGCCGCCAAGGCTGCTGCCGCTACTACCGCTGCCGCCTAATCATGGCTCAGCTGCCCGGCCTCGAACCAGCCGTTCTGCCGCCTGATGCGGTGGAACTCGGCCGGGTGCAGGAAGCCTGGGGCATCAAGGGTTGGCTGCGACTGCATTCGCACAGCGCCGACCCCGAAGTGCTGCTGGCTGCCAAGCGCTGGTTCCTGCTTCCTCCCGAAGCCCGCTTCGCGCGCGGCTTCGACGCATTCTCCGGTGTAGTGACCGTCGCCATCGACGAGGTCAAGACCCATGCCGACGGCCTGGTGGCGCGGATCTCCCAAATAGCCGACCGCAACGCCGCCGAGGCGCTCAAGGGCGCGCGCATCCATGTCTCGCGCGCCGACTTCCCCGCGGCCAAGAGTGACGACGAATACTACTGGGTCGATCTGCTCGGTCTCGACGTCGTCAACCGCGAAGGCGTGCACCTGGGTGTGGTGCGCGACCTGCTGGCGACCGGCCCGAATTCGGTGCTCTGCCTCGAATACACCGAGGACGACAAGACGCAAGAGCGCATGATCCCCTTTGTCTCGGTCTACGTCGATCAGGTCGATCTGCCGGGCAAGCGCATCACGGTCGACTGGCAACCTGACTACTGAAGCGCTGCAGGCGCTCCCGCCTACCATGCGTTTCGACGTCATCACCCTGTTTCCGGAGCTGTTCGCTCCTTTCCTGAGTCACGGCATCAACCGGCGCGCCTTCGAGAGCCGCCAGGTCGATGTGCGCCTGTGGCAGTTGCGCGATTTCGCCGAGGGCAATTACCGCCGGGTCGACGACCGTCCCTTTGGTGGCGGTCCTGGCATGGTGATGCAGCCCGATCCGCTGTATCGCTGCTGGCAGGCGATCCGGGCCGATCGCGCTGCCGAGCGCGCCGAGGCCGATCTCGCGCCGACGGTGCTGTTCTCGCCGCTGGGCGAGCGCCTGTCGCATCCGGTGGTCGAGCGCTTCAGTGGCGACCAGGGTGCGATCCTGATCTGCGGCCGCTACGAGGGCCTGGATCAGCGCTTCATCGACGCCTGTGTCGATGTCCAGCTCAGCCTGGGCGACTTCGTGTTGTCGGGCGGCGAGATCCCGGCCATGGCCTTGCTTGACTCGGTCGCGCGGCTGCAGCCCGGCGTGTTGAACGATGCCGGCAGCCACCAGCAGGACAGCTTCAACCCCGCGCTCGACGGCCTGCTCGACTGCCCGCATTACACAAGGCCCGAAGTCTGGCAGGGGCCGGACGGGGAGCGGTCGGTACCGCCGGTGTTGCTGTCGGGTCATCACGGCCAGATCGAGACCTGGCGCCGCCAGCAAAGCCTGCACCAGACCGCCCAATGGCGGCCCGATGTGCTTGATGCCGTGCGCGCTCGCGGTGCCCTGAGCAAGGCTGACGAGCAGTGGCTGCGCGCCAATCCGATCGACAAAAACAGCCGATAGGCTATAATCCTGGGCTTTTCGGTCCTCTGGCGGCCGCCTTGACCTGCTGTTGGTGTCGAGGCCCCTAGCGTAGCCGTATATGAACGAAAACCGAGGCAAATCATGAACCTGATCCAGATCCTCGAGCAAGAAGAAATTGCTCGTCTGAACAAAGAAATCCCCGCTTTCGCTCCCGGCGACACCGTGATCGTCAGCGTCAACGTGATCGAAGGCACCCGCAAGCGCGTGCAGGCTTACGAAGGCGTCGTGATCGCACGTCGCAACCGTGGCCTGAACTCCGGCTTCATCGTGCGCAAGATCTCGAACGGCGAAGGCGTCGAGCGTACCTTCCCGCTGTACAGCCCGCTGATCGCCAAGATCGAAGTCAAGCGCCGCGGTGACGTCCGTCGCGCCAAGCTGTACTACCTGCGCGAGCGCAGCGGCAAGTCGGCCCGCATCAAGGAAAAGCTGGGCGCTTGATCGTCTGCTGCTGCAGACGATCATTCCTGGAAAAAGCGCCGGTAGGCGCTTTTTTCTTTTTCGGGTCCCCATCTTGCAACTCGCATTCGAATGAGTCAGCGTCTCGCATCCCCTCCCTTGTCGCGCTCGCGGGTTTTTGCCTTTCGCTGGCGCAACTCGCTGGTGCTGACCATCTGGTCGCTCCTGTTCGGTCCCATCGCCTGGGCACAATCCACGCCGCTCGTCTTGAGCGTGGGCATCGTGCCGCAGCAGGCAGCCAGCGAGCTCGCGCGTGTGTGGATTCCGCTGCTGCAGGAGGTGGGGCGACGCGCTCACGTGCAGTTGGCGTTTCGCACCGCGTCGGATATCCCGGCCTTCGAGGATCGCGTCATGAAAGGCGAGTTCGACCTCGCCTACATGAATCCCTTCCACTACACTGTATTCAGCAAGGCGCCCGGCTATCAGGCCTTTCTGAAGGAAAAGGACCGCAAGCTCGTGGGCATCATCGTGGTGCCCAAGGACAGTCCGGTCCAGAACTTGGAGCAGCTTCAGGGCAAGCGCGTGGCTTTCCCGGCGCCTGCAGCCTTTGCCGCCAGCATCCTGCCGCGGGCCGAATTCAACCGCCACCACGTGGCAATCGAGGCCCGCTTCGTGAGTTCCCACGACAGTGTCTACAAAGGTGTGGTCAGCGGCCTGTTCGAGGCTGGCGGCGGTATCCAGCGCACGCTCGAAGCCATGGAGCCGCAGGTCTCGTCCCAGTTGCGCGTGCTCTCCCGCACCCCGGCCTACACCCCTCACGCGCTGGCTATACACCCGCGCGTGAGCGCCGAGGTGGTCGAGCGCCTGCGCCAGGCTTTCATCGCCCTGGACGGCGACGCGGCCGGGCGAGCCCTGCTCGAACCCCTGAGCTTCAAGGGCCTGGTGGTGGCGACCGACAGTGAATGGGATGCCGTCCGCGCCCTCAGGCTGCAGCAGCCGGTGGGTTCCACTGCCGCCAAGAAGTGAAGTTCCGTACCAAGACCATCGTCGGCATCGCCCTGATCGAGGCGGTGCTGCTCGCCATCCTGGTGTGGAACGGCATGAACCAGTTGCAGAGTTCCAACGAGGACAACGTCGAGCGCCGCATGGCCAGCATCAGTCGCTTGCTGGTGGCCAGCCTGCGCGATGCCATGGTCGCATCGGACGTGGCCACCGTGGAGGCTGTGGTCAAGGACGTCATGGGAACGGGTGACATCAGCTATATGCGCGTGCTTGGACCCGGCGATATTCTGATTACCCAGGTGGGCAAGCTTCCTGCCCAGCCCGTGCGGCACGAGGCTCGGCTGGACTTGAGTGGTGACGCGCTCTATGACCATGTTTTGCCGGTGGAGGTGGCGGGCCAGAGTTTTGGCAGCATACAGTTCGGCATGGATGTGGGGCGCCTGCAAGATCTGCTGGGCCAGGCACGGCGCGGGTATCTCGCGCTGTCGGCCCTGGAAATGGTGCTGGTGGCGGTGTTTTCCTTCGTCCTGGGCGGGGTGCTGACACGGCAACTGCTCAAGTTGCGCGACGCCAGCCAGGCCCTGGCCGACGGCGATTTTTCGGTCCGTGTGCCGGTGCGCGGTGAGGATGAACTGGCCGAGACTGCCAGGGCCTTCAACCGCATGGCCGACATGCTCAGCGACCACACCCGGATTCTCGAGGAAACGGTACGCCAGCGTACCCTGGACCTGCAAGAAGCCCTGCGCGAGCGTGAAGCGGCCAACAAACACCTGCAAAGGCTCAATCTCGCGCTTGAGGCTGAAAAAGCGAGGGCCCAGGAGGCCAGCGTCGTCAAGAGCCAGTTTCTCGCTGTCATGAGCCACGAGATCCGCACGCCCATCAATGGCGTGCTGGGCAGTTTGCAACTGGCCCTGCGCTGCCCGCTCGACGAGGTGCTGCGCCAGCATCTGGAGACTGCTGCCAGCTCCGGCCAGCTGCTGCGCCAGATCATCGACGACATCCTCGATCACTCCAAGATCGAGGCCGGCAAGCTTGAGGTCGTGCGTGAACCGGTGCATTTGCCCGGTTTGCTACGCGACCTTCTGGCCATGATGATGCCGGCGGCTGAGGTGAAATCGCTTGTGCTGCGGGTGCAGGCTGCAGCCGGTCTACCCGACTGGATGCTGGGTGACGGCTTGCGGCTGCGCCAGGTGCTGCTCAATCTTCTGAGCAACTCCGTGAAGTTCAGCCAGCATGGCGAGGTGGTCTTGCATGTGCAGCGCCTGCCGGCTTCCCTGGCGCAGCCGCTCGGTGAGCGTCTTGAACTGGCGGTGAGCGACGATGGCATCGGCATGTCGGCGCAGCAAATCGAGCAGCTGTTTCAGCCTTTCCAGCAGGGTGAAAGCAGCACCACCCGGCGCTTCGGCGGTACGGGCCTGGGGCTCTCGATTACCAAGCGACTGGTCGAGTTCATGGGCGGCGAAATCCGGGTCGAGAGCGCGCCGGGCCAGGGCAGCCGCTTCACGGTGGAGTTGCCGCTGGATCTTCCCGATCCGGCCGCGATGGCCGACCGGGACCAGGCAAGCGCAGAGGAGGATGGGCAGGGGCGCGCGCAGCCCCGGACCGGCCAGCGGCTGCTGGGTCTGCGCACCTTGGTGGTGGACGACACCTCGGTCAATCTTCTCATCATGAGGGGTATCCTGGGCCAGGAAGGCGCGCGGGTGCAGGTGGCGCTGGACGGGCAACAGGCGCTGGCGGCGCTGCAGGAGCAACCGCAGGGCTTCGATCTGGTGTTCATGGACATGTGCATGCCCCATATGGATGGCCTGCAGGCCACGCGTGCCATCCGCGACGACGGGCGTTGGCAAGGTCTACCCATCGTTGCGATCACCGCCAACGTCACCCGCGAGGACCATCAAGCCTGCCTGGCGGCCGGCATGAACGACTTCATCGGCAAGCCCTTCGAGCTCGATCGGGTAGTCGAGGTAGCGCGCCGGCTTTGCTGCGGCCTTGCAACGTGATGGGGGGCTTCGAGAGGAGGCCAGCTCAATCCGTCTTCTTGCGACGCGACAGTCGCTCCGACAGCCAGCTGCCCGAGGATTCGCGGCCTGTCAGCACATATTCCAGCGCATGCGCGTTGTTCAGCGTCAGGTTCAGGCGGGCGCGAGCGCGGCGACGCCCGACCAGCAGCAGCTCGTCGCCTTGTCGCAGCAGATGGTCTGGCGGTGGCAGCATCTGGCTTGGCTGGCCCAGTCGGTCCAGTTGCAGCACCTCGCACAGCAAGGCTTCGCTGCGGTCGGCATGGTCCTTGAGCAGATCACCCAGGCGGACGGCATCGTCGAGGTTGAGCTTGTGGTGCAGCGCCGGGGCCTCCTGTGCCGCGATCCGTACGCTCCAGACCTCGGGGGCCTCCCAGCCCAGCAGGGCCGTCAGCCGCTGCAGCAGCGGCTCGCACCAGGCAGCCGGCTGCGACTGCGCCGCCTGCAGGAAGGGGGCCAGCATGGGGGTGGTCAGGATCGCGAGGCATTCATGCGCAATCACCTCGCTCGGCACCATGGTCAGGTCGGCGTCGAAGCGCTCGAACAAGGGCCGGTTGTCCATGCTGTTCTGGCGCACGATGGTGAACAGCCCGGGATTGAGTTCACGCGCGGTGAAGGTGGCCGACAGGTTGTCGATGTCGCTCGAGGTGGCCGCAACGATGCCAGCAGCCTGCGTGACGCCGGCCTGCAGCAGTGACTCGGCGCTGGTGCCATCGCCCTGGACCCAGCGCACGCCCGCGCTGGATGCGGCCGGTGGTTGCAGGTCGATCACCGTGACGGGCATGCCCTCGCTCGCGATGGTGGCGGCCAGCCCCTGGCTGAAGCGGCCGTAGCCCAGCAGGATCCAGTGGCCGTGCGGCGGGCTGCGGTGGCGTTCCACCGTGGTGCCGGGCAGGCCAGTCAACCACAGCAGCAGCTGATAGGCTGCGGGGGCATGCATGGCCAGTCCCAGGTAGTCGCCGAACTTGCGGTAGGGGTCTATGACATGGTGGGTGCCGAAGGACTCCATGTCGGTCGCCGCTGCCCGGCCGCTGGCGCGCGCCAGCACTGGCAGATCGGGCGCGAGCAGGCGGGTCGATAGCGCGATGGTGCGGTTGGCGTCATCGTTGTCGGTCAGCGACACGATGCCGCGGCATTGCCGGTGCTGCAGCCCGGCGAGCTTGAGCAGGCTCGGGTTGGCCGCATCTGCTACCAGGGCCGGCATGTCGGCGACATGGTTCTGCAGTTCGAGTTCCGCCAGATGCTCGCCATTGACTTCCATCACGACGACGCGATAACCCAGCTGGTCGAGCGCATTGCAGATCAGGCGCCCGGTCTCGCCGTAGCCGCAGACGATGTAGAAGGGCTCGCGCAGCTTGCGCACGCTGCGTGCAAAGCGGCTGGTACGGATCGCGCGCTGCAGGTTGGCGTCCGCTGACATCTGCAGCAGCTTGCCGATGAAGACGGCCCAGCCTATCACCGACAGGTAGATGCAGACCAGGGTCCAGAGCCGCTGCTGCTCCGAGAAGGCGTTGGGTAGTTCGCCAAAGCCGATGGTCGTGGCCGTGTAGCTGACGAAGTAGAAGGCATGGAAGAAGCTCATGCGCGTGACGGCACCGTCGGCGTCGGGCGGGCCCGGCACCAGCGTGAGTCCCAGCACCGAGATCGCGTAGATCAGCACCAGCGCGATCAAGGTGCCGCGCACGCGCCGCAGCACCAGGAAGATGGTGCTGATTTCCTGGCCGGCTTTCATGGGGCGCCCCTCAGCGGCGCTGCATGATGGTCTCGGCGATCAGGATCACGACCGACACCACGTTGGCAAACAGCGCGCCGCCCGAGAGCGAGACGATGCTGGTCGTGATCTCGGGCGTCATGCCAAGCTGCGAGACATGGGCCGCGTAGCCCCAGACCATGGCCGCGGCGAACAGCTGCAGGTCGGCCACCAGGCTGGTCGCGAGGTGGACTGCGCCGATCTGCGTGCGGTCGCCGAGCTTCAATATGGTCGCGATCAGATTGACCACGACGGCGGCGAACAACTCGTAGATATGGTGGTGCGCCGGGTTGTCGATCTCGCCGATGAAGAAGCCGAAGTTCAGCGTGGCGGCCAGCACGATGAAGAAACCGAAGATGACTTTTTCGAGGTTCATGGGGCTTCCTGTTCAGAGTTCCTCGACCCGCAGCGGCGGGTAGCTGTCCCAGCTCTGGCAGCCCGGGCATTGCCAGAAATACTGGCGCGCCTCGAAGCCGCAGGCAGCACAGCGGTAGCGCTTGAGCGGCTCGCAAGCGCGTTCCAGCGCCTGCTTGACGCGCTTTTCCTCCTCGGGCTGGCCGAAATGCTCGCCTGCCAGCCAGAATGCGGCCGCGACCAGGGAGGGCTCGCGCTGCAGATGCTCGATGTAGCGCTGGCGCGCCTGTTCGCCGTCGGGCTGCAGCAGCGCCAGCGCCTGCGTCACGTCGAGCGAGGGGGCATGCTGCTCGCGCCAGCCGCGTAGCACCCGCTCGGCGTCCTCGTCTTGGCGGTCGATCTTTGACCATTGCGCCAGGCTGTGCGCGACCAGTGGCAGGTGTTGCGGCGCATGGGCGGCGAGCTGGTGCAAGGCCTGCAGTCCGCCCTGGGTGTCGCCGAGCGACTGGCGCAGGTCGGCCAGCGAGATCCAGGCCCTTGCCGATTTGGGCGTGCGCTGCACCAGCGCTTCGAGCAGGGCCAGCGCCTCGACCAGGTTGCCCTGCTTGCGCAGCTGTTCGGCCTGCTCGCAACGGTAATGCGCCAGCCGCAGCTCGAACGAACCGCAGCCGCGCGCCTCGAGCCGGCTCGCGGCTTCAGCCGCCTGTTCCCAGTCGCGCGAGCGCTCGTAGATCGCCAGCAGCGCCAGCAGCGCCTCGGTCGCGTACTCGGTGTCTTCGAGCTTGCGCAGCGCGTCCTCGGCGCGGTCGAGCAGGCCGGCCTTGAGGAAATCCTGTGCCAGCGCGTGTTGCGCCCGCACGCGGTCCTTTTCTGCCAGGTCGCCGCGCTGCAGCAGATGCTCGTGCACGCGCACCGCGCGGTCGTAGTCGCCGCGGCGGCGGAACAGGTTGCCGAGCGCGAAATGCAGTTCCGAGGTGTCGGGATCGTTCTGCACCGCCTCGATGAAGGCGTCGACGGCCTGGTCCTGCTGTTCATTGAGCAGGTGGTTGAGGCCGCGGAAATAGGCTTTCGGGTTCTGCTTGCGTTCGGCGCGCCACTGGCGCAGGTCGTAGCGCGAGGCCAGCCAGCCCAGCGCGAAAGTCAGCGGCAGGCTCCAGAGCAGCCAGCTGTAGTCAAATCCCATGGATCGTGGTCTCGGAAGGGGGGGCGTCAGCCGTCTTGTCGGTTGTCGGTGCGCGGGCGGCGCGGCGCGCGCGCAGCCACAGCGGCAGCATCACGGCCATGCCCAGGAAGACACCCAGCACGAGCGCAGCCAGCAGCAGCAGCACGAGCGGTGCTTCCCATTGCGCGCCGAACAGCCTGAGCAGGACGGGGTCCTGGTTGTTGAGCGCGAAGGCGAACAATGCAAAGAAAATGGCTGCCTTGAGCAGCCACAGTAGGTATTTCACGCTTTCCCCCGGTGGTCGGAGGATTGTAGCGGCGAGGGCTTTAGCCAGGCATGCCGGGGCGCGGGGCGCCGTCGACCTGCTCGCGCAGGGCCTTCCCAGGCTTGAAATGCGGCACGCGCTTGTCGGGGATCGCCACGCTTTCGCCCGAGCGCGGATTGCGGCCCATGCGGGCGGGGCGGTGGTTGACCGAGAAGCTGCCGAAACCCCTGACTTCTATCCTCTGGCCCTTGGTCAGCGCATCGGCCATGGCTTCGAGTAGGGTCTTGACCGCCAGTTCGGCATCGCGCTGTCCGAGTTGGGCGAAGCGTGCCGCCAGGGCTTCTACGAGGTCGCTGCGGGTCATGGGGAAGGAGTCCGTGAAGGCAAAGAAAAAGGCCCGGCGCGATGAGCGCGCCGGGCCCTGGCGCTAACGGTTAGGGATTAGCCGTTGTTGCTGTCCAGCTTGGCGCGCAGCAGGGCGCCCAGGCTGGTGGTGCCGGCGTTGCCAGCGGTCTGGCTCAGGGTAGCCATGGCTTCCTGCTGCTCGGCCATGTCCTTGGCCTTGACCGACAGCTGGATGTTGCGGGTCTTGCGATCCACGTTCACCACGACAGCGGTCACTTCATCGCCTTCCTTCAGCACGTTGCGGGCGTCTTCCACGCGGTCGCGCGAGATTTCCGAGGCGCGCAGGTAGCCGACGATGTCTTCGCCCAGGTCGATCTCGGCGCCACGGGCGTCAACGGTCTTGACCTTGCCGGTGACGGTCTGGCCCTTGTCGTTGATCGACACGAAGGTGGTGAACGGGTCGCTGTCGAGCTGCTTGATGCCCAGGCTGATGCGCTCGCGGTCCACGTCCACGCCCAGCACCAGAGCTTCGACTTCCTGGCCCTTCTTGTAGTTGCGGACAGCGGCTTCGCCGGTTTCGTTCCAGGACAGGTCAGACAGGTGAACCAGACCGTCGATGCCGGCAGCCAGGCCGACGAAGACGCCGAAGTCGGTGATCGACTTGATCGGGCCCTTGACGCGGTCGCCGCGCTTGGTGTTCTGCGCGAATTCCTGCCACGGGTTGGCCTTGCACTGCTTCATGCCCAGCGAGATGCGACGCTTGTCTTCGTCGATCTCGAGCACCATGACTTCGACCTCGTCGCCCAGCGACACGATCTTGTTCGGAGCGATGTTCTTGTTGGTCCAGTCCATTTCGGACACGTGCACCAGACCTTCGATGCCGGGTTCCAGCTCGACGAAGGCGCCGTAGTCGGCGATGTTGGTGACCTTGCCGAACATGCGGGTGCTCGACGGGTAGCGGCGGCTCACGCCCATCCACGGATCGTCGCCCATCTGCTTCAGACCCAGCGAGACGCGTTGCTTCTCGGTGTCGAACTTCAGGACCTTGGCGGTGATTTCCTGGCCAGCGGTCACGACTTCCGACGGGTGACGCACGCGGCGCCATGCCATGTCGGTGATGTGCAGCAGGCCGTCGATGCCGCCCAGATCAACGAAAGCACCGTATTCGGTGATGTTCTTGACCACGCCGGAAACGATGGCGCCTTCGCGCAGGGTTTCCATCAGCTTGGCGCGCTCTTCGCCCATCGAGGCTTCGACCACGGCACGGCGGCTCAGCACCACGTTGTTGCGCTTGCGGTCGAGCTTGATGACCTTGAATTCCAGGGTCTTGTTCTCGTAGGGGGTCAGGTCCTTGGTCGGACGGCTGTCGACCAGCGAGCCCGGCAGGAAGGCGCTGATGCCGTTGACCATGACCTTGAGGCCGCCCTTGACCTTGGCGCCGGTGGTGCCGGTGACGAATTCGCCGGATTCCAGGGCCTTTTCCAGAGCCATCCACGAAGCCAGGCGCTTGGCCTTGTCGCGGCTCAGCAGGGTGTCGCCGTAGCCGTTTTCGACCGAGTCGATCGCGACCGACACGAAGTCACCGACCTGGACTTCGAGATCGCCCTGGTCGTTCTTGAATTCTGCGATCGGCACGTAGGCTTCGGACTTCAGGCCGGCGTTGACGACCACATGGTTGTGCTCGATGCGAACGACTTCGGCGGTGATGACCTCGCCCGCGCGCATGTTGGCACGTTGCAGAGATTCTTCAAACAGGGCGGCAAAAGATTCAGACATGTTTTTCCTAAACCGCTCGCCCAGCTGAATGGGAACAGGCGCGCGGCAGATGCCAAGACGCGTCGCCAGAGCAGGCGGCGCGGGTTGCAGGTTGATATCCCTGAGGCCTGCGGATCACATCCGGCGGGGCCTTCGGGGCCTGGCCCGAAATGGGCCAATGCAAGCACCCCGGGCGGGGCGCTCGCGTTCAGGCGCCCTGGAAGGGGCGCCTGCCTTGCCACCAAGACAGCACGAGCTGCACCGATTCCTCGATGCCCAGCTCGGAGTTGTCCAGCGGCAAGGCGTCCTCGGCCGGCTTGAGCGGAGCACTCTGGCGCGTGGTGTCGCGCAGGTCGCGTTCAATCAAGTCAGCATGAAGGTCTTCTAGTCTAGCATCGACGCCTTTGGAAATCAACTGCTTATGGCGGCGAACGGCGCGCTGCTGGGCGCTCGCGCTCAGGAACACCTTGAGCGGTGCGCCGGGGAAGATCACCGTGCCCATGTCGCGGCCATCCGCGACCAGTCCCGGCAGGCGCCGGAAGCTGTGCTGGAGCTCGACCAGCGCTGCGCGCACGGCCGGCAGTACCGAGACTTTCGAGGCATTCATGCCGCCGGTTTCGCTGCGGATCGCGTCGCTCACATCCTGGCCCGACAGCAGCACGCGCTCACCGTCGAAGCTCACCGGCAGGCGACGTGCCAGCTCGGCAATCGCTGCCTCGTCGCCCGCTTCGAGCGTCAGCCCGGCCTGCAACGCGGCGTAGGCGGTCACGCGATACAGCGCGCCCGAGTCGAGCAGCTCATAGCCCAGCCGCTGCGCGAGCTGGCTGGCCAGCGTGCCCTTGCCCGAAGCGGTCGGGCCGTCGACGCAGATCACCGGAATGTCGGTCGCATCGGCCTGCACGACGCCAAACAGCGCCTCGAAGTAGTCCGGGAAGGTCTTGGCGACGCATTTCGGGTCCTCGATCCGCACCGGCAGTCCGGCCGGGTTGAAGGCGGCGAGCGAGAAGCACATCGCGACCCGGTGGTCGTCATAGGTGTGGATGGAGGCGGCTTCCCAGCCGTCGGCCGCTGGCGGCGTGACGCGGATGTAGTCCTGGCCTTCCTCGACGCTGGCGCCGAGCTTGCGCAACTCGCAGGCCATGGCGGCAATGCGGTCGGTCTCCTTGACGCGCCAGCTCTCGATGTTGCGCAGCGTGGTCGTGCCGTCGGCATAGAGCGCCATCACGGCCAGCGTCATCGCGGCGTCGGGAATATGGTTGCAGTCGAGGTCGATCGCCTTCAGCGGCCAGGCGCCACGGCGGATCTGCAGGCTGTTGGCCGAGCCGGTCACGACGGCGCCCATCGCCTGCGCAGCCTCGACGAAACGGATGTCGCCCTGGATCGAGTCCAGTCCCACGCCCTGGATCGTGATGCCTTGTTCAGACTGCGCGATCGCACCCAGCGCGACGAAGTAGCTCGCCGATGACGCATCGCCCTCGACGTGGATGCTGCCTGGCGAGCGATAGCGGCTGCCGGCCGGGATGATGAAGCGCTGCCAGCCTTCGCGGCGCACGGTCACGCCGAAGCGCTCCAGCAGCTTGAGCGTAATCTCGATATAGGGCTTGGAGATCAGCTCGCCGACGACCTCGATCACCACGTCCTGGGTCGCGACCAGCGGCAGTGCCAGCAGCAGCGCGGTCAGGAACTGGCTCGACACGTTGCCGCGCACCTGGATTGCCTGATCGAGCTGCAGCGCGGCCGGCTGGCCAGTCCCCAGGCGCAGCGGCGGATAGCCGTCGTTGCCCAGGTAGTCGACCGGGCAGCCGAGCTGGCGCAGGCCGTCGACCAGATCGCCGATCGGGCGCTCGTGCATGCGCGCAATGCCGCGCAGCTCGAACGATCCGCCCTGCTGTGCCGCCAGCAGCGCGAGCGCGGCGGTCAGCGGACGCATCGCGGTGCCGGCGTTGCCCAGGAACAGGTCCGCCGATTGGACCGGCAGCGTGCCGGCCAGGCCGCGCAGCTTGATGCTGTGCTCGTCCAGGCGCTCGATGCCGCAGCCGAGGGTTTCGAGCGCGGCCAGCATCACGCGGGTGTCGTCCGAGTCGAGCAGGTCGTGGATCGTGGTCTCGCCCGCGCTCAGGGCCGCCAGCAGCAGCACGCGGTTGGAGATGCTCTTGGAGCCGGGCAGGGTCACGCTGCCGCCGGCCGCGCGCAGCGGTGGCAGGTCGAGGAAATGGGTCGAGTACATGTCGGGTCAGGCCGGATCGGCTTCTGAAGGGGAGGGGGTCGAGCCGCCGAGCCGCCAGCCGGCACGGGTCTGGCTGGCCTGGGTGATCAGCGCTTGCAGCGCGGCTGCGTCGCCGGCCTGCATGGCGGCTTCGAGTCCGTCGAGCGCGGCGCGCAAATGACGCGACTGCGCCAGCACCTGTTCGCGGTTGGCCAGCAGGATGTCGCGCCAGACGCTCGGGTCGCTGGCCGCGATGCGGCTGAAGTCGCGGAATCCCGGGCCGGCCAGCGCCAGCAGCTCGTCGGCCTGCGGCTGCGCCAGGATCGCGTTCATCGCGGCAAAGGCCAGCAGGTGCGGCAGGTGGCTCACAGTCGCATAGGCGGCGTCATGCTGCTCGGAGCTCATCTGCAGCACGCGACTGCCCAGCAGGGTCCAGAGCTCGGCGGCCAGCGTGATCAGCGGCGGGTGGGTCTCGGGCAGCGGGGTGAGGATCAGCTGGCGCTCGCGGTAGAGCGCCGCGTCGGCGTGCTCGATGCCGGCCGACTCCTTGCCGGCAATCGGGTGCGCCGGCACGAAGCGGCTCAGCCGCTCGCCGAGCGTGCGCCGCGCCGCGGCCACCACATCGCATTTGGTCGAGCCCACATCCATCAGCAGCGCGCGCGGCGCCAATACCGGCGCGATCGCGGCCAGGCTGGACTCGGTCGCCGCCACCGGCACCGCGAGCAGCACCAGGTCGGAGCCCTCGACCGCCTGCTCCAGCGTATCGGCACAGATATCGATCACGCCGAGTTCCAGCGCGCGCTCGCGCGTGCGCTCCGACTTGCTGTAGCCGACGACTTGCCGCACCAGGCCAGCCTCCTTGAGCGCGAGCGCGAAGGAGCCGCCCATGAGGCCGCAGCCGATCAGACCGAGTTGCTCGAACATAGAAGAATCAGGAAAAAAAGCAGCGGCGCCGGATCAGTCGGCGGTCGGGTAGGCGCCCAGCACCTGGTAGAAGGCGCACAGGCCCTTGAGCTCGTCGAGCGCGGCAGCCACCTGCGGCTGCGACGGGTGGCCGGCGATGTCCATGTAGAAGTAGTATTCCCACTGGCCCGACTTGGCGGGGCGCGACTCGAAGCGGGTCAGCGAGACGCCGTTCTGCTTGAGCGGCACCAGCAGGTCATGCACCGCGCCGGGCTTGTTCGGCACCGAGACCACCAGGCTGGTGCAGTCCTTGCCGGTGGCCGGCGGCATCGCCATGGTCTGGGGCAGGCAGATCACCGCGAAGCGGGTGCGGTTGAAGGCTTCGTCCTGGATCGCGTGCGCGACGATGTGCAGGCCGAACTGGCCGGCGGCGCGCTCGCTCGCCAGCGCCGCCCAGCTCGGGTTGGCCGCGGCCAGGCGCGCGCCTTCGGCGTTGCTCGAAACGGCGCGCCGCTCGGCGTGCGGCAGATGCTTGGACAGCCAGTTCTGGCATTGCGCGAGCGCCTGCGGATGCGCCATCACGACCTCGATGCCGTCGAGCGAGTTCTGCTGGCGCAGCAGGTTGTGGCGCACCTGCAGGCTGACCTGCCCGACCACATGCACCGGCGAGCGCAGGAACAGGTCGAGCGAGCGCGCCACGGCACCCTCGGTCGAGTTCTCGATCGCGACCACGCCGTACTGCGCGGTGCCCGACTCGGTCGCGTGGAAGACCTCGTCGAAGTTGTCGCAGTAGATCAGGTTGGCGGCGCTGCCGAAATACTCGATCGCGGCTTCCTCGGTGAAGGTGCCCTGGGGACCCAGCACGGCGACGCGCTGCGGCGACTCCAGCGCCAGACAGGCAGACATGATCTCGCGCCAGATCGCGGCCACATGGGCGTTGAGCAGCGGACCCGGGTTGGCCGCCTCGATCTTGGCGATCACCTGCGCCACACGGTCAGGCCGGAAGAAGGGTGAACCCTCGGCGCGCTTGATGGCGCCGACCTGTTCGGCCACGCGCGCGCGCTGGTTGAGCAACTGCAGCAGCTGGTGGTCCAGCGCATCGATCTGGATGCGCAGTTCGCCCAGGGCGGCGCTCTGCACCGGGCCGGACGATTGGGGGGTCTTGTCGGTCATGAAGCTTTGCTTGTCTCAGGCCTGGGTGCGCTCGAATTGCTGCATGTAGGCGACCAGCGCCTGCACGCCTTCGATCGGCATCGCGTTGTAGAGGCTGGCGCGCATGCCGCCGACCGACTTGTGCCCCTTGAGCTGCAGCAGCCCGGCCGCCTTGGCGCCAGTCAGGAAGGCGTCGTTGCGGCTCTCGTCGCGCAGGAAGAACGGGATGTTCATGCGCGAGCGGCAATCGCGCGCCACGCGGTTCTCGTACAGCTGCGAGCCGTCGAGGTAGTCGTAGAACAGCTGTGCCTTGGCGATGTTGGCCGCCTCGATCGCGGCGACGCCGCCCTGGGTCTTGAGCCACTGGAACACCAGGCCGGCCATGTAGATCGCGTAGGTCGGCGGCGTGTTGTACATCGAGCCGGCCTCGGCCACCAGTCGGTAGTCGAAGGCGCTCGGGCATTGCGGCAAGGCATGGCCGAGCAGGTCCTCGCGCACGACCACCAGCGTCAGGCCGGCCGGGCCCAGGTTCTTCTGCGCGCCGCCGTAGGCCAGGCCGACCCGGCTCCAGTCGACCGGGCGCGAGGCCACATGGGACGAGAAGTCGACCACCAGCGGCGCCTCGCAGCCCAGCGCCTTGAGGTCGGGCAGCTGGTGGAACTCGACGCCGTGGATGGTCTCGTTGCTGCAAATATGCACATAGGCGCTGTCGGCACCGAGCTGCCAGCCGGCCGGGTCGGGCAGGGTGGTGAAGCCGCTCGCCTGGGTCGAGGCCGCCAGCCTGGCGCTGCAGAACTTGCCGGCTTCCTGGTACGACTTCTGACCCCAGCTGCCGGTCACGACGAAGTCGGCCGCGCCGCCGCGCGCCAGGTTGAGCGGGATGATGGCGTTCTCGGCCAGCGCGCCGCCCTGCATGAACAGGATGCGGAAGTTGGCCGGCACCGCCAGCAGCTCGCGCAGGTCGGCCTCGGCCTGCTCGTAGATCGAGATGAATTCCTTGCCGCGATGGCTCATTTCCATCACGCCCATGCCGCTGCCATGCCAGTCCAGCATCTCGGCAGCGGCTTGTTGCAGCACGGCCTCGGGCATGGTGGCCGGGCCGGCGGAGAAGTTGTAGGGTCGCTTCATAGTGGATTTCGGTCTGTTAGTCGGCGTTGGTTTCGCTGGCGGGCGCCGCATCATCTGCACCGGGCAGCTCGGCGGTATCCGTGACATCGGCTGCATCGGCGCTGGCGTCGTTTTCGACGATGCGCTGCAGGCCCGACAGCTGCGCGCCTTGGTCGAGCGCGATCAGCGTCACGCCCTGGGTGGCACGGCCCAGCTCGCGGATCTCGCTCACGCGGGTGCGCACCAGCACCCCGGTGTCGGTGATCAGCATGATCTCGTCATCGGCGTGCACCAGGGTGGCAGCGACCACCTTGCCGTTGCGTTCGGACTGCTGGATCGCGATCATGCCCTTGGTGCCGCGGCCGTGGCGGGTGTATTCGGCGATCGGGGTGCGCTTGCCGTAGCCGTTCTGGGTTGCGGTCAGCACGCTCTGCTGCTCGTCCTCGGCCACCAGCATCGCGATCACGCTCTGGCCCTCGTCGAGCGCCATGCCGCGCACGCCGCGCGCGTTGCGGCCCATCGGGCGCACATCGTTCTCGTCGAAACGCACCGCCTTGCCGCCATCCGAGAACAGCATCACGTCATGCGCGCCGTCGGTCAGGGCGGCGCCGATCAGGTAGTCACCCTCGTCCAAGTCGACCGCGATGATGCCGGCCTTGCGCGGGTTGGAGAACTGGTCGAGCGCGGTCTTCTTGACCGTGCCCATGGCGGTCGACATGAAGACATAGCGGTCCTCGGGGAAGCTGCGCATCTCGCCGGTCAGCGCCAGCACGACGTTGATCTTCTCGCCTTCGGCCAGCGGGAACATGTTCACGATCGGGCGCCCGCGCGAGCCGCGCGAACCCGCCGGCACTTCCCAGACCTTGAGCCAGTACAGGCGGCCGCGGTTACTGAAGCACAGCAGCCAGTCATGCGTGTTGGCGATGAAGAGCTGGTCGACCCAGTCGTCTTCCTTGGTCGCGGTGGCCTGCTTGCCGCGGCCGCCGCGCTTCTGCGCCCGGTATTCACTCAAGGGCTGGCTCTTGATGTAGCCGCTGTGCGACAGCGTCACCACCATGTCGGTCGGCGTGATCAGGTCCTCGGTGCTGAGGTCCTGCGCACTGTGCTCGATCTCGCTGCGGCGCGCGCCGGCCCTGGTCTGGCCGAACTCGGTCTTGATCACGCGCAGCTCGTCGCCGATGATGGTCGAGACCCGCTCCGGACGCGCCAGGATGTCGAGCAGGTCGTCGATCTCGGCCATCACCTGCTTGTACTCGGCGACGATCTTGTCCTGCTCCAGCCCGGTCAGGCGCTGCAGCCGCATCTGCAGGATTTCCTGCGCCTGCGTCTCGCTCAGGCGGTACAGGCCCTCGGCCTGCATGCCGAACTCGCGTTCCAGGCCCTCGGGGCGGTAGTCGTCGGCATTGACCCGGCTGCCGTCGGCCTTGGCGCGGGTCAGCATCTGGCGCACCAGGCCGCTGTCCCAGCTGCGCGTCATCAGCTCGGCCTTGGCCAGCGGTGGCGTCGGCGACTCGCGGATGATGCGAATGAACTCGTCGATGTTGGCCAGCGCCACCGCCAGGCCTTCGAGCACATGGCCGCGGTCGCGCGCCTTGCGCAGCTCGAACACGGTGCGGCGCGTCACCACCTCGCGGCGATGCTGCAGGAAGACCTCGATCAGGTCCTTCAGGTTGCACAGCTTGGGCTGGCCGTCGATCAGCGCCACCATGTTGATGCCGAAGGTGTCCTGCAGCTGGGTCTGCTTGTACAGGTTGTTGAGCACGACCTCGGGCACCTCGCCGCGCTTGAGTTCGATCACCACCCGCATGCCATCCTTGTCGGATTCGTCCTGGATGTGGCTGATGCCCTCGATCTTCTTCTCGTGCACCAGTTCGGCGATGCGCTCGAGCAGCGTCTTCTTGTTGACCTGATACGGGATCTCGTCGACCACGATCGCCTGACGCTGACCCCGGTCGATGTCCTCGAAGTGGCACTTGGCGCGCATCACGACACGGCCGCGGCCGGTGCGGTAACCGTCCTTGACGCCGTTGATGCCGTAGATGATGCCCGCGGTCGGAAAATCCGGACCCGGGATGATCTCCATCAGCTCGTCGATCGAGGCCTGCGGGTGCTGCAGCAGGTGCAGGCAGGCGTCTACCACCTCGTTGAGGTTGTGCGGCGGGATGTTGGTCGCCATGCCGACCGCGATGCCGGCCGAGCCGTTGACCAGCAGGTTGGGCAGGCGGGTCGGCAGCACCAGCGGCTCGGACTCGGAGCCGTCGTAGTTGGGGCCGAAGTCGACCGTCTCCTTGTCGATGTCGGCCAGCGTCTCGTGCGCGATCTTGGACAGGCGGATCTCGGTGTAGCGCATGGCGGCGGCGCTGTCGCCGTCGACCGAACCGAAGTTGCCCTGACCGTCGACCAGCATGTGGCGCAGGCTGAAGTCCTGCGCCATCCGCACGATGGTGTCGTAGACCGCGCTGTCGCCGTGCGGGTGGTATTTACCGATCACGTCACCGACGATGCGCGCCGACTTCTTGTACGGGCGGTTCCAGTCGTTGTTGAGCTCGTGCATCGCGTACAGCACGCGCCGGTGCACGGGTTTCAAGCCGTCCCGCGCATCGGGCAGCGCGCGACCGACGATCACGCTCATCGCGTAGTCGAGGTAGCTGCGCCTCATCTCCTCCTCGAGGCTGATGGGCAGGGTTTCCTTGGCGAAAGAGGTCATGGGCGCGACGGGACCGGTGGGTCGTCTGGTAAAAGTTAACCGCGTATTTTAAGTCGCCGAGCCGGACTGCGCCCGCGCGAGGCAGCGCAAGCTTTGGAACAGCAGCAGCATCGGTTCTTGTTGCGGCATCACAACAGAATGAGGGCCTGGAGCAGGGCGGGCAGAGCGGTGGTTTGTGTCCGGGTTGGCGAGTTCCTTCCTTGTGGCACAATGATAAATACCCGCTGCCGGTAGGAACTGTCGGGGCGTGCAACTCAATTCGCAGGCATCTGCGCCAACAAAACCGAGGAAACCATGATCAAGCTCAACAAAGTGGCCATGTTGTTCGCTACCGCTGCACTGGCAACCGCCGCCGGCGCCCAGACCGTCGACAACTGGAAGAACGGCACCAACGAACTGGTTTGGAAGAACGGCACCAACGAACTGTGCTGGCGCGATGCCAACTGGACCCCGGCCACCGCTGCCCAGGGTTGCGACGGCGCCATCGTGCCGGCCGCTCCGGCTCCGGTCGCTGCTCCGGCTCCCGCTCCCGTCGCTGCTGCTCCGGCTCCCAAGGCTGCTCCCGCTCCGGTGGCTGCTTCCAAGGTCACCTTCGCTGCTGACGCTTTCTTCGACTTCGACAAGGCTGTCCTGAAGCCCGAAGGCAAGGCCAAGCTCGACGACCTGGTGTCCAAGGTCAAGGGTGTCAACCTCGAAGTGATCATCGCCGTCGGTCACACCGACTCGGTCGGTTCCGACGCCTACAACCAGAAGCTGTCGGTCAAGCGTTCGGAAGCCGTCAAGGCTTACCTGGTGTCCAAGGGCATCGAGAAGAACCGCGTCTACACCGAAGGCAAGGGCGAGAAGCAGCCGGTCGCTGACAACAAGACCTCCGCTGGCCGCGCCAAGAACCGCCGCGTCGAAATCGAAGTCGTCGGCACCAAGTAATCCCATTACCCCGGGATTCGGAAAGACCGCGCTTCGGCGCGGTTTTTTTCTGCCCGGACGCATAATTCAGCCATGGACCAAAACATGAACGTGGACCCGGCCGAGCTGGCCAAGTTCTCCGAGCTGGCGCACCATTGGTGGGACCCCGAGAGCGAATTCCGCCCCCTGCACCAGATCAACCCGTTGCGCCTGGACTGGATCGCCAAGCAGGCGCCGCTGGCCGGCCGTCAGGTGCTTGATGTCGGCTGCGGCGGCGGCATCCTGTCCGAGGCCATGGCGCGCCAGGGCGCCGAGGTGCTGGGCATAGACCTCGCGACCAAGTCGCTCAAGGTTGCGCAGCTGCATGCGCTCGAATCGGGTCTGACCAACGTCAGCTACCGCGAAGTCGCAGTCGAGGCGCTGGCCGCCGAGCGACCGGCCAGCTTCGACGTCGTCACCTGCATGGAAATGCTTGAGCATGTGCCGGACCCGGCCTCGGTCGTCAAGGCTTGCGCCGAGCTGGTCAAGCCGGGCGGCTGGGTGTTCTTTTCGACGCTCAATCGGAATCCGAAGTCCTTCCTGTTCGCCATTGTGGGCGCCGAATATGTGCTGAAGCTGCTGCCGCGCGGCACGCATGAATTCGCCAAGTTCATCAAGCCCAGCGAGCTCGCTTCTTATTGCCGCGCCGCCGGGCTGGACCTGCAGGGCACGCGCGGCATGGAGTACAACCCGCTGACCAAGCGCTACTGGCTCAGCGGCGACACCAGCGTCAACTACATGATCGCCACCCGCAAGCCCGCATGAGCCGTTTCACCCATCTGCAGGCCGTGCTGTTCGACCTCGACGGCACCCTGATCGACAGCGCACCCGACCTCGGCCATGCGGCCGATCTGTTGCGCCTCAAGCGCGGCTTGCCCTCGCTGCCCTACGAGCACTACCGACCGATGGCGGGTGCCGGGGCGCGTGGCATGATCGGCGTCGCCTTCGGTTACGGCCCGGATCACCCCGAGTTCGAGGCGCTGCGCCAGGAATTCTTCGCCAACTACGAAGCCTGCCTGACCGAGCGCACGCGCGCCTTCGACGGCATCAACGACATGATCGTTGCGCTGCAGTCGGGCGGCAAGCGCTGGGGCGTGGTGACCAACAAGTCCGAGCGCTTCGCCTTGCCGCTGACCGCCGCGATGGATCTGTTCGGGAGCGCCGCCACCGTGATCGGCGGCGACACTACGCCGCATGCCAAGCCGCATCCTGCGCCGCTGCTCGAAGCCGCACGTCGCCTGGGGCTGCCGCCCGAGGCCTGTCTCTACGTCGGCGACGATGAGCGCGACATCGCCGCCGGTCGTGCCGCCGGCATGCCCACGGTCGCCGCCACCTACGGCTACCTGGGCGCCGTGAACGACGTGGCCGCCTGGGGCGCCGACGCGGTGATAAATAATCCGCTTGAGCTCTTGAACTTCTTCGATCTGGCTTAAACTAACAGGTTCAGGGGCTGCACTGGTTTCGACGTGGGTTCGGACACGCAGCAGGGCATGTCGAGGTTCTGTCACCTCGTAAAACCGCAGAAAAAAACTAACTGCAAACGACGAACGTTTCGCACTCGCCGCTTAATCCGGTGAGCCTTGCAACAGTTGGCCGATGGGCTGGGCAAGGGCAGTCGTAAGACTGTCCCGGCTGCAAGGAAAATTTCATGGGCTGGTCATCAAGCGGGCAACTTGCCGGGTGACGAGAGCTAAGGTTGCTGGCTGGATGCATAGCGTGTCGCTGCGCGATGCATCTGGCGAGACTCAAATCAGACGACTACACATGTAGAACTGCGCGAAGAAGGCTTGCGGACGGGGGTTCAAATCCCCCCAGCTCCACCATATACAAGGGCTCGGACTCATCTCCGGGCCCTTTCCTTTTGGTATTTCCCCCGGGTGGCGAGGGGGTGTGATGCGGGTGCCACCTCGCCAGAACGCCCGGAATCTGCCACTTTCCCGGCCAGCGCCGTCTCTTTTCTCCGTTTGGCCTGCGGGTAGGCGCAGTGGGTACTCTTGAAAAATCAAGCACTTACGCGCTGCGTTTCTGCGTCAACCAAGAGTGCCAGACGGCCTTGTAACTCGACCGTGTGCGTCGTTTGTACTAACATTGCGGGAGTTGAACTCACAAACGAGGTGCCCTCATGGTTGCCGTTGCATCTTCTCCCGCTGCCCGTTCCGCCCGCCTGGGCCTGCGCGCCACGCCCGAACAGGAAGTCGTGCTGCGC
>CALPRQ020000002.1 GCA_943326015.2 Chitinophaga pinensis | reverse complement strand
GGTCCCCCAGCGAGGGGGGCCTGCACGGCCGGAGCATGGGTGGCTGCGGCCTGTTCCATCACGCGCGCTTCAGGCGGTTGCCGGCCACGACTTCGTCGTCACCATTGACGAAGAAGCTGCTCAGATAGGCGATCAGGCCCAGCAGGAAGCCGACGCCACCGGCCAGACGGGTCCAGTAGAAGAAGCGCAACTGGTCCTGGGTCGCCATGAAGGACATGGCACCCTCGGTCGGCATGCGCTGCAGCCAGATCTGCAGGATGCCGGCGCCGGTCAGCGCCAGCACCATCACGCCCATGCTGATCGACATGATCCAGAAGCTCCACATCTCCAGGCTCTGGGCCTTGCGGCAGTTGGCTTCGCGACCGCGCAGGATCGGCATGGCGTAGCTGATCATGGCGATCACCACCAGCACATAGGCACCGTAGAAGGCCAGGTGGCCGTGGGCGGCCGTGACCTGGCTGCCGTGGGTGTAGTAGTTGACCGGGCTCAGCGTGTGGATGAAGCCCCACAGGCCTGCGCCTAGGAAGCCCATGACGGCGGTACCGACGGCCCACAGCACGGCGGCCTGGTTCGGGTGCTCGCGGCGGCGGCGCTGCACCATGTTGAACGCGAACAGCGTCATCATGAAGAAGGGAATCGGCTCCATCGCGGAGAAGATGCTGCCGACCCACTGCCAGTAACCCGGCAGACCGATGAAGTAGAAGTGGTGGCCGGTGCCCAGGATGCCGGTGACCAGCGCGAAGGTGATGATCATGTAGAGCCACTTGTCGATCACTTCGCGGTCGACGCCGGTGGTCTTGACCAGCACGAAGGCCAGGATCGCGCCCATGATCAGCTCCCAGGTGCCTTCGACCCAGAGGTGGACCACGAACCACCAGTACATCTTGTCACGCACCAGGTTGGACGGATTGACGAAGCTGAACAAGAACATCAGCGCCAGACCCCACAAACCCATCATGAGCACCAGCGAGATCGCGGTCTTGCGGCCCTTGAGCATGGTCATGGTGAGGTTGAACAGGAAGCCCAGCGCGACGATGACGATGCCCACCTTGGTCGGCAGCGGCTGCTCCAGGAACTCGCGGCCCATGGTGGCGAGCAGGTTGTTGCCCGTCATCTCGGCCAGCGTGGCGTAAGGCACCAGCAGGTAGCCGAGAATGGTGGCAGCACCTGCGCTCAGGAAGACCCAGAACAGCAGCTTGGCCAGGAAGGGGCTGTAGAGCTCGGTTTCGCTCTCCTCGGGAATCATGTAGTAGGCGGAGCCCATGAAGCCGAACAGCAGCCAGACGATCAGCAGGTTGGTGTGGACCATGCGGGCCACGTTGAACGGAATCGCGGGGAAGAATACGTCGCCGATCAGGTACTGCATGCCGAGTGTCAGACCGAAGACGATCTGACCGGTGAACAGCCCCAGCGCGGCAATGAAGTACAGCTTCGCCACCGACTGTGACGCGTACTTTTGGGTTGCGGGTTGCATTTTGGTTTCCTTGCGTGATGGATCAGTGCTGCGAGCCGATCAGCCTTCGATGTTCGGCGGCCAGTTCTCGGTGTTCACGCCGTTGGTCCACTTGAGGAACTCGACCAGGTCGTTGAGCTGCTCGTCGTTCAGGTGGAACTGGGGCATCTGGCGCCGGCCCGGTGCACCGGTCGGCTGGGCCTGCATCCAGGCCTTGATGAAGTCGGGGCCACGGCGGGTGTAGACGTTGCCGAGCTCGGGCGCGAAGTAGGCACCTTCGCCCAGCAGCGTGTGGCAGCCGATGCAGTTGCGGGTCTCCCAGATATGCTTGCCGCGCACGACGGCGGGCGTGATCGCGGCCGCGTTGGACCGTTCCGGGATCTTGGTTTCGGTGTGCAGGATCAGTGCAGCGAACAGCAACACGAAGAAAACGGTTCCTCCGTAGAAGATGTTGCGCGCCATCTGACTGGTAAAGCCTTGGCTCATGGGGTACCTCAGAAGATTGGGAAGTTCGACGTTAAATGGAATTCTGAATGAATGTTTTGATTATAATCAAGTCATCTTGAAAATAGGCAGAAAGAGTGCATGTAAATGTGCCTGGGCGATCGCAGGCCCAGTGCCTCCCAGGCCGGCCGCACAATAGGGCCTTGCATCAACATCCGAACCGGACATGAAATCTTTCAGTGAACTCGGCGGCCTGGTCTATTCGACCGACAGCGGCCGCATGTGCCCCGGCTGCCGTCAGCCGGTGGCGCAGTGCCAGTGCGCCAGCCAGCGTGCGATTCCCGCTGGCGACGGCATCGCGCGCGTACAGCGCGAGACCAAGGGGCGCGGCGGCAAGGCCGTCACGGTCGTGCGCGGCCTGGCGCTCGACGCCGAGGCGCTGGCAGCGCTGGCCAAGCGGATCAAGGCTGCCTGCGGCAGCGGCGGCACGGTCAAGGACGGCCAGGTCGAGGTGCAGGGCGACCATTGCGACAAGGTGGTGGCCTTGCTGCAGGCCGAGGGCTTCAAGGTCAAGCGCAGCGGCGGCTGAAGCGGGCCGTCCTTCAATTCAGGGCTGGCCGGAGTAGAAGGTGGCCCCGGCAGGGCTCATGATGCCATTGGCTACTTCCAGCTGGTACTGCTGCCCGCTGCCGCTCCAGGTCGAGAGGTTGAAGGTCGGAGCGTTGGCGTCGGCCTGCACGATGTTGACCGCCGGGATCGACAGCGGCAGCCCCGCCGCGCACTGGCTGGGCGCCTGGCGGGTCGAGACGAAGAAGGCCTTGCTCGCGCTTTCCTGGTTGTTGGCGTTGGTGACCCGTTGCGCGATCAGCTGGCCGTTTCCGTTGGGTGCGACCAGCAGCGCCGTCTCGACCGACAGGCCGATGCCGCGCGCATAGAGGTCGGTCGGTCCGGGTCTGGCGGCCATGCCGGGGTTGAGGATGCCGCCCGGGCAGCCATCGCCCCAGGCGCCGCCACCAATCTGGCGCGCCACGAAGGTCACGAGCCGGCCCAGGCGGTCGCGGCTGTCCAGATGGCTGTCGAACACGATGTTGAACAGGGGCGCTGGCGTCAGGAAGCCGGCGCCGTTCGTGCTGGTGCTGTCTGGAACGTACTGGATCAGGGTCAAGGGGTCCGGGTCCAGCGTCATGTACTTGTTGTACGGGTCGGCCAGTGCCTGGGTGGAGGAGACCGAGCCCCTGAGCGCGGCGAAGTCGAACTGCCCCAGTACCGCCAAGCCGGCGCTGGTGCCGCCGATCGGCACCTTGTTCTTCATCAGTTCCAGCAGGCTAGCTTCGAGTCTGGTCCGCTTCCAGTCCCGGATGTAGTCGCTCTGGTCGCCGCCCGCGATGAAGACCGCGTTGGCGGAGCGCACGACCTGGTTCACGAATGCGCTGTTGGCTGCCGCCCGGTTCGGGATCACCAGCGTCTCGACCGAGCTCAGGCCCAGCTGGGCGCCGCCGACCCAGTCGTCGGCTGCCGGCTGATCGGTCTGCAGGGACGCATTGCTGTAGTAGATGTAGGGGTTGTAGCCGTCGGCGCCGCGTGCGCGCACGACGACGAAGCGCCCGCCGGTGGCCGGTTTGCCGGCAGCAGCGGGGCGCACGCCGGCGCGCTCTATCATCCAACGGAAAGCCTGGTCGACGTCGGGCCCGCCACCCATCAGCACGAAGGAGGGCGTGCTGGCCTTGTCCTTGAGGTCTATCTTCTGGTTCGCTGGGTCCGGTACGGGGTGCGTGCTGTAGTAGAGGTAGCCGTCCTTGCTGGTCCAGTCGCCGGCGCTGGCGGCTGCGGGTACCAGTGTCAGCCCCGCCAGTGCCAGCAGGCCGCTGGCCCAGCCGACGCTCGAGCTGATTCCCGACGGGTCCGATCGGGCCGTTATGGTTCTATTGGTCATGCCTGCCTCCCTTGAAACAAATGACGAAAATGAAGCTTTCGCCTGAATGGGAGTTTAGGACGATTGCCGCGCTCAGGAAATCCCCAGCCAGGGTGCCCAAGCTTGTGGAAAAGTCCGGCAACCACTCGACCTTGAAAAGGATTGCTGACCGGCTTGAAAAATCGGTGCCCGATGGGTGAGCCTGGCCGCGGCTCGTATCCGCATCAGAGCGTGACGCGGTCGCGCAGCCTGGCGTAGAGTCGAGCGCTCATGCCGCGCATCCGCTGCAGCTCGTCGAGCGAGGCGAAGGGGCGTGAGGCCACGATGGTGCGCGCCAGCTTGTCGCTGACACCGGGCAGCGAGCGCAGTCTGGCCGTGGTCGAGCGGTTGATCGAGGGTGCGGCAGCGCCTGATATCCGGGGCCAGTCCAGTGCCCGCCAGTCGCGTGTGACGTAGCCGGACGAGGTCCATTCGCGCAGCATCAGCGTCAGATGTGCGCGCGCTGGCGAGGCTGGGGTGGTTTCAGCCAGCGGCCAGGCCAGCTTCAGTCCGGTCCGGCGCTGCTGGCCAGCCAGGCTGCCGAGCACGGCATTGCCCAGCGGCTGGCCCCGGAAGTCGCCGCCGCCATAGGGCTGCTCCAGCGCCCAGAGCTCCAGTCCCAGGGTGCCGCTGATGTTGCTCGTGGCGCGCGGGTTGACGATGGCCTCGATGCCGACCAGCAGCGCGCCGCTTTCCAGTCGGGCATGGACCGCACCCTCCAGCCCGGGTTGCAGGAAGCGCTGCGGCAGCGCGAAGCGTTGGCGGTCGTGCACCCTGTCCCAGGCGCCCGGCCGGCCCGAAACCAGGGTCAGCGACAGCCGACGCCTGGACTGGCCGGCGGGTGTGCTCAGCGGGAGGCTGGCGCTGATCTGCGCCAGGCCCTGCGCGTCCGGTTGCAGCGCAGACAGCGGCAGTTCAGCGAGCAGCAAGCTGTCATCGGCCCGGAGCAGCAGCGCCAGCGGCTGGACTTCAGTCCCGGCTGCCAGGCTGCGGCCCTGCAGACCGGCCTGCAGTTCGACGCGGTCGGCTCCGAAGCGCAAGCTGGCCTCGCCGGTGAAGGCGGTCGGCATCCAGTGGGTGGGTGCGGAGTCTTGGTGCATGGTCGGCTGACAGGAAAAAAGGTCCGATTATCTGGCTGGCTGCGAAGCTGTTCACCAGCGTGTCCGCACCGTGTAGTCCAGCTGTGTCGAGCCGCCGGCCGGCACGGCCACGGTCCAGGATGCGGTATGCGCTGAGTCCTTGCGGCTGCGCTGGCTTTCCTGCACGATCTCCCAGTCGCCCGGCAGGGTTTCCTGTACCCGGATCGTGACGGCCTCGCTGCGGGCGTTGTGCAAGTTCATGCGCCAGCTGCTCTCGCTGCTGCGTTCGCCCAGCTTGCGAAATGCCATCTGCCGGCGTTCGGCCGACAGGTCGAAGGCGGTGCCCAGCCTGAGCCTGATAGTCTGGTCGCGGGCGGTATGCGCGATCCGGTCCTCGCCGACGAACTGGGTCGCGTCCTCGCGGTCAGGGCTGTAGACCCGGACGATGCCAGCTGGCAGCGGCTGGCCCAGTGGGGCGCCCCGGTTGTCGAATTCCAGGTAGACCGAGGGCTTGAGCGTCTGCGCCTGCTGGTCCTGGCGTTCGAGGTAGTAGGGCTCGGAGCCGGCTAGCAGGTATTCGCGCCGCACCGGCAAGGCGGCGGCCGTGAGCAGGGCCAGCTGCTTGGTCTGCTGGTCCGCGATCGTGACCGGACGCTCGAAGCGGTAGAGGTGGTAGTCCAGCAGCGTCTCCTCGGTCGGCTCCGCGCTGGCGAGCTTCATGGCGGCAGGTGCCATGCGCTCGCCGGCCATGAAGCGGTCCTGCACCCGGTTGGGCGAGCCGGCGACCAGCTGCAGGCTGGCGTCCATGTAGTCGGTGCCGCTGCGGTTGGCCAGCGTGACCCAGCCCGAGAGGTCCAGGCTGCGGCCGTCGGCTGACAGCCTGGCCACATAGTCGGTCTTCCAGGACAGGCCGCCGGTCTGGTAGGACAGCTCCAGCGTCTGCGGGCCGGCCGCCGATTCGAACAGTACCGACAGGGTCGGGTCCGGCTGCAGTCCGGGCGGCAGGCGGTCGAACACGATGCGGCCCGGGTAGTGGGTTTCGATTCGGTCGGCAAAGCGCAGCACCGCTCCGTCGCTGGCAGCCAGCAGGGTGGCGCGCTCGCTGCGGTCCTCGCCCGTGACCGGGTGCTGGCGCAGCACGGTGACCTCGTGACCGACATGCTGCTGCAGCAGCGCCTGCGGTGTCAGAGTCCTGGCGTCGAAGTCCTGTTCCAGCAGCTTGAAGGCACCGTTGCCGAGCGGGCGCAGCATGACGGTCTCGGGACGCAACTGGGCCGGTACCTGGCCCAGGTTCACGCGCACCAGATTCCCTGGCAGCATGAGCTGGCGCCGCTCCCTGACCAGCGCCAGGTCGCCGGAGTAAAGCGTCAGCGAGAGCGCCTCGCGCCCGGGGGCCTGCACGATCGGCAGCTTGCCATCTTGAGCCTGTGTCGCCGCTGCACAGGCCAGCGCCAATGCGGCACCCAGCATGATTTTCATGTCCGCTTCCCCCCCGAATGGTCGATCCGGTGTCCAGCTTAGCTGAAGCCGCGCGAAGCGGGGCGCAAGGACAAAGAAAAACGGTCTGCAATCCGGAAGATTGCAGACCGTTGTCTGTATGGTCGGCGTGGCGGGATTCGAACTCGCGACCCCTTGCACCCCATGCAAGTGCGCTACCAGGCTGCGCTACACGCCGTAGTCCAGCATTATAGCCTGGCCGCTGGCCCTGGTTTTCAGTCGACTGGAGGCGGCGGCAGTTTGGCGAGTTCCTTGTCCAGCAAGCGCGTGGCGGCCTTGCGCACGATCAGCTGCTCGAGTCCGGAGGCCTGGTTGAACAGGCTCTGGCCTTGTGCGTGGCAGGATTGGGCTTGTGATCTGAGTCTTTGTTCCGGCCAGCTGGCGATAATGGTCTTGGCGGCATGGAGCAGGGCCTTGCTCTCATCGCCGGACAGGCCCTTGAGGTAGGCATCACCCGTCAGGGCGAATGCGCTCTCCAGCCGCAGTTGCCACTGATCCCGTTCCCGGGCTGTCGGCTTGGCGTGCAGGTCGGATTTGACCTCGCGTTCCAGCGTCGCGACGCACAGCGCGATTTCCGAGAAGCGGGACTCCATGGCGGCAGACGGCAGGCCGGTTTGGCCGGCCTGTGCGCGTGCAGCAGCCAGCAACAGGACCAGCAGCAGCGGACCAAGTGATCTTGTCTGTCTCATGAGCCCCGGGTGAATGCAAGGCTGGCATGCGCTGATCGGATCGCTTGAACCGCGAACTGCACGGCTTCCATGTCCGCTCGGGGCGAGGGGCGCAGCTCGACCTGCAGTGCCGGGACGCGCTGTTGCTCCTCGACCAGCGTGCTGAGCAGTTGCTGCCTTGAAACGACCTGGCCTTCCAGCCGGTATTGGCCGTCCGCCGAGATTTGCAGCACTTCGTGGACGCCGGCTTGCGGCATGCAGCCAGCCAGAATGAGCGCGATGCTCAGGCTGGCTGGCAGGAAATTGGCGACTTTGGCATTCATCGCGCTGATTGTCGCCGGTTTGTTACCGGACTGGATTGACCAGATAGGCGATCAGGTCGTTGCGCTCGCTCGCGCTGTCCAGACCGTCGTACTTCATCTTCCCGCCTGGAACAGCGGTCTTGGGGTTGGCGATGTAGCGCGACAGGGTCTCGGCATTCCAGACCAGCTGGCTGTTTCTGAGTGCGTCGGAGTAGGCGAATCCCTCGCGCTGCGCGGCCTTGCTGCCGAGGGTGGCGAACAACGATGGCCCTTTCTTGTTCTTGCCTTCCTTCATGCTGTGGCATTCGGAGCAATGCGTCGCAAACAGGGCCGAACCCTTGCCGATGTCGCCCTGTTGTGCGGCGACCGGGTAGGCCGCGCCGAGCAGGACGACAGCCGCCGCGAGTTGACCGATGGCGGTCTTGAGTCGGATGCTGTTCATGATCAGAAGCTCGTCCAGGCGAACAGGAACAGGGTGTTGCGGTCCTTGGCGGTGGAGCCGGAGTCGCCGTTGAGCTTGTTGTAGACCCAGTACTGGGCGCCCAGGCGCAGGTTGGCGGCGCTGAACGGCGCCGGCGCCGAGGCATTCTCCTTGCCCCAGGGCGTCCAATCGGCTTGGAACAGGTAGCCGTTGGTCTTGGCGGCCGGGTCGCTGCCTTGGGTCGAGAACAGGCCGGCGCCACCGCCCCAGGTCTGGTTGTAGTGGTAGGTCGCGTTCAGGCGCGCCTCGTGCAGGCGGCTGCCATCGCTGCTGGTGCCGTCGGTCTTGTGTTCGTTGACATAGCTGCCGTTGAGCGTGGCGACATGCTCGCGTGTGCCGAGGAACTGGTAGCTGCCGTCGATACCGAGGTCGCGGTATTTGCTGCTGGCCGGATCGGCGAGATCGGCCTGCAGGTTGGCGTTCCAGCCGAACAGGCCGAGCTGGAAGGCCTGGCTCTTCTGGTCCTGGAACCAGCCCAGGCGCCAGTAGGCGTTGCCGCCGAGCTTCTGCTGATCCGCACCCAGGCCCAGGTGCTTTTGCGCCGCCGGCGACATCGAGCGGTAGCTGCCCAGCTCGGCATAGTAGGCGTTGTCGAAGAAGCCGTAGGCCGATGCACCGAGCACGCGGCCTTCCAGGCCACCGTTGATCAGCGTTGCCGTGCCGCCAGTGCCTGATCCGGCCGGCGACGAGGCGTAGGGGAAGCTCCACACCGGCATGGTGTTGAACGGATCCTGCACGCCGGGATTGTTGTTGACCGACAGGCCGACGATGGCGTCCTGGCCGCCGAGCTCAAGCGTGCGGGCATAGCGCAGGTCGGTCTGGTCGAGCGCGGTCTTCTTGCCGATGCCGTCGTAGGTGGCCTGGACGAAGGCGCCCATGTGCTCGGTCAGGCGGCCGGCCAGGAAGATGGAGGCCTCGTCCAGCTTGAGGTTGTTGTTGGCCTTGAGGCCGGATTCGGGAGCGGGGTTGTCGGCCTTGGTGTTGGTCCACGACGCCACCACCATGCCCGACAGCGGCACTTTGCCTTCCTGGCCGTCGGAGTCGGTGTAGCCGCCGAGCTTGAAGCGGATGCCGGCTGGCGTCAGCTGCGGGCCGAAGCCGCCGATATGGCAGCCGGCGCAATCCATGCCGGTCTGGCGCGCAAAGCTCGGCACGGCCTGGGCCTGGCTGGCGGCCAGCAAAGTGGTCAGTGCGGCGGTTTTCAGCAGCATCCCGGATCGGGTATTTATTTTTTTGAATAGTGACATGGGATCTCCAGTAAAAAAATCAATGGTCGAATCGGCGCGCCGAGCGCTGCCGCAGCAGGGGCAACATGCCCGCGAGCACGCCGTCGCGGCGGAACCAGTGGTGCCACAGGGCTGCCAGCACATGCAGCGTGATCAGGCCGAGCAGACAGGAAGCACCGAGCTCATGCCATTGCTGGAGGCTGTCGGCCAGGTCCGGGTCGACCGACAGCAGCGGTGGCAGCGGCACGAGATTGAACAGCTGCAAGGGATGGCCTTGGGCGCTGGTCATGGCCCAGCCCAGCAGCGGCATAGTCAGCAGCAACAGGTAGAACAGCCATTGGGTGGCCTGGGAAGCCCAGTGCAGCAGCGGGGGCAGGGCCTCGTCTTGCCAGGGCTGGCGCCGGCGTGCGATCAGTCGAACGGCCAGCAGCAGCAGCACGAGCAGGCCGAGTTGGCGGTGCCATGTCAGCAGCAGCTTGCCGAGCGCGTCGTCATCCAGCGCCTCGCGGATCCAGACCAGGCCAAAGGCCAGGATCACCGCAAGCGCAGACAGCCAATGGGCGGCCAGGGTCAGGCCGGATTTGCGGGCGATGCTCGCCTGGGAGGAGATGATGGAGGCTTGCATGCGGGAGGGTCCTTGAAAGAAGCCCAGCCATGCTAGGTCCGGGCTGCCTTCAAAATACTGACAATCCTGTCTGTCCCATCTTGGAAGTTTGCCCATGAGAGTCCTGTTGGTCGAAGACGACGCCATGCTGGCGGATGGCTTGCGCGAATTGTTTGTCGGCCTTGGCTTTGCGCTGGACCATCTGCCGGCGGCCGAGCCGGCCTTGGTAGCCACCGAGCTGACGCAGTTCGATCTGGTGGTGGTGGATATCGGTCTGCCCGGCATGGACGGGCTGGAACTCGTGCGCCGCATCCGTAGCCAACGCAACAAGGTGCCGATCCTGATCCTGACCGCGCGCGATGCGCTCGAGGATCGGGTGCGGGGCCTGAACGAGGGGGCCGATGATTACCTGGTCAAGCCGTTCGCGATGCCGGAGCTGATCGCGCGCGCGCAGGCATTGATCCGGCGCAGCCAGTCCAATGCCCAGTCGGTCATCACGCTGGGGGCGCTGGTGATGGACATCGGCCAGCATGAGGCGCGTCTCGGGGCCGAGGCGCTGCCGCTGACGGGGCGCGAATGGAATGTGCTGGAGTCCCTGTTGCTGGCCACGCCGCGCATCCTGAGCAAGGGCAAGCTGGCCGACAGCCTGAGCCAGTGGGACAAGGAAATTTCCACCAATGCGGTCGAGATCTATGTCTCCCGCCTGCGCACCAAGCTGCAGGACTCGGGGGTACTGATCCGGACCGTGCGCGGCATTGGCTATCGCCTGGAGGAGGGCCAGTCACATGACGCAGCCTGTTGATACCCTGTTGCGACGCCTGACCCGGGCCGCGCTGCTGCCGGCGCTGCTGGTCGTGGCGGCCAGCGGCCTGTTCGACTATTTCAATGCCCGCAACATGGCGCAGGAGGCGCAGGACAGCCAGTTGCTGCGCACCGCGATCGCGCTGGCGACCCGCATGAGCCCGGACGAGGAAGGCGAAAGCCGGGCCGATCTCGTGCACCACCTGGACCCGGAAGACGCGGCCATGCTGCGCGCTGATCAGAACGATGAAATTCACTTCCTGGTGCTGGACCGCACGGGCGAGTTGCTGGTGGGCGATGCCCAGCTGCTGCCGCTCGCCAGAACCCTGGTGCCGGCTGCGGCCGAGCAGGCGGTATTCAGCGACGACCAGCTCGACGGAGCTGTCGTGCGGGCGATCGACTTCACCCACCAGGCACGCGGCGCCACCCTGCGGGTACTCGTCACGGAAACTCAGCGCAAGCGAGCGGCGGCAGCGCGTCAGATCCTGTTCCATGCCCTGTGGCCCAACCTGCTCTTGCTGCTCGTCATGAGCTGGCTGCTGCGGCGGGGTACCCGGCAGGCGCTGGTCCCGTTGCAGGCGATGGGGCAGGCCATCGACCGCCGGGAGGCGCATGACCTGACCCCCATTCCGGTGCACCAGGTTCCTGGCGAGATCCTGCCGCTGGTGACCGCGATGAACGGCATGCTGGAGCGTTTCGCCCGGACGAGCGCCGAGCAGCAGGTCTTTCTCTCGGGTGCGGCGCACCAGCTGCGCACGCCGCTGGCGGGCATCCAGACCCAGCTCGAGCTGGCGGCCCGGGAGGCGGCGCCCGTGGTCCGCGAGCGACTCGACCGCATACATGGGGCGGTAGACAAGCTGGCCCACTGCACCCAGCAGATGCTGGCGCTGGCGCGTTCCTCGGCGCAGGCCAGCAGCGTCCATGACCAGGCGCCAATCGATCTGGCCGATCTGCTTGAGGAGGCGGCATCGACCTGGCTCGATGTCGCCTTGAGGCGGCAGACCGAGCTGGAGTTCGAAATCCAGCCGGCGAGCTGCCTGGGTTCGAGGTGGATGCTGCAGGAGTTGCTCGGCAACCTGATCGACAACGCCATCAAGCACAGTCCTGCCGGTGCTCAGGTGACGGTGCGCTGCGGAGTGGATTTGCAGCAGCGCCCCTTTCTCGAGGTCCAAGACCGGGGGCCGGGCATTCCTGCCGCCGAGCGGGATCAGATCTTCGAGCCGTTCTTCAGGAGTTCACTGGCGACCTCGTCCGGTTCCGGCCTGGGCCTGGCCATTGTCCGGGAGGTGGCCAACCGGCACCAGGCCAGCGTCAGCCTGCTGGAGACGCCGGCGCAACAGGGCACGCGGGTGCGCGTCACCTTTGCCGCCGGCCCTCAGACGAGCCCCTGCTCGGAGAGTTCGGCCTTGACGTAGGCATAGATCATCGGGGCTGTCACGACCCCGGGTACACCAAACGCAGCCTCCATCACCAGCATGGCCATCAGCAATTCCCAGGCCTTGGCATTGATCTGGGAGCCCATGATCCTGGCCGCGAGGAAATACTCGGCCTTGTGCAGCACGACCAGAAACACCAGCGAGGCCATGGCGGCAGCGAAGCCCACGGAGGCGCTGACGACGACGATGACGAAATTCGAAATCAGGTTGCCCAGCACGGGAATGAAGCCCATGGCCAGCGTGAGCAGCACGATGGTCTTGACGAAGGGCAGCTGAATCCCGGCCAGGGGCAAGGCCAGCATGAGGTAGCAGGCGGTGCTGCTGGCGTTGATGACGGCAATCTTGCCCTGGCCCAGAAATACCTGCTCGAACGAATGCGCAAACTGCTGCCCGCGTGCTGTCATGGCCGCATGCAGCGGCCTGGCTGGGTCAGCGCTGCTGACCTGGCTGACGGCGACCATGCCGCCGATGATGCTGCCGATCAAGGTATGCAGCAGTCCGACCCCGATCTCCTTGCCGACCGTCTGCAGCTGGCTGGTGTGTTCCTTGAGCAGTCGCACGACTTCGGCCTGGATGTCTTCGGCGGAATTGGGCAGCCGGTCGAGCATCCAGGCGGGCAGGATATCGTGCGCGCTGGCGACGATGTCGGCGATCTTGCTCCACAGACCCGTCAGACCCTGCATGGACGAGACCCGCAGCTGGCTGACCAGCAGCGACACGGCCACGACGATGGTCATGCCGATGAGCAGCGCGACGATGGCCGTCACCCAGACCCTGGCCTTGCGGTTGTCGAAACCACTGAGGTAGCGCAGGGAGATCCGGTTGACCAGCACATAGACCACCAATCCCGCCAGCAAGGCGGGGACCAGGTGGAGCAGCAGCGTGGCGAGCAGTCCGGCTGCGACCAACAGGTAGCTGGTCCGTTGGCTGTAAGTGAGTTGGCGTGTCATGCCGAAAGAGTACCGCAGCGGCAAAGAAAAACGGTCTGCAATCCGGAAGATTGCAGACCGTTGTCTGTATGGTCGGCGTGGTGGGATTCGAACTCACGACCCCTTGCACCCCATGCAAGTGCGCTACCAGGCTGCGCTACACGCCGAAGACCTGTATTGTAGGTATAAAAACCGGCTTTTTGCTAGCCGAGCAGGATTTTTCTGATTTCGAGCAGTTCTTCCCGCGCCTTGGCCCAGTCGGGGCCGGCGGGCCTGGCATTCGCTGGCATGGCCTCCGGTTGACCCAGCAGGCGGTTGCGCGCACCGGCGATGGTGTAGCCCTGCTCGTGCAGCAGTTCGCGGATGCGACGCACCATCAGCACTTCGTGGTGCTGGTAGTAGCGCCGGTTACCGTTGCGCTTCATCGGCTTGAGCTGGGTGAATTCCTGCTCCCAGTGGCGCAGCACATGCTGCTTGACGCCGCAAAGCTCGGCCACTTCGCCGATGGTGAAGTAGCGCTTGGCGGGAATGGGGGGCAGTGCGTCGCTCATGGCTCAGGCAGCCCGGATCAGGGTTTCGAGCTTGACGGCATCGGCGCAGAAGGCACGGATGCCCTCGGCCAGCTTCTCGGTGCCCATCGCGTCCTCGTTGAGCGCGAGGCGGAAGGCGGACTCGTCGTATTGCGCGAAGGACAGGTCCAGCGCGCGGGCCGCCTCGGGGTCGAGTGCGCGCGCCAGCGGCGCCTCGCTGGCAGACAGTGCGCTGAGCAGCTCCGGGCTGATGGTCAGCAGGTCGCAGCCCGCCAGCGCCTGGATCTGGCCGACATTGCGAAAGCTCGCGCCCATGACCTCGGTCGCGATGCCGAAATGCTTGTAGAACTCGTAGATCTGGCGCACCGACTGGACGCCGGGGTCGTTGGCGCCGGACATCGCGGCCTCGTCCCAGGAGGCGCCAGCCTGCTTCTTGTACCAGTCGTAGATGCGCCCGACGAAGGGCGAGATCAGCTGCACCTTGGCATGGCCGCAGGCCACCGCCTGGCAGAACGAGAACAGCAGCGTGAGGTTGGTGTGGATGCCGCGCTGCTCCAGCTGTCCGGCCGCCTGGATGCCTTCCCAGGTGGCGGCGATCTTGATCAGCACACGATTGGTATCGACGCCCGCAGCCTGGTAAAGCTCGATCAGGCGCTCGGCGCGGGTGATGGTGGCGGCGCTGTCGAAGCTCAGGCGCGCATCGACCTCGGTCGAGACGCGGCCGGGCACGCGCTGCAGGATCTCGCAGCCAAAGCGCACCAGCAGCCGGTCGACGACCTCGTCGAGCGGGCGTTCGCGAAAGCGCGCGACGGTGTCGGCCAGCAGGTGGGCGTACTCGGCTTTCTGCACCGACTTGAGGATCAGCGAGGGGTTGGTGGTGGCATCGCGCGGCTGGAACTGCTCCAGTTGCAGAAAGTCGCCGGTGTCCGCGACCACGGTGGTGTATCGTTTGAGTGCGTCGAGCTGGTTCATGGTGCCTCCATGTTAGCCCAAGCTCGCCACACAGAATTGTCAGACTGAAGGAGGCCGATCATGGAAACCCGTTTACCGTCCGATCACCAGCCACGCCTGATGCGTGCCATCGGGGCCTTGCTGCAGGGGCAGCGGGTGGCGGCACTGGCCACGCTGGAGGCTGATGGTTCACCCTTCGTGTCGATGGTGCCGTTCGCCATCGAGCCGGCTCAGGCCTGCCTGGTGCTGCATGTCAGCGCGCTGGCGCAGCACACCGGCAACATGGTGCGCGACCAGCGCGTTTCCTTGCTGGTGATGCAGGCCGAACAGGCGGATCACCCGGTGCATGCGTTGCCGCGCCTGAGCTTGCAGGGTCGGGCCGACACGCCGGAGCCGGGCAGCGGGTCCTGGGCCGCCTGCCGCGCGGCCTATCTGGCACGTTTTCCGGAGGCCGAGCCCATGACCCAGCTGGGCGATTTCCGCTTCGTTGCCATCTGGCTTGACGGTGCGCGCCAGGTGGCGGGGTTTGGTACCGCGCGCTCGGTCGATGCCGATGAACTGCGACTGATCCTGGCACTCTGCGGCGAGAACCTGTAGCGATCAGATCACCGGGCTGCAGCATGACGCTGCAGCGTTTGCTGCAGGATCACGTCGACCAGTTCGTCCATGTTCAACGGCTTGGCCACATGCTCGTTCATGCCGGCGTCCAGGCAAGCCTGGCGGTCGTCGCTCATGGCATTGGCGGTCATGGCCACGATCGGCAGCTCCAGCAGTCCCAGGGTGTCGCGGATCTTGCGCGTGGCTTCCAGCCCGTCCATCAGCGGCATCTGCATGTCCATCAGCACCAGGTCGTAGGGCGGACTGGCCGCCTGCACCCTCTCGACGGCGATCTGGCCGTTGGCGGCAAGGTCCACCTCGGCCCCTTCGTGCATGAGCAGTTCGCGCGCCAGTTGCTGATTGACCAGGTTGTCTTCGGCGACCAGGATGTGCAGGCCCGTCAGCGGCGCATCGTCCATCCCCAGGCTGGCGGGGGGCTTGGCCGCCTGCTCGCCATGCCCGCGCAAGTTGGCCACGGCGTCATAGAGCATGGAAGCCGTCACCGGCTTCATGATCTGGCCGTCGATCAGCCTGGCTGTATCGACCCTCGGCGGCGGCGCCGATTCCAGCCATGGCAGGGAGGCCATCAAGACGACCGGTGTGCTGCGGTCCTGCTCGCGCAACTGCACGCAGGTCTGCCAGCCGCTCAGGCCAGGCATCTGGCCATCCATGAACACCACATCGTAGCGCTGTCCTTGTTGCGCCATATCGTGCAGCAGGGCGAGCGCCGCAGCACCGCTGTCGCAGACCTGGGGCCGCCAGCCCAATGAGCGGCACATCTTTTCCAGCAACTCGCGCGACTTCGGGTGGTCGTCGACCAGCAGCACATGCAGGCCGTCCCAGCGCATGCCGGTGCGGGCGGTGTCGGGCAGTTGGGTGGGCGCTGCCGGGTCCAGGGCCAGCTCGGCCTCGAAGAAGAAGCGGCTGCCCCGGCCCAGTTCGCTTTCGACCTGCAGCTGGCTGCCCATGAACTTCACGAACTGGCTGGTGATCGCCATGCCCAGACCCGTTCCGCCGTACTGGCGCGTGTTCGATTGCTGGGCCTGGGTGAAGGCCTCGAAAATCACGCGCTGGAAGCTGGCATCCATGCCGATGCCGGTGTCGCTGACCTCGAACAGCAGGCGCAAGTGGGTCGCTGCGTGCTCGACCAGCCTGACACCGATCAGCACATGGCCTTCATGGGTGAACTTGATCGCATTGCTGCCCAGGTTGAGCAGAATCTGGCGCAGGCGCAGGCTGTCGCCGATCACCTGCCCGGCGGCGCGCGGGTCCAGATCGAGCAGCAGTTCCACCTGGGGCGAGTGGTGGGTGCTGGCAAAGATTTCCGCCAGGTTGCGCAGCACCTGCTCGATCTGGAACGGGGACTGTTCCAGCTCCATCATGCCCGCGTCGATCTTGGACAGATCCAGGATGTCGTTGAGCAGGCCCAGCAGCGACCTGGCTGCACGCTCGGCCTTGCCGGCGTAGTCGCTCTGCTGCGGCGTCATGGTGGTCTTGCTCAGCAGGGCCAGCATGCCCAGCACCGCGTTCATGGGGGTGCGGATCTCGTGGCTCATGTTGGCCAGGAACTGGCTCTTGGCGCGCTCGCCGGCCTGTGCCGCTTCCTTGGCCTTGACCATGGCGGTGATGTCAATGCGAAAGCCCGCCATATAGCCGTTGGCCATGTGGCGCTCGATGACGCGCAGGATGCGCCCGTCGTCGAGGCACTGCACGAGCTCGCCGTCACCGCGCTGGTGAAAGGCCAGGCGTTCGGCCATCCACTCGTCGACGCGGCCGATGGCCTCCGGGTACTGGCCGTTTTCGGCACTGAAGCGAGCGATGGCCTCGAAGGTTTCTCCGGCCACGATCTTGTCCGCGCTTCTGGCGTAGACCTGCCGGTACTGGTCGTTGAAGTAGACCAGTCGGTCGTCGGCGTCGTAGATGCAGAAGGGTTGGCCGATGGTGGCGATCGCGCCCTCGAGCAGCGCGGTCTGCTGCTCGGCGCGGGCCTGGGCCAGTTTCAGCTGGGTGATCTCGAAGCGCACGGAGACGTAGCTGCTGACCTCGCCCGTGGCGCAGAAGAAGGGCATGATGACCGTGTCCACCCAGTACAGGTGGCCGTCCTTGGCGCGGTTGCAGACCTCGCCACGCCAGATCTGGCCCGCCCTGATGGTCCGCCACACCTGGCTCCAGTCCACCACGTTGTCCGCCCCTGCGTTGACGATGTTGTGCCGCTGGCCCACGAGCTCGTCCTGGCTGTAGCCGCTGACGCGACAGAAACCGCTGTTGGCCCGCTGGATCACGCCTTTGAGATCGGTGGCCGAGACGATGGCGTTGTGGTTGAGTGCATCCAGCAGGTTGCGGTTGCTCTGCTCGGCCTCCTGCAGCAGCTGTTGCGACTGGCGCCGCTGCGTCACGTCGATCAAGCTGGCGATGAAGCCGATCTGCTTGCCCTGGTTGTCGAAGTGGGGCTGGATGTGCAGCTCCACCCAGTAGCGCCGGCCCTGTTTGCTGAGGTTGAGGATTTCGCCGACGTAATACCCGTTCATGTGCACCGCCTCGCGGATGCGCCGCACCTCGTCGGGGTCGGTCTGCTCGCACTGCAGCAGCGAGCCCGGGTGTCGGCCCAGTGCCTCCTCCATGGTGTAACCGGTCAGCTGCTCGAAGCCCGAGCTGACCGAGGTGATGCGGCATTTGAGATCCGTCGCCACGTAAGCCGAGTGGGTGTTGCCGGCAAGCTGGCGGTAGCTGTCCAGCTTGTGCTGTGCCAGTTCCAGCGCACTGTCGGCCTGTCGCAGCACGCTCAGGTGGCGTGACAGCCACAGGGTCGCACTGGCGCTGAGCAGCAGGCCGCCGATCATCACCCACCAATGAGAGGAATTCAGGTGCGTAAGCTCGAATGCCGGCGTGCTGGCGATTTGCAGTTCGAGCGGCTGGCCATAGGGGTTGAGCGGGATCTGGCGCTGAAAGACCGGCGCGGCAGTCGGCGCTTCGGTCTGGTTGTCGTACCAGAGGGCGGTCGATCCCGTCGGTGCCGTCGGCCCGAGCAGGCGAAGGTGCAGTTCGCCTCGGCCGATGTTGCTCCGGCCTTCGAGCAGGCTGGCAACCACCGCTGGCGCATTGAGTACCCCGATCAACGCGGCCTGCCTTTGTTCGGGGGTGTCCAGCGGGGCATCCTTCGCGTACACCGGTACGTTGATCAGCACGCTGGGTTGCTTGGGTTCATGGCCCTGCACCAGCAGCATGCCTTCGCTCATGGTGGGCTGGCCGCTGCGCACGGCTTGCTCGATCGCGCGCCGCCATGTCGGATCCGAGCCCTGGTCAAGCCCGAGCGCGCTGGCGTTCTGCGCCAGAGGCGCGATGTACTTGACAACATACAGGTCGTCGTTGTCGCTGAGGCTGTGGATGGCGAAGTCAGGCGCCGCGTCGGCACGGGTGGCAGCGAGAAAGGCCGCCTGGTTCTTCCGCTGCACCCGCTGCACAAAGGCAATGCCTAGCGTGCCGGGAAATTCTTCGGGCAGGTCACGCGAGGCCACGTATTGCCTGAACTGCGCGCGCGATAGCGGTCTGGCGCTGGCAAAGGTGCCGCGCAAACCACGCAGGCCATAGGACGGCAGCCTGAAACGGGCCAGTAGTTCGGACTGGGCATGGTCCACGGCATTGTCAAAGGCGCTTTGGGCGATGACCGCGTTCTTGTGCCGCACCACGGCAGCCAGTCCCAGGCTGAGCAGCACGCCCAGACCCAGCACCAGCCAGCCGATCGGCTGTTTCGAACGGGCGAGGCGCAGCATCCAGCCCGTGGCCGGGGCGGGACCAGGGGATGCTGTCGGTAATTGGTGGATGAAGTACGTCAATCGGTTGCCAATGTCCGTTATGACCCAGTCAGGGCTGACGGGGGCGGCTGCATGCGCTGATGCCTAGCCTGAACGGTCGCCAGCCTGACGCTGTTGCGGACATTCTGTGGCATGGTCTTGAATATAATAAGCTCGCATTTTTATACTTCTTGCGAATTTTATCGGTTTCATTGATGATGATCAAATCAGGTCATCAAGCCTGTGGTCGAGAATATCAGGCCCTCGCGGGCGAGCCAGCCAGGCTGACTCCGCGCAACGAACTGCTTCGCGCCACAGGCGCTTTGTTCCAGTTCTGCAATGAAGCTGCGCTAGTATTAAATTTATCTGATGGAGTTGCCATGTCTAAACTGATTCTCATTGTGGACGACTCGCCCACCGTGATCCTCAGCCTCAAGTCCAACCTGACGCTCAACGGCTACCAGGTGGAAACGGCGGTCGACGGCGCTGCGGCCTTGAGTCGGCTCCAGGGCGGGCTGCGTCCGGCCCTGATCATCACCGACTTCAACATGCCGAAGATGAATGGCGGTGAACTGGTGCGTGCCGTCAAGGCCATTCCAAGTCTGAAGTTCATCCCCATCCTGATGCTGACGACCGAAAGCGATCCGAAGAAGCGCGAAGAAGGCAAGAAAATGGGAATCACCGGCTGGATGATCAAGCCGATTTCCGGTCCCGATCTGCTCAAGGTGATCGCGCAGGTACTGCCGGCTGGACGCTGAATCCGCTGCGGTGGATGGTCTGCCTGGACGCTTGAATCTTTGAATCTTTGAAGCTGGGAAAGTGGAGAGATCATGACAAAGAAAATCCTGACGGTCGATGACCAGGGCGACATCCGCCGCCTGATCCGCATGACGCTGGAGTTCGACGGTCACCAGGTGGTCGAGGCCATGGACGCCGACGAGGGCCTGAAAGTGGCGCGCAGCGAAAAGCCGGACCTGATCCTGCTCGACCTGCACATGCCGCGTGTCAACGGCATCGAGCTGTTCCAGCGTCTGTCCCGGGATGCGCAGCTGTCGGACATTCCCGTGATTCTGCTCACCGGCAGCAACTGTGCCGATCTGCGGCGCCAGGGGCAGGAAGCTGGTGCCCGGGTCTTCCTGACCAAGCCGTTCAACCCCATGCAGTTGCTAGACCTGATTGACGACCATGCCAATTGATACCGCCGTCATGCCGATGCATGGGCGCGCCACGTCACCGCCCTACGCCGTCCCGGTGGCTGCCAACCCGCAAGCCGGTGTCAGCGGACTGGCTGGCCTGCAGCTGGTGGGGCCGGTGCTGGTGTCGTCGCTGCTGGCGCTGGGGCTGGTTGGCGCGCTGGCCGCGTTGCCGGGCTTGGGCGAGCTGCCTTGGCGCTGGGTGCTGTCTGTGGCCTTGCTGACGGAGCTGCTGCTGCTCGGCTTGCTGTGGGGCTGTTCGGCCTTGCAGCCGCACCTGCAACGCTTGCCCTGGCTGGTGATGGACCGTCGTCTGCTGGTGGCGCAGGCGGCGACCGAGGTGCGGGACACCGCTCCCTATCTGGAGCTGCTCACGCGCCAGCTCCAGGGTGCGCTGCAGGATGCCGAGCAGGATGTGACCGCCATTGTCCATTGCCTGAACCGGATGAACGAGGTGTCGCTGGAGGAACTCGGACGCATCGAGGCCTCCAAGCAGAACGGGTCCGAGTTGCTGGAAGTGGTGCATGAAAAAATGCAGCTGGACCAGCAGCTCGGCATGATTCTCGAGATGTTCGTGCAGAAGCTGCAGCAGGACGTGACCGACAACCTCAGTCGCGTGCAGCGGCTCAAGGAGGTCAAGGCCCTCGAGCCGCTGGTGGACGTGATTGCCACCGTGGCGCGGCAGATCAATTTCCTGTCCATCAATGCCGCGGTGGAAGCGGCCCGGGCCGGGAGCAGCGGCCATGGCTTTGCCGTGGTGGCCGCCGAGATCCGCAGCCTTTCGACCCAGACGGCCGCGACCGTGAAGGACATTTCGGCCCGGATCCGGGTCGCCACCGAAGGGGTGGACAAGGAGCTTGAGGCGGCCAACAACAGTGTCAACCGCAATTCCGCCGTGGCCAACATGCACAAGGTGCTGGCCGACATCTACGACATGCAGCGGCGCTTCAACGACGCGGCCAACAAGAACGACATGGAGCAGGTGTTCGGTACCATGGGCCAGGGCCACCGTGCGCTGGTGGAGTTGATGACGCAGGCCCTGGGCAGCATGCAGTTCTACGATGTGATGCGCCAGCGCGTGGATCATGTGCAGGGTGCGATCCATGAGCTGAGCGCTCACTTGCAGCAATTCGCCGCGGTGTTGGAGAGCCCCGACGGCGCGTTGCGCGACGGCGAGCGCATGCAGGACCTGCTGGCGGCGCAGACCGACCGCTATGTGATGCACAGCCAGATCGATACGCACCACATGACCGTGGGTGGGTCCGCACCGGCACCTCAAGCATCGGCTGCGCCGAGCATCGAGTTGTTCTGATCGCTGGCGCAACGAGCCATTTTTCCCATCTCACTTCCGACGCCACGCATGGAACAAGCCACAGCCGACCAAGTCTTGCCCGCCGAGCTCACGATCTACGAGGCTGCAGCACTCAAGCCCGGCCTGCTGGCGCCTGGCCCTGTCAGGCGTGACCGGGTGCTGGACGCCTCTGCCGTCGAGCGCGTGGACCTGGCTGGCCTGCAGTTGCTGTTGCTCGCGCAGCGCGAGTGCGTGGCAGCCGGTCACGCCCTGCTGCTGAAGAACCCCAGCGCCGCCCTGTCCGAGGTGCTGGCCCTGCTGGGGCTGGACGCGTTTTTCACCCTAGAGTCCTGAATCGAACGGCAGCCCCCTGATGGAAACCTTGAAAGATGTTTTTCTGGTCGAGGCGCGCGACCAGCTCGAAGCCCTGGAAACCACGCTGCTGGCATTGGAGCGCGATCCTGGCGACGAGGCCCAGATCCACAGTGCGTTTCGCGCGGCGCATACCATCAAGGGTTCCTCCAGCATGGCCGATGCCCTGGGCATTACCGCGTTTACCCACAACGTGGAAAACGTGCTGCAGCGCATGCGCGATGGCGAGCTGGTGGTGGAGTCGGAGCTGGTCAGCGCGCTGCTGGGCTGTGCCGATCATGTCCGCGTGCTGCTCGATTTCTTTGCCCGCGATGCCGCGACCGATGAGCCGACCCTGTCCCAGGGGCAGGCCCTGCTGGCGCGGCTCCAGCCCTGGCTGGAGCCGGATCAGGCGCCCCGGCTTGCCGCGCTCGCACCGGCGCCGGCTGGTGTCGACAGCCATGGGGGTGATGCACGCCTGGTCAGCGACGCCTGGCATATCTCGTTGCGCCTGGGGCCGGAAATATTCCAGCGCGGGGTCGAGCCGGTCGGCCTGATCCGCTACCTGGCCGGGCTCGGCGAGCTGGTGCGGGTGCTGCCCATCACCGATGCGCTGCCGCCGCCCGAGCAGATGGACGCCGAGCTGTGCTATCTCGGCTTCGAGATGGCTTTCCGTGGTGCGGTGGACCGTGCCGATATCGAGGACGCCTTCACCTTCCTGCAGGGGGAATGCGCGCTGCATATCCTGCCGCCGCACAGCAGCGTGGCCGAGCTGGGGCAGTTGCTGCAGGCCCAGGCTCCGGGCCGCGAGGCGGAATTGGCGCAGCAGTTGCGCCAGGTCGACATGCTGGACCCGCATGACGAGGCGCTGCTGAGCGAATGGCTCGCTGGCCAGCAGCCTGTGGATGCATTGACCGAAGCCGTGGCCGAGATCGAGGCCGGAACTGACGACCTGGTCGCGCCCGCTGTCCTGGCCGCGGACGCGCCAGCGCCCAGGCGACCGCAGCAGGCTGAACGCAGCGCCCCCACGCATGCCCAGTTGCGCGTGGACGCGGACAAGCTCGACCGGCTGGTGGACCTGGTGGGCGAGTTGGTGATCGCCGGTGCCGCCGCCTCGGTGATCGCCGCGCGGGTCGGACGGGAGGACCTCAACGAGGCCTTGTCGGTGTTGTCAGGCCTGATCGGGGACATGCGCGATTCCGCCATGCAGATGCGCATGGTCCAGATCGGCGCCACCTTCAACCGCTTCCAGCGCGTGGTGCGCGATGTCTCGCGTGAGCTGGGCAAGGAGATCGAACTGCTCACCGAGGGCGGCGAGACCGAGCTCGACAAGTCGGTGGTCGAGAAGATCGGCGACCCGCTGATGCATCTGGTGCGCAACAGCATGGACCATGGCATCGAGTCGGCCGAGCTGCGCCTGACGCGCGGCAAGCCGGCACGCGGGCGCGTCACGCTCAGCGCCAGGCACGAGGCGGGCAGCATCCTGATCCAGATCCGCGACGACGGCGGCGGTCTCGACAGCGAGAAGATCCTGGCCAAGGCGGTCGAGCGCCAGCTGGTGCAGCCCAAGCAGCAGCTGACCGAGGCCGAGATCCAGCAGCTCATCTTCGAGCCCGGCTTCTCGACGGCCGAGCAGGTGACCGAGCTGTCCGGGCGCGGCGTGGGCATGGACGTGGTGCGCCGCAACATCCAGGCGCTGCGTGGCAGCGTGACCGTCGAGAGCTGGCCGGGTCAGGGCTGTGCCTTCACCATCCGGCTGCCGCTGACCCTGGCCATCATCGATGGTTTCCGCGTTGGCATCGGCGACTCTCATTTCGTGATTCCGCTCGACATGGTGGCCGAGTGCCTCCAGCACGACCGCCAGCCGCGCTCATGCGACTACATCAACCTGCGTGGCAAGCTGCTGCCCTTCGTCCGGTTGCGCGAACTGTTCGGTGACGAGGGCGACAGCGCGGCGCCCGAGGTGGCGGAAAACCTGGTCGTGGTCAGGCATGGCGGCCAGCAGGTCGGCATCGTGGTGGAAAAGCTCTACGGTGAAATGCAGGCCGTCATCAAGCCGCTGGGCGTGATGTTCCAGGGTATCAAGGGACTGGCGGGCTGCACGCTGCTGGGCAGCGGCGAGATTGCCGTCATTCTGGACATACCGTCCCTGATTGCCCAGCTCATGCGCGGTCCGGCCAGCCATGCGGCTGCCGTGCTGGAATGACGGCGGATTTCCAACCTATTCATTGGTCCTGAAAGTAAATGATGAGAATCACCATCAAACTCAAACTGCTGTTATCGTTTTTTCTCATCTCTGCGATTGGCGCGATCTCGGTCCTGGTCGGCATCAACAAGTTGGCCGATGTCAATGACATGCTTGGCGAAATGGCATCCGTGTCGGCCGAGAAGGTGGTCCTCGCCGCCGAGATGCAACGCGATGTGGTGGCCTTGGTGCGCAACGAGAAGAACATGATCCTCTCGCAAACGGTCAAGCAGATCGAGGATCTGGAACGGGAGCATAACGAGATCAACGACCGTCTGCTGGCCAGTCGCGAGAAGATGGAGAGGCTGATCCGTACCGACGAAGGCAAGGCCTTGATCAAGGAGTTCGTCGCCAGCATGGACAACTACCGGGCGGTCAAGAAGGAAATCCTGGCCATGAACGTCCAGGCCAACAAGCTTCATGATGCCGGCGAGCATGACAAGGCCGCCAAGCTGGAGCAGGAGTCCCAGGCGCTGGGTCGCTCGAAGGGCCGTGAAGCGGCCGACAAGGCCGAAGCTCGCTTGGAAAACATTGCGGATCTGAATAGGGGCTTCATGAAGCAGGCGGTGGCGACGGCGGATTCGACCTACGAAAGCGCCAGAACCTTGCTGATCACCTTGCTGGTCCTGAGTGCCGCTGCCGGTATCGGCATCGCGCTGTGGATTTCCATCTCCATTGCCAAGGCGCTGGGGCAGGCCACGCAACTGGCCCAAAGCGTGTCGCAAGGCGACCTCACCGCCACCACGACTTACACCGCACGCGATGAAGTAGGTGACCTGATTGTCAGCCTCAACAACATGATCGCCAAGCTGCGTGACGTGATCGGCAAGGTGCAGGACGCCTCCGAGAACGTGGCCGCCGGTGCCGAGGAGCTGTCATCTTCGGCCGAGGAGCTGTCGCAGGGTGCCGCCGAGCAGGCGTCGTCGACCGAGGAGGCCAGCGCCTCGATGGAGGAAATGGCGGCCAACATCCGCCAGACCGCCGACAACGCGCAGCAGACCAGCAAGATCTCGCTCAAGGCGGCCGAGGCTTCCAAGAAGACCAACGAGTCGGTGACGCAGGCGGTCGATGCCATGCGCACCATCGCCGAGAAGATCAGCATCGTGCAGGAAATCGCCCGCCAGACCGACCTGCTGGCACTCAATGCCGCGATCGAGGCGGCGCGCGCCGGCGAACATGGTCGCGGCTTTGCCGTGGTGGCCTCCGAGGTGCGCAAGCTCGCCGAGCGCAGCCAGAACGCCGCCAACGAGATCAACGAGCTCTCCACTTCGAGCGTCGCGGTGGCCGCCAGGGCCGGCGAGATGCTGACCGAAATGCTGCCCGACATCCTGCGCACGACCGAACTGGTGCAGGAGATCAATGCCGCGTCGAACGAGCAGAACGCCGGCGCCGAGCAGATCAATCGCGCGATCCAGCAGCTCGACAAGGTGACCCAGCAGAACTCCAGCGCGTCCGAGGAGATGAGCGCCACCAGCCAGGAACTCGCCAGCCAGTCGGCCGTGATGCAGGAGGCGGCGGCCTACTTCCGGCTGGACAACGGCGGCGTCCGTCGCGCCAGCAATGCGCCCGCGCGCAAGCCGGTCAGCGTGGCGCACGCGCAGCTGTCTGCTGCTCGCCCGGCCAGCAAGAAGCCGGCCGCGCCCAGCAAGTCCGACGGCGGGCGTGGCGTCGAGATCCGCCTCGATGACGAAGACCAGAGCTTCGAGCGTTACTGATGTGCCCGAGCTTGCACTGGAGTACGACATGAGCACAGAACTGGATGCGCTGTCTTCGCAGCACCTGACCTTCCGGCTGGAGGGCGAGCTGTTCGCGGTGGAGGTGGCCAAGGTGCGCGAGGTGCTGGACCTGGTGCCGATCACCAAGGTCCCGCGTGCGCCCAACTACATGCGTGGCATGATCAACGTGCGCGGCAAGGTGGTGCCGGTGGTGGACTTGCATGTCAAGTTCGGCATGCCGCCGGCCATCAATTCGCGCGATACCCGCATCATCGTGCTGGAGGTGGAAGTCCTCGGCGAGAAGCTGGTCGTGGGCACCATCGCCGACGCCGTGCATGAGGTGACCGAGCTGGAGCCCGGTGCGGTCGAGGCCGTGCCGCGCATCGGCATGCACTGGAATACCGAGTTCATGAAAGGCATAGGCAAGCGCCATGACCGTTTCGTGATCCTGCTCGACGTCAACCGGGTATTCTCGGTCGATGAGGCGGTCCAGGTCAAGGAAGCGGCCGGCGAGGCGCAGCCCGTCGACCGCTGAGCATGATGGTCACGACTTGCCAGCCAGGCGCTGGCCGCCAGGTCTGCACGCTGCCCTGCTTGACGGTGAGCGAGGCCCAGGCGCTGAGCGCCTGCCTGCAGGCGGCGCGGCGCGCCGGCCTGCCGGTCGCTTTTGCAGCGGTCGAAGAGGTGGACCTGGCGGGCGTGCAGCTGGTGCTGGCCTATGCCAGGGACTGCGTGGCGACCGGTTTGCCGCCTTTCGACGGACCCCTGCCCGAGCCGCTCAGGCTGGCCCTGGCTTTGGCTGGCTGCCTGAATTCGATCAATGAAATGGATGGGAAATTGCTGTCATGAGCAATGATTCAAATGCCCGTGGCGACAAGGTCGTGGTGCTGTTTGCCGACGATGCGCCCAGCGTGCGCTTCCTGGTGCGCACCGCGCTCGAGGCGGCGGGTTTCGAGACGATCGAAACCAGCGACGGCCGGCAAGCGCTGGCGGTGCTGGCCTCCGAGCAGCAGGTCGACATACTGGTGACCGATCTGCACATGCCCGGCATCGACGGCCTGGAACTGGTACGCCAGACGCGCGCCCTGGCCGGGCGGCGTTACCTGCCGATCGTGATGCTGACCACCGAGTCGCAGAACAACCCGGTGCAGGAGGGACTGAAGGCCGGCCTCACGGCCTGGATCGTCAAGCCATTCAAGAGCGAGACCTTGCTCAAGGTGGTGGCCAAGGCGCTTGGCAAGCGCACGATGGCGACCCGGCCCGCCACGCCATGAGCGAGCCGACAGGCGTTCAGGCCCTGCCCGAGCGGATGCTGCTGCTGTTTCAGCAGGAGTCGCGCGCCGGACTGGATCTGATCGCCGCGACGCTGGAAGGCTGCCGATCGGACCCGGAATCGGTCGCGACCGTGTTTCGTGCCTTCCACACGCTGCGCGGCTCGGCGGCCATGATCGGGCTGGACCAGATCGTTGACCTGGCCAGGGCGTTCGAAGCGCTGTTCGAGCCGCTGCGGCGTGATCAGCAGCTGCCGGATGCCGACACCTTGGCGATCACGGCCGAGTCGGTGGCCCTGTTGCGCCAGCTGCTTGATGTCCAAGGGGTGGCCGATGCCGAGCTCGCCACGGCCAGCGCCGCACTGGTCGAGCGCCTGTCCGTGGCCGCCAGCGCCGTACCGCCTGAAGCGGCGCCGCCACCAGATCAGCGCGAAGCCGAAAGCGCGCAGCGGCTGTTCCATCTGATTTTCGAGCCCGGCGAACAGTTGATGTGCCGCGGCGTGGACGTGCTGGCGCTGCTGGACGAACTGCAGTGGCTGGGCGAACTGGTGCTGGTGCCCGCGCTGGACCGCCTGCCCGCACTCGACGCCATGCAGCCCGACAGCGTCTACCTGAGCTGGCAGATGCTGTTGCGCACCCAGGCCAGCGCCGAAGCCGTGCAGGATGTGTTCATGTTCGTTGCGGCCGACAGCCAGCTGGTGGTGCAGGCGCTGTCGCTGGCTGGACCGCTTGACGGCGATTGGGCGCAGCAGGCCCGTGCCCTGCTGCTGCGCCGACCCTGGCTGCCGCCCGAGCGGCTCGCGCAGGAACTGTGCCAGCCGGCCAGCGGGCCGGCAGCCATGGAAGGCGACGAAGCCCGCGTGCCGCTTGCCGGCGATCAGTCTGCTGGCGCGGCGGTGATTCCGGTGCCGGTGGAGCGGCTGAACCGCCAGATCGATCTGGTGGGGGAGCTGCTGATTGCGCAGTCCACCCTGATCCAGCTGGCGGCCCGCCTCCAGCACCCGCAGCTCAGCAGCGCCGTCGAGCAGGTGATCCGCCTGACCACCGACATGCGCGACAACGCCATGCAGTTGCGCATGGTGTCGGTGGGCACGCTGTTCGCTGGTCTGGCGCAGTCAGTGGCTGATTGCGCCGAGCGTCTGGGCCGTCCGCTGGTTTTTTCCGCTCGCGGGGCGGATACCGAGCTCGACATGTCGGTGCTGCAGGCGCTGCGCGCGCCGGTGCTGGCCTTGCTGCGCGGCTGCGCGGAGCAGGGCATTGAGCCCGTCGAGGAACGCGTGCGCCTGGGCAAGCCGGCGGCGGGGCAGCTGGCACTGTCGGTCGAGAAAGTCGGCACCGAGGTGCTGCTGGCTGTCAGCGACGATGGCTCGGGTGCTCCCGCTGCCGAGCTGGAGCCGGTGCGTGCCGCGGTGCAAGCCTGGCGCGGGACCTGCGAGGCCAGGCCCGTACCGGGGCAGGGCAGCCGGCATGTGCTGCGCCTGCCGCTGGCGCAGGACATCATCGACAGCCTGCTGGTGGCGGTGTGCGGCAGTACCTTCGTGCTGCCGCTGGCGCAGGTGGAGGAGGTGGTCAACCTCAAGACGGCGCGGGCTGATGAGGGCCATGGCCAGGACATCCTGAACCTGCGTGGTCAGCTGTTGCCCTTTGTGCGCCTGTCCCGGCTGTTCGGGCTTGACGAGGGCGTCACTGCGCAAGACGGGCAGGTCATCGTCGTCAGCGGCGGCGAACACCGTGCCGGCCTGCTGGTCGATCGCGTGATCGGACAGCAGCAGACCGTGATCAAGGCGGTGCCGTCCCTGTATGCCGAAGACCCCGCCTTGTCGGGTGTGACGATCCTGGGCGACGGGACCGTGGCATTGATCCTGGACCTGGCCGCGCTGTTGCGCCAGGCCGAAACCGAATGGCGAGTGCATCCCGATGGTCACTGAATCGAGAACTACCGGCGAGCAGGGCTTCGGGGCCAGTCCCGAGATGTCGCCCAGGCTGTTTGCCGAACTGGCAGATTACATCCACAAGACGGCGGGCATTCGCATGCCGCCGGAAAAGCGCGTCATGCTGCAGTCCCGCCTGCAAAAGCGCATGCGCAAGCTGGGCCACCAGAGCTATGCCAGCTATCTGCGCTATGTCTTCAGCGCCGAGGGCACGCGACTCGAACTGCAGTCGATGATCGATGTGGTGACCACCAACAAGACCGATTTCTTCCGCGAACCCTATCATTTCGATTACCTGATCGAGCAAGGCCTGCCGGCCCTGGTGAGCCGCTTCGGGCCGAAGCTGCGTTTCTGGAGTGCGCCTTGTTCCAAGGGTCACGAGGTCTACACCCTGGCCATGGTGCTGGCCGAGTACGCGCAGCGCCACCGGGGCTTCGACTTCGAGATCCTGGGCTCCGACCTCTCGGGCTATGCCATCGACGTGGCGCGGCGCGCGGTCTACCCTCACCGCGAGATCGAGCCGGTGCCGATGCCGCTGCGCAAGAAATACCTGATGCGCAGCAAGGACGCTGGCGAGCAATTGGTGCGCATCGTGCCCGAGCTGCGGCACCACACCCGTTACATGCACATGAACTTCATGGATGAGCAGTACCACGTGGGCGAGAAGTTCCATCTGATCTTCTGCCGCAACATGCTGATCTATTTCGACCAGGAGACGCAGCAGCAGGTGGTCAACCGCCTGGCCCGGCACCTGCACCCGGGCGGGCTGTTCCTGACCGGGCACGCCGAGTCGCTGGGGCGCATCGACACGCCCTTCGTCTCGCTGGAGCCCACCATCTACCAGTTGCCGGAGTAAGCGATGGCAAGAATCATCAAGGTGCTGGTGGTCGACGACTCCGCCATGGTGCGCCAGGCGCTGACCGCGGTGCTGGAGTTCGATCCCGAGATCCGCGTCATGGCGACGGCACCGGACCCCTATGTGGCGGCGCAGAAGATCGCCCAGGAACTGCCCGACGTGATCATGCTCGACGTCGAGATGCCGCGCATGGACGGCATCACCTTCCTGCGCAAGCTCATGAGCCAGCATCCCTTGCCGGTGGTGATCTGTTCCAGCCTGGCGCAGTCCGGCTCCGATACGGTGATGCGCGCGCTGGAATCGGGTGCGGTCGACATCATCACCAAGCCGGCCCTGGGCGTGCAGGGCTTCTTCTTGGAAGAGCGACAGCGCATCATCGATGCCGTCAAGGGCGCTGCCGTGTCCCGGCTCAAGCGGCTGCAGGTGGCCGCGCGCGCGCAGCTGCGCCAGAGCCAATCGCCACTGGCCGAACCGCGCCGGGGCACCAGCCTGGCGCAGGGCGTGCCCCCGAAGCTCAATGCCGACGTGGTGCTGCCGCCGCCCAGCGGCAAGGCCATGGTCCGCACCACCGAGCGCGTGGTGCTGGTTGGCGCCTCCACCGGCGGCACCGAGGCCCTGCGCAGCTTCCTCGAGGCGCTGCCCGCGGACAGCCCCGGCATCGTGGTGGTGCAGCATATGCCGGAGAACTTCACCGCCTCCTTCGCCCGGCGGCTGGACTCGCTGTGCCGCATGGACGTCAAGGAAGCGGTCAGCGGCGACAGCGTGCTGCGCGGCCGGGTGCTGATCGCGCCGGGCAACCGGCACACGCTGCTCAAGCGCAGCGGCGCGCGCTATCTGGTCGAGGTGGTGCAGGGCGAGCTCGTGAGCCGCCACCGGCCTTCGGTCGATGTGCTGTTCCGCTCGGCGGCGACCTACGCCGGGGCCAACGCGATCGGCGTGATCATGACCGGCATGGGCGACGACGGTGCGCACGGCATGCGGGAGATGCACGCGGCGGGTGCCTTCACCCTGGCGCAGGACGAGGCCAGCTGCGTGGTGTTCGGCATGCCGGCCGAGGCGATCAAGCTCGGCGGCGTGGACAAGGTGTTGCCGCTGGACCAGCTGGCGCAATGGGTCACGAAACTGGATCAGACAGAGGATTGGAAGCATGTCGGAAAAAAACGCTGAATCAGAGACCGAGCAGGCGCTGAGCCAGGCCAACGCAGTCATCGCCCGGCTCGAAGCCAAGCTCGACGAAGTCAATGCCCAGCTGTTCAAGGCCGAGCGCGGCAAGAGCTATTTCATCTCGCACGCGCTCAATGAACTCAACAACCCGCTGTCGGCCATCATCGGACTGACCGAGCAGTTCATGTCGATGGAGCAGCCGTCCTGGGATCAGGTGCGCCAGTCGCTGCAATGGGTGCGCGACGAGGGCAGCTACCTCGAGTTCCAGCTCAAGAACCTGTTCATGGCGGGCGAGCTCGAGGCGGGCGTGGCCCAGATGAGCTGCGCCAGGGTGGATGTCTACGCCGTGCTCAACGCGGTGAGCACGCGCTACCTGGCACTGGCGCAACGCAAGGGCGTGCGGATCAGCTGCAACGGCGGGCACGCGCTGCTGTCCATGGCGGGCAGCACGCGCCACTTCAAAACCGATGGCGCCGCGCTCAGCCTGATCTTCGCCAACCTGCTCGACAACGCCGTGAAGTTCTCCCCGCCGGGCGGCGAGGTGCGGGTGTCGGTTGACATCAACCCGGCTGGTCTGGACATCGCAGTGGAAGACGACGGTCCGGGCATCACGGCAGTCGACCAGCCCCGAGTCTTCGACCGCTTCTGGCAGGGCGATGACAGCATCACCAAGTTCTACCGTGGCTTGGGTCTGGGCCTGTCAGTGGCCGTGAGCTGCGCCGAGTTGCTGGGTGGCAAGCTGCAATTGTCCGAGGCCGGCAATGCCGGTGTGCGCTTCACGCTGCGCCTGTCCGAGCTGGCAGCCGACCAGCTCACCGATGCGCCCGACGATAACGTGTTCTTTTTTGATCGCCTGGAGGACGACGATGCGGCTGAAGACGAGAGATTCTGAGCCCCTGTCGAGCCGCCTGGCCGGCTCTGGCAACGCCGGGGTGGCCTGACCCATGCGTCATCACAGCCTGATGATGGGCCAGCTCTATGCTTCGGCCGGCCCCTGCACGATCACCACCGTGCTCGGCTCCTGCGTGGCGGTTTGTCTGTGGGATCAGAGTGCTGCCGTGGGCGGCATCAACCACTTCATGCTGCCGCGCTGGGACGGTAACGGTCTGCCCAGTCCGCGCTATGGCAACATCGCGATCCCCAAGCTGATCGAGGCCGTGGTCGCTGCGGGCGGCAGGCGCTCGCGCCTGGTGGCCAAGGTGTTCGGAGGCGGCAACGTGCTCGGCCAGGGCGAGCCCCCGCCGCGCTTCAACGTGGGCTTTCGCAACGCCGACTACGCCTTGCAGGCACTGGCCTTGGAGGAGATCCCGGTGGTCGCGCAAAGGCTCAAGCCCGACCATGGCACCAAGATCTCGTTCGAGACCGGCTCGGGCGAGGTCATCCTGCGGGTGCTGCGCAAGATCGAGTTCCAGTTCGGATGACTTGTCGCCCCCGGCGGCGTATCCCGGTTGCTAGATTTCCACATGACGACCCATTCAACCCTTCCCCTTTCCGGCCAGCCGGTGCCGCGCCGCCGTTTTCGTGCCACCGATGTCGCCGATAACCTGGACATGCTCGTCATTGGCCAGGTCTGCCTGGGGGTGACCTTTGCCGGCTACAGCAAGCTGCTCGACACCGTGTTCAGCGAGCAATCCGGCACACTCGCGCGGCTGCTGGGCGCGCTGGACGGGGCGCAGACCGAGGCGATCCAGGCCGATGCGCATTCGTTCAAGGGCGAAACCAGCGTGCTGGGGCTCAAGGCGCTGGCGCAGCAGGCCTTTCACTGCGAGGAGCTGGGAGCCACCTTCACGCCGGCTGACTGCCAGCAGGCGGCCGCCAGGCTGCGCGAATGCTGGGACACCGCGCAGGCCATCTGCCGCCGGATGGGCTTTGCGAGCGCGGCGGCGCCTAACGCCTAAGCAGGGGGTGTGCAGACCATCCCTGGTGCGCTACTCTAGCAAGAGGAACGACTCAACGCACCCGCTCACATGCCCCAGCCCCAGGCAACAACCCCGGCGCGCGATCACAGCGCCGAGTGGCTCGCGCACCTCGTCGCCATGCTGGGGGCTGAAGCTGGCGGCATGCTCACCCTCCACGCCGACGGCCGCCACCGCCTGCTCGCCCATAATCACACGGAACGCGCCGTCGCTGAGTACCGCGACTACTATTGCCGCCTCGACCCACTCCCCAGCCTGCTCGCCGAACGCCCGGCAGGCCGTGCGCTCGTCATCGACACCACCACCCATCCCGCCTACGTCGCCCAGCGCGAGTTGAGCGCCGACTACCTTCAGCCCCACGGCATCGACCACGTCATCGCCACCCAGTGGCAGGGGCCGGATGGCACACAGCATTACGTTGGCGTGCAGCGCTTTCGCGGCGCCGTGCCGTTCCACCCCCGCCAGGGCGCCGAGTTGGACGCCCTCATCCGCCACTGGTGCGTTGACCAGGCCCAGCCGCCGCCGCAAGGCTTCGACACCCGGGAAAACGAGCGCCGCCGAAGCTGCGACATCGTCGCGCAACTCCCCACGCCCCTGGCGGTGGTCGATGGCCAACTTGCCGTGATCTGGGCCAATCCGGCCGCCCGAAAAGAGACCGGCGCCTGGGGCGCCCTGTTCGACGGCAGCACACGCCACCGCGAGGACTTCGCCTTGCGCAAGCGCCTGCTCGAACTCGTCTACACCAGTCTGCGTCAGAACGCGGAAGCCGAAGCCCTGGTTCCCGCCACCGACGGCCTCTGGTTCGCCAGCACCGCCCCCCTGCACGGAAAACCCGGCCTCGCTCTCCTGCGCCTGGTCGCCACCCACCACTTCGCCGCCAACCTGCGTTACCGGCTTGAGCGCCTCTTCAGCCTCACCCGGACCGAGGCCGAAGTCACCGTCCGGCTCGCCCAAGGCGAGAGTCCTGAAGCAATCGCCAGTGCCCGGGGCGTGAGCGTCGAGACCGTGCGCGGCCAGTTGCGGTCGGTGTTCAGTAAGACCGGAACGCACCGGCAGGGCGAGTTGGTTTGTCTGCTCGGCAGGGTAGCGGGTTAGGGAGTGAGTGCGGGTCGGGGTTGCTGGGCGTACCCCATATGGAGGGTGCGGGGACGCGAGAGGGGTTCTAGGATGCGTTCGGGAGGTGGTGCTGATTACTGCGGCGCATCCCCATCACATTGGGCTGAACAGCTCTATAGGAGTGAACGATCATGAGCGACCAAACTAACGGCAAGCGGGATGTCGAGAATCCGGGGGCAGCCAGCGACGGCGGCCCGGTCGGGGGGGCGCCCTCGACGTCCGGCCCTCAGGACCCGGACGCTGCTGGCTCCGGCCTTGAGGCGCTGGGCTTCGAGGCTGAACAGCAGTCTGTGTTCGCCGAGGCCGGCGTGTCGAGCGACCTGCTCGCGCTCCGCGATGCGGTCGATGCAACGCTGCTCGCCGCCTCTGGCCAGATCGCAGCCTCCTCGGACGCACCATCGACCCAGGGCATCGTTGGCGTCGGCATCGGCCTGCCCGACCCCGACAGCCTCGCGTTCGGTGTCGGCGGCCCGGGCGAGCCGACGCTGACGCTGTTCACCGAGAGTGCCCTGCCGCGGGAAGCGCTGTTGAGCCAGTTGGCGCAAATCGCCGGAACGCGCGCGCTCTCGAGCATGTCGGTGCAGCAGGTGCCGGTCGGCGTGGTGGATGCCTACTCGCACCGCGCGCGGCACCGTCCGGCGCCGGGCGGCGTATCGGTCGGGCATGTCAACATCACGGCGGGGACGCTCGGCAGTCGCGCGATCGGTCTGACGGCTCCGTGGAACAGTCGGCACCTGATACTCAGCAACAACCATGTACTGGCGAACTCGAACGCCGGCAGGGTGAACGACAGCATCGTCCAGCCCGGCCCGTTCGATGGCGGGCGCCATCCCGGTGACCAGATCGCGGTGCTGGCGAGGTGGGTGCCAATCAATTTTGGCGGCGTGGCCAACCTGGTTGACGCTGCCTTCGGGTGGGCGTGGCACGAACGCATCCGTGGCGAGCAGTACTATCTTTCGGGTGGCAGTGGTGCCTTCTACCGCACGGGCACAGCGCCGCTCGCAGCCTCGCTCGGCCTGATCGTCGGCAAGAGCGGCCGTACCACCGGCCTCACCCAAGGCCGCGTGACGCAAATTGGGGTGTCGGTGAACGTCAACTACGGCGGCGGTCGCGTCGCGCTCTTCCGCAATCAGATCGCGATCCAGTCGGTCAACGCCAACCCGTTCTCGGCGGGGGGCGATTCCGGCTCGCTCATCTGGCACTGGGCGACCGGTGTGCGGCCGGTTGGCCTGCTCTTCGCGGGTGGCGGCAGCACTACCTTCGCCAACCCGATCGGTGCCGTGCTTGCGGCACTGAACATTCGGCTGCTGCCTTGACTATTCCATAAACGCAGAGTCCAGACGAGGCGACGCCATGTGTGACATCGAGAATCCAGGGACGGACTTTTCCGGTTCCGGCCCCGTCGAGTACCGCCCGGCCGTAGTCGTGCCGCAGGGGGCGCTCGAACGGTTGCTGGCACGCGAGGGCGCGCGGCTGCTTGCTATTCCGGGCGTCATCTCTGTCGGCATTGGTCTCGGTCCTGCGGGAGGCGAGGCGCTTTGGGTTGGCGTGGTGGATGCCGGCGTTGCGGCGCGCCTGCCTCTTGAGATCGAGGGCGTGCCTGTGGTGGTCAAGGTCACCGGGGAGGTGGACGCGCTGCCGCGGCGCTGATCGTGGCGCAGCCTGCGTGCTCCATGTGCGCTCATGCTGGGCGCATGAAAAAACGCCCGTCGCGGGTAGCGACGGGCGTCTTGTATTGGAGCGGGACAAGAGACTCGAACTCTCGACCGCTGTAGGCTTGTTGGTCAAGCGATGACCCCCTAAGGGTCCAGGCCGTCCGCGCCTGGTGCATCTAGAACGGTTATATGCGCCGCTTGCAGGGCATGGCGACGTTCTACCTGGAGAGTGCGAAGCCTCAAGGCCCCGTGAAGTTTTCTTGTCATTGGCCTTTAATTTTGTCAAAATCCTGTCGAATCGATAAGATTACAGCCTATTCATATCACGATGATGAGATTCAAACCTTAATCTCATCATCTGACAAGATTCTCTACTTTATGACCATCCCTGCCTTGTCGCCCCGTCACGAGGCGTTGCTACGCCTGGTCCTTTCGGCGAAGGAGTCCATACAGCCCAGCGCATTAGAGCAAGCCCTCCAGGTTTCTCGGCCGACCCTCAACCGGGACTTGCGAGACCTTTTGGCCTCTGGCCTTCTGGAGAAGCTGGGTGCCGGCCGGTCTACCCGCTACGTGACCACAGCAGCGGGCAAGGCCGCACTGAGCGCCTTGCCTTCCGTCGCATCTTTGCAAGAGGGGCCTGGCTTGCTGCAATGGTCGTCGGCGGTGTTGCCTCTTGTCGAAGCACTTCGCGCACCCCTGGGTACCCGCACCCCCGTAGGTTATGACAGTACTTTTGTGGGTAACTACATCCCAAACCAGTCAAGCTTGCTGCCGCCGCAGCTGGCCACGGACTTGTTCAACGCCGGCCGTAGCCGGGACCAGCAACCAGCGGGAACCTATGCCCGCGAGGTACTGGAGCAGCTGCTCATCGACCTGTCTTGGTCGTCATCGCGCCTGGAAGGCAACAACAAGAGCCTGCTTGACACAAAGGAACTTTTCGCGCTCGGAGAACAAGGCGGTCCCCTCGACGAAGACACCTTGATGCTGCTTAACCACAAGGACGCCATCGAGTTCATGGTCGACGCTGTGCCGACAGAGGGCATCACGGTGCCCGTCATCGTCGACCTGCAGGCCAAGCTGATGCGGGACCTCTTAAAGGACTCGCGCGACATTGGTAGTATCCGCCGGCGCGTGGTGAATATCGACGGCTCTGTCTATGTCCCGAGCAACATTCCCACGCTCTTGGAGGAAACGCTGCAATCCATCATCGACAAGGTTTGCCACATCCGTAATCCGGTGGAGGCCGCTTTCTTCCTTTGGGTCAACTTGGCCTACCTGCAGCCCTTTGCGGATGGGAACAAGCGTACTAGCCGGCTGAGCGCCAACATGCCGCTCATGCTGTACAACTGCGCACCCCTTTCTTTCCTAGACGTCGAGCGCACGGACTATGCGACAGCCATGCTCGGTGTATATGAGCAGCGCAACGTCGCTGCGGCAGTGGAGCTTTTCGAGTTCATTTATCGTCGCTCGATTCAAAAGTACAGTGTCCTGCGAGCCTCCTTGGCCGTGCCCGACCCGATTCGAGCTCGCTACCGACAGGTCCTGAATGAACTCATGCAGTTTGTCGTCTTCTATGGCAGAACGCTTGATGGCGCACTCGCAGAGGTGGTCGTCGACCCCGCGGACCAGGCGGCGTTGCGTTTCATCGCCAACACTGAACTGGACCATCTGGAACAATACAACTGCGCCCGCTACAACCTCGCTCGGGGCATGACGCAGCGATGGATTGACGCCGAGCGGCCCAGATAACCTGCCAGGTGCGCCTTAGCTTTTTTCGTCTCGTGAGCAGATTTCTTCTTCCCCGTACTGACACAATGTTGCTTCGACTAGCGCAGCTCCTAGGTTGACGAGGGGGCGCTTGGTCGTGGAGGCGAAGAAAAGCATGGATAGTTCGTATGCAGAGCAAGTTCTTGAGCTTCTCATCGGGGCGACCTCTGATTTCATGGATAAAGCCGACCTGGTCAATCGTGCGGACCTAGCCCGCCAGGATGATGACAATCCGGAGCCCACACCGCTGGGAGAGGAGGCTATCCGAGCGGAAGAAACCTTGGAAGAGGCCCTTGACTTGCAGCGGCGCGTGGAACGTAGTCCGCCGACAAGTGAGGAAGCTGTCGCTGCACTCGAGGCGGAAGTTCAGCTACTTGTGGTCGAGGCGAAAGACATCGGCATTTCTGTGCCTATCCCGGGGGCGAATCCTCTCCAGTACGTTTTGACTTCGGAGGATGATGAGTAACCATCCCTAGCCAACCACCCTATAGCGGCTAACACCTCGGCTCTTGCTGTCTTACTCAGCAGGGGCCGTTTTTTTAGGGGCACCTTCATGCCCGCACCATCCAATAATTCCTGAAACTCCGAAATACTTTGCGTTTGTCGGATTTCGTGAAGTTAATTTCTGAAATTCCGAAACTTCCAGTGCCCGTGTCATGCTTTGAGCGTGAAGCACACCTTAATCAGATGATAGTATTACAGTCATACCAACATATCGTAATACTATTTATGCCCATAGCGGAGTGGAGGTCGTTTTAGAAGGGGGCGCTTCATGAAACGGAAAAAATCTACAGCGACTATCTCAGCAAGCAGCTGGTTTCCTCCCGTACGGTAAGCAGGCTTCAGCAGGCGGCGCGTGCTTGCTGGGACTGCTTATGGACATGGAGTTGCGCATGACGGCCAACCCATGGCCCCCAGCTTCTCGAAACTCGTGGTTCCACCACGGTGGATGTGAGAACAGTTTTCGAGAACCTTCTTTGCCACCGTCTCCGGGTTAGGTCAACGTTCTCACATGGCCTTCTCATAGACCATCCCCACCAAGATGCAGGAGCAGATTGCAACTGGGATTTATGCAAAGCGGTAGATATATATACCGTATATTAAAAAAACCCAATTTAACAACATAGCCTGAACAATAACACCGGCGGATTCAAATCTGAAGTGCAACACCTGACCTGCCATAAGGTAAGCAGATGTCGCCGCAGCCCAGAACCTACCGCCAGCTACAACCCGAAGACCGTGTGACCCTCGCCAGCCTCAAGCAGCAGAACTACAGCGTGCGTGAGATCGCCAGTGTGCTCGGTCGCTCGGCCAGTAGGCTTGGCGACGTGTCCATGATCACTAAGTCATAGCCGAACTGCTTCGCGTAGGCGATAGCCAGCTCCCGGGGCCGGGTCACCGTTCGGACCGCCAGGGGGTCGCCTTGGTAGACCTCGCTCCAGCGGCGGGCCACCGCGTCCTCGTAGAGGTGCATGGTCAGTCGTCCTGGAATCAAGTCCAGGTTGTTTGCCAGCCTATGAGGCGGTGGGAGACTAGGAAGGTCATCGACACCGTCCTCGACAGGCTTAAGCAGGAAGTGGACGGAACGCGTCTGGCCGATCAGGTTGTTGAAATCATCTGCGGTCAACTTCTGTTGTGCCGACTTGAAATCGTCCACGAAGGCATCCTCTGCCTTCCAGATGTCGTGCAGTGCATCCTGGTCCATGCCGTAGATGGTCAGGTTGCATTGAGGGTCTAGGTTGATCAATAGCGTGCGGTAGCCTTGCTCTGCTAAGGCATGCGCAAGGTGGAAGGTCAAGGTAGTCTTGCCTACGTCACTTATTATTAAATACTGAAATTATTTTCATATGAAATTTTCGTGGTTAATATAAGTATCATAAAAGCAGTAACCGGTATGCCAGAGGCGGGCCATTGAATCTTCTATCCGTTTAGAGTCAGCAAGAATTTGGGGCGAGTCGTGCGCATGCTCCTCGAAGCCGCATCGACCGGTTTCTGGTCGGGGAAAGAGCGCGATGCCGCTAGGCGATGTCCTGCCGGGGCCGGCAGCGGACCCGGGATGGACCAGGAGGAGGCAAAAGACCAGAGGGTGACCAGCAGCCTGTCGGGCGGTGACTCGCGTCAGGCGGCGCGGAGACGGCTGATCGACGGGGTTGAATAGCGCGGCGGACAAACAAAAACGCCCGTCGCGGGTGGCGACGGGCGTCTGTATTGGAGCGGGATAAGAGACTCGAACTCTCGACCTATACCTTGGCAAGGTATCGCTCTACCAACTGAGCTAATCCCGCGGGGATCTTGGCTCCTCGACCTGGGCTCGAACCAGGGACCTACGGATTAACAGTCCGGCGCTCTACCGACTGAGCTATCGAGGAATAAACCTGTCGCAACTTGCGTTGCAGCAGATGTTGGTAACAGTGTTGGCTCCTCGACCTGGGCTCGAACCAGGGACCTACGGATTAACAGTCCGGCGCTCTACCGACTGAGCTATCGAGGAACAGCCTTGAATTATAGACAGGTTTTCCGGTCTTTACCGAGCGGGTTCAAATTTTCGCTGGTAGCGCGTCCCAGGCTTGCTGCAGCGCTGTGGCGGCGGCCTCCGGGGCGGCAGCGCCGGTGATGGCGCGCACGACCGCAAAGGAGCCGACACCGCTGGCGGCGACCTTGGGCAGCTGCTCGGCGCCAATGCCGCCGATGGCGACCAGGCTGCGCTGACGCATCAGCCGCGCGTAGGCGTGTAGCCGGGCCTGGCCCTGGGGCGGGGTGACCATGGCCTTGAGCGTGGTCGGAAACACGGCGCCGAGTGCGAGGTAGCTCGGGCCGACGGCGTCGGCGCGCAGCATCTCGGCGTAGCCATGCGTGCTCAGGCCCAGCCGCAGGCCGGCGTGGCGGATCTCGGCCAGTTCGTCGGACTTGAGCGTGTCGAGGTCTTCCTGGCCCAGGTGCACGCCGTAGGCGCCGGCGGCGATGGCCTCGCGCCAGTGGTCGTTGATGAACAGCAGGCTGGCGGTGCCGCGCACCGCTTCGACCGCAGCGCGGATCTCGGCGCGCACGGCGGCGGCGTCCTGCGACTTGAAGCGCAGCTGCACGGTCGGCAGGCCGGAGCGCGCCATGCGTCCCACCCATTCGGCGCTGGGCAGCACGGCGTAGAGGCCGAGTCGTTGCGGGCAGGGCGCGAAGGCATCGGGGCGCGGGCCTGCCGGGACGCCGAAATCGGCCGGTTCGCAGGGCCAGGCATTCGGGTTGAAGTGGCCGGTGCGATCGCTCTGGCGCTGCCAGGCTTTCGCCACCACTTCGGCATCGGTCGGAATGAAGCCGAGCTGGCGCGCGGCGGCGTAGCTCACTGCGTAGGGGCTGGCGTCGGCTGGCAGGGCCTGCGGGTCGGCGTTGCTGTCCAGGCCGAGCGCGGCATGGCGCGCGACGATCTGCTGCATCAGTTCGGTGCGGTCGGTCATGGCGGGCTCACGCATGGTGCCAGAACGGGGTGCCGAGCACCGGGGTGCTGGGCTGGGCGGCGTCCTGCGCGGTCATCGCGCCGGCCAGGAAGGCGCTGCGGCCGGCCTGCACGGCGTCGGCGAAGGCGCCGGCCATGGTGACCGGTTCCTGCGCCAGGGCCACCGCCGTGTTGAGCAGCACGGCGTCGTAGCCCCATTCCATCACCTGGCAGGCGTGCGAGGGCAGGCCCAGGCCGGCGTCGACGATCAGCGGCACGTCCAGGCGCTCGCGCAGCGTGCGCAGCGCATAGGGGTTGATCGGGCCGCGGCCGGTGCCGATCGGTGCCGCCCAGGGCATGACGGCCTGGCAGCCGATGTCGACCAGGCGCTGGCACAGCACCAGGTCGTCGGTGCTGTAGGGCAGCACCTTGAAGCCGGACTTGATCAGGCGCTCGGCGGCCTCGACCAGGTTCAGCGTGTCGGGTTGCAGCGTGTAGTCGTCGCCGATCAGTTCGAGCTTGATCCAGTCGGTCTCGAACACCTCGCGCGCCATCTCGGCGGTGGTGATGGCTTCCTGCAGGCTGTGGCAGCCGGCGGTGTTGGGCAGCACCGGCACGCCCATCTTCTGCAGCAGCGGCCAGAAGCCCTGGCTGGCGTCGAGCCCGCTGGCGCCCTGGCGCCGCAGCGAGGCGGTCAGCATGCAGGGCTGGCTGCGGGCCACGGCGGCTTCGAGCACGGCCGGCGAGGGGTAGCGCGAGGTGCCCAGCAGCAGGCGGCTGGCGAAGGTTTCGCCGTAGAGGACCAGCGGGTCTTGAGTGGAGGCGGCTGTGGTCATGGGATTCGGATCTGTTGTGCGGTGGGCAGGGGCTGCGGCCGTAGGGCGACCTGGGAAGGCTCAGCCGCCGGTCACGGGGGCGATGATTTCGATCTTGTCGCCTTCGGCCAGTGGGGTCTGGGCGTACTGGCCGCGCGGCACGAAGCGCAGGTTGAGCGCGGCGGCGAAGGGGCCGCTGGCGGCGATTGCCTGCACCGCGTCGGCCAGGGTGGCATGGTCGGGCAGCTGGTGGGCCTGGTTGTTGATGAGGACTTGCATGAGGGGTTCAGGCCGTTTGGGCGGCCAGCGTGGAAAAGCGCAGTTGCAGCCGGTCGGCCAGCGTCTTGCTGCCTTGCTGCATCCATTCGAGCACGGCGTCGAGCATGGCCGGCGAGATCATGAAGCCATGCCGATACAGGCCGTTGACCTGCAGCACGCGCGGCGCGACCTCATGCACGGCCGGCAGGTTGTCGGGCAGGGTGGGGCGGCAATGGGTGCAGAGTTCCAGGATGCGGCCTTCGCCGAAGCCGGGGTGGACCGCATAGGCGGCGCTCAGCAGTTCGAGCGTCGAGCGCACGCTGGCCGGGCTCATGTCGTCGCTCTCGATCTCGGTCGCGCCGATCATGAACAGGTGGTTTTCCTTCGGTGCGATGTAGATCGGGTAGCGCGGGTGCAGCAGCCGCGTCGGGCGCTGCAGCGTGACGTCGGGCGCGTACACGCGGGCCACTTCGCCGCGCACGCCGCGCAGGGTCTGGCCTGGGGCCTGCCATTCGCTGCGGGCGCCCAAGCCGCGGCAATCCAGCACCCAGCCGCCTTGAGCAGCCTGGATGTCCCGCGCCTGTTCCTGCGTCAGGGCAGTATTCCAATCGATGTTGACGCCGCGCGCGGCCAGCGAATCGGTCAGTGCCGCCAGCAGCTGGCGGTTGTCGAGCTGGCCTTCCTCGGGCAGGTAGAGGCCCTGGTGGAAGCGCTGCGCCAGCGCGGGTTCGAGTTCGGCCAGGCTGCGGCCGTCGAGCGTGCGGGGCTTGGGCAGCTCGGGCAGGGCGCGGCCGGTCTGGGCCAGCAGGCCCGAGAAGCGCTGCGCCTCGTGGGCGTCCTGGCGGTGCCAGACGATCAATGTGCCGTTGCGCTGGAAGTAGACCGGGCGCGTCAGGCCGGCGATCAGCTGCGGCCAGCGCGTCAGCGCGTACTGGCCCATGGCGACCACGCCGGGCTCGGTGATGGCGGATTCGGCCAGCGGCGCCAGCATGGCCGCCGCGACCCAGCCCGCGGCACCGCTGCCGTCGGACGGCCCGGCATCGACGATGCGCACGGCATGGCCGGCCTGCGCCAGCGACAAGGCAAGCAGACGGCCCATCAGGCCGGCACCGAGCACCAGCACCGGAGCTGGCGATTGGACGATTTCAGGCATGTTGTAGCTCCTTCTGGACGGACGAAAGCACAGCGCCCGGGCGCTGCGGGATAATTTTGTGATGACCCAAGATTCCCATACCCATTACCCGCGCGTGCTCACGATTGCCGGCAGCGATTCCGGCGGCGGCGCGGGCATACAGGCCGACCTCAAGACCTTTGCCGCGCTGGGCTGCTACGGCATGAGTGCGATCACGGCGCTGACGGCGCAGAACACCGTCGGCGTGCGCGCGATCCACGGCGTGCCGGCGGCCTTCCTGAAGGAGCAGATCGCGGCCGTGATCGAGGACATCGGCGTCGACGCGGTCAAGATCGGCATGCTGCACGCGCCCGAGATCGTCGAGGTGGTGGCCTGGGCGATCGATCACTACCAGCTGCAGCAGGTGGTGCTGGACCCGGTGATGGTCGCGACCAGTGGCGACGCGCTGATCCGGCAGGAAACCATTGCCTCGCTGGTGTCCGAGCTGTTCCCGCGTGCGACGCTGGTCACGCCCAATCTGGACGAGGCCGCGCTGCTGCTGGGCCGTCCGGTGCGCGAGGTGGCCGACCTCGACGCGGCTTGCGCCGACCTGCTCGGACTGGGCGCGAAGGCCGTGCTGCTCAAGGGCGGGCACCTCGGCGGCGAGCAGCTGACCGATCTGCTGGCGCTGGCCGACCAGCCTGCCGATCAATGGCTGCGCCTGAGCGGGCCGCGCATCGTGACGCGCAACTCGCACGGCACCGGCTGCACCCTGTCCTCGGCGATTGCCGCCCAGCTGGCCTTGGGCCTGGAGCTGGCCGACGCGGTCAAGGCGGCGCATGCCTATATCCGTGGCGCGATCGCCGCCGGCGCCGAGGTACGCACCGGCCAGGGCCACGGGCCGCTGAATCACGGTTATGCCCCCGTGCCAATGCGCCTGCTGTCGGACTGAGTCGCGCGGGCGTTTCATCGCATCACCAGGCCGCCGTCGACGATCAGGGTCTGGCCGGTCATGAAGCGGCTCCAGGCGGAAGCCAGGAACAGCACCGGGCCGGTCACGTCCTCGGGCGTGGCAACCCGTCCCAGCGGGGTGCGGGCGATGATCTGCTCCTTGACCGCTTCGCGGGTCGCGCGGCTGGAGTCGGTCGGGCTGACCAGTCCGGGTGCCACGCTGTTGACCCGGATGCCCAGGCTGCCCAGTTCGCCGGCCAGTTGGCGGCTGAAGCCGATCAGCGCCGCCTTGGCGGTGGCGTAGTCGTGGTAGGACACGCTGGGCTGGTGCACCAGGTCGGTCACGAGGTTGATGATGCTGCCCTGCTGCCGCTGGCGCATGGCGGGCAGCACGGCCTGGCACAGGTGGTAGCTGGACTGCACCGCGCCGTTGAACTGGGTCTGGTAGGCGTCCCAGGGGGTTTCCCAGAAGCGCGAGCGGGTTTCCGGGGCGAAGCGGTAGGGGCTGAAGGCGTTGTTGACCAGCACGTCGATGCGGCCGGTCAGCGCCAGCACTTCATCGACCATCGCTTGCACGGCGGCCGGGTTGCGCACGTCGGCGGCAATGGCCCAGGCCGGCACGCCGTGCGACTCGCAGCGCGCCACCACCTCGCGCGCGGCCTCGGCGCGCTCGCGGTAGTTGACCACCACCATCGCGCCTTCGCGCGCAAAGGCCTCGGCGATCGCGGCACCGATGCCCCGGCTGGCGCCGGTCACCAGCACGACTTGCTGATCGAAGGGTCGGCTCATGGCTTGGCTGGCAGCAGGTCGGTGCCGACGATGCTGCTGACGGGGATGTCGCGCGTCAGCACGCCCAAGTCGCGGTAGACCTGCAGGCCGCGCTGCAGCATCGCGCTGTCGATGCTGCCCAGGCCCTGCTTCTGGGTCAGCGCCGAGATGCTCGACGCGTTGCGCAGCTTGATCACCTCCAGGTTGATGGCTTCGTTCTGGCCGTCGATGGCCACGCGGGTGGCCAGGCGGGCGGCCTCCTCGGGGGCGCGCATCATCCACTGCGCGCTGTCGCGGAAACCGATCAGGAAGCGGCGCAGCAGCGCCTTCTTCTGCTGGTAGGTTTCCTCGCGCACCACCAGCAGGTCGCTGCTGAGGTTGAGCTGCTGGCGCACCTCCATCACGTTGACCTCGCCCAGGCCGCGCTGGCGTCCCACCAGCAGGCCGGTGTCGGTGGCGGCGGAGGCATCGACCTGACCCTGCATCAGTGGCGCGAAGTTGAGCAGGCCGGTGGGCACCAGCGTGATGTCGGCTTCGCTCAGGCCGGCCGAATGCAGCAGCACCTGCAGGTTCTGCCGCGTGCCGCTGGACAGGCTGTAGACGCCGACGCGCTTGCCCTTGAGGTCGGCCGGCTTGGTGATGTTGCGCGACTTGAGCGAGACCACGTTGAAGACGTTCTGCGGATAGACGTCGTAGATCGCGCGCAGCTTCTCGCCCTTGTCGAGCGCGGCGAACAGCGAGCCCGGGTCGGTGAAGGCGACATCGGCCTGGCCGCTGAGCAGGTTGCGCAGCGCGTCGCCGCCACCGGCGCCGGGCAGGTAGCTGAACTCGATGCCCTGGGCGCGGAAGAAGCCCTTGTCGGCTTCTACCAGCAGCTGGGTGATCTCGGAGATCGGCTTGCTCCAGCCAGCCAGCACCACCTTGTCCAGCGGGGTACCTTGGGCCTGTGCCAGATTGGCCAGTCCGCCCAGCGGGCCGAAGCCGCTGGCCAGTCCGCCCACGGCCAGATAGCGGGCCAGATCGCGTCGTGAAAGCTTGTGCATCAGAGTATTCCTTGGATCAAAAACGGCTGATTCCAGCCGGTGTCTTCATTGCCGGCGTCGTTCCAGCGCGCCGAGCAGGGCGTAGGAGGAAACCCCGAGCGCCGCGATCAGCGCCAGCGCGGCGAACATCAGCGCGGTGTCCATCGAGCCCTGGGCGCCGATGATCACGGCCCCCAGGCCCTGGCTGGCGCTGATGAATTCGCTCACCACGGCGCCGACCCAGGCCAGCACCAGCGCCACGCGCAGGCCGGCTGCCAGGGTATGGCGGCCAGCGGGCAGCTGCAGCCGCCACAGGGTCTGCCAGCGGCTCGCTCCCAGCGCGCGGAACAGTTCGAGCTGGCGCGGGTCGGTCTGGTCCAGCGCGCCCAGGGTGTTTTCCAGCAGCGGGAAGAAGCAGATCAGCGCCGTCATCACCACCGTGGGCAGGGTGCCGAAGCCGAACCAGACGATGAACAGCGGCGCCAGCGCGAGCTTCGGGGTCACCTGGCTCAGCACCAGATAGGGGGTGAGCCAGCGGCGCAGGCGCCGGCTTTGTCCGAGCAGCAGGCCGGAGCCAAAGCCCAGCGCGGCGCCCAGGCCCAGTCCCAGCAGCACCGACAGCAGCGTCCGTCCCAGGTGCGGCCACCAGTAGCCGGTCTGGAAACCCTGCCAGAGAGCGCGCGCGATCTGCGACGGCGCGGGCAGCACCAGCGCCGACAGCTGCCACCAGCGGGTCGAGAGCTCCCAGGCCAGCAGCAGGCCCAGGCCGAGCGCGACCGAAATGCCGGCATCGAGCAGGCGCTTCATCGCGTGAGCTCCAGTTGCCGGCGCAGGCTGGCGCATTGGGCATGGAAGCTGTCCGCGTCGCGCCAGCTGGCGCTGCGCGGGCGCTCGGCGCTGATGGGCAACTGGGCCTGCAGCCGGCCCCGGTCCAGCAGGCTGACCTGATCGCCCAGGAAGGCCGCTTCGCTCAGGTCATGGGTCACGAATAGCACGGCGTTGCCCTGTTCGGCGCAGACCGCCAGCAGGTCCTGCTGCAATTCCTCGCGCGTCAGCGCGTCGAGCGCGGCAAACGGCTCGTCCATGCACAAGAGCGCGGGCTGCTGCATCCAGGCCCGGGCCACGGCGACGCGGCTTTGCTGGCCGCCCGACAGCTGCGAGGGGCGGCGCTGCGCTTGTTCCGCTATGCCCAGCCGCTGCAGCCAGTGCCGGGCCAGTTCGCGGTCAGCCTGGGTCACGCGCTGCTTCAGCGAGACCGGCAGCAGCACATTGTCGAGCACGCTCAGCCAGTCGAGCAGGGTCGGGCGCTGGAACACGAAGGCCACTTCGGGCAGCGGGCTGCGCACCGGCGCGCCGCGCCACAGCACCCGGCCGCGGCTCGGCAGCAGCAGGCCGGCGGCGAGCTTGAGCAGGCTGGTCTTGCCGCAGCCGCTGCGGCCCAGCAGGCATTGGAATTGCCCGGCTTCCAGCGCCAGGTCGATGCCATGCAGCACCGGGTGGCCGTCCGCATAGGCGAAGCCGGCCTGCTCGATGCTCAACAGGGGCGTCGCTTCAGATTTCATAGCTTGTCAGGCCTTCGGCCAGCGCTTCGGCCGAGGCTTCCAGATCCACCAGCGTCACCAGGTCGAGCAGGCTCGGGCGGCCGTCGTTGTGCCAGCCCGGCGCCGGCTGGGCCATCTGGCCGATGGCGCTCAGGCGCGTGACACCCACCGCCGCCAGCTGGCTGGCCAGTGCCTGCAGCTGCTCGGGTGCCACCGCCAGGCCCGCGCTTTGCAGGTAACGCCGCTGCGGCGCCAGACAGGCCGGCAACTGGTCCAGGCATTCGAGTGCGACCACCTGCACGCAGCGGTGCAGCGGTCCCGGTGCGATCGGGGTGGCCTGATCGCGGTAGACCACGTTCCAGCTGTGCTCCGGATGTCCCAGCAGCTGCACGCTGGCGTCGTCCAGTCCGGCCCATTCCAGGCGGCTGCGCCACTGCGCGATCTGGGCCGATTCCGCCAGTCCGGGCTGCGGGCGCGGGAACTTCGGTGCCAGCTGCTGCAGGCCGGCGGCCAGCCGCTGGGCGAATTCCAGCGGCGTGACCTGGCCGCCGCGCTCGACGTAGAACACCTGCGGCGAGTAGCAGCCCTGCTGCTCATGGCGAACCACGTCATCGGCGGCCAGCCGGGCGACGGTGGGCGCGCGACCGGCACTCAGCGCCGAGCGGCCGACGACGCCAAAGCTCAGCTTGTGGCCGTGTGGCAGGAAGCGCACGCCGGGCGGCAGCTGCGCCTGCAGGTCGCGCAGCGCCGCGTCACCGCCATAGGCCAGCACGGTGTCGGCCTGCTGCCAGACGGCGCGCGGGGTCTGGCTGTCCTGCCGCTCCCACCACAGCACGGCGACGGCGGCGCCCAGGCGCGGTTCCAGCCTGGCCAGCGTTTGCGCGAACACCGTGGCAAACACCGGCTCGCCAGCCGAGACCTTGCCGATATTGCCGGCCTTGGCCAGCAGGCCGCAGACCAGGCTCCACAGCGGCAGGCCCGGCACGTTGCCGGCCCAGACATGGGCCAGCAGATCGGGGCCCTCGGCATGGGTCCAGCCGCCGGTCACGCGCGGCTCGAAACCGTCGAGCAGCGCCGGGTTGCCGAGGTCCTCGACCAGGAAACGCTGCAGCTGCAGGGTCCGGAAAGTCCGCAGCGTGGCGGGCAGGTTGACCCGGATCATCTCGGGCGAGAAGCCGGTGCTCAAGGGCAGCCAGCGCAGCAAGACCTGCTGTTGCGGTGATTGCGGGTCGAGCAGCTGCTGGATGGTCCTATCGATGGCCGCCACGATGTCGCGCACCGGCAGCGCACGCAGGCCCTGACGGCCGGGGCCGCGCACCTGATCGCACAGCGCCTGCAGCTGATCCGGCGTCAGCAGCGGCACCTCGAAGGCATGGCCAGCGGGCAGCTGCGGCGCCGGCAGCTCGCGCCAGACCAGGTGATCGGCATCGAGCCCCGGCAGATGGCCGACCCGAAAGACCTTGAGCGTCATGCGCGCGCGGCCTGGACGAAGGACTCGACCGCCAGCGAGCAGCCCTTGGCCTCGGCGCCCTCGGCACGTCCCAGCAACTGGAAGCCGTCAGGTCCGACGATGCCGACATCCTCGGTCAGGATGCTGAGCACCGAGTTGCAGTTGGCCAGGTCGGTGTGTACCAGGATGCCGCGCTCGCCGTCGGGCACCGACTGGCCGGTGAGCGGGTCGATCGCACGGGTGCGCATCCAGTGCGGGCCGCGCTTGACCGAGGGCACCACCGCGTTGCCGCGGTCGTAGCACTGGGTGCTGAGCTCGGTCATGCCGTACATGTTGAGGCAACGCTCGCGCGACACGCCAAACAGCTGGGACAGCTGGGCGTAGAAGCTTTCCATCGGGATCTCGCGCGAGCGACCCTTGAAGCCGCCGGTGTCGAGCAGCCAGCTGCCCGCCGGCAGCCGGAAGTCCTCGTTCAGGCCTGCCAGTGCATCCATCAGGTGCACGAAGCTGTAGCTGGCGCCCAGCAGCGCGACCGGCTGCTGCTCGGCTCGTGCGTTGCGCAGGAAGGCCAGCAGGCCGGCCTCATCCATGCCCGCCAGATCCCAGCAATGGCGGCTGCCGGGCTGGCCGAACTCCTGCCGGCAGAGTTCGAGGTAATGCGCCAGCGAGGAGTTCGGCAGCGCCGCCTCGTCCGGGAACAGGATGGCCATGCGGATCGGGGTCGGCCCGGCACAGTCGGCAAAGTGGCGGCGCATCGAGGCGTCATAGACCCGCAGGTCGGGGTGGTAATGGCGCCCCTTGTGCTCGTCGCCGCCGGTGGTGCCGCTGGTCATGAAGACGCGCTCGCAGGCCTGGATCGGGGTGCAGCTCAGCGTGAGCTGCTTGAAGCCGTTGACCGGCACCGCCGGGATGTCCTGCCAGCGGCGCACCGTGGCCGGGGTGCGGCCGCGCGACTGGCAGAAGCGCGCATAGGCCGGGTTGTGGCGCACCTGGTGCGCGAACAGGCGCAGGGCCATGACATTGAAGGCCGCGTCGTCCGTGTCGGGCAAGGCGATGAAGTCCAGCAGGTCCTGGATCAGGTGGGTCGTTGCCATGGCAGCTTTCGAGAGCGGGGCTGCCAGGCCCGGCGCGGCGTCATGAGGGCGACCGCAGATCCGGGACCAGCTTCCCTGCGCGAGGATTACCTCAATCAGGTTCAAAGGGACTTTCTCAGCCGGCGCCCCGATGGATGCCAACACCCCCAGCTTCAGGTCCTGAGCAATCAGGACGCTGAATATTCTACGTCCGGGCCGATGACCCTGCCACGCCCAGCAGCTCGTGCAGGCGCGGGCTGGTGGTGGTGTACTGCAGCAGCTGGCGCTGCTCGGGGCGCAGATAGGCCGCCAGCGCGAAGGCCGCCATGGTCGCTTCGTGGAAGCCGCACAGCAGCAGCTTGCGCTTGGCCGGGTAGTGGCAGATGTCGCCGACCGCGTGGATGCCAGGCAGGGCGGTAGCCTGGGTCGCCGGATCGACCGTGAGCAGCTTGCGCTCCATGGCCAGCCCCCAGTCGGCGATCGGACCCAGCTTGGGACTCAGGCCCAGGCGCGGCAGCAGCGCATCGACGGCCAGCGTTTCGCTGCTGTCGTCGCCGGTGGCGATCTGCAGCGCGCCTAGCCGGCTGCCATCTGCCGCCGTCTCGATGCCGACCGGCTGGCCGACCTTGAGTGTGATCACGCCGCGGGCAACGGCCTGCTGCAGCGCCTGTTCCAGCGCGGCTTCGGCCTTGAACTTGCTGTTGCGGTGCAGCAGCGTGACGCTGGCGCAATGCCCGCTGTCGGCCAGTTGCAGCGCGGTTTCGAGCGCAGCGTCCTCGCCACCCAGCACGACCACACGCTGACCTTCCAGCCGACTCGCATCGGTCTGGTAGTAGTGGACCTGAGAGCCCTCGAAGGCGGACAGTCCGTCGATGGCGACCCGGCGCGGCACGAAGGCGCCGACGCCGGCGGCGATGATGACCGCGCGCGCCAGAAAAACCTGGCCGCTGCTGGTCTGCAGTTGCCAGCCACCGTCAGCCGCGGGTGCCAGGCTCATGACCTGCTGTCCCAGGTGCAGCGGAACCTTGAAGGGTGCGATCTGCTGCTGCAGCCGCTCGGCCAATTCACGGCCACTGCAGACCGGGATGCCCGGCAGGTCGTAGATCGGTTTCTCGCCGTAGAGCTCGACGCACTGGCCGCCGGCATGGGGCAGGGCATCGACGATCTGGCAGGCAATTTCCTGCAGCCCGAGCTGGAAGGCCTGGAACAGCCCGACCGGACCCGCGCCAATGATCAAGGCGTCGGTCATCAGCGGCATCGGGTGTCCGGATCAGCGCTGGAGCAGGTCCAGCTTGCCGGTCTTGTCCTTGAACTGCTCGTGGTCGGGCAGCGGCGCCTTGCGCTTGGTGATGCTCTTCCAGTTCGGCAGCAGGGCCAGCTCGGCGTTGATCTTGGTCATGTGCTGCTGGTCCTTGGGCACGTCCTCTTCGGCGTAGATGGCGCCGACCGGGCACTCGGGGATGCAGACCGCGCAGTCGATGCACTCGTCCGGATCGATGGTCAGGAAGTTCGGGCCTTCGCGGAAGCAGTCGACGGGGCAGACGTCCACACAGTCGGTGTATTTGCAGGCGATGCAGGCTTCGGTAACAACGTGAGTCATTTGGGGTGGGCTGCCGCGGCAGCGCTGGGAGGTGAATCTATGGAGAAAGCCGGCGCAGCCCCAGATGGGGCAGGCCGGCGCTGCTCAGACCCGCGATTTTAGAGCCTCGCGGGCCTCATTGCTTGATCAAGGACAAGATGGCTGTCAGTTGACCAGCACCGCGCCCGAGGTCTTGTGGCTGGCGGTGTCGACCAGGATCAGCGCGCCGAGCACGCGCGAGTCGGCAAAAGGCCGCGCCGGCAGCGCTTCCTGCAGCAGCAGTTCGACATGGCCGATCGCGTTCGGGTCGAGCCGATCCGCGGCTTCCTCGGCCAGGGTGTTGATCTCGAGCTTGTGCACCACGCGCTTGACCTTGGCCTTGACCCAGCGGTGTCCGTGCAGCGCCCAGTACACGCGCCCGGCGACCAGGGGTTCGTCGTCCATCCAGGCCACGGTGGCCGACAGTTCCTTCTGGCCCGGGTAGGGACTGACCGCAGCCGGGGTGTCGAAGTCGTCGTCGGCCACGACCGTCGCCACCGGGGCCGCCAGGATCCAGTCGCCGCGCGAGACATCCACCTCGCGGTCGAGCGTGACGCCGGCGCTGCGACCGGCTGCCACGGCGCCGGGGCGGCGGGCATGGTCGAGCACCTGGGCCACCACGGCCTTCTGGCCGCTCGGGAACACCTGCACCTCGGTGCCCGGCGCGAAGCTGCCGGCGGCGACGCGGCCCCAGAACACGCGGCGGCCCTGGCTGGTCACATGGCTGTCGTGCTGCTTCTCGACCCACTGCACCGGCAGCGCGACCGGCGCCTGCACATCGGTCGGGGTGTTGGGCAGTTTTTCGAGGATCTGCAGCAGGGTCGGACCTTCGTAGCCGCACCAGCCGGGGTTGGTGAAGTCGACCACGTTCCAGCCCTTGAGCGCCGACACCGGCACGATGGCGGTCACGGGAATGCCGGCTTCGGCCGCGAAGGCGTTGAGCGCACCGCTGATGTTCTGGAACGCGAGCGCGGCGTCATCGACCGCATCGAGCTTGTTGACCGCGAACACGATGCTCGGCACGCGCAGCAGCTTGCACAGCAGCGAGTGGCGGCGTGTCTGCGGCAGCAGCTTGAGGCCGGCATCGGCCCAGTCGAGCTTGATCGAGTCGACCAGCACCACGGCGGCGTCGGCGCTGGAGGCAGCCGTCACCATGTTGCGGGTGTACTGCTCGTGGCCCGGCGCGTCGCCGATGATGAACTTGCGGTCCTCGGTGCTGAAGTAGCGGTAGGCCACGTCGATCGTGATGCCCTGCTCGCGCTCGGCGGAGAGGCCGTCGGTCAGCAGCGCCAGGTCGGTCTCGCCGCCGCGTTGCACGCCGGCCAGGTGATCCTGCAGCACGGCCTTGCTGTCGACCAGCAGGCGACCGATCAGCGTGCTCTTGCCGTCGTCGACCGAGCCGCAGGTGATGAATTTGAGTGCGTCCATGTGTCTAGTCTCGTTGCGGGTCTGACGGGGGCTTAGAAATAGCCTTCGCGCTTGCGCTTTTCCATCGACGCGTCGCTGGTCTTGTCGTCCATGCGGGTCGCGCCGCGCTCGGACAGGTCGGCGGCCAGGGTCTCGATCACGATCTCGCCCGGGGTGGCGGCGGTGCTGGCGACCGGGCAGGTGCAGGTGATGTCGCCCACGGTGCGGAAGCGCACGTCGCGCAGCACGACCTGCTCGCCCTCCTTGGGCGGGGTCAGCGGCGTGACGGGAACGAGCAGGCCCTTGCGCTCGACGATCTCGCGCTGGTGCGTGTAGTAGAGGCTGGGCAGGCCGATCTGCTCGCGCTCGATGTACTGCCAGACGTCCATCTCGGTCCAGTTGCTGATCGGGAAGACGCGGAAATGCTCGCCCGGCTGCAGGCGGGTGTTGAACAGCGTCCAGAGCTCGGGCCGCTGGGCCTTGGGCTGCCACTGGCCGAAGCTGTCGCGGTGGCTGAAGATGCGCTCCTTGGCGCGCGCCTTTTCCTCGTCGCGGCGGGCGCCGCCCATCAGCGCGTCGAAGCGGAATTCCTCGATCGACTCCAGCAGCGTGACCGACTGGTGCGCGTTGCGGCTTTCCTCGGGATGGGAGAGGCGCACGGTGCCGCGCGCCATCGAGTCCTCCACGCTGCGCACGATCAGCTCGGCGCCGAGTTCCTGGGCGCGGAAATCGCGGAAATCGGTCACTTCCTTGAAGTTGTGGCCGGTATCGATCATCAGCAGCGGGTACGGGATGCGGCCGATGCCGAACGCCTTCTCGGCGCACTTGAGCATCACGAGCGAGTCCTTGCCGCCCGAGAACAGCATGGCGGGGCGCTCGAAGGTGGCGGCGACCTCGCGCAGGATGAAGATGGTTTCTTCTTCCAGCGCGTCGAGGTGCGAGTTGTTGAGTTGGTGGCTCATGTTCTTGTCTTGTGAGTTGAGCAGTTGGGGTTCGGTGCGGGCGTTCACAGTGTCACGCCTTCTTGACGTGCAGGCCGCATTCCTTGGCGGACTCGTCTTCCCACCACCAGCGGCCGGCGCGGAACTCCTCGCCCAGGCTGATCGCGCGGGTGCACGGTGCGCAGCCTATGCTCGGGAAGAACTGGTCGTGCAGCGGGTTGTAGTCGACCTGATTCTCCGCGATGTAATGCCAGACATCGCCCCAGCTCCAGTCGGCCAGCGGGTTGAACTTGGTCAGGCCCTTGGTCGCGACTTCGGACTCGTCGATCAGCGGCACCTCGGCGCGGGCGTTCGACTGCTCGCGGCGCAGGCCGGTGATCCAGGCCTTCTGGCCCGCGAGCGCACGCGCCAGCGGCTCCATCTTGCGGATGCCGCAGCATTCCTTGCGCAGCGCGATGCTGTCGTAGATCGAGTCCTGGCCCTTGTCGCGCACGAACTGGATCACCGCCTCGTGTTGCGGGCGGTAGACCTGGACCGGGGCGCGGGAATGGGCCTCGGTGCGCTCAAGCAGCGCCAGCGTCTCGGGGTGCAGGCGGCCGGTTTCGAGCACGAACACCGGAATGTCGAGCGCCAGCGCGTTGATCAGGTGCGTGATCACCACGTCCTCGGCGCCCAGGCTCGACGCCTGCTTGATCGGCTGGAATTCGGCCGCGGCGCGCTGCAGCAGCGCCAGCGAGGTCGCGAGCTTGTCGGCGTAGTCGGCCGAGGGCTTGGCGTGCAGCTCGGTGGCCGACAGGCGCTGCGGCTTGAAGGCGGACGAGCCGCCCAGGCTGGAAACTTCGCTCATCTCGTGCTCCTTCAGGCCGTCTTGGCGAAGCGCGGTTGCAGGTCGGTCGCATCGCCCTGGTAGAAGCCGCTGTAATGCTGCAGCAGCTTGTGCCCCACGGCCGGGTCCTGGTCGGCGCGCAGCACGGCTTCCGAGAAGCCGCAGCGCTGCATCTGCACCAGCTGGTCGACCAGCACGTCGCCGGTGGCGCGGATCATGCCCGCAAAGCCCAGCCGGCGGCGCAGCTCGAAGGCCTGGCTGAAGGCGCGGCCATCGGCGAACTTGGGGAAGACCAGCTCGATGCGCTGCACCCCGGCCAGCTCCAGCGTCTGCACGTCGGTGTCGTTGGCCACGGCCAGCACGCCTTCGGCACTGTCGGCGGCGATGTCTTGTGCGGTCAGCAGTTTCATGTTCTCGTTCTCCTCGGGTCGGCAGGCGTTCATTCGGTGCGCGCGGTGGCGACACGCACGGCGTTGGCGGCGGCCTTGTAAGGCTCGGCGCCGACGCGCTGGTAGGTGGCCAGGAAGGTCTCGCCGGCCTGGCGCTGCGCGACATGGGTGTCGAGCAGGGCTTCGATCACGTCGGGGACTTCATTGTGTGCGAACGACGGGCCGATCACCTTGCCGGGGGTCGGCGCGCCGCTCAGGTCCGAGCCGTCCGAGCCGCCCAGCGTGATCTGGTACCACTCCTTGCCGTCCTTGTCGACGCCCAGGATGCCGATATGGCCGCTGTGGTGGTGACCGCAGCTGTTGATGCAGCCGCTGATGTGCAGGTCGATCTCGCCCAGGTCATCGAGCTCGTCCAGGTCCTGGTAGCGCTCGGTGATGGCATCGGCCAGCGGTAGCGAGCGCGCATTGGCCAGGTCGCAGAAGTCACCACCCGGGCAGGCGATCATGTCGGTCAGCAGGCGCACATTGGCCTTGGCCAGACCCAGGCGCTTGGCCTCGCGCCAGACTTCGGGCAGCTGGTCGGCACGGACCCAGGGCAGCACCAGGTTCTGGTCATGGGTCACGCGCAGCTCGCCCGCGCTGAAGGCGTCGGCCAGTTCAGCCACCGCGTCGAGCTGGTCGGCGGTCGCGTCGCCGGGCGACTGGCCCACGCGCTTGAACGACAGCGTGACCGCGCTCAAGCCCGGGTTGCGGTGCGGCTGCACATTGCGCGCCAGCCAGCGCTGGAATTCGGCCTCTTCCTCGGCCGTGACCGGCGCCGCAGCCGGGGTGGCGAAATCGATCGTCGGCTCGACGAAGCAGGCCTGCACGCGTGCCAGTTCGGCCTCGGTGATGGTGTGCGGGCCGCCGTCCTGTTCCAGGATGCGGCGGAACTCGGTCTCGACCTCGTCGAAGTAGCGCTGGCCCTCGGCCTTGACCAGGATCTTGATGCGCGCCTTGTACAGGTTGTCGCGCCGGCCCCAGAGGTTGTAGACGCGGATCACCGCTTCCAGGTAGTTGAGCAGCTGGTTCCAGGGCAGGAAGTCGCGGATGGTGGTCGCGATCACCGGGGTGCGGCCCATGCCGCCGCCGACCAGCACCTCGAAACCGAGCTCGCCGGCCTCGTTCTTCTTGAGCTTGAGGCCGACGTCATGCCAGGCGATCGCGGCGCGGTCCTCGGTCGCGCCGACGATGGCGCACTTGAACTTGCGCGGCAGGAAACCGAACTCGGGGTGCAGCGTGCTCCACTGGCGCAGGATCTCGCCGAACGGGCGCGGGTCGGCGATCTCGTCGACCGCCACGCCGGCCAGCGCGTCGCTGGTGGTGTTGCGGATGCAGTTGCCGCTGGTCTGGATGCCATGCAGGCCGACCGTGGCCAGCAGGTCCATCACGTCGGCGGCCTGGGTCAGCGGAATCCAGTTGAACTGGACGTTCTGGCGCGTCGTGAAATGGGCATAGCCGGTCTTGAGGCGGCTGCCGATGGCCTGGCCGTCACGCAGCTGGATGTCGCCGAGCTTGTTCTGCGCGGCGACGGCACCCTGGAACACCTCGTGGCTGGGCTGGTCGTATTCGCGTGCGATCCGGCCCAGCACGCGCAGCTGCGTGGTGCTGAGTTCGCCGTAGGGCACGGCGACGCGCAGCATCGGCGCGTGACGCTGGATGTACCAGCCGTTCTGCAGCCGCAAGGGCTTGAATTCGTCACCGCCCAGGGTGCCGGCGTGGAAACGATCGAGCTGGTCGCGGAACTGTTCGGCGCGCTGATGCACGAACTGGCGGTCAAATTCGGTGTACTGGTACATGCGATTTCAGGTTCAAAAACAGGTTCAGATGACGATCAGCTTGGTGCCGGCATAGGCCAGCAGCAGCGCCAGCAGCGAGCGCACCAGGCGTTCGGGGGTCTTGTGGATCAGTTGCGCCCCAATCCAGATGCCGGGCAGCGAGCCCGCCAGCAGCTTGAGCAGCAGCGGCCAGTCGACCGAGCCCAGCGAGGCATGACCCAGGCCCGCGACCAGGGTCAGCGGCACGGCGTAGGCAATATCGGCCGCGATGATACGCGGCAGCGGCAGCAGTGGAAACAGGATCATCAGCACCGTCACGCCGATGGCGCCGGCACCGACCGAGGTGAGTGTGACCAGCGAGCCGATCAGCGCGCCGAACAGCACCGGCAGGCTCCAGTGGCGGGCGCGCATCGCGGCGTCGCTCTCGCCGACGGGCGTCACGGCGCCCTGGCTGTTCATCACGCGCACCGGGGGCTTGCGCATGCGCACGGCCTTGAACAAGGTGGCCGCAGCGGTCAGCAGCAGCGCGCAGCCCAGCGTGGTCGTCATGAGCTTTTGCACCGCAGCGCCGGCCGGACCGACCGAATGCAGCAGATAGAGCGTGATCAGAGCCGCCGGGATGCTGCCCGAGCAGAGCTGGCCGACCACGCGCCAGGGTACCAAGCGCTTTTTCATCAGGCTGACGGTGCCGCCGGCCTTGGTGAAGGCCGCGAACAGCAAATCGGTGCCGACCGCCATGTAGGGCTTGACACCAAAGAAGAAGATCAGGATGGGGGTCATGAGCGAGCCGCCGCCGACGCCGGTCAGACCGACGATCAGACCGACTGCGAAACCCGCGATGACAAAGCCAATATCGTGCATGGGTCGCAACTGTAAAGGCGGCCTTAATAATCCCCAACGATTTTTTTCTTTTTTCTACATATGAAAAAAGTTATATGCGTTGGCGGACGTTGCTTGGGCCAGCCAGCCCCTGCCAAGGCAGGGGCTCAAGCGGTCCTGGTCGGTGCCGGCTTGATGAAGCGTGAGGCCAGCAGCGACTGCGCCAGCCGGCGCTCGATCGGCCAGGGCTCGCCATGCAACAGCGCGGCGAGCAGCTCGCCGCTCAGCACCGACAGCGTCAGGCCGCGCGCGCCCATGCCGGCGCAGACATGCAGTCCCGGCCAGGCCTGCGGGTCCAGCGGGCCGACGGCCGGCACCCGGTCCGGCAGCGTGCAGCGCAGCCCGGCCCAGGCGCCCGCCTGCTCGAAAGCCGGCGCCAGCGCCGCCCCGAGTGCCGGCAGCAGACGCAGCAGCTTGTCGCGGTTGGCGATCTGGTCCTCGGGCTTGAGGCCCGCGTCTGGTGCGCCGCGCTCGAAGGTCGAGCCGGCGATCCACGCCGGGCGTCCATCCGGTCCCGGCGTGCCGCTGACGAAGCAGCCGTGGCCGTTGACCGGCATGGCGGGCAGCAGGACGCTGACCGACTCGGGCAGCTCGTCGATCGCGCCCCAGCTGATCTGGCCGCGCAGCGGATTGAGCGGCGGTGACGCCAGGCCGCTGCGCTGCAGCAAGGCGCGCGTGTCGTAGGCCGAGGCGATCACGACCTGTTCGGCACGGGCCAGTTCGGCACCGTCCGCGTCGAGCAGATGCCAGCCACCCTCGGCCAGCGGCGCCAGCGCCGCGACCTGGCAGCCACCGCGCCATTGGATGTTGGGATGCCGAAGTTGCGCGGCGACCAGTTGCACCGGGCGCAGCCAGCCGGCCAGGCCGTGCCAGAGTGCTTGTGTGCCGGGGGGCAGGCCGGCGCCCGCCAGTTCGTCCGGACCGGCCGCGCGGCTGGACTGCAGACCCACCTGCTGCCAAGCCTCGCTGCGCGGCAGGCTGTGCTTGCCCTCGATCTGGTGTTCCAGCACGCCGCTGGGTGCCCAGTCCTCGCCCTCGGGCAGCAGCTCAGCGGCCCGCTGCAGCGTCAGCCGCACGCCGGCGCGGGTCAGGCGCGACAGCGCCGCATCGTCGGGCGACACATGGGGTGCCACCAGTCCGGCCGGCAAGGCGGATGCGCCCGTGGCCGGTTCGGCCGCCTGGTCCAGCAGCTCGACCGTCCAGCCGCGCTGCGCCAGGCTCCAGGCCACGGCCGAGCCCGACAGGCCGCCGCCCACCACGACCGCGTGGCGACCGGCACCGGCGGCGCGCGGGCGCAGCGCCGACCTGGGCTGCCAGCGCGGCGCATATCGGGCTTGCAGTCCGGCACCCGCTGCCAGGGCCAGTTCGGGCAGTTCGAAGCCGGCCGCGATCAGCTCGGCTTGCAGGGCGGCGCTGGCGCGGTCGCCATTCAGGCGGCTGCCCGGTCGGCACAGGCGCGCCAGCATGCGGGCCTGGTCGCGTTCCTGGCCCATCGAGGCTGATCGGGAGTCGAGGGCGTCACTATCGGGGTGCTGCCGGGACAGCCAGATCTGGTCAACCACCGCGTCCAGCGTCGGCAGCCAGTCCTGCGCCTGGCCGACGCACAGCGTCAGCAGCACCCGTTCGTCATCGAACAAGAACCGGTGCACACCCGGCAGCAAGGCCTGCCAGCGCTTTGCTAGCTGCTCGGTCAATTCCGACAGATCGGGCTCGCAGGCGGCCGCTTGCAGCAGTTCGCTTGCCACGACCGGCGCGGAATCGACCGCGGTGTAGAACAGGCGCTCGGGCCGCTGCGCATCGTTGCGCCAATCGCGCCAGCGGCTTAGGAAATTCAACCCCGTGCCAACGCCGATCTCGAGCTGATGCCAGACCGGCTGGCCGGCCCAGGACAGGGGGGCCGCTGGCGCTGGACGCTCGGTACGGGTGTCAGCAGGGTGCATGGCCTCAGCCCTCGGTGGGCGGGACGTAGCCGGCGGCCTGGTCGGCGCCCTCGCCGAAGAAATGCTTCTCCATCTGGCGCGCCAGGTACTGGCGAGCGCGGGCATCGGCCAGGTTCAGACGGTTCTCGTTGACCAGCATGGTCTGGTGCTTGAGCCAGTCGGCCCAGGCCTGCTTGCTGACGTTCTGCCAGATGCGCTTGCCCATCTCGCCGGGGTAGGGCGGGAAATCCAGGCCTTCGGCCTCTACGCCGAGCTTGATGCATTGAACGGTGCGCGCCATCTTGCGTTCCTTCTTTAGAAGTTCAGGTTATGAATGTATGAAATTTTATTGGTTCTGCTTTGCAGCAAGCGCAGGCACAATCCAGCCTGTGCTGACCAAGCCTTAGACTGTAGCAAGCTTTGCATGCCGTATCCCGAGTGGGCTTGACGCTGATCAAGCGGCCGTGGCGGCCTGCCGCTACACTACGGGTTTTTGCTGCCTGGCAGCGCTGCCATATTTCCATCCTGCCCTGTCTGCGGTGAATTGCCGCCAGGGCTCGGGCATTGCCGATCCGGCCCTGCCTCGCATACACCAAGACCATGAGCGCATTCCTCGAAGAGACCGTTCTGACCGTTCACCACTGGACCGACCGTCTGTTCAGCTTCACCACCACCCGCGACCAGGCCCTGCGCTTCTCGAACGGCCATTTCACGATGATCGGCCTGCGCAAGGAAGACGGCAAGCCGCTGCTGCGCGCCTACAGCATCGCCAGCGCCAACTACGAGGAGCACCTCGAGTTCCTGAGCATCAAGGTGCAAGACGGTCCGCTGACCAGCCGCCTGCAGCATATCCAGCCGGGCGACAAGATCGTCGTCGGCCGCAAGCCCACCGGCACCCTGCTGCTCGACTACCTGCTGCCGGCCAAGAACCTGTACCTGATCGGCACCGGCACCGGCCTGGCGCCCTGGATGAGCATCATCCGCGACCCCGAGACCTACGAGCGCTACGAGAAGGTCATCCTGATGCACGGCGTGCGCGAGGTCAAGGAACTGGCCTACCGCGACTACATCACGAGTGAGCTGCCGCAGAACGAGTTCCTCGGCGAGATGGTCAGCCAGCAGCTGATCTACTACCCGACCGTGACGCGCGAATCCTTCGAGCGCCAGGGCCGCATCCCCGACCTGATCGAGAGCGGCCAGGTCGCGCGCGAGACCGGCCTGCCCGACCTGAATCCCGAGACCGACCGCGTCATGATCTGCGGCAGCCCCGAGATGCTCAAGTCCCTGAAGGAGCTGTGCGAGAAGCGCGGCTTCAAGGAAGGCAACACCAGCACGCCGGGCGATTTCGTGATCGAACGCGCCTTCGTCGAGCAGTAAGCCTGGCCCGTGCGGGCATGAAGAAAAGGACGGCCCGATGGCCGTCCTTTTTTGTTGGATACTAGGGTTTCCGCCTAGGTGCAACCAATGGGTTCAGTCTTGCAAGCCTTACTTTCACTCTTCGAGCAGCCGCGCCGCCTGCTGGCGCTGATTGCCGCCGCCTGCATTGCCTTGCTGGCTTTCGGCCTCTATCTGCAGCACGCGGTCGGGCTTGAGCCCTGCCCGATGTGCATCGTGCAGCGCTACCTGTTCATCCTGGTCGCGCTGGCGGCCGGCATCGGCGCCGCGCTGCCCGCATCGGCCGCGCGCTGGAGCGGCGGCCTGATGGCGCTGCTGTCGCTCACCGGCGCCGGTGTCGCGGCGCGCCAGAGCTGGCTGCAGTGGTTCCCGCCCGAGGTCACGGCCTGCGGCCGCGACCTGTTCGGCATGATCGAGTCGTTCCCGCTCAGTCGCGTGATCCCGATGCTGTTCCGTGGCAGCGGCGACTGCAGTGCGGTGGACTGGACCTTCCTCGGGCTGACGATCGCCAACTGGTCGTTCCTGAACTTCCTGCTGGTCGCCGCGCTGGGCGCCGGACTGCTGCTGCGCCGGCGCTGAATTTGCCTCAGAGCAAGGCGCCGCTCTTCTCGCCGCGCTCGTACACCACATGCGCGCGGCCCACGATCAGCGGGTCGAGCTTGCCGACTGCATCCAGGTCCTTGTTGGTGTAATTGAGCTTGTGCAGCACATAGCGCAGCCCGCCGAGGCGCGCGCGCTTCTTGCAGTCGCTCTTGATCACGGTCCAGGGCGCATCGGCGGTGTCGGTCTCGAAGAACATCGCCTCCTTGGCCCGGGTGTAGTCGTCCCATTTGTCCAGGCTGGCCAGGTCGACCGGGCTGAGCTTCCACTGCTTGAGCGGATGGACCTCGCGCTCCTTGAAGCGGCGGCGCTGCTCGGCCTGGCTGACCGAGAACCAGAACTTGATCAGGTGCACGCCGCTGCGCACCAGATGGCGCTCGAAATCGGGCGCCTGGCGCATGAATTCCTGGTATTCGGCATCCGAGCAGAAACCCATCACGCGCTCGACGCCGGCGCGGTTGTACCAGCTGCGGTCGAACAGCACGATCTCGCCCGCGGTCGGCAGGTGCTGGACATAGCGCTGGAAATACCACTGGCCGCGCTCGACCTCGCTGGGTTTTTCGAGCGCGACCACATGGGCGCCGCGCGGGTTCAGGTGCTCCATGAAGCGCTTGATCGTGCCGCCCTTGCCGGCAGCGTCGCGGCCCTCGAACAGGATCACGACGCGCTGGCCGGTCTCCTTGACCCAGGCCTGCAGCTTGAGCAGTTCGACCTGCAGCTGGTATTTCTGCGTCTCGTAGCTGGAGCGGCGCATCAGGTGCTTGTAGGGGTAGCCACCGTCGCGCCAGTCGGGTGCGAGTTCGTCGTCGGGGTGGCCCTTGACCGGCACCGGCTCGTCGAGCAGGGCCTGGCGCAGCACGGCCAGATCGTCAGCCGAGGCACCTTCGAGCGTGGCGCGCAGCGCGGCGGCGCGCTGTGGCGCGGCCAGCTCGCGATTGTCGAGCAGTCCCAGCACGGCGGCCAGCTGCTTGTCCTGTGCTGCCGCTGTCGCCTCCTGTGGCACATGCTGCGCCAGTGCCGCTGCGTCGAGTTGCGGTGCGGTATCGCCTTGCTTGACGGCGCGCGGCTTGCCCTTGGCGCTTGCGCTGCGCCGGCCCTTGCGGGGACCAGGCAAGTCGTTGGCGGAGAGGTTGTCCGGGAGCTGGGTGTTCAGGGTCTGGCTCATGTAACAGATTTCAAAAGTGATCAACAAATTGTGTCACTTTTTCATGGACGCGTCATATTTCCGACCAAACCAGTCGGACAGCCAGCCCGGCAAAGACCGTGGCAGCGGCCCGGTTCAGCCAGCGCTGCGCATGGGCGGAGCTGCGCAGCAGCCCGCCCAGCCAGGCCGCGACCCAGGCAAAGCCGCCAAAGACGATCAGCGTCGCCAGCATGAAGATCGCACCCAGCTGAACGATCTGCCAATGCACCGGGCCGGCATCTTCCTGCACGAACTGCGGCAGCAGTGCCAGGAAGAAGATCGCGACCTTGGGATTGCTCAGGTTCATCAGCACGCCGCGGCCGTACAAGCGCCAGGGCTGCAGGTTCAGCGCCTTGCCTTCGGCCTGCAGCGTGGCTGGTGCATGCCAGGCCCCCCAGGCCAGATAGAGCAGGTAGGCGGCCCCTGCGAGCTTGAGCAGGCCGAACGCGGCGGGCGACGCGGCCAGCAGCGCCGCCAGACCGAGCGCGACCGCCGCCGTGTGACCGAGCAGGCCGGTGCACAGGCCCAGCGTGACCAGCAGGCCGGCGCGCCGGCCCTGGGTGGCGGACTGCATCAGCACGAACAGGTTGTCCGGCCCCGGGCTCAGGCTCAGCAGCAGCGACAGTCCGAAGAAGCCCAGGCTTGTTTCAGTCATCATGGCTTCAGGCCTGTCCCGACTTGAGCGCGCGCGCGGCCTCGGTCACCAGCCCCGGGCCGCTGTAGATCAGGCCGCTGTAGATCTGCACCACATCGGCGCCGGCTGCTATCTTGGACAGCGCGTCGGCGCCGCTCAGGATGCCGCCGACGCCGATGATGGGATAGTCCTTGCCGAGTCGCGCGCGCAGCTGCCGGATCACGGCGTTGCTGGCTTCGAGCACCGGCGCGCCTGACAGGCCGCCGGCTTCCTCGGCGTGCGGCAGGCCCTTGACCGCCTCGCGGCTCAGCGTGGTGTTGGTCGCGACCACGCCGTCCATGCCGTGGCGTTTGAGCGTGTCGGCGATCACCACGACCTGGTCCGCATCGAGGTCAGGCGCGATCTTGACGAAGACCGGCTTGTAGGCACCATGCTGCTGCGCGAGCTCCGCACGGCGCGCGGCCAGCGCGCCGAGCAGCTGGTCGAGCGCCTCGTCGCTCTGCAGTGCGCGCAGGTTCTTGGTGTTCGGGCTGGAGATGTTGACCGTCACGTAGTCGGCGTGCGGGTAGACGCCTTCCAGGCAGACCAGATAGTCGTCGGTCGCGCGTTCGATCGGCGTGGCGGCGTTCTTGCCGATGTTGAGGCCCAGCAGCATGCCGCCGGCTTTCGGATTCTGGCGCAGCCTGGAGCGCTTGACGTTGGCGATGAAGGCGTCGAGCCCCTCGTTGTTGAAGCCCAGCCGGTTGATCAGCGCGTTCTTCTCGGGGAGGCGGAACATGCGCGGCTTGGGGTTGCCGGGCTGCCCCTTCGGGGTCACGGTGCCGACCTCGACGAAGCCGAAGCCCAGGGCGCCCCAGGCGTCGATGCAGCGCGCGTTCTTGTCCAGGCCGGCGGCCAGGCCGACGCGATTCGGGAACTGCAGGCCGGCGAGCGTGACCGGGTCATCGATGCGCGGCTGCGCGGCCAGGCACATCAGCGCCGAATGCTGGAGCTTTTCGAGCTTGTCGAGCGTGAGTTCGTGCGCGGCCTCCGGGTCCATGTTGAACAGGAAGGCGCGGGCGAGCGAGTAGGGCAGCAGGGACATCGGATAATCTCGGATCTAGGCGGGCCGGACTTGGCCCAATCCTTCGATTCTCCCAGATTGCTCCCCATGACCAACCCTTCCCTGACCCAAGACGAACTCAAGACCCTGGTCGGCCAGGCCGCACTGCGCTATGTCCAGCCCGGTGAGATCGTCGGCGTCGGTACCGGCTCGACCGTCAACAAGTTCATCGCCGCGCTCGCCAGCATGAAGGACCAGATCAAGGGCGCCGTTTCCAGTTCCGAGGCCTCGACCGAGCGCCTGAAGGCGATCGGCATCCCGGTGTTCGACTGCAACGAGGTCGATGAGTTGTCGGTCTACGTCGACGGCGCCGACGAGATCGATCCGTGCGGCTTCATGGTCAAGGGCGGCGGCGCCGCGCTCACGCGCGAGAAGATCGTCGCCGCGCAGTCCCGGCTGTTCGTCTGCATCGTTGACGAGTCCAAGCGGGTCAAGCACCTGGGCGCCTTTCCGCTGCCGGTCGAGGTGATCCCGATGGCGGCGCAGCGCATCGCGCGCCAGTTCGAGGCGCTCGGCGGTACCGCGACGCTGCGCCTGAAGGACGGCGCGCCGCTGGTGACCGACAACGGCCAGCATATCCTGGACGTGACCGACCTGCAGATCACCGACCCGCTGGCCTTCGAGGACATGGTCAACAACTGGCCCGGCGTGGTGACGGTGGGCGTGTTCGCCTTCCAGAAGGCCGGCGTCTGCCTGATTGGCACCCACGACGGCGTCAGGACGCTGGAATACTGATCCGCTTGCGGGGCTCTCAGTGCATCAGCGCCTGCGCGTCATGCCGCCGCTGGCGGTGCTCGCGCCGCTGTTGCTGGTGTTGCAGCTCTGGCCCGGCGCAGCCGAGGCCTTGCGCTGGCTGCGCCCACGCTTCGAGCAGGGCGCCTGGTGGGAGCCGCTCAGCTCGCAGTTCGTGCACCTGAGCCTGTCGCATGCGCTGGCCAATGCCGCCGCGCTGCTACTGATCGCCTGGCTGCTGCGCCCGTTGCTGGGTGCCGTGATGCAGCTCGGCCTGCTGGCGGGCGCCGTGGCTGGTGTCGCGCTGTTGCTCGTCATCGACACCGATTGCGCCTACTACGCCGGCTTCTCGGGCGCGCTGCACGGCTGGCTGGGCGGCGCGCTGGCCATCGCGTGCTGGTCGCCTGTTCGAACGCGCTCCGCCACATCTTCTGGCGCGACAGTGCTGCCAGCGGCGTCGCCAGTCGGTAACGCCGCACCGCTCTGGCTGCGGGGCCTGCTCGGCTTGCTGCTGCTCAAGGTCGGACTCGAACTGGCAGGCTGGCTGCCGGCGGCCTGGGACTTTCCGGTCTATTACCCTTCACATGCGGCCGGACTGGCGGGCGGATTGTGCGCGTCTGGAATCATGCGGCTGGCGGGCCGCGTCTGAGGCGCGTCAGCAGCGCGACTGACAGCAGGACCAGCAGCTCGGGCCAGCCGGCCGCGCCGCCACCGCCGCCGGAGCTGGTGTTTTCCGGCTGCACAGCAGGTGCGGTATCGGCCTGTTGCCAGCGTACGGCGGCCGCCGCATCCAGCATGCCGGCGCCGCACAGTCCGCTCTCGAAGCAATAGCTGTTGTCAGGAAAGCCTCGGGCCGAACGGGTCAGCGCCAGTTCGATCTGGTCCGCATTCCAGCCGGGCTGCAGTCCCAGCAGCAGCGCCGCGACGCCCGACACCTGCGCGGCGGCAATGCTGGTGCCCGCAATCTGGGTCAGGCTGTCTGACGACGGGGAAGACGATCCGCTGTTCGAGAGCGCGATGATCAGGTCGCCGTCGCCGGTTAGCTGGCTTCTGCCCGATCCGCCGCCCGGCGCGCTGAGCGTGACATCGGAGTGGACGTTGGCGTAGTCGGCGAGATCGCCGCGCCGCGTGTGCGCCGTGACGGCGATCACGCCGCGGCAGCTGGCGGGTTGGGGCAGCGCCGTGCTCGTGTCGCCGCTGGCGTGGTTGCCTGCCGCCGCCACGACCAAGGCGCCCAACGCCCGGGCCTTGTCGATCGCCTCCTGGAAGGCCTGGCTGCAGCTGCCTTCGGCCGCCATGCTCAGGTTGATGACGCGCGCGGGATTCGGGTTGACCGGCGGGCGGTTCGACCCTGCGGGGGGCTCCGGCACGATACCGACCGACCAGTACAGGCCGGCGATGACGTCCGAGACATGGCCGCCGCATTTGCCGAACACCCGCACCGGCAGGATGCGCGCGAGTGGCGCGACGCCGGCGATGTCCCGGCCATTGTTGCTGGCGGCCGCGATCGTGCCGGCCATGCTGGTGCCGTGCCAGCTGCTCGGGCTGACGGCGCAGCCGGCGAAGGCCGCCTGTGCGCGGTCTGACTCGCTGACCCAGTCACCGGGGTCGCTCGGGTCGCTGTCCCATTGGTCGTTCTGGTCATTGGCCGTGTCGGTGTCGCTCACGAAGTCGTAGCCTGGCAGGATCCGGCCTGCCAGTTCGGCGTGGGGCCTGATCCCGGTGTCGAGCACGGCGACGACCACCCCTTGCCCGGCGGCGGCGTTCGCTCCCAGGCCGAAGTCCCAGGCACCTGGCAGGCTGGCGCCGCCTTCGACGCCTGGCGCGGATGAGCGCAGATTCCACTGGCTGCTGCCGTAATAGGGGTCGCTCGGGCTGTATTGCGGCTGGATGCGCTCGTCGATCTCGGCATATTCGACCCGCGGGTCCTGGCGCAGTTGCTGGATCAGCTGCTGCATCTCGGCGCGCTTGAGTGGTTGGCCTGCAGCCGCGACATGCAGGCCCGGCCTGATCGATCGGTGCAGCGACAGCGGCATCGAACCCGGCCCGACGAAGGCGGGCTGGACCCGGTTGGCGAGGTCGCTGATGGCGACCTTCGCACTGCGCGCCCGCTGGGCGGGGTTGACGCCGGTTTCGGCATCCTTGAGCTTGATGATCAGGCGCTGGTGCACGCGGGCATCGGGGTCGGCTGCCGGCGTGGAGACGGCGGCTTGCTGGACCAGCGGTGCAGCCCGGACGCCGGGCGGGTGCGTTGCCAGCGACAAGGCGAGCAGCCCCAGTGCCAGGCGGCACGGATATTCTGTAGCGGCCATCGCCGGCTCCTTTCTCGGCCTTGAGGCCCAAGCTCCCACAGGAGGATGTCAGCCCGCCATGCCCTGGTGCCGCAACAGCGCGTCGATCTGCGGTTCGCGGCCGCGGAAGGCCTTGAACGAGTCCATCGCCGGACGGCTGCCGCCGGCTTCGAGTACCTCGCGCCGGAAGCGTCGGCCGGTCTCGACGTCCAGCGTGCTGCCGCCGTTGCCGGCTGCGGCTTCCTCGAAGGCCGCGTAGGCGTCGGCGCTCAGCACCTCGGCCCATTTGTAGCTGTAGTAGCCGGCCGCGTAACCGCCCGCGAAGATATGGCTGAAGGTGTGCGGCGTGCGGCTGTAGGCCGGCGGCTGGATCAGCGCGACCTCGTCACGCACCTGCTGCTGCAGCGCCATGAAGTCACCGTCCGCTGCGCCGCCGCTGTGCAGCAGCAGGTCGAACAGCGAGAACTCGATCTGGCGCAGCGTCTGCAGGCCGCTCTGGAAGTTCTTGGCCGCCAGCATCTTGTCGAACAGCTCGCGCGGCAGCGGCTCGCCGGTCTCGACATGCGCGGTCATGCCCGAGAGCACATCCCATTCCCAGCAGAAGTTCTCCATGAACTGGCTCGGCAGCTCGACCGCATCCCACTCGACGCCGCTGATGCCGGATACATCGCGCTCCTGGACCTGGGTCAGCAGGTGGTGCAGGCCGTGACCGAACTCGTGGAACAGCGTGATGACATCGTCATGCGTCAGCAGCGCCGGCTTGGTCCCGACGGGCTCGGAGAAGTTGCAGACCAGCTGTGCCACCGGCGTCTGCAGGCGGGCGTCATCGGGGCGCAGCCAGCGCGCGCGCACATCGTCCATCCAGGCGCCGCCGCGCTTGCCGGCGCGCGCGCCCGGGTCGAGGTAGAACTGGCCGATCAGCTGGCCTGCGCGCTCCAGCCGGAAGCACTTGACACTGGGATGCCAGACCGGTGCCTGGTCGGGGCGGATCTGCACCTCGAACAGCGTCTCGACGATGCGGAACAGGCCTTCGAGCACCTTGGGCGCGGTGAAGTAGGGCTTGACGTCCTGCTCGCTGTAGGCGTAGCGCGCCTGGCGCAGCTGTTCGCCGATGTAGGGCCAGTCCCAGGCCTGCGGATCGCTCAGGTCGAGCGATTCGGCCGCGAAGGCGCGCATGTCCGCCAGGTCCTGCTCGGCGTAGGGGCGGGCCTTCTGGCCCAGCTCGCGCAGGAAGGCGATGACCTGCTCGGCCGACTCCGCCATCTTGGGCACCAGCGAGACAGCGGCGAAATGCGGGTAGCCCAGCAGGCTGGCTTCTTCCTGGCGCAGCGCCAGCAGCTCGCGGATGATGGCGCCGTTGTCGAACTTGACCGCATCGCCCTCGGCCTGGTCGCTGGCGCGGGTGGCGTAGCCACGGTAGAGCTGCTCGCGCAGGTTGCGGTTGCGGCCGAACTGCATCAGCGGCAGGTAGCAGGGCAGCTTGAGCGTGAGCTTGTGGCCTGACCGGCCCTCGGCTTCGGCGGCAGCGCGGGTGGCGGCCCGGGTGTCCTCTGGCACCCCGTCGAGCTCCTCGGCGCTGGCGTAACAGGTCCAGGCGTCGGTCGCGTCGAGCGCGTTCTCGCTGAACTTCTGGCCCAGCTCGGCCTGGCGCTCCTGGATCGCGGCGAAGCGCTCCTTGGCCTCGCCCTGCAGCTCGGCGCCGCCCAGCACGAAGCCGCGCAGCGCATTGGTGCGGGCCTGGGTCTGCTCGGCATTCAGTCGTGTCGGGTCCATCGCCTTGTACTTGGCGTAGAGCCGCTCGTCGGCGCCCATGCGGGTCCAGAACTCGGTGATGGCGGGCAGGGCGGCGTTGTAGGCCGCGCGCAGCTCGGGCGTGTCGGCCACGCTGTTGAGGTGGCTGACCGCGCCCCAGGCCCGGCCCAGACGCTCGGTCGATATGTCGAGCACGCGCGCCATCGCCTCCCATTCGGCCGGGTAGTCGGCCGCCACGACCTGTTCCAGCGCCTGCTCGGCGGCCTGCTGCAGCTCGGCAATGGCGGGCTCGACATGCTCGGGCCGGATGGCGTCGAACAGCGGCAGGTCGGTGAAGTCGAGCAGCGGATTGGCGGCGTCGAGCAGGGCGGCGGACTCGGGGGCGGTGGTGGCGTTCATGATCTGTATTTGAGGCACAGCAAAGAGAAATGCAAGCATTGGCTTGCCATCGCCGACAAGAATATCAGGTTTGTCACTTGAACTGACCAACAAAAAACCCGCCGTTCCTGGGGAATCAGCGGGTCATGCGATGGTGTGATGCACCAATATGGAGCGGGTGAAGGGAAAAAAATCCGCGTCACCCACTAGTCATACAAAACAACAACTTACATACTTCGCTGCGTAAAAAATAGGCAAAAAAGTGTGGGTTGGATCTGTGGGACAAATTTTAGTCCAAATATGGCGGTGTTCGCTGAGATGATCAACGCAGTCGGGTGCTCGCGCTTGATCTACACTTGAAGATCCTCAACAGCCACCTCAGGGAAAAACATGGCGAAAAAAAAGGTGTTCGTAAGTTTTGATTACGAGAATGACAAGCACTACAAATTTTTGCTTGAAGCATGGGATGCCAACCCCAAGTTTGACTTCTTTTTCAGCGATTTGTCCTCGGCCGAGATCAAGAGCAACTCAGTAGCTGTGGTGAAGCAGGCACTCTCAGCCAAGATTAACCAAGCCACCTATACCCTTGTCATCGTCGGCAAGGAAGCGAACAAGCGCCATCCAGACTATGCCGAGATAGGCTATAAAAACTGGCTTAACTATGAAGTGGCAAAGAGCAAAGACCACAAAAACAGGCTGGTTGGTGTGAAGATTGACCGCACTTATGACAGTCCTGAGGAACTCCTGGGCGCAGGTGCAAGCTGGGCGTTCAGCTTTACTCAGGAAGCGATCATCAAGGCCTTGGAAGATGCCGCGAGTTAGTCTAGGTCAACGTTCAATCTCAGATGAGAGCAGGCTTGAACAAGCCTGTTCTCATTACAAGGACACCTATGAGGTCCATTTGGGCACGTTGCGTCAGCGAGACATACTCTTTTATATTCTGCTGGCAGCAACTGCAGCGTTTTCACTTCAAGCGGCATCGCCTGAAGCTGCGAACTCGGCGCTTACCGAGTACATAGCAAACGCTGTTGGCGTAAAAGTCTCAAAGGATTCCAGGTTGCTGGACTCCATGCTCTGGTTTTTGCTGCTCGGTACGTCAACCCGGTATTTCCAGCTCAACGTTCAGATTGAACGACAGTATGAGTATCTCCACGGGTTGGAGTCGTATCTTAACAAATACTTCCCTAGGACATCGGTATTCACTCGTGAAGGAATTTCTTACCTTGAGAACTATCCGCTCTTCTCGAATTGGATTTGGTTCCTTTACACCATTGCATTTCCTGTTCTTCTGCTTGCTGCGATAACTGTCAGAATTAAGTTGCAACTGTCTTCTGCCATACAACTTACCTCTATTGCCTTTGACACAACATGCTACTTTCTTGTGGGAACATCGGCTACGTTGTATTTGGTTCGGATGCATCGGAGTTGGATCAAATCTCTTGCTGTCAGACTTTGGTGCGGCCACTGCAAATAGGCCCGTTGAGCCCTAACGCAGAGCTCAAGAAGGACTTGTGATCTTGGCTCCCGAATCTAGAGAATCAAGCGTTCATTGATTACGGATTTTTTGGCGGATACTGCTTTTCAGAAGGCTATCTCTTGGGCTTGGGGCTGCGGGATTGACGCTCGCGTTCCCCCTGCAATTCGTTGAGCAGGGCAATGATGGAGGCGGCCTCGTGTGAGCCCACCTCACAACCATTGAGCTGGACGGCTAGCGCCCAAATTTTCTCGTTGATGTCACCGCTGGGGGAGGGTGTTGATCCCCCTGTGGAATCGCTGTCGCCCTCGGTGATGAGTGCTGAAATTCGCATGTTCAACATGCTGAACTGGGTTTGCAGTTTTTTGTGGTCCAACATGATTTGTTTTGTCATGGACGCCATGTGCATGACGCCACTGTCCTGCACCTGCTTGAAACATGTCTCGCTCCAAGCTGTGCGCTGTGACAGATACTGAATGGCCGCTGCTAGGTTGCGCACCTCGGCGGTCAAGTGGATAAGGTCCTTTTTCATTTCTTCCATTTTTCTTCTCCTTGGTAATGGTTATAGGTTTGCTAGCAGGTCTGTGACCTGACAGGTTGTGGGCACGCTCTGAAAGTAGGGTGTCCAATCGTTCGGCGGTGTGCGCGTATTCACTGACGGAAAGCACTTCGCCTCCCTGTTTCTGTGCCGCCATCGCTGCACGCAATGCGGCGTAGTCTGTGGCGCTCTCAAACATGGCCCCCTTGAGACGCACGGCCTTGGCTGCGCTGGGGAACTTCACCGAAACATAGTCCGCGCCAGTGCGTGTGATGGTCAGACCAAGCAACTGGTCCATGTAGTTGCATAGCTCGTCACGGCTGTTGATTTGCCCACTGCGGATACCCTTGTTCAGTTCCTTGCGCAACAGTTCCGCTTTATCCGCGTTGCTGGTGTTGCCCGCTTTGAGCCAGAAACTGTCCACGTTGACGCGCCCCGGCTTTTCAACAACCTGTGACCAGCCATGTTCATGGTTCACCATCTTGGTAAACAGTGCCATGGCTTCAATCGTCTTTTTTCCAGGTGGGTGCGGGTTCCATCTGCGCCCAGTCATGTCTTTGCCACTGGCTGTGGTGCCTGCCAGAATGGTCATAGGCATGACAAAGTGAACATGAAAACCTGACTGCCCAGTCTTGGGGTCTGGTGGCTCACGGTGCAGCACAAACAAGCTGTTGAACTGGTCGGGTGCAAGACCCGGCGCCACCACGGCCTTGAACTGGTCAATGATGCTGAGTAACTCTGCTTTGCTGGGTAGCTCGCCAGCCTTGAATGCAAGGCACCCACTGGCGTATTTGTGCTGGCGTGCAATGCCATTGATAAGGTCAATGGTCAGTCGAGGGTTCCCCTCCAACACTTCGGGCTGTTCGGCACGAAGTTCACCCGCATGGTCACGCAAGCCCAAAAGGTAGTTCACGGGTGCCTCCCCATGAGACTGGCCAGTTTTGAAAAATCGCACAATCATGGCGCACCCGCTGGCTGTGCGTTGGCTTTTTCGTAGAGCATTTCCGCGTGCTCCAAGAGCTTCACCAAGACCAACAAAATTTCACCATCGGGCTGACCTCCAGAATTGAGATGGCGCGCAATCTGGTTGATGTTGGTGCCCATGCGGTTGAGCTGGTGCATGCAGGCATATTGCGCCTGACGCTGTGCATTGGGGTGCTCTGCACCAGGGTTCACAGCCTGGGTGCGCACATACTGTGCTGTGGTCTCAAAGCCGCGCTCAATGCTGAGTTGGGTGATGCGTTTTTTCTCGTGGTGATTGACGCGGACCTCAATGCGGTCCTGACGGACAAAATCGCTGGTGTCTGCACTGCCTGATTGGCCAGGTCTTTTTTTCTTGATGGGTTCTCTCATTCATGCCTCCTTTGTTCTTCTTCTTATGGTGCGCGCGGCACTGCGCCACGCTGCTTTCAAGGGGTATGGGGGAACCCCATCAAGTAACCATCAGTGGCGTTCAGCCATGTGATGGGTTAACCTTGCTTGAGACTTCCGGCCCCCTGCATTTATTCAAACGCATTGCAAAGCGAAGTCAAGTTTTGAAGACACCATTTGCCAGATTTCGGACGGACGGTAAGAAATGCAGATGTGGTGTGCTGTTGGATTTCTGTGCTGTGATGATGACCAATTTGAACGACGCAGCGTGTGAGTGGAATTTGCGCAAAAGTGGCCGCCGTCCTTTTTTTGTTCACTATCGTTCACCAGACCCATGCAAAGCATGTCTTTGCTATGCATTGGGTTCTATTCATTTTGGATTGGTTTTTCCGTGCCTTCGGCGCTAAATCAGGCTTTTCGGATAGAAACAGCCCAGAACTTGCCCACACGATTCCGGGAAAGTTTTTCCCTTACCCACTGATTTTGGTCAGTCGGTTTCGGGCTTTCGCGGGTTCATGTGGGCATCACATCTATCCGGGATTGACCATCTACAAGGGTCACATCAAGTTCGGTTCAAGTGCTTGTCCACTCCCATGCGCGGTCCGAACAATAAGCCTCTCGCTTTCGTTGTGCATGGTGCCCATTCTCACGAATTGGGTCGGGCTTTTTTATCCGCTGCTGCTTTGGTTCGGCTGACAGTCACTGGTGGCTATCAGGCAGTTAAAGTTTGATTTTCCGGTCTTTCTGCTCCAAAGCGGTCCACATCGGGGAACACCCTAGACAATGCGAATCGGGAGCGTGCAAACACTACAGGTCAAGTTCAGAGAAGGTCTCATGTTCACATTGGCTGACGCATAACATTGTCACTATTCAATAAAACAGAAATTTTTCAAATGTCAATAGCCGGTGGAATTTTTTTCACAATGCCCGGCGAAAATCAAAACAGGCACCATTACTGACGCCTGTCATCTGGTAGTCATTAACCAACGGTTTATGCCTCAAAAAACAAATCTATTTGATTCATATTGACAACAATAAATTTGCCTACAGTAAGAGCCGTTCCTTCCCTTCTAACACAAGCGCTTGGGTCCATATCAAGGAAGATGCCGAGTGCAACAAGGGCGTTCTGGTCTGGTATTTCCCTTTTCACAACCATTCTGTAATCTCCTGTGAAGGCGACAAATTTCTCCATAGACGCTGTGGTGGAAGCTGAAATGTCCACAGCAATCCTGTAGGCAATAACTGCCAGCTGGTCTATTGTCTCTAGTGAAGAGAATTTTCCAAGGTCATTATGAATTGGATATCCAGAATGCCCTAAAAATCTGTCCATCTCTTTGTACATTTCAATATTTTTGGCTCTTAACCCTGAGGCATATTTCCTGTTTTTCATAGTTTTCTCCTTTTATACGCCAGCATGATTGCTGGTCTTTTTTTGTGCAACGGTGAACCTACACTGTTGACACGCATAGCTTTTGGCAGGACACCGCATCAGTGATGTGGCACCCATTACCATCGGCCAGTTTCTAGTTGCATCGGAAGGCTCGCACCTTGCGGCCCTTTTCAACAAAAGTGATGTCACCGCCCAATCTGCAATCACGGGCAAACTGTTCGTAGTCAATGTAGTTCTGGGCAAATTCTGGTAGCTGGTTGACCATGCCTGTGTGGTCCCAGAAGTCTCTGGCCCAGTCCTCTTCACTGTCATGCTCGCCTTCGTAGCATTCCAATGCTGTTTCAATAGGGGCGTCCTGGTCCACTTCGTCCATATAGATGGCAACGATTTCGCGCTCGTCCTCACTGAGCTCTAACCAGTCCCATGTTTTTTTATCAATGTGGGACTCGCCGATAAATCGGGTGGGTATGTCTTCCCAGTCTTGGAACATCAATTCTGGGTCGCTCTCATCGCTGTGCAACTCGGTGCACGCCTCCAGAAAAGCGTCCTTGTCGGCGTAATCGGCTAGGTCTAGCCAGTCGCCCTTTAATGAACCTTCGTTGTATTTGCGGTATGTGCCGACGTAAACCTTGCTCATGCTGCACCCCCTTCCATGTGGGCGGTGTCTGCGCTGACACGGGTGGTTCCCGATGTAGTTGCAAGTGGACAAACCGATGCAGCACCTTTTTTAGCGCGGACACTGCTGATGGTGACCGCTTGGGTGATGACTGACTTCTTACCTAAACACTTAAATTGAATGCCTTTCATATTGACTCCCTCTGAAATGCCGACTGATGTCGGACTTTTTTGAAGGAGATTACTCGCCGCCTTTTTTGTTATGACTGCCTGTAACCTCTTATCCCCCCGAAACCTATCGGAGTTCTCTTCGATTTACAGACAAGCCAATGGCTTGCGAGAATATATGGCTAGTATTTTGTAGGTATTTTCCTGAAAATCAATTGGTTTGCCTGTAAAGTGAAAGTAGTATATAAAATTGAATAACAAATGTCAATAGATAATGCTGAAAATAATTCAGAAATATATTATCTCCGAGTGAAAAAGCATTATCTGCGGGGTATTTAATATAACCTTATTATAAGTATGGTTATTTTGTCTGAGACTCTTGCGTCGCCCAGTCCAGCCGATTTTCAATGACAACCACAGATAGGCAAAGGACCTGCCACCACTGTGGTTTCATTGGTTTTTTAGTCAATGCTCACCAGACTGGCCTTCTTGGGGTCGTAGGCGAATTCGGTGATTGAGCCATCAAGGATGCGCTCCACGGCTTCGTCAATGACTTGCAGTGGCACAAGGAACCATTCCCTTGGTTTTACTGGATTGCCAAATCGGTCGTCAATGGTGATGTCAATCTGGGCGCTGCTGAAAATCCGATGGAAGAGGTTTTCCATGCGCACGCGGTTTACGTTGTGCAGCTTGTAGGTGGCTACCACTTCAACGCCTGCCAAGAGGTAGGTCGCATCCTTGTCTGCGCCAGATATGCGGGTTTCCACCTTTCCGCCAGTGACGCCGATTTTGTGAATGAGCTCACGGTGTTCTGTCACATACGGGTGCGTGGACAAGCTGCGCAGCACATAGATGGTCCCCGTTTCTATGTCTTCTGGCTCTGTCTCATCAGAAAACAACGGCCCCATGCTTGGGCTGGTCAAACGCCGCCCAGTGTCATCCTTCCAGAGTGCTTTTTGCAGGGACCGTAGCAGCAAGTTGCTTTCTGTGCCATTGCTGAAAATCACCCGCAATCGGGCATCGCTGTGGCCACTGGCCAACTTGATGGTCTCGCCCATCTCGGCCACATAGGCAAACTGCCCCTCCAGAATGAAAAAGTCATGTTCCTGAATAGTGGCATCACGGCCAAATCGGAGTGCCTTACGCACCTCGGCCCCCAGCTCACGTTCGGCTTGCTCAAACAAGGGCTGGAACTTCGTGAAGTCCTTGCATGGGGTTCGGTCTGCGATTTCTTCAGCTTCGCGTCTTTCGGTGCTGCTCCGCACATGACGTAAAACGGTGATGTCATCGGCGCTTTTTGGTGCGTCGGTTGAAACACCAAGCTCTGCCAGCAAGGCTTCTTCGCTGAGCTCGTCAACCTGTGTGTTGTCGGTGGCAGTGGCACCCAACAGACCATGGGTGTCAAACTCTGCCAGAACCGCACGTGCCTCGGTCAGCTTGCGCAACTGGTCCAGCCTCACGGCGTAGAGCCGTTCAAAAATGTCCCGTCCTTCAGCGTTTACAGGTAGGCGTTTATGCTCTTCAAAAAACCGTTGGATGTCCTCAAAGCCCGCAATGATGCGTTCTTCAAAAGGTGTCCGGCTGGCCGTGTGGACGGGGGCAACTTCTACACCAAGCGCATCCAACAGTTCGTCATCACTAAGTTCAGCCATTATTTTTCTTTGCCTCTGCTGCTTTTGCTTGAGCTACATACCGTGCCAGTGCAGCGACGCCTTCGGCCAAGCGTCTTTCCCACGCATCGGCTGACTGAACGTCAGGCAACCTGCCACGCTCTTTCTTGAATTCCAGCGCCCGTTTCGCCAAGTTTCTGGCTTCCTCTTCGGTGATGTTGGCCTTTTTGGCTTCAATCGCGGCTTGAACTTGGCGCAACAGCTTTTCGTCCATAGACTTTGACAGCACCGCATAGGCGGCGTCAAACGGGTTGATGGCGTCCACCAACTCAATGTCCAAGTCCCGCACGTTGACAAACTTTCGGACACCATCCAGCAGGGCTGTAGAGCCTTGTTGCTCATCATCGCCGTTTGCCGTAGCCTTGGAGATTTCCAGCTTGGCTTGCTGTGTCACGTTCATCGCTGCTATGGCGTGCTGGCGGATGGCCTCTTGGTCCTCGTCGCTCAGGTCAGGATAGCGTTCACGCACGATTTTTCCCATGCGCAACTGGGTCAACTCTTGGGGTAGGACGTTTTCTTTGTCAAACAGACCTTGCTCAAGCGTTGTTTTGTCCTGCAAAAAGGTCGTGATTACCTCGTTCAGGTCCTCCTGGCAGATACGGGTGGCTTCCTTGCTGTCGGGCGTGGTCAAACCGTTGATTTCCACGTGGTACTGCCCCGTGGCCTCATTGACGCCAACATTGGTGCGTCCTTCCTGATAGCCTTCTGGGCCGTAGTCAAAGCCATCCTTGGGGCCTGCATCCTTGGGCGTGAACTCGTAGCGGGGCGCAAGAACTTGCTCCATCAGCAAACTGGCTGAAATGGCCTTCAGCATGTCGTTCACGGCTTCGGTCACAAGGGATTGGTCAGCAGCAGGCTCAGCGATAAGGTTGGTGAAGCGGGCGCGGGTCTTGCCCTGCGCGTCACGTGTTGCTCTGCCGATGATTTGAACGATTTCGGTAAGGCTGCTGCGATAACCAACAGTCAACGCATGTTCGCACCATATCCAGTCAAAACCTTCCTTGGCCATGCCCAGCGCAACGATGATGTCAACGTGGTTGCGGTCGTTCTTGTGGGCGGGGTCCTTGAGTGCAGACAAGACCTTGGTTCGCTGTGAAGCGTCGCTGTCGTCAACCAAGTCGGCCACCTTGAGTGTGCGGCCTTCGGGTGTTTCAATCAGGTGAAAACCAGTGGTCGGGTCAACGCCTTTCCACTCGCCAAGCCCGTGCATGATTTCTTCAACTTCACGCTGCTTGTCCTTCAGGCTCTCGCGTGCGTTCACATTGGGGATGTGAACAATCGTCTTGAGGGCAGGGTCCAGGACCTTGTGAATGGCGTCCACATAAGGACCCGTGTAGAAAAAGTAGCCGAGGTCCAACGACTTCAACCACGTGTAGCCGTTCAGTTGCTCGTAGTAGGTGTAGGTGACAGTCTCAAACTTGGACTCGTCAGCAGGCGACAACACGGCTTCACTGTCGCCACGGAAATATGAACCCGTCATGGCCACCACGTGGGCCTTGTCTCTGGCAATCAGGGCCGTGAGTTGACTGCCCAAAATGCTGTCTGGATTGCTGGAGACGTGGTGGAACTCGTCAATGGCAATCAGTCGGTCGTCAAAAGACTGAATGCCTAGCTCGTCTACCGCAAAGCGGAAAGTGGCATGGGTGCAGACCAACACCTTGTCGTCCGCGCTCAGGAACTTGCGAACGGCATCCACCTTGGACTTGGCCACCCGTGCCTCATCAATACCTGGCGCATTGCACAAGTTCCACTGTGGCGCGACCTGCCAGTCCCAGTAAAAGCCAAACTGGGTCAAGGGTTCGTCGGCAAAGCTGCTGCCGATGGAGCGCTCTGGCACCACGACTATGGCCTGTTTCAACCCTTGGTTGTTCAGCTTGTCCAGCGCAATGAACATCAGCGCACGTGACTTCCCCGAAGCTGGGGGCGACTTAATCAGCAGGTATTGCTCGCCACGCTTTGCATAGGCACGTTCCTGCATCGTGCGCATACCCAGTTCGTTGGCCTTGTTGGACGCTCCTGTGTGTGCAGTCTTGATTGAGACCGATGGCACCGTGTAGGTGTTGGTCGGGTTGCCCGTGTGCTTGCTCATTTCTTCTTCCCTTTTTTGCCGCTGCTAGCGGTGGCAGTCATCTTGGTGTAGAGGTCAAACAGCTTTTCCAAGCGCTCGGTGTCGTTCTTGAATCGGCGCCCGATGTAAATGCGCTCCAGCACCTCATCATTGCGTTCATGTGCCATGCGTAGATTTTCTGGCATTTGGCTTACGCCATCTTTGACTTCATATAGGTCAGCAATCGTCGCTGGAAAATGTGCTTCGCGAGCCAGCACAATCGCCTCAGCACAAGCTATAAGGTCTGACTTATTCTGCTCTGTCAGTACTGGCATTGGGAATGTGTTCCAGCACAAATTTGAGGAGTAACTGAGCCCGTTGCCCAAACGCCCCGATAGTGCCTTTGCCCAAACGAAATGCAGCTTTGAGTTAAAGACTGAAAAATCTAATAGCGTAGGGGAGAAGATAGCGTGTGCCTTGTGCGTGACTACGAGGCTATCGGTAAATATTCCGCATGGGATGTACAAGCGCGACTCGGCTGACACTTGCGGGACGATCATTCCGAATTTGGAGGGGGTATTTCTGTATCGGAATTGATGGGGTTTGTCAGCTAGTGTTTGGGCCACCTCGCCAGCACCCTCTCTAAAAATCCTTACTTGGTTGATCCGCTGCTTGATTGGAGGAATTGAGTTGGCGACTTGTAAGTCGTTGTCGTCAATCCAGAGACACCAACGCGTGCTTCCATCAAAAAATTCGGATGTGCCACTGACCTTTCGGAAAAGCCCCTTGCTTTCCGGCCACCGTGATTCAATTTTTGCCTTTTCTTCACTTTCAAGCATCAAGTAGCCTCCATCGGATGCTTGATTTCCAGTGTTAATCTTTGATAGATGTGAAAGAGGTGACGACCTGCCTTCTACGATGGTGTTGTCTCCATCAATAAGGTACGGGTTTATGCGCTCAACCTCACGTCGGCCTGCTTCAAAGAAAATGAACCGTCTCTTTTTGCTGCCGGTCCTTGACAGTCCGAGGATTGTGCAATACACGCCAGCGTTGTTTTTTGCATTATTGGACCACTTGAAGGGCGCATAGCAAAACTCAAGCTCGGCACCCATGCTTAGAACAAACGGCCAATAGACTGGAACATGAATTCCCTGATTGACTGAACTAGTCGCTACGAATGCAACCCTAGCAAAGTGGTCAATGTACTCAACAGCTTTTGTAAAAAATGCGCAGATATAGTCAAGATTTTTATGGTTGTACCTGCCTCTGGCTACGTCTTGCATCTCTTGTTTCTGCGCGTCATCTTGCTTTTTTCCACCTAGGTAAGGCGGGTTGCCACAGATGTAGGTTTCCCCACCTTCGTTTTCAAAGTCAATTTCAGCTTGGTCCAGTGGTGTGTTGAAGAGGTCATCGCCTACGACTTTCACGCCGGTTCCTGTGGGCGGGCAAATGCTTAACCAGTCTAGGCGCAGAGAGTTGCCACTGACAATCCAGTTTTCTGTGTTAAGGGGTAGGAACTCGGCAAGTGCATCTTGCTGACCACGGTAAAGAACATCGCACTGGAATTCGGCAATGATGAGTGCTAACCGTGCAATTTCTGCTGGAAAGTCGCGCAGCTCAATGCCCCTGAAGTTGGTTAGCGGTATGTCACTACGCAGGTGTTCTTCACCCCGTCTGCGGTTGATTTCAGCTTCAATCTCGCGCATCTGCTTGTAGGCGATGACGAGAAAATTTCCTGAACCGCATGCGGGGTCAAACACACGAATGCGGGCCATGCGCTTGCGCAGGTTGAGCAGCTTGGCCTTGTTGTCCCCAGCGGTTTCAAGCTGTGCGCGCAGGTCATCCAAAAACAGAGGGTTCAACACCTTCAGGATGTTGGGCACGCTGGTGTAGTGCATGCCCAGTGCGCCTCGTTCTTCGTCGTCTGCAACGGCCTGAATCATGCTCCCGAAAATGTCGGGGTTGATTTCTTTCCAGTTCAGGTTTGCTGCATGGCTGAGGTAGGTGCGGGCAATGCGTGTGAAGCGTGGGACCTCTGTGCTACCTGAAAACAGTCCACCGTTCACATAGGGGAAGACTGCGGCCCAGTTGGGCAGTCGTGGCAGGGCATTGGCTCTGTCATTGAACTTGATGTTCATGGCACGGAATATGACCTCCAGCACCTCATGGGTGTTGGAGCCATCGCGCTCGCTCATTTGCTCCACCGTTTGGGTGAATACACTTGAGCGGTTGAAGATGCCCGTGTCTTCTGCGAAGAAGCAGAAAATCAACCGCGCCATGAAGTGGTTCATGTCGCTGCGGCGGTCTTCCTTGGCCCATGCTGGGTTTTCGCGCAGCAGTTCAACATACAGCTTGTTGAGACGCCCCGTGGCCCGAACATCAATCGGGTTGTCCTTGATTTCCCGAACGGTGGAGATGCCCGCCAGAGGCAGGAAAAAACCGAAGTGGTTGGGAAAGTCCTGGTAGGCGCAGGCAACCAGCTCGTCGCTCACCAAGTCCTTGGCTTCAAAGTCTTTGCCATCGGTGGCCAAGACGAACTTGGCTTTGGCCTTGTTGGTGGCGGGGCTGGCCAGCAACGCAGTGAGTGTTTCACTGACCTTACCTTCGTCGCAAACTGCGATGTGGATGTTGTTGCGCTGAAGAACGCCACCGGGGAAGTCCGAAGCATTGCTGTTGCCAGTGCGCAGCTTCTTCAGGGTGGTGTCCTTGTTCCCAAACGCCGCCAAAAAGGCGTATGGAAACTCCCTCGCATTGAAGGGCTCTGCGGCCAAGTCCGATACTGCGGCTTCAATTTCTACGGCGTTCATTCTATTTTTTGCTTGCGTGAGGCCAAGGTTGATGTCCAGTGGCCATGTTGTTTGTGCTTGTGCCTAGGTGCAGACGGGTCTTCGCCTCAGAACTTGGTCTGCCGCTTCTTGGCTGGCATGGCTTTGCTGGCAAGTCGTTCTGCTCGCAGGCGCTTGCCTTCTGCGGTTTGTGCACGCTTGGCCTCTCGTGCCAAGACCTTTTCTAGTGACGGTTTCCAGTCAAAGCTGCTAAGGTCCAGTAGTTCGTGAAAGTCCAGCGCTTCCACGGCTTCGTGCAGTGCCTTGACGGGCAGGTCATGAAGATAGTCAAAGTGAGTGGAGTTGTCGCTGGTGTGGCCTGACAACTTGTAGATGGTGCTGTTGTTGACCTTACGGGCCACGAACCGTGTGATGGTGGTGTGGCGCAGGGAGTGAAAGCAGTTGTCGTCCTCTTTGACCTGCACCTTGTCCAGATACTTTGAAAAATGGCGGGAGAGATTTTTCTTGGTGCCGTTGTGGTTGGTCAGTTTGCCCATTGCCCCTTCGGACAGATACCAGAACAGCCCTTCGTGCCCCAGCTTGCGCACTTCTTCCACATAGTCCAGAAAACCCAGTTTGATGAGGAAGGAATGCACTGGAACAAACCGGATGCCGGTCGGGGTCTTGGCATCCTTGATGTGCATGAGGACTACACCATCGTCCGTCTTGATGTTCTTGACCTCCAGTGAGGTGCATTCTTCAATGCGCATGCCCGAAAACAGGCAGACCAAGGGACCCCAGAAGTAGTCGGGGGTGATGGCCATGGGGCCGTAGGTTTCCCAGTTGTAGATGGCCTTGAGGTCGTCGTCGTAGAACTTGTCCCGGCTCTTGATCGCCTTCTTGGAGTGGGGGATCAGGTGGTTGGCGGCGGGGTTCTCGCCCTTGATGTAGCCGTTCTTCAGGGCAAATTCAAACAGGGCATGCAGCCGTCCCAGATGGCCGTTGATGGTGTGAGCCACCATGCCATTGCTCAGTAGGTGGTCTTTGAAGTGCTTGATTTCGGCACGGGTGATGTCTTCCACGAAACGGTTGCCAGTGTGCTCGCGGAAGGCATCGTAGGTGCTGCGGTATTTGTCCACGCTGGCTTTTTTCAGCGTCAGGCTGATTTCCCGAATGAGCTCGTCGGCCACGGCCCGAAACAGTGGGCTTGTCGGGGTCATGGCTGGAGCGCGGCGCAGGGCAGGGGCGTTGTTCTGCTGTGGTGTGCTGGCCCGGATGCGTCCCAAGTTTTCCAGAATTTGCAGGCCACGCTCCTGTTCTTCGGGAGTGTCGGCGCGAAAGATGCCGCGCTCCATGTCAATTTCCAGGAGCTTGCGTATGGCGTCTTCATTCAGATTGGGGATTTTTTTCATGGCTTCCACTCGCAGGTTCAGCAGTGCTGCATGGGATTGTGCCAGCCGCGCATCGCGGGTCCGCAAGGTGATGTAGAGCGTTTTTTGGTTCAGGTTTTGCTGGTGCGACTTGGGCAGTGACCAGCGGAAAAACCAGATGCCCGATTTACGGTCCTTGACCAGACGGGGCATGGGTGCTCGCATGAAAGTGGCTCCTTGAGCCTACTTTCTGAGCAACTTGTGAGTAAGAGTTGTGGGTTGAATGACCCAGTGTCGACCAATAAGTCTTTTGAAATCAGTGACTTATGGTGAATGGAGCGGGTGAAGGGAATCGAACCCTCGTATGAAGCTTGGGAAGCTGCCGTTCTGCCATTGAACTACACCCGCGTGCAGTGGCTATTTTACTGCAGAAACCGCCTCACTTCAGGATGTCGCCGATGCAGAGGTACTTGATCTCGACATAGTCGTCCATGCCGAAATGCGAGCCCTCGCGGCCCAGGCCCGACTGCTTGACGCCGCCAAACGGCACATGCTCGGTCGCCAGGATGCCGACGTTGATGCCGACCATGCCGTATTCCAGTGCCTCGGAAACCCGGTAGATGCGGCCGATGTCGCGGCTGTAGAAATAGCTGGCCAGGCCGAACTCGGTGGCGTTGGCGGCGTCGATCGCCTCCTGCTCGGTGTGGAAACGGAACACCGGCGCGAAGGGACCAAAGGTTTCCTCGCGCGCGCACAGCATCTCGGCCGTGGCATCGGCCACCACGGTCGGCTCGAAGAACTGGCCGCTACCCAGGTCGTCCAGGCGCTTGCCGCCGACGAGCAGTCGCGCACCCTTGGCGAGCGCGTCATCGACATGGCGCTGCACCTTCTGCAAGGCGGCTTCCTCGATCAGCGGCCCCTGGTTGACACCTTCGTCAAAGCCATTGCCGACCTTGGCTGTGGCCACCCTGGCGGTGAATTTCTGCACGAATTCCTCATAGACGCTGTTCTGCACGTAGATCCGGTTGGAGCAGACGCAGGTCTGGCCGGCGTTGCGGTACTTGCTGGCGAAGGCGCCCTCGACCGCCGAGTCGATGTCGGCGTCGTCAAACACGATGAAGGGCGCGTTGCCGCCGAGCTCGAGCGCGAGCTTCTTGACCGTCGGCGCGCATTGCGCCATCAGCAGGCGGCCGACCCCGGTCGAACCGGTGAAGCTCAGATGCCGCACGATGTCGCTGGCGCACAGCACCTGGCCGACCGCGATCGAGTTTTCGGCGTCGGCGGTGATGACATTGAGCACGCCGTCCGGGATGCCGGCACGGCGCGCGAGTTCGGCCGCAGCCAGCGCGGTCAGCGGCGTCAGTTCGGCCGGCTTGATCACGACCGGGCAGCCGGCGGCCAGTGCCGGCGCGACCTTGCGCGTGATCATCGCGAGCGGAAAGTTCCAGGGCGTGATCGCGGCGCAGACGCCGATTGGCTGCTTGAGCACCAGCAGGCGCCGGTTGTTGTCGAACTGGGGCAGGGTTTCGCCATTGACGCGCTTGGCTTCCTCGGCGTACCACTCGACGAAGCTGGCGCCGTAGGCGACCTCGCCGCGCGTCTCGGCCAGCGGCTTGCCCTGCTCGGCCGTCATCAGCGTCGCCAGGTCCTCCTGGTGCGCCAGCAGCAAGTCGTACCAGCGGCGCAGGATCTGGCTGCGTTCCTTGGCGGTCTTGTTCTTCCAGGCGGGCCAGGCGGCATTGGCGGCGGCGATGGCGGCTTCGGCCTCGGTCGGTCCCAGATTGGCGACGTCAGCCAGCTTGCGGCCGGTCGCCGGGTCATGCACGTCGAAGCGCGAGTTGCCCGCGATCCACTGGCCGGCGATGAAGGCATCGGTCTTGAGCAGGCTGGAGTCTTGCAGTCGGTCGAGCGGATCTTTCATGGGGATACAGCTTACACCGCCCGGGTCGATCCATGCTCGGGCGTCACGGCGAACCCGTCAGCTCCAAGCTGGGCGCCGCGTTGGTTGGGCTAGGTAAACTGTCGGCTACCTCATCGAGGCAGCCATCAAGCCATGCCAGGGCCAGCTGAGATTTTTTTGTGATTGAAAATGGTCAACTTTTTGAAAAACCGAGGCGTGCTGCATGTGACGCTGGCCCTGCTCGCTTCATTCGTCATTGCGCTTCTGTCCGGGCTCATTGCCTGGGCCGAAAGCCGTGACGGCCAGAAACTGGCGACAGAATCGGTGCGCAGCACTGCCCATGTTCTGTCCCATCAGATCGAATCCTCGCTGGATGAGCTCGATACCCTGCTGAAGATCGTGACCCAGCGTTACCAGGACCGGCAGCACAAGAGTGACCAGGAACTGGATCGACTGGATGAATTGATGCGCCAGGATCTTCCGCAATACAAGATTGCCTTGCGGGTGGCGGTGACAGACGCTGCTGGAAATCAACTGTTCAATTCCGCGCGCCCAAAGGGTAGTAAGCGGGAATTTCCCAATATAGCCGATCGAAGTTATTTTCAGCGCGCCAGGGATGGTGAGGCAGGATTGATCTTCGAGGGGCCTCTGGAGGCCAAGCTGGACAAGACCTGGTCGATCTTCATGGCGAGGCGAATTTCCGGGGCGAATGGTGATTTCCAAGGTGTCGTCTTGGTTGCGGTGCCGATTCGTTTACTGAATATCGGTTTTGAGCATGTTGACCTCGGTTCCAAAGGGATCATAAATTTGCGCACCTCGGACATGCGTCAGGTTGTCCGTTATCCTGATTTGCAGGGGGTGGATAAAGGAGTTGGCAACCGCAATGTGTCCAATGTCATCCAGGATATCATGCGTGACTACCCCGATCAGTCCGAACATGTCTACCGTGCCATTGCCCCCATGGATGGTATTGACAGGATTTACATCTACAAGAAATTTGATCCCAGTCCATTCTGGATGGTGGTCGGGCGTTCGGTTGACGATTTCGATACAGGCCGGAAGAACTGGATCCTATTCCTGGCTGCAACCTCCTCGATGATCATCGGTTTTCTGGTCTGGGGCGCTAAAAGATTGGATCATCAGTACGCTTTCCTTAATGAGCTCGTCAGTCAGCGCACCCGGGCCTTGACCGGAAGCGAGAAGCGCTACCGTGAATTATCCAATGCGAACGAGATCATTATTCAGTCCATCCCTGACGGACTGATCGTGACGGATCTGGAGGGGCGGATAATCCGCTGCAATCGTGGCTTGCTGGATATGTTTGGCTATGCTGAGAACGAATTGCTGGGCCAGAATGTCGACATGCTCCTGCCGAAACAATTGCAAGGCTTGCATGCGGAGCATCGCCCTAATTTTACCGCGCGAGTGATTTCGAACAATTCAAAGAGCCAGAGAAGTTTCGCGGCCTGCCATCGGGATGGGACTGAATTCCTGGTGTGTCTGGGTTTGAGCATGTTTGAAGTGGGTGAGAGTCAGCAGATCATCTGTACCGTTCACGATGTCAGCTTGATGAACAAGGCGCTGACCGACGCACAGGAGGCCCGAAAACTCGCCTCTCGCTTCGAGAATCTGGTCGCTTCATCCAAGGACGCCATCATCACCAAGACCCTGGATGGAACGGTGACCAGCTGGAACCCGGCTGCCGAGGCCATATTCGGTTACAGCCAGGCGGAAATGCTCGGGCAGTCACTCATTCGCTTGTTTCCTCCCGGGCTTGAGGCTGAGGAGGATGAAGTTCTGGCGAAGGTTACCGCAGGCAGGTCCATTCCAACGTTTGAGTCGAGGCGTTTGTGCAAGGATGGCCATACCGTTGATGTGTTGATCAGCGTGTCGCCTCTTTTCGATGAAGCCGGGGCGATCGTTGGTGCCTCGAAAATTGCACGTGACATCACGGAAATCAAGCGTGACAAGAATGAACTCTTGCTGCGACTTGAAAAGCTGGTCCAGAACATTCCCGGCATGGTTTTTCAATATCAGCGCTGGCCGGATGACCGCAGTGCCTTTCCCTATGCCAGCGTCGGCATCCGGCATATTTATGGGGTTGAACCCGAGCAGGTCCGGGAGGATGCGAGTCCGGTGTATGCCGTGCTGCATCCCGAGGATTTGGAACGGGTGGTCCAAGGCATTGAGGAATCGGCTGTCAATCTGACGCAGTGGTATGACGTCTACCGCGTGGTGTTGCCAGCAGGAAAAGCGCTGTGGGTCGAAGGGATTGCAACACCTGAAAAAATGCCAGATGGCAGCGTGCTGTGGAGCGGTTACATTCGCGACATTACCGACCGCAAGATAGTGGAAAAGGAGTTGATGCAGGCCAAGCAGGCAGCAGAGGAGGCGAATCAGGCCAAGAGCCGGTTCCTGGCCACGATGAGCCACGAGATCCGCACGCCGATCAATGGGGTGATGGGCTATCTGCAACTGATGAGCCGCGAGCCGATCAACGACAAGATGCACGGCTACGTCAACGAGTCGCTCAACGCCACGCGGCTGCTGCTGCGCGTGCTCAACGACGTGCTGGATTTCAGCAAGATCGAGGCTGGCAAGCTCGACCTCCAGGTTGCGCCCTTCGACTTGCGCGCCATGCTCGGCGAGGTGCATGGACTGATGCAGGCCCAGCTCGATGGCCGCAGGCTGGCGTTGCGGCTCGACATCGACCCGGAGCTGCCGCGCTTTGCGTTGGCCGACGACATGAGATTGCGCCAAGTGCTGCTCAATCTCACGAGCAATGCGATCAAGTTTACCGAACGTGGCACGGTCACGCTGAGCGTGCGCTCCGAAGCTCTGTCAGATGGCCGGTTCCGCTTGCGCCTGAAGATCACGGACACGGGCATCGGCATCGGGGAGCGGCAACTGCAGGGCCTGTTTCAGGCCTTCGGCCAGGCCGACGGCAGCATCACGCGGCGTTTTGGCGGCAGCGGTCTGGGGCTGGTGATCAGCCAGCGGCTGCTCAAGCTCATGGGCAGCGAGGGCCTGCAGGTGCAAAGTGTCGAGGGTAAGGGCAGCAGTTTCAGTTTCGAGCTGGTGTTGGGAATGCCGAGTGCCGCACAGCAGCAGATGCTGCTGGAAGAGGTCAAACCGGGTGGCGCAGGCCAGATCGATCCAGCGCAAGCGCCCTCCGGTGAGCAGCCCTTGCAGGGCCGGTGCATCCTGCTGGTGGAGGACAACCCGACCAATATCGACGTGGCGGTCAACATGCTCGAATCGCTGGGGGCCGAGGTGAGCATCGCGATCAACGGCCGCGACGCGCTGGATGTGCTGCAGGAGCAGGGGGCTCACTTCGATCTGGTGCTGATGGACATGCAGATGCCCGAGATGGACGGGCTGGAAGCCACGCGGCGCATCAAGGCGCACCCGGACTGGGCGCGACTGCCGGTGGTGGCGATGACGGCCAACGCGATGGAACAGGATCGCCAGGCCTGTCTGGAAGCGGGCATGATCGATTACCTGAGCAAGCCCTATGAACTGGACCAGCTGTTGCGAGTGGTGCGCCAGCATGCCTGCCTGGCTCCCTGAGGCTTATACCGCCCAGCTCGATCCATGCTCGGGCACGACGGCCTGCCAGCGCAGCTCGCGTTCGATGCGCTGGCGCAGCGCGTCTGACGCTTCGAGGTCGCCGTGCACCACGAAGGCCCGCTGTGGTGTGCCCGGCATCGCGCGCAGCCAGGTCATGAGCTGGTGTGCATCGGCGTGGGCCGATGCCGACTGCAGCTGCACCACCTCGGCGCGCACCGGCAGGTCCTGGCCGTGGATGCGCACCGTCTGCGCTCCGTTGGCCAGTGCCGCGCCGCGCGTGCCGGGCGTCTGGTAGCCGGTCAGCACCACCATGTTGCGGTGGTCCCCCAGGTACTGCACCAGATGGTGCAGCACGCGGCCACCGGTCGCCATGCCGCTGGCCGCCAGCACGACCTTGGGGCCGTGCACCGTGGCGATGGCCTTGGACTCGTCGGGCGTGCGCACCATGATGGCCGCGCGCGCCATCTCGCGCACCTGGCCCGCGTCGAGCCGGTGCTCGCCGGGGTGATGGACAAAGACCTCGGTGCTGTGGATGGCCATCGGGCTGTCGAGGTAGACCGGCAGGCCGCGCGGCAGCCGATGCTGCTGCTTGAGCAGGGCGATCGCATGCAGCAGGGCCTGAGCACGGCCGACCGCGAACACCGGCACCACGGCGGTACCGCCGCGGGCGGCGACGCGCGCCAGTACCGGGGCCAGTTCGTCGACCAGGTTCTGCTGCGGGTGCTCGCGGTCGCCATAGGTCGATTCGATGATCACCGCGTCGGCACCCGGTGGCGCTTCGGGCGGCAGCATCAGCAGGTCGTCGGAGCGCCCCAGGTCACCCGAGAACAGCAGGCGCTTGCCGCCGACCTCGAGCAGCAGGCTGGCCGCGCCGATGATGTGGCCCGCCGGCTGCAGCCTGGCCTGCCAGCCGGGCAGCGGCTCGAAGGCATGAAACGGCGGCACGGCATGCAGCCGGTCCAGGCAGGCCTTGGCATCCTGAATGGTGTAGAGCGGCAGTGCCGGGTGGTGCTTGGAAAAGCCGTGTCGGTTGGCGAACGCCGCATCTTCCTCCTGGATATGGCCCGAGTCGGGCAGCAGGATGGCGCACAGGTCGCGCGTGCCGGGCGTGCACCAGACCTGGCCCTGGAAGCCTTCGCGCACCAGCAAGGGCAGGTAGCCGCTGTGGTCGAGGTGGGCGTGCGTCAGTACCACCGCGTCGATCTGTCCGGGTGCCACTGGCGGTGGCGTCCAGTTGCGCAGCCGCAGCTGCTTGTAGCCCTGGAACAGCCCGCAATCGACCAGCAGCCGCTGATTCCCATGCTGGACCAGGTACTTGGAGCCGGTCACGGTGCCGGCACCGCCGAGGAAGGTGATCTGGACGCTCACGGGTCTGCCCCCTTGATTGCATGGCCTGATGTCATATCGGCCGCTTTCATTATGACCCCTGGTCGATCCTGGTGGAAGGCTGGCGGGCCGTTTGGAAGGCGCTAGCCCGCTGCCCGTTGCAAGGTGGCAATATTTTCTGTCTTGCGTTAAATTGAGGCGGTATCCCAAAGGAGTAGCCTATGACTGCCATGATGAAAGCCGCCGTGTTTGTCGAGCCAGGTCGGATCGAACTGGTTGACAAGCGGATTCCCGACGTGGGCCCCAACGATGCCCTGATCCGCATCACCACCACCACCATCTGCGGCACCGATGTCCATATCCTCAAGGGCGAGTATCCGGTCGCCAGAGGCCTGACCATCGGGCATGAGCCGGTGGGCGTGATCGAGAAGCTGGGCAGCGCCGTGCAGGGTTATCAGGAAGGCCAGCGCGTCATTGCCGGCGCCATCTGTCCCAACTTCAACTCCTATGCGGCCCAGGATGGCGCGGCGTCGCAGGATGGCAGCTACCTGATTCCGCAAGGACTGTGCGGTTGCCACGGGCTCAAGGCCACGGCCGGCTGGCGCTTTGGCAACCTGATCGACGGCACCCAGGCCGAATATGTGCTGGTGCCCGATGCCCAGGCCAATCTGGCGCCGATTCCCGACGGTCTGACCGACGAGCAGGTGCTGATGTGCCCGGACATCATGTCGACCGGCTTCAAGGGGGCCGAGAACGCCAACATCAAGATCGGCGACACCGTGGTGGTGTTCGCGCAAGGCCCGATCGGCCTGTGCGCCACCGCGGGCGCGCGCCTGCTGGGTGCGACCACCATCATCGCGGTCGATGGCAACGAGCACCGGCTGGGGATTTCGAGGAAGATGGGTGCCGACGTGACGCTCAACTTCCACGATTGTGATGTCGTAGGCGAGATCATGAAGCTGACCGGCGGTCGCGGCGCCGACTCCTCGATCGAGGCGCTGGGCACGCAGGCCACCTTCGAGTCGGCCTTGCGCGTGCTGAAACCCGGCGGCACGCTGTCGAGCCTGGGCGTCTATTCGAGCGACCTCAGGATACCGCTGTCGGCCTTTGCGGCCGGCCTGGGCGACCACCGCATCAACACCGCCCTGTGCCCGGGCGGCAAGGAGCGCATGCGCCGGCTCATGAACGTGATCGAGTCCCACCGCATCGACCTGGGCGTGATGGTCACGCACCAGTTCAAGCTCGACGACATCGTGGCCGCCTACGAGCTGTTTGCCAACCAGCGCGACGGCGTGCTCAAGGTGGCGATCAAGCCGAACTGATCCGCTGCCAGGCCCGTCAGCAGGCCTGGCAGCGCTGGCTTCAGGAGAAGAACTCGGTGAACTTCTCGAACCAGCCCTTGTCGTTCGGGCTGTGCTTGTGGCCGCCCTTCTTGAACGACTCGTCGAGCTCCTTGAGCAGCTTGCGCTGGTGTTCGGTCAGCTTGACCGGCGTCTCGACATCCACATGGACGTACAGGTCGCCGGGGTAGCTGGAGCGCACGCCCTTGATGCCCTTGCCGCGCAGGCGGAACTGCTTGCCATGCTGGGTACCCTCGGGGATGTCGATCGCGGCCTTGCCGGCCAGGGTCGGCACCTCGATCTCGCCGCCGAGCGCCGCGGTCGTGACGCTGACCGGCACCTTGCAGTGCAGGTCGTCGCCGTCGCGCTCGAACAGCTCATGGCGCTTGACGCGGATCTCGATGAACAGGTCGCCGGCCGGGCCGCCATTGCGTCCGGGCTCGCCGTTGCCGGCCGAGCGGATGCGCATGCCGTCGTCGATGCCGGCCGGGATCTTGATCTCGAGCGTCTTCTGCTTCTTGACCTTGCCCTGGCCGTGGCAGCTGGTGCAAGGCTCGGGGATGATCTTGCCGCTGCCGTGGCAGTGCGGGCAGGTCTGCTGCACGCTGAAGAAGCCCTGGCGCATCTGCACCGCGCCGCTGCCGTGGCAGGTGCTGCAGGTCTTGGCGCTGGTGCCGGGTTTCGCGCCGCTGCCGTGGCAGCTGTCGCAGTCCTCCCAGCTCGGGATGCGGATCTGGCTGTCCTTGCCGGCGGCGGCTTCCTCCAGCGTGATCTCCATCGCGTAGGACAGGTCGCTGCCGCGGTAGACCTGACGGCCGCCGCGTTGACCGCCGCGCTGGCCGCCGAAGATGTCGCCGAAGATGTCGCCGAAGGCATCACCGAAGCCGCCGAAGCCCTCGGCGCCGCCCGGACCGCCGCGCATGTTCGGATCGACGCCGGCGTGGCCGTACTGGTCGTAGGCGGCGCGCTTTTGCGGGTCGCTCAGCATCTCGTAGGCTTCCTTGGCCTCCTTGAACCTCTCTTCGGCGGCCTTGGCGGTGTCACCCTGGTTGCGGTCCGGGTGGTGCTTCATCGCCAGCTTGCGATACGCCTTCTTGATCTCGTCGTCGCTGGCGGTCTTGCCGACGCCCAGGATTTCGTAAAAGTCTCGTTTGGCCATGGTGCTTGCGGGGGGTGGGGCTGATAGTGCGAACGCCGCGCCGGGTCGGCAGACCCGCGCGCGGCGGTGTTCAGGTCAGGAAAAGAGGGATCAGCCCTTCTTGACTTCCTTGACCTCGGCGTCGACCACATTGTCGTCGGCCGGACGGGCAGCGCCTTCCGCGCCGGTGGCGCCAGCAGCGCCTTGCTGGGCCTGCATGTCGGCGTACATCTTCTCGCCCAGCTTCTGGCTGACGGTCATCAGCGCTTCGGTCTTGGCTTCGATGGCGGCCTTGTCGTCGCCCTTGATGGCTTCCTCGACTTCCTTGATCGCGGCCTCGATGGCGGTCTTCTCGGCCGCATCGATCTTGTCGCCGTACTCGGTCAGGCTCTTCTTGACCGAGCTGACCATGGCGTCGCCCTGGTTGCGCGCCTGCACCAGCTCGACCTTCTTGTGGTCTTCGGCGGCGTTGGCTTCGGCATCCTTGACCATCTTCTCGATCTCGGCTTCCGACAGGCCGGAGTTGGCCTTGATGGTGATCTTGTTTTCCTTGCCGGTGCCCTTGTCCTTGGCGCCGACATGCAGGATGCCGTTGGCGTCGATGTCGAACGAGACTTCGATCTGCGGCGTGCCGCGGCTGGCCGGCGGGATGCCTTCGAGGTTGAACTCGCCCAGCGCCTTGTTGCCGGCGGCGATCTCGCGCTCGCCCTGGAACACCTTGATCGTGACGGCCGGCTGGTTGTCCTCGGCGGTCGAGAACACCTGGCTGAACTTGGTCGGGATGGTGGTGTTCTTGCCAATCATCTTGGTCATGACGCCGCCCATGGTTTCGATGCCCAGCGACAGCGGGGTCACGTCGAGCAGCAGCACGTCCTTGCGGTCACCCGACAGGACCTGGCCCTGGATGGCGGCGCCGACGGCGACGGCCTCATCGGGGTTGACGTCCTTGCGCGGCTCCTTGCCGAAGAATTCCTTGACCTTCTCCTGCACCTTGGGCATGCGGCTCATGCCGCCGACCAGGATCACGTCCTGGATGTCGGAAACCGACACGCCGGCGTCCTTGATCGCCATGCGGCAGGGGGCGATGGTGCGCTCGATCAGCTCGTCGACCAGGCTTTCCAGCTTGGCGCGGGTCAGCTTGAGGTTGAGGTGCTTCGGACCGGTGGCGTCTGCCGTGATGTAGGGCAGGTTGATGTCGGTCTGGGTGCTGTTGGACAGTTCGATCTTGGCCTTCTCGGCGGCTTCCTTCAGGCGCTGCAGGGCCAGCACGTCCTGCTTGAGGTTGACGCCCGACTCCTTCTGGAACTCGGCGATGATGTAGTCGATGATGCGCTGGTCGAAGTCCTCGCCACCCAGGAAGGTGTCGCCGTTGGTCGACAGCACTTCGAACTGCTTCTCGCCGTCGACGTCCGCGATCTCGATGATCGAGATGTCGAAGGTGCCGCCACCCAGGTCGAACACGGCGATCTTGCGGTCACCGCTGCCATGCTTGTCCAGGCCGAAGGCCAGTGCCGCGGCGGTCGGCTCGTTGATGATGCGCTTGACTTCGAGGCCAGCGATGCGGCCGGCGTCCTTGGTCGCCTGGCGCTGCGCGTCGTTGAAGTAGGCCGGCACGGTGATGACGGCCTCGGTCACGGCCTCGCCCAGGTAGTCCTCGGCGGTCTTCTTCATCTTGCGCAGTACTTCGGCCGAGATCTGGGGCGGGGCGATCTTCTTGCCGCGCACCTCGACCCAGGCGTCACCGTTGTCGGCCGCGGCGATGGTGTAGGGCATCAGGTCGATGTCCTTTTGCACTTCCTTCTCGCCGAACTTGCGGCCGATCAGGCGCTTGACCGCGTACAGGGTGTTGCGCGGGTTGGTGACGGCCTGGCGCTTGGCCGACGCGCCGACCAGCACTTCGCCATCTTCCTGGTAGGCGATGATGGACGGGGTGGTGCGCGCGCCTTCGCTGTTCTCGATGACGCGGGTGGTGTTGCCTTCCATCACGGCCACGCAGGAGTTGGTGGTGCCGAGGTCGATGCCGATGATCTTGCCCATGGGGTGCTCCGATGAATCTTGGAAAAACTGTGAAAAACTGCTTGAATCTGAGGTGAGGACGCTGGCTGGTTTTTCAAGACCCGGGCTGCTGTCGGGTCTCTGCCGGCGGCCGGCCTTGTGCCCTGTATGGCTTACTTGGGGGCCGCGACCGTGATCAGCGCGGGGCGCAGCACGCGCTCGGCGATCAGGTAGCCTTTTTGCAGCACGGTGACCACGGTGTTGGCTTCCTGCTCGGCCGGCACCATGCTGATGGCCTGATGCTGGTGCGGGTCGAACTTCTCGCCGGCGGCCGGCGCGATCGCGACTACCTTGTTGCGGCTGAGTGCCGACTGCAGCTGCTTGAGCGTGGCTTCGGAGCCTTCGCGGATCTGCTGCACGGTGGCTTCCTGGATGCTCAAGCCGGCTTCCAGGCTGTCGAGCACCGGCAGCAGGCTCTCGGCGAAACCCTCGACCGCGAACTTGCGCGCCTTGGCGATCTCGTCCTCGGAGCGGCGGCGGATGTTCTCGACCTCGGCCTTGGCGCGCAGGAACTGCTCGGCCAGCTCGGCGTTCTGTGCCTTGAGTTCCGCGATCTCGTTGACCTGGGCGGCGGCGGCGTCGGCCTGGGCGGCAACGGTTTCGACTTGCGCTTCCTCGGGGCTGATGGGGGCGGCTTGGCTGGCTTCGGGTTGGAGGTCTTGCGGTGCAGACATGGCGACTGGTTGGGTGGTTAGCGGGTAAACAGTTGCTTACATGGTGGGGTCGTGCAGGATTTCAAGTCCCTTCCCGGTGGAAAATCACGCCCGCCGCTTCCTGGCTGCTGCAGCGGGCCGCCGCCGGGCCTGGTGGCAGGTCTGGTTATAGTCGGGCGGCTTATTCATCATCAGAACTCCCATGACCTTGATCCCCGAATTCATCCAGATCCGTACCGAAGGCCGCGTCGGCATCGTCACGCTCAACCGCCCCAAGCAGCTCAATGCGCTCAACGACCAGCTGATCGACGAGCTCGTCGCCGCGCTCAAGACCTTCGATGCCGACGACGGTATCGGCTGCATGATCGTCACCGGCAGCGAGAAGGCCTTCGCGGCTGGCGCCGATATCGGTGCCATGGCCAGCTACAGCTTTTCCGATGTCTACAAGAGTGAGTACATCACGCACAACTGGGATTTGATCCGCTCGATCAGGAAGCCGGTGATCGCCGCGGTCAGCGGCTTTGCGCTGGGTGGCGGCTGCGAGCTGGCCATGCTGTGCGACTTCATCATCGCGGCCGACAACGCCAAGTTCGGCCAGCCCGAGATCAAGCTGGCCATCATTCCGGGTGCTGGCGGCACCCAGCGGCTGCCGCGCGCGGTCGGCAAGTCCAAGGCGATGGACCTGGTGCTGACCGGGCGCATGATGGACGCGCAGGAAGCCGAGCGCGCCGGCCTGGTCTCGCGCGTGGTGCCGCTGGACAAGCTGATGGACGAGGCGCTGGGCGCGGCGCTGACCATCTGCAACTACTCGCTGCCGAGCGTGATGGTGGCCAAGGAGGCGGTCAACCGTGCCTTCGAGAGTTCGCTCACCGATGGCGCGATGTTCGAGCGCCGCATGTTCCATGCGCTGTTCGCGACCGCCGACCAGAAGGAGGGCATGGCGGCCTTCGTCGAGAAGCGCGCGCCGGCGTTCCGTCACCTCTGACCGGCAGCGCGCAGGGGCTTTGACTGGCGTCAGCCGCGCACCGGCAACACGGTGCCGACGCAAGTGCCAAAGCCGATGCGCGCCGCGCCGGCCTTCTCGCACCAGCCGCGGATGGTGACCGCGTCGCCGTCCTCCAGCCAGCTGCGGACTTCGCCGTTGGCCAGCGTGACCGGATGCTTGCCGCCGCTGGTCAGCTCGATCAGCGCACCGGCCTGGTCCAGCGTCGGACCCGACAGCGTGCCGCTGCCGAACAGGTCGCCTGGCTGCAGGTTGCAGCCGTTGACGGTGTGATGCGCGACCATCTGCGCCACCGTCCAGTAGGCGTGGCGGTAGCTGGTCTGCACCAGCCGCGCGCCGCCCTGGCCCTGCGCGCGCATGGCCGGCGTCTGCAGCAGCACCTCGAGCTGGATGTCGAGCGCGCCAGCCTGGCGGTTGGCGGCTGAATCGAGATAAGGCAGCGGCTGCGGGTCGCCCTCGGGCCGCTCGAACGCGACGCGGTAGGGCGCGAGCGCCTCCAGCGTCACGATCCAGGGTGAGATCGTGGTGGCGAAGTTCTTCGACAGGAAGGGGCCCAGCGGCTGGTACTCCCAGGCCTGGAGGTCGCGCGCCGACCAGTCGTTGAGCAGGCAGATGCCGAACACATGGTCCTCGGCCGCGCTGATCGGCACCGGCTCGCCCAGCGCATTGCCGCTGCCGATGAAGATGCCGAGTTCGAGCTCGATGTCGAGCTTCTTGCTCGGGCCGAACGACGGCTCGGTCGCACCGGGCGCAAGAGTCTGACCCTGCGGGCGGCGGAAGGCCTGGCCCGAGACACCGATGCTCGACGCCCGGCCGTGGTAGCCGATCGGCACCCACTTGTAGTTCGGCAGCAGCGGGTTGTCGGGACGGAACAGCTTGCCGATGTTGGTCGCATGGTGGACCGAGGTGTAGAAGTCGGTGTAGTCGCCGATGCGCGCGGGCAGGCCGTATTCGGCTTCGGCCTGCGCCACCAGGCAGGCGGCCAGCGCAGCCTGCTCCGGGGCATCTTCGCGCAGCGCGCGCGACAGCGCCAGCCGCAGCGCGCTCCAGGCCGGCTGGCCCAGCGCCATCAGCGCGTTGAGCTGGGGCTGGGCGCCGGCTTGTGCCGCAGCAGCGGCTTCGCCCGAGAAGAGTCCAGCCGCCGCGACGGCCGCCAGGTCGACGATCTGGTCACCGATGGCGACGCCGCCGCGCAAAGACTCGCTGCCGCCCTGGCGGCGGAAGGAGGCAAACGGCAGGTTCTGGATGGGAAAATCGCAGCCGGCCGCGTTGGCCGACTCGATCCAGCTGCGCAGTTCGGGATTGTGGGTTTCGTTGAGCAGGCTCATGTTTTCAGTCCAGCGCCTTGAATTCCTTGTCGTGCATCCAGGCGGCGTGCTTGGGTGCCTTGCGGGTCTGCGCCCATTCGTTGAGCATGTCCCACTTGACCGCGTCGAGTGCCTGGTACATCTCGGGCGTGCCGACATCGGCGGCGAGTTCCAGGCGGTGGCCGTTGGGGTCGAAGAAGTAGATCGACTGGAAGATGGTGTGGTCGGTCGGGCCGACGACCTCGATGCCGGCGGCCTGCAGGCGGGCCTTGGTCTCGATCAGGGTCTGCACGCTGTCGACCTTGAAGGCGATATGCTGGACCCAGTTCGGGGTGTTCTCGTCGCGGCCCATCGCGGGCGAGGTCGGCAGCTCGAAGAAGGCCAGCACGTTGCCGCCGCCGGCGTCGAGGAAGACATGCATGTAGGGGTCGGGCGCCTTGGTCGAGGGCACCAGATCCTCGGCAATCGCCAGCACGAAGCCCATGTTGAGGTGCTTGACGTACCACTCCACGGTTTCCTTGGCGTCGCGGCAGCGGTAGGCAACATGGTGGATGCGTTCGAGTTTCATCAGATCTTCTCCAGAAAATAAGGGCCGGCTACCTGTTTTACCCGATGGGGCGGGAGCCGGCCAGTGGAATCACAGGTCCTGCAGCGCAGCCTGCAGCAGCTGCTGGAACAGTTCGGCGTCGCCCAGCGCGTTGGCGTTGAGCAGCGCGAGCTTGACCAGGAACAGTTCGGTCTTGTCCTGGCCGGCCTGGTCGATGGCGCTGGCCAGGGCGTCATAGACGGTTTCCAGGCCGGCTATGGTCAGGGCGTTGGATGCGGTCATGGGGGGTCTCCGGTTACTGGGGCAGGGCGGTCTTGAGCGCGGCTTGCAGCCGCACCGCGTCGAGCGTGAGCCAGCGGGCACAGACATGCTGGTCCGGGCGCAGCAGATAGGCCGCACCGCTGGCCTGCACGCCGTAGCGGGCGCGCAAATGACCGTCGGCATCGGCGAAGGTCTGGTCGGCGCCGGCCACCGGCTGGGCCGCACCGACGGCGGTCACGCGCAGCGCGACGCCCCTGGCACGGGCAGCGTTGATCACGGTCTGCAGCGCGGCAGGAATCGCATCGCCTTCGGTGAAGTAGATCAGATCGAAGCCGCCGCCCAGATGGTCGAGCAGGAAGTCGTTGCTCGCCAGCCGCACGTTCTGCGGCGGCGCGCCATGCGCCGGTCCGGCGCTGAACAGGCCGTTGTCGTCGCCACGGCTGTTGAGCATCGAGTGGCTGTACTCGTGCGGACGCGAAGTGCGCCAGTGGTAGAGCGGGCGCACGAATTCCTGCGTCAGCGAGAGCGACAGCACGGCGTTGCGCAGCAGCTTGAAGCCAGGCGTCGGCGGCGTCATGAAGCGCACGCTCTTGCCCGACTCCGCGATGATCTCGCGCGCGGCGCCAACGCGCTCGGCGCTGTAGTTGGCCAGCAGCTGCCGGCTGCCGAGGCCCTTGACCACATGGGCCAGCTGCCAGCCCAGCGACTGGGCGTCCTGGAAGCCGGTGTTGGCGCCGCGCACGCCGAAGATCGGCAGCAGGTGGGCCGCGTCGCCGGTGAAGATCACGCTGCCATGCACATAGTCGGGCAGAGTCAAGGTGCGGGCCGAGTAGACCGAGCTCCAGTCCATTTCCCATTCGATGCCCGGGAAGCCGATCATGGCCAGCTGGGCGTCGATGCGGGCCTTGAGCGATTCCGGGCGCAGTGCCTGCTCGGGTGTCTCGCCTTCGGGCAGCTGGTAGTCGACGCGCCAGATGCCGTTGGGCTCGCGGTGCATCAGGATGGTGTTGCCCGGGTTCCACTCGGGGTCGAAGTAGGCCAGCCGTTCGGTCGGCAATGGCAGGTCTATTCTGATGTCGGCGATCACGAAGAAGCCTTCGTAGGACGCCCCTTCCATCTCCAGCTTCATGGCCGATCGGATGGCGGAACGGCCGCCCGAGGCATCGACCAGCCAGTCGGTTTCAAGCCGGTATTTGCCCTCCGGGGTATCGACGGTCGCGACCGCGTAGCCGTCCATCTGATCGACCTTGACCACCTGGTTGCCCCAGCGGAAGTCGATCAGCGGATTGGCCTGGCAGGCGTCATGCAGGTATTCCTCCATGAATTGCTGCTGCACGTTGAGCAGCGGGCCGAAGCGGTCGTCCTGGTCGTGCGGCGCCTCCATGCGGAAACAGCGCTGGTTGCGGTAGAAGGAGTTGCCGAAGCGCCAGGGCAGGCCGCCCTCGGTCATGCGGTCGGCCACGCCGACCTGCTGCAGGATCTCCATCGAACGGCGCGTGAAGACGATCGCGCGGCTGCCCTGCGAGAACTGCAGCTCGGCGCTCAGCACCACGCTGGCCACGCCGTGGCGCGCCAGCTCCAGCGCGGTGACCATGCCGGCCGGGCCGGAACCGACGATCACGACCTGCTGACGCGGCCGGGCCGGATGCTGCGATGGCAACCAGGGCTGGAAGACCTCGTAGCGGTAATAGATGGACGGACGCGCTTCGGTCGTTGGCTGGTGCATGGGGATGCTGCTCTCGGTTGAAGTTCAGGTGTGACTGGCGTGATCGATCAGGCGGTCGAACAGGGCGCTGAGCGTCTCCTGCTCGTCGGCGCTCAGGCAGCCGAAGATTTCCTGATTGCGGCGCTTGACCATCGCCATGGTGCGCCGGAAGGCCTCGCGACCGGCCTCGGTCAGCGTCAGCACCACGCCGCGCGCATCCAGGCTGTCGTGCTGCTTGCTGACCAGGCCCTGCTCGACCAGCGCCTGCGCGGCGCGGCTGGCCTGACCCTTGTCGAGGTTGGCCTGCTGCGCCAGGTCCTTGACCGACAGTGGCTCGAACGTGCCGATGGTGGTCAGGCAGCGTCCATCGCTCATCGACAGGCCGGTTTCCCGGAGGTAGGCGTGCTGGCTGCCCATGTCGGACAGCTTGTGCAGCTTGTGCAGCCGGTAGGTCAGCGTGCGATCCAGCGTCAGGTCCTGGGTCGCTGTGGTTGTCGGTTGGGTGGGGGGTTGTGGCGTGGCCATGGGGTTGCGGTCTTGTACTGGGCTGCATGTTAAACAAGATGGGTGCGCACGCAACTAAGTGCTTTCCCTAGGTTGGGTCGCTGCAGACGAAAAAAAACCAACCGCGAAGGGTTGGTTCCGGGGGTGCCGGGTGTCGGCTTATTCCAGCCGGGCAGTCTCGAACTGTTTGCGGGCCCGGTTCAACAGACGGTCGAACATGTCGAGCAGCAGGGCCTTTTCCTGCTCGCTCAGGCAGTGCAGCAGATCCTGGTTGCGCTGGTCGATCAGTGGCATCACCTGCTCCCAGCGCTGCTGACCATCGGTGGTGACGGTCAGCAAGACGGCGCGGCCGTCGACCGGACAGGGCCGCTTGGAAACCAGCCCGCGATCGACCAGGGTCTTGACGGTACGGCTGACCTGGGCCTTGTCGAGGTTGGTCTCGAACGCGACCTCGTTGACGGTCAGGTGGCCCGGGGAGGAGCCGATCGCTGCCAGGCAGCGCGATTCCGGCAAGCTCAACCCGCAACCCGACTGGTAGAGCTCCTGGCTCATCAGATCGTTGAGTCGGCTCAGCACGTTGAGGCGGTAGGTGAAATGCCGCCGCAACGCTGGCGGCGTCCGGTTGCTGGTTTCGCTTGCCATCTGGGTTCAGCCCATCCAGTGGACCAGGCCCAGGGAAATGACCGGGAAGAACACCAGGAAGCCGATGCGGATGAAGTCCGAGGCCAGGAAAGGCATGACGCCCTTGGCGGTCTCCATGTAAGGCACGTCCTTGGCCAGCTTCTGGATGATGAACAGGTTCATGCCGACGGGCGGGTGCACCAGGCCGATCTCGACCACCATCAGCGCCAGGATGCCGAACCAGACCGACTTGTCGGGCACGCTCATGCCGAAGAAGTCCAGGCCCATGACCATCGGGTAGAAGATCGGGATGGTCAGCAGGATCATGGCCAGCGAATCCATCACGCAGCCCAGCAGCACGTAGACGACCAGGATTGCGATCAGCACCATCAGCGGCGGCAGGCCCGAGTTCTTGACCCAGTCGGCCAGTTCGGTCGGCAGTTGCGTCAGCGCCAGGCCCGAGTTGAGCAGGTCGGCGCCGAGCAGCACCAGGAAGATCATGGCAGTGGCGTGCGCGGTGCCGATCAGGCTCTTCTTGATGCCTTCCCAGCGCATGCCGCCGGTGATGACAGCCAGCACGCCGCAGGCGGCCGCGCCGATCGAGGCGGCCTCGGTCGGGTTGGCCCAGCCACCGTAGATGCCGACGATGACGACTGCGAACACGCCCATGACGGGCAGCACGGCCAGGGTGGCGGTCAGGCGCTCGGCCCAGCTGTGCTTCTTGCTCGCCGGCCCCGCCTTGGGGTCGAGCGTGACGATCAGCTTGATGACCAGCATGTAGCCGGTCATGGCGATCAGGCCCGGCACGAGGGCCGCCATGAACAGCTTGCCGATCGACTCCTGGGTCAGCACGGCGTAGATCACCAGCGGCACCGAGGGCGGGATCATGATGCCCAGCGTGCCAGCCGCCGCCAGCGTGCCGGTCGACAGGCGACCCGAATAGCCGTGGGCCTTGAGCTCGGGCAGCGCGACCTGCGCCATGGTGGCGGCGGTGGCCAGCGAGGAACCGCAGATGGCGCCGAAGCCGGCGCAGGCGCCAGTCGAGGCCATCGCCAGGCCGCCCTTCCAGTGACCCATGAAGGCCGCTGCGAAGCGGAACAGCGACTTGGACAGGCCGCCGTGGGTGGCGAACTGGCCCATCAGCATGAACAGCGGGATCACCGCCAGGTCATAGTTGGACAGGCGCGCGTAGGCCAGGTGGTTCAGCGTGAACAGCAGGGCTGACGGGTCCCAGTCGTTCATGGCCAGGAAGCCGGCGGCGCCGCCGATCAGCATGCCCACGCCGACGTGGATGCGCAGCGCCAGCAGCACCAGCAGGCCGGCAAAAATCGAAAGTCCAATCGCCATGCCGCTCATTGCTGGCCTCCAGTTGCGGTGTTCAGGGAAACGAAGGCGCGGTAGAGCGCCGCGAGCGTCAGCAGCACGAAGCTGGGCACGAGCAGCAGCACGGGCTGCCAGATCGGCACCAGCAGCAGTGTCGAGACTTCCATGTTCTCGTAGCACTCTTCCACGTAGAGGGCGCTGCGCCAGGTGATGAGCGCCGAGGCGGCGGCCAGCAGCGCGTGCGCGAGCGTGTCGAGCGCAGCGCGGCCGCGCTCGCTCATCCAGGTGGTCAACGCATCGACCTTGATGTGGTGGTCGTCGAGCTCGCAGACCGGCAGGAAAGCGGCCGAGCCGATCGCCGCGCCCATCATGAGCAGCTCCATGTCGCCCTCGATCGGGTGCGAGAACAGCTTGCGGCCGACGATGGAGATGATGGACATGATGACGAGGGCAACGAAGACCATGCCGCCGGCGATCGCCCACCAGGTGATCACGGTGTCGAGCAGGCCAGCCAGGCCAGTGCGCTGGGGCGCTGGCGCGTCCATGTCGTCAGGTACTAATTCAGCCATGGTTGTACTGGTTGAGGGAGTGAAAGAATCAGGCGACCACCGGTCACCCGCAAGAAAAAAGCCCGACTCGGTGAGAGGCGGGCCGGGGCCGGGCTGGACCTGGGTCCAGCCCGATGATCATTTTCCGAGGTACTTGTTGCCGATGGCGTGGACTTCGGCCGCCAGCTTGGTGCCATCGAGGCCCTTGGCCGTGGCCTGCTTGATCCAGTCGGCCTCGACGCCAGCCGATGCCTTGACCATGGCCTTGTAGTCGGCGTCCTTGATGACCAGCACCTTGTTGCCCTGGGCGGTCAGCTTCTTGCGTGCCTCGTCGTTGCCTTTGTCCCAGGCCTTGCCGGCCAGCTCGGACAGTGCCAGGCCGCTGTGCTTGTCGATCACGGCCTTGAGATCGGGCGTCAGGCTCTCGTACTTCTTCTTGTTCATCAGGATGGCGAACGGGGTCTGCGAGAAGCCGGCCAGGTTGGCGGGTCCCTCGATGTGGTACTTGGTGACCTCGTCGATCTTGACGGCGGGCAGGATCTCCCACGGTGCCATGGCCCCGTCGATCACGCCCTTGGAGATGCCTTCGGTCACGGCTGCGATCGGCATGTTGACCGGCGTGCCGCCGAGCGAGCTCAGGAACAGCGAGGTGAAGCGCGAGGGGCTGCGCAGCTTCAGGCCCTTGAGGTCGTCGGCCGACATGACCGGCTTGCTGGCGGTGCTGATCACGACGTTGGAGCCGCTGAAAAGGGCCAGCAACTTGAAGTCCTTGTAGTCTTCCTGGCCGTGCTTCTGGGTGTAGTCCCACATGGCGCGGGTACCGGCCAGGCTGCCCGGGGGCAGGGTGAACGGCAGCTCGAGCGCTTCGGTGCGCGGGAAGCGGCCGGTCGAGTAGCTCGGCGAGGTCCAGACCACGTCGGCGACGCCGTTCTTGACCTGGTCGGCCAGCTGCGGTGGGGTACCGCCGAGCTGCAATGCCGGGTAGAGCTGGCACTTCATCTTGCCGCCCGAGTCCTTCTCGATCGCTGCGCACCAGGGTTCAGCGACACCCTTGTGGAAGTTCGAGTTCGAGGCCAGGAAATGCGAGAACTTGATCGTGACCGTCTGAGCCTGGGCGGCGGAGCCGCCGAAGGCCAGCGCGATGGCGGCGGACAGTAAGGCAAAGGACTTGCTGGTGGTGTTCATGGAGACTCCGTCTGGTTGAAAGGTCCGGTCCCGGATCGTTGCGGTCGCAACTTTAAAGGCCGATAGTTGAAGTATCAACTATCGTTAACCCTAGGAAACCAGGCCTGAAGTCATGGCTTGTCGATCCAGCTGATATGCCGTTCTGATATGGGTCGTCCTGCCAGCCAGATGCAGCCCTCCCGGCATTGCAATGCGCTGCCTGGGCTCGGGTAGCATGCCGTCATGCTTTCCATCCTCTCCATTACCGGGCCGATCTACCTGGCTGTCCTGATCGGCTTTGCCTGCACCCGGCTGGGGCTGTTCGCCAAGGCGGACATGCGCTTGTTCGGCCAGTTCGTGATCAATCTGGCGCTGCCGGCGCTGCTGTTCAACGCCTTGTCATCGCGCAGCCTGGGCGAGATCCTCAATCCCGGCTACATGGGGGCCTACGCGCTGGCCGGCCTGCTCATGATCGGAGTCGGCCTGTTCGCGGCCCGCGTGCTGGCGCGCCAGCCGTTGCATTACGCGAGCATGTTCGCGATGGGCATGTCCTGCCCCAACAGCGGCTTCGTCGGCTATCCGGTCGTGCTGCTCACGCTGGGCGGTTCGGTCGCGGGCGTCGGGCTGGCGCTCAACATGATGGTCGAGAACCTGTTGCTGATCCCGTTGCTGCTGGCCGTTGCCGACCTCGAAGGCGGCAAGGGTGGAGTAGGACAGGTCGTGCTCAGGACGCTCAAGGGCCTGGCGCGCAATCCGATGATCATCGCGATCGTCGCCGGCCTGCTGGCCTCGCTGCTCGGCTGGACGCCGCCGCTGCCGGTCGCGCGCACCGTCAACCTGTTCGCGCAGGCCAGTGGCGCGCTGTCGCTGTTCGTCATCGGCGGCAGCCTGGCCGGCCAGCCACTGCGCGGCATGGGCCCGGCGGTGCTGCAGATCACGCTGGGCAAGCTGGTGCTGCACCCGCTCGTCATGTTCGCCGTGCTGAGCTGGGGGGTGCCAGTGGCCGACCCGCAGCTGCGCACCGCCGTGCTGCTGACCACCGCCATGCCGATCATGGGCATCTACACCATCCTGTCGCAGCGCCGCGGCCACGAGGGCATCAGCGCGGCGGCGCTGCTGGCGACCACGGCTGGGTCGTTCTTCACGCTCAGCGGTCTGCTCTGGTGGCTCAGGCTGCTGGGCTGGTTGGCCTGAATATCCGCTCGCACAGTTCGCCCAGCAGCCGGGCGGCGGCTTGCTGGGTCAGCGTGGCCGGTCGTTGCGCGCTGGATGCCAGCGCGACCCGGACCCGCAGCGGGGGATCGACGATGACCCGCAAGGTGTAGGCCGAGGGTCGCACTGTGTTCGAGGCCGCATTGCGCGGCAGCACGGCGCAGCCCAGGCCCTCGGCCACCAGGTCGAGAATGGCCGGCACGCCATCGATCTCGAGCGCGATCGTCGGCCGCAAGCCCAGGCCGGCCAGTTCGCGCTCGACATGCATGCGGATGGCGTTGGGCCGGCTCGGGATCACCAGTGGCAGCCGGGCCAGCTCGCTCAGCGTGATCGGCGGCGGTGGCGGGTCTTCCAGCAGGCCGGCGGGTCTTGCCTGTACCAGCAGCAGTGCTTCCTCGAACAGCGGCAGGATGTCGAGCTCGGGCAGCGGCGCGGCGTCGTAGAGCAGGGCCAGATCAAGCCGGCCCTGGATCAGACCTTCCTGCATGCCGGTCGACAGGCCCTCGCTGATCGAGAGCTGTGCTTCGGGCAGCTCCAGCCGGAAGGCGCGCGTCAGCGGCACCGCCAGCACCCGCGCCAGCGTCGGCGGCAGCCCGATCGCGACATGGCCGGCCAGCGCGCCGCGCACCCGCCCGAGGTCCTCGCGTGCGCGCTCGACCTGGTGCAGGATGCCACGCGCGTGGCCGAGCAGCAGCTGGCCGGCCTCGGTCGGCGTGGCACCGCGCCCGTTGCGCAGCAGCAGGTTCTGGCGCAGCTCGACTTCGAGCAGGCGCACCTGCCGGCTCAGCGCGGGCTGGGCAATGTTCAGGGTGTGCGCCGCGCGCGTGAAGCTGCCGAGTTCGGCCACCCGCACGAAGTATTCGAGCTGTTTGAGATCCATTTGGGAATTCTATATAGCGCGAATCGCGCTATGCTGGAATCTTCTAGCAGCTAGCGTGACAACGGCTTGTGGCCTGGACGGTGCGCGCGCACAATTTGCGCCAGCCACCATCCATCCCGAACGAGGAGTTCAACCCCATGAGCAAGAAGCCGCTGATCATCGACGTACACGGCCACTACACCACCGCGCCGGCCGCGCTGGGCGCCTGGCGTGACCTGCAGATCGCTGCGCTGAAGGACCCGAGCCAGCAGCCCGACCCCAAGAGCCTGAAGATCAGCGACGACGAGCTGCGCGAGTCGATCGAGACCAACCAGCTCAAGCTCATGAAGGAGCGCGGCTCCGACCTGACCGTGTTCTCGCCCCGTGCGAGCTTCATGGCCCACCATATCGGCGACTTCGAGACTTCCTCGACCTGGGCCGCGATCTGCAACGAACTGTGCTACCGCGTCAGCGAACTGTTCCCGGACAACTTCATCGGCGCGGCCATGCTGCCGCAGAGCCCTGGTGTCGATCCCAAGAGCTGCATCGCCGAGCTGGAGCGCTGCGTCAAGGACTACGGCTTCGTCGGCCTGAACCTGAACCCGGACCCGTCGGGCGGCCACTGGACCAGCCCGCCGCTGACCGACCGCCACTGGTACCCGATCTACGAGAAGATGGTCGAGTACGACCTGCCGGCGATGATCCACGTGTCAACCAGCTGCAACAGCTGTTTCCACACCACCGGCGCCCACTACCTGAACGCCGACACCACCGCCTTCATGCAATGCCTGCAGGGCGACCTGTTCAAGGATTTCCCGACGCTGAAGTTCCTGATCCCGCACGGTGGTGGCGCGGTGCCCTACCACTGGGGCCGTTTCCGTGGCCTGGCCCAGGAGATGAAGAAGCCGCTGCTGCAGGACCACCTGCTCAACAACATCTTCTTCGACACCTGCGTCTACCACCAGCCGGGCATCGACCTGCTGACCAAGGTGATCCCGGTCGACAACATCCTGTTTGCCTCCGAGATGATCGGCGCCGTGCGCGGCATCGACCCGGAGACCGGCCACTACTACGACGACACCAAGCGCTATGTCGCCGCCACCCCGAACCTGAGCGAGGAGCAGCGCTACAAGGTGTTCGAAGGCAACGCGCGCCGCGTGTTCCCGCGCATGGACGCTGCACTTAAACAGAAAGGCCTGTAATCATGTACCAACTCGGAGTCGTTTACCGCAACATCCAGCGCGCCGACCGCGCTACCGCCGACGCGCTGGCCGCCCTGGGCTCGGCCACCGTGCACGAGGCCATGGGCCGCGTCGGCCTGATGAAGCCCTATATGCGCCCGATCTTTGCCGGCGCCCAGGTGTCCGGCACCGCGATCACCGTGCTGCTGCAGCCGGGCGACAACTGGATGATGCATGTCGCGGCCGAGCAGATCCAGCCTGGCGACATCGTCGTGGCGGCCTGCACCACGGACAACAGCGACGGCTTCTTCGGCGACCTGCTGGCGACCAGCTTCCAGGCCCGTGGTGCCCGCGCGCTGGTCATCGACGCCGGCGTGCGCGATGTCAAGGAGCTCACGCGCATGAACTTCCCGGTCTGGAGCAAGGCCGTCCATGCCAAGGGCTGCGTCAAGGAGACGCTGGGCTCGGTCAACATTCCAGTGGTCTGCGCCGGCATGATCGTGAACCCGGGCGACGTGATCGTGGCCGACGATGACGGCGTGGTCTGCGTGCCCGCCGCCCTGGCCGAGAAGACGCTGGCCACCGCGCTGGCGCGCGAGGCCAACGAGGGTGCCAAGCGCGACCAGTTTGCCGCTGGCGTGCTGGGTCTCGATCTCTACAAGATGCGTGAGCCGCTGGCGGCCAAGGGCCTGCGCTACATCGACTGACGTTTGTGCTGGATCGCGCCGCCTGGTCGCGGCGCCGGGGTGACCGGCCCGTCACCGCTCCTGAACGATTGGAAAAAGAAAATGTCCAAACCCACTTCTGGTGATTTCACCAAGACTGCCGGCTGGCTCGACTGGTATACCGGCCCCAGCAAGCCCAAGTTCCAGCTGCCGGCTGGCGCGGTTGACGCGCATTGTCATGTGTTCGGCCCGGGCGCCGAGTTTCCCTATGCGCCCGAACGCAAGTACACCCCCTGCGACGCGACCAAGCACGAGCTCTACGCGCTGCGCGACCACCTGGGCTTTGCCCGCAACGTGGTGGTGCAGGCCACCTGCCACGGCGCCGACAACCGCGCCATGGTCGATGCCTGCCTGAGCAGCGGCGGCAAGGCGCGCGGCGTCGCGACCGTCAAGCGCAGCGTGACCGACGAGGAACTGCAGGCCCTGCATGCCGCCGGCGTGCGCGGCGTGCGCTTCAACTTCGTCAAGCGCCTGGTCGACTTCACGCCCAAGGACGAGCTGCTCGAGATCGCCGGTCGCATCGCCAAGCTGGGTTGGCATGTGGTGATCTACTTCGAGGCGGTCGACCTGCCCGAGCTGTGGGACTTCTTCACCGCGCTGCCGACCACCGTGGTGGTGGATCACATGGGCCGCCCCGATGTCTCCAAGCCGATCGACGGCCCCGAGTTCGAGCTGTTCCTCAAGTTCATGCGCCAGCATCCGAACGTCTGGAGCAAGGTGAGCTGCCCCGAGCGCTTGTCGGTCACCGGCCCCAAGGCGCTCAACGGCGAGCAGGCAGCCTATGTCGACGTGGTGCCGTTCGCGCGCCGCGTGGTCGAGGAGTTCCCGGACCGCGTGCTCTGGGGCACCGACTGGCCGCACCCGAACCTGAAGGATCACATGCCCGACGACGGCCTGCTGGTCGACTTCATCCCGCACATCGCGCCGACCGCCGAACTGCAGCAGAAGCTGCTGGTCGACAACCCTATGCGCCTGTACTGGCCCGAGGAAAATCGTTAATGGTTTGTGGGACAGACCCAGAATCGCGCAGCGATTTGGCTCTGTCCCCAACTGATTAAAGGGATTTCGTGTGCCAGATCTTTAGCTCTGGCACCGACTGAATAAGGGGAAATTCATGGCATTGGACAAACCGTACAAGGACGTGCCCGGCACCATCATTTTCGATGCCGAGCAAAGCCGCAAGGGCTACTGGCTGAACCAGTTCTGCATGTCGCTGATGAAGGCCGAGAACCGCGAGCGCTTCAAGGCCGACGAGCGCGCCTACCTCGACGAGTGGGCGATGACCGAGGAGCAGAAACAGGCCGTGCTCGCGCGCGACCTCAACTGGTGCATGCGCACCGGCGGCAACATCTATTTCCTGGCCAAGATCGGCGCCACCGACGGCAAGAGCTTCCAGCAGATGGCCGGCTCGATGACCGGCATGACCGAAGAGGAATATCGCAACATGATGCTGGGCGGCGGCCGTAGCGCCGAGGGCAACCGCTACCTGGGCGAGGACGGCGACGCCCAGCCCCAGCATCAGCCGCAAGGCAAGAAAGGCTGAAACGACATGGCACGCATCACCGCATCCGTCTACACCTCGCATGTGCCGGCCATCGGCGCCGCGATCGATCTGGGCAAGACCGAGGAGGACTACTGGAAGCCGCTGTTCGCGGGCTACGACTTCTCCAAGCAATGGATGAAGGACAACAAGCCAGACGTGATCTTCCTGGTCTACAACGACCACGCGACCGCCTTCAGCCTGGACCTGATCCCGACCTTCGCGATCGGCACCGCCGCCGAATACCAGCCGGCCGACGAGGGCTGGGGTCCGCGCCCGGTGCCCAAGGTCATCGGTCACCCCGAGCTGGCCTCGCATATCGCGCAAAGCGTGATCCAGCAGGACTTCGACCTGACCATCGTCAACAAGATGGAAGTCGACCATGGCCTGACCGTGCCGCTGTCGCTGATGTGCGGCCAGCCCGACGCCTGGCCCTGCCCGGTGATTCCGTTCGCGGTCAACGTGGTCCAGTACCCGGTGCCCAGCGGCCAGCGTTGCTACAACCTCGGCAAGGCGATCCGCAAGGCGGTCGAGTCCTTCGACCAGGACCTGAACGTGCAGATCTGGGGCACCGGCGGCATGAGCCACCAGTTGCAGGGCGCGCGCGCCGGCCTGATCAACCGCGAGTGGGACAACGCCTGGCTCGACAAGCTGATCAATGACCCGGAAGCCGCCGCCGCCACGCCGCATATCGACTATGTGCGCGAAGCCGGCAGCGAGGGCATCGAGCTGGTGATGTGGCTGATCGCGCGCGGCGCGATGGCCGACGTCGCGGGCGGCCCGGCGCCGAAGCTGGCGCACCGCTTCTATCATGTGCCGGCATCGAACACCGCCGTCGGTCACGTGATCCTGGAAAACGTTTAAGCCCCTGGCGGGACAGACCGCAGCGCGTAGCGCCAGCTCTGTCCCCCACTGATCAAAGGAGTCAAATCATGACCATCAAAGTCGCGCTCGCCGGTGCCGGCGCCTTCGGCATCAAGCACCTGGACGGCATCAAGAACATTCCCGACGTGGAAGTGATTTCCGTCATCGGCCGTGACCTGGCCAAGACCCAGGAAGTGGCCGACAAGTACGGCATCAAGCATGTGACCGACGACCTCAACGAGGCCCTGAAGATCCAGGAACTCGACGCCGTCATCCTCTGCACTCCGACCCAGATGCACGCCTCGCAGTCGATCGCCTGTCTGCAGGCCGGCAAGCATGTGCAAGTCGAGATCCCGCTGTGCGACGAGCTCAAGGCCGGCCAGGAAGTGGCACGCCTGCAGCAGCAGACCGGCAAGGTGGCCATGGTCGGTCACACCCGCCGCTTCAACCCCAGCCACCAGTATGTGCACAACAAGGTGCTGGCCGGCGAGTTCAACATCCAGCAGATGGATGTGCAGACCTATTTCTTCCGCCGCACCAACACCAACGCGCTGGGCCAGGCGCGCAGCTGGACCGACCACCTGCTGTGGCACCATGCCGCGCATACCGTCGACCTGTTCGCCTACCAGGCCAACAGCCCGATCGTGAAGGCCAACGCGGTGCAGGGCCCGATCCACCCGGTGCTGGGCATCGCGATGGACATGAGCATCCAGCTCCAGGCGGCCAACGGCGCGATCTGCACCCTGAGCCTGTCGTTCAACAACGACGGCCCGCTGGGCACCTACTTCCGCTACATCGGTGACACCGGCACCTACATCGCGCGCTACGACGACCTGTTCACCGGCAAGGAAGAGCAGATCGACGTCTCCCAGGTCGCGGTGTCGATGAACGGCATCGAACTGCAGGACCGCGAGTTCTTCGCCGCCATCCGCGAAGGCCGCGAGCCGAACTCGAGCGTGCAGAAGGTGCTTCCCTGCTACCAGGTGCTGCACGATCTGGAGCAGCAGCTCAACGGCTGATCCTGCTCCGGATCGCGCGCGCCCACATGAACGGGCGCTCGCGATCACCATGACCGAGGCGCCAGGCTCGCTGCATTCGTGCAGCGCTGGCGCCTCGGTGCGTTTCAGAGCGCGAAGTCGGTGGCGGTGATGACCGTCACGCCGACCAGGCCGATCTCGAAGTCGGCCTTGGCGTCGCCGCTGACATCGCCATAGACGACGAGGTCCTTGGTCGCCGCGTTGCCATCGACATCGGCCACCTTGAACCAGACCGAGTTGGCCTTGGCGCTGGTGCCGCTGAAGGCGAAGGCCTGATCGCCGGCCTTGGCGGTTGCCGTGTTGGCGTCGATGCCGCCGAGGTCGACCTTGTCGATCTTGCTCACGAAGTCATAGACCTTGTCGCGTGCCGTACCCGTCTTCGATTCCGTGATCGCGTTGAAGTCAAAGATATCCTTGACCTTGTCGCCAGCGCCGCCGTAGAGGCTGTCGCTGCCCAGACCGCCGGTCAGGACGTTGGCCACCTTGCTGCCGACCAGCGTGTCGTTGAGGCTGGATCCTGTGAGGTTCTCGATGTTGACCAGTTTGTCGGTGCCCGAGCTGCCGCTGACCTTTCCAGTCGCCAGATTCGCATTGACGCCGCTGGTCGCACCGCTGACCAAGCCGTACTGGTACGAAACCGTATCCGCCTCGGTACCCGTTCCACCGTTGAGGGTGTTGTTGCCCGTGCCGGCGTAGAGAATGTTGTTGAGTGCGTTGCCGCTCAGGTTGGCGGCCGCAGCGGCCATGATCCGTCCATTCTCGACGTTGGCGGCCAGGGTGTAGCTGCTCAGGTAGCTGTAGGCGACATCGGTGCCGCCGCCACTGCTCTCACTGATGGTGTCGCTGGCATGGTTCACATAGTAGATGTCATCGCCAGCGAGGCCGGAGAGTTTGTCGGCAGCATGCGTGCCCATCAAGGTGTTGTTGCCAGTGGTCCCGGTGATGGCGCCATTGAGCACTTCCTTTGTCGTGGAGCTGGTCTTGCTTTCGGCAGTGCCCTGCAGATCTGTGTAGCTTGCGGTGACGGAAACCGCCTTGCCAACCTCCGCCTGCGTCAGCTTGTAAGTCGAGCTGGTCGCGCCGCTGATCGCCTTGCCGTCCGCTTTCCATTGGTAACGAATGGTGCCCAGACCATCGGCATCGGCTAGGCTGTGGCTGGCTTTCAGGGTCTGGCCTTGGGCGGCCGAGCCACTGATCGTCACCGAGCCGGTCGGCACGTCGTTGACGTTGGTGAGTTGGACTGTCGCTGTGGCTGAGGAAGACGAGGAACTGTCTGAAGCCTTGGTGGTTAGAGTGAAGGTACGGGTACCTTCGTAGTCAAGGTCGCCACTGTCATTGACGGTGATAACGCCAGTAGAAGAATTTATCAAAAAGGCTGTTTTGCCATCCTGGTCTACATCGATGTTACCAGCGGTAATGCTATAAGTGATGGCATCGCCATCCTCATCAATAGCAGTCATTTGACCTGCTAACTTTCCTGTGCTGCTATTTTCCGCCACAGAGAAAGTTTTTGAAAACATGATTGGCTTACTGCCAGTATTGGCGGTATCCTTGTCTTCCAATATTGTTAGGGCATAAGAATCATAATAAAATCCTTGATTCCAGTCTGCTTGCACATAGTATTCTCCTCCATACGGAGCAACCCAGTCAAGGATCATATCCTGACTGTATAGTCCGTCAAATACAAAGATATCATCTCCATCGTCTATTTCGTCATTTATTTCAATTAAGTTTCCGCTTGAATCGTATATGCGAAGTGAGAATGGATCAAAGTAGCTTGTTGAGACGATGTCGTAAGTGGCGCCTTTTATGGCAGTAAACTTATATATACTGTGAAGTATTGCATAATTTTCCGAGCCTAAAACAATGGCTACTGAATCATAGTCGTTACTGTTATCAGTGTAGGATGAAAATCCCATGATATCAGCTGTCAAGCGTTCATCTTCTGTCAAGTCAGGCAGGTAGTCGATTGTTTTGTAACTGGTCATTTTCGTTCCTCTCGAAATTCAAATTTCATCATATGCAGGCTGGAAATTTTTCAAAAACATAGCCCGCGTTCCTCAAGATTTTTAAGGTAATTAATCTTAAAAATTTTTATCTGTCATGTTCTGAATCGCACGATTCATTTGCCCACTAATGCGTAGCAGTCCGGGAGATGGTTCGCATTATTTATTGATTCCCAGTGGGTGTAGGTAGACCAACCATCAAAAGCCAACCTGGGCATGAGTCGCGCACAGGCTGGAACCGATCGCTTGCAGCTGCCCTTGGTAGCTCCCAAGTTGCCCGAATTGAGCACCGTGCTGCCCAGGTACAGCGTCCCGGCCGAGCCGTGGCTGACGACTTGGATTGACTCGAGCCCGGAGCGGCCCGACAGGATGCGCTGCATCTGCTCGACGCCGTCCTGCCCAGCGTTCAGCAGATGCCACTCGGTATCCGCGCCCAGGCTGGCGGTCAGGTTCTGGTAGCCGGCGACGCGGCTGTCGATGAAGACGATGTTCTGGCAGGTCATGTTGGAATTTAGTGTCGAAAATTAATTTTATACTGGTAATTGGTGGCGCGACGACAAAGTTCCAGGCGGCGCCACGGCTCGCCCCGGTATTTTTGCTGGCATCATTCCCCGCATGCTGAACTTCGTCTGGGTCGCCTTCATCCTGATCGGTTTCGTGGCCGCTTTTCTGCAGTTGCTGCAGGGCGATGCGGGCATCTTCGCGCGGGTGCTGAGTGGCCTGTTCGACAGCGCCAAGACCGGCTTCGACGTCTCGCTCGGGCTGGTCGGCATCATGTGTCTGTGGCTGGGCATCATGAAGATCGGCGAGCGTGCCGGTGTGATCGACCTGTTCGCGCGCGCGCTGGCGCCGTTCTTTCGCTGCGTCTTTCCGGGCATCCCGCGTGGGCACCCGGCCGGGGGCAGCATCGTGATGAACTTCAGCGCCAACCTGCTCGGGCTGGACAACGCCGCCACGCCGCTGGGCCTGAAAGCCATGCGCGAGCTGCAGGAGATCAACCCGCAGAAAGACGTGGCCAGCGACCCGATGGTGATGTTCCTGGTGCTCAACACCGCCGGCATCACGCTGATCCCGACCTCGGTGATCGCGATCCGGCAGAGCCTGGCGGCCGAGCAGGGCCTGGCCGGCTTCAACGGCGCCGACATCTTCCTGCCGACGCTGATCGCCACCTTCATCTCGTTCTGTGCCGGCCTGGGCGCGGTGGCCTGGGTGCAGCGCATCAACCTGCTGCGCGCGCCGGTGCTGGTCTTTTTTGCCGGCTTCATCGGCCTGATGGCGGCGCTCTACGCGGCCTTGAGCGGGCTGCCGCCGCAGCAGCTGGCGCAGGCGGTGGGGCTGCTGGGCAGCGGCGTCATCTTCAGCCTGATCACGCTGTTCGTCGCGGTCGGGGCCTGGCGCCGCGTCGATTGCTACGACAGCTTCGTCGAGGGCGCCAAGGAGGGCTTTGGCGTCGCGCTGCAGATCATCCCCTACCTGGTCGCGATGCTGGCGGCGATCTCGGTGTTTCGCAGCACCGGCTGCATGGGCTATCTGCTGGGAGCGATCGAAGCGCTGGTGCGCTGGGTCGGGCTCGATGCCGATTTCGTGCCGGCGCTGCCGGTCGGCCTGATGAAGACGCTGTCGGGCAGCGGGGCGCGCGGGCTGATGATCGACGTCATGAAGACCTATGGCGTCGATTCCTTCCAGGGCAAGCTCGCGGCCATCATCCAGGGCTCGACCGAGACCACCTTCTATGTGCTGGCGGTCTATTTCGGCAGCGTCAACATCCGCCAGACCCGCCAGGCGCTGGCCTGCGGCCTGTTCGCCGATGCGGTTGGCCTGGTTGGCGCGATTGGCGTTGGCTACCTGTTCTATCGCTGATCGCCCGCTGAGCCTCCTTCTGCGCCTGTCGCTGAACTTCCACTCTCAAGCCTCACTTCTACTTTCGCCATGACAACGACATTTCTGCAACGCCAGCTCGGCCCGCTCCAGGTTTCCGCCATCGGCCTGGGCTGCATGAACCTCAGTCACGCCTATGGCGCTCCGGTCTCGGCCGAGCAGGGCGAGCGCGTGCTGCTGGCCGCGCTCGACGCTGGCGTGACCCATTTCGACACCGCCGCGCTCTACGGCTTCGGCGCCAACGAGAGCCTGGTCGGCCGCGTGCTGTCCCAGCACCGCAGCCGCTTCACGCTGGCGAGCAAGTGCGGCATGACCGGCGTCGACCTCAAGGGCGACGGCCAGAAGGTGCGCGTGATCGACGGCCGCCCCGAGACGATCCGTGCCACCTGCGAGCAAGCGCTCCAGCGTCTGAACACCGACGTGATCGACCTCTACTACCTGCACCGCTGGGACAAGCAGGTGCCGATCGAGGACAGCGTCGGCGCCATGGCCGATCTGGTGCGCGCGGGCAAGATCCGCGCCATCGGGCTGTCCGAGGTCTCGGCCGATACGCTCCGAAAGGCGCATGCGGTACACCCGATCGCGGCGCTGCAGACCGAGTATTCGCTCTGGACCCGCAATCCCGAGATCGCGGTGCTGGACGCCTGCCGTGAACTGGGTGTGAGTTTTGTCGCCTTCAGCCCGGTCGCGCGCGGCTTCCTGTGCGGCGAGCTGACCGATGTGTCCACCCTGCACGAGAAGGACATCCGCCGCGCCATGCCGCGCTTCACGCCGGGCAACTACGCGGCCAACCTGCAACTGCTGGAACCCTACCGTGCGATTGCGCAGGAAGTCGGCTGCAGCATGGCCCAGCTCGCGCTGGCCTGGCTGCTGCACAAGGACAAGAACATCCTGCCGATTCCGGGCACCACCAGCGTCGAACACCTGCTCGATGACCTGGGCGCGGTGAACGTGAGCCTGAGTGCTGACCAGATGAGCCGGCTCGACGCCTGCATTCATCAGGGCAATGTGGCGGGCGCGCGCTACAACAGCCTGGGTACGAACGAGGTCGATACCGAGAATTTCGTCTGAGCCCGGTCGGCTACTCGTCTGCCCAGTCTCCATCCGGAGGCTTTTTGGGGTCTGGTACTGGGCCTTGTTTATTGACTTTTATCTAGTAATGGATAAATTATCTTTTTATAGATAAATTTAGATAAACCATGATCCACTACCCTCGTACTGCGTTGGCGCAAAGTTTGACCACTGCCTTGCAGGGCAAGGCGTTGTTCGGTGATGCACACAATGGCCTGTTCCTGGCCGCACCGCGACGCACAGGCAAGTCCACCTTCCTGCAGGGTGACTTGCGGCCGGTGCTGGAGGCCACGGGCGTCGTCGTGGTTTACGTCGACTTGTGGTCGGACCAACGGCGCGACCCAGCCCTTCTGGTGGCGGATGCCATCGGGCGTGCCTTGTCGCAGAAGCTGGGCCTGGTGGCCAAGGTCGCTCGCAAGGCCGGGCTGGAGAACGTCAGCATTGCCGGCGCACTGAAGATCGACACCAGCAAGATCGGACGCATCGACGGCCTGACCTTGCCCGAGGCGCTGCGGACCCTGCACGAAACGGCCAAGGTGCCCCTGGCGCTGATCATCGATGAAGCCCAGCATGCCCTGACCAGCGAAGCGGGCGAGGCCATGATGTCGGCACTCAAGTCGGCGCGTGATCAGCTGAACCGCCCGGGTCAGGTCAACCTGATGCTGGTCATGTCAGGTTCTGACCGCGACAAGCTGCTGCGCCTGGTCAATACCAATGGCGCGCCGTTCTTTGGTTCGCAGATCACCCGCATGCCGGAGCTGGATCAGCAGTTCATCCAGCATGTGGCTTCACTGATCGAGGCCCAGCGGCCCGATCTGAAGCCGGTGGACGAGCCGACCTTGCTGCAGGCGTTCGAGAAGTTCGGGCATCGGCCCCAGTTTTTCATGGAGGCGCTCGGGCAGGCCTTGAGTCCTCTGTCGGGCTTGACAGGCCGTTTCGAGGCTGCAGTGCTGGATGCGGCAAGCCAGAAGCAGTCAGACGATGAACGGCAAATGGAGTCGGATTACCTTGGCTTGAAGCCCCTGGAGCAAGCCGTGCTGTGGCGCCTGCTGGAGCAGGGACCGCGTTTTCGGCCTTACGACGCCGAGGCCTTGCGTTTCTACAAGGAGAAGACGCAGACCGCCGTCAGTCCGCAAAAGGCACAGAACGCGCTGGAGGCGCTGCGCGAGCGCAATCCAGCCCTGGTCTGGAAGTCGGCGCGTGGCGAGTATTCGGTCGACGATGCCGCCATGCACCGCTGGTTTCAACAATGTGTCCAGCATGGGACATGGCCCCCGCAAGCGCCCGGCCAGGTTCAACAGGAGCTGGACCTGAACGAGGATGCGGAGGCTTGAAGCGCTCTCGACTGCCAGCCAGCCGGCTTACTTGAGCAGGCTGCCCAGATTACGGGTCGGTAAAGATTTGTCATTTATGTTGCGGTGCAGCATAAAAGGTCTATGCTCAGTGTCGTGGGTGGGCGCAGTGCCTCCATCTCAATGGGAGTGAGCAGCCATGACGATGCGGTCAATTCAATCATCGGTTCGACGCTGGCTTCGTGGGCTGGGGCTGGGTTCAAGCCCTGTACCCCTGGCCCCAGCAGCCCCAGCAGCCCCAGCTATCCCGACCGGGAAGCGCTCGATCAACCTGGCGCTGCAGGGCGGCGGTGCGCATGGCGCCTTCACCTGGGGGGTGCTGGATGCCCTGCTGGAAGAGTCCGATCTCACCATCGAGGGCCTCAGTGGCAGCAGCGCCGGCGCGATGAATGCGGTGCTGTTTGCCGACGGCTGGATGAAAGGGGGACGCGAAGGGGCTCGCGTCAGCCTGAAGGCGTTCTGGACCGAGATCGGCAAGCAGATGCCCGCCGGACTGATGGCTCAGCATCAGGACGACCGGGTCGGGCTGTCACCGCTCGGAATGATGCTGTACCGCTGGTCGGGCATCTTCTCTCCTGCGCAACTCAATCCGTTTGACCTGAACCCGTTGCGCGACCTGCTGGTCAAGCAGGTGGATTTCGACCGACTGCGGCAGCACAGTCCCGTCAAGCTGTTTGTCGGCGCGACCCAGGCGGGTTCCGGCAAGCTGCGGATCTTTCGCGAACACGAGCTCAGGGTCGAGGTGCTGCTGGCATCCGCCTGTCTGCCCAGGATTCACCATGCGATCCAGATCGATGGCGAAGCCTATTGGGATGGCGGCTTCAGCGCCAATCCGCCCGTCGCCCCGTTGTTCTACCACTGCGACAGCCGGGACCTGCTGTTGGTCTTGCTCAATCCGCTGGAGCGCCATGGTGTGCCACACAGCCTGTCGGAGATCGAGGCCCGCACCAGCGAGCTGGCGTTCACGGCCAATTTTCTGGGGGAGATGCGGATGCTCGTTCAGGCCATCGGGGCCAGTGCCACTGCGACGGCTGTTTTGGGCGAGCTGGAGCAGCGATTGCTGCAACTCCGGTTTCACATGATCGATACCCGTGAGCTGGCCACCTTTCACCAGAGCGACACCAAGTTGCTGGCCTATGGCCCGTTTCTTGAGCAGCTGCGCGATCAGGGGCGAGAGCGGGCGCTGGCCTGGCTGAACGGGCCATCGTCCGCAGTGGGAAACCGGTCTTCCATTGATGTCGAGGCCTTGTTCGGGTGAACAAGGCCAAGACGTCTTTTACTTGAGCAGGCTGCCCAGGTCGAAGCCGCTGTCGGCGGCCTGTTCGGGCGTCGGCGAGAGGCCGGCGTCGAGCAGCTTGCGCGCCTGCAGGTGGTCCTTGGCTGCGTTGACGCTGTCGACCGCGATCAGCTTATCGGCACGGAAATGGTAGACGCTGAACGACGCACCGCCCATGTCGCCGCGCACGGCCCATTGCTCGGCGCCGCTCGACAGGCCGGCCATCTGCAGCTTCTTGTCGTACTGATCGCTCCAGAACCAGGGCGTGGCCGTGAACGGACGCTCCTGGCCCAGCAGCGCGGCGGCGGCTGACTTGCCCTGTTCGGTCGCGTTCTGCACCGATTCGAGCCGGATCAGGCTGCCGTCGACCAGTCGGCGCGCGGTGCAGTCGCCGGCCGCCACGATGGCTGGGTCGCTGCTGCGACAGCAGGCATCGACCACGATGCCGCGCTCGCATTCGAGCCCGGCCGCCTGTGCCAGGCCATCGTTGGCGTTGACGCCGATGCCGACCACCACCAAGCCGGCCGGCAGCAGGCTGCCGTCGGCCAGGCGCACGCCGCTGACCGCACCATCGGCATCGGCCTCAAGCGCCGCGATGCGCGCGTCGAACACCAGCTGCACGCCATGGCTGCGGTGCAGCGCGGCGTACCAGTCGGACAGCGCGGGTGCCAGCACGCGGCCAAGCAGGCGCGGCGCGGCTTCGAGCACGGTGACCTCCAGGCCCTTCTTGCGCGCGGTCGCGGCGACTTCGAGTCCGATGAAGCCGCCACCGATCACGACCACCGGCAACTGCTGCTGCAGGCACAGCGCCAGCCGGGCCGAGATCGCGTCGGCATCGTCGCGCGAGCGCAGCGCGTGCACGCCAGCGGCAGCGCCACCGGGCAGCGGCAGGCTGCGCGGCGTCGAGCCGGTCGCCAGCACCAGGCCGCTGTAGGGCAGGGCGCTGCCGTCGGCCAGCAGCACCTGCTTGGCGGCGCGGTCGATCGATGCAACCTTGACCTGGGTGCGCAGTTCGATGTTCTTGCGCGCCAGCATCTCGGGGGCGCGCATCACGAGCTGGGCGCCGTCCATCTCGCCGGCCAGCCAGGCCTTGGACAGGGGCGGGCGGTGGTAGGGACCATGCGGCTCGTCGCCGAGCAGCGTGATGCTGCCCTGATAGCCGCCGGCCCGCAGCGATTCGGCCGTCTGCACGCCGGCCTGGCCGGCGCCGATGATCACGATGCCGGCCTGGATGCTGTCGCTCATGGCTTATTCCTGGATGGCGGGCAGGCTCAGGATCAGGCCGGCCAGCGTGGGCGAGGCCTTGAGCTGGCAGGCCAGGCGGCTGTTGGCGCGGCGCTCGGCGGCGACGTTCTCGAGCATGTCGAGCTCGGTCTCGCTGGGCGGCGGCAGGTCGCCCAGGCGGGCTTCATCGACATAGCAGTGGCAGGTGGCGCAGGCGCAGGAACCGCCGCATTCGCCGAGGATGCCTTCGACGCCGTTGACGATGGCGCCTTGCATCAGGTTCCAGCCGTCCGGCAGGTCGACGGTGGTGGACTGGCCGCTGGCTTCGACGTAGGTGATCTGGGTCATGGGGTATCTCCGGAAAAACGAAAAGGCTGCCGTCGGCAAAGCCAGCGGCAGCACTAGATTACAGGATGTATCAGGCGGTGGTCAGTTGCAGCACCAGCGGACTGCGGAAGGTCGAGGACGGCATCCAGGGCAGCTGGTCGGCCACGCGGCGGTACTCGGGCACCACCTGATGGAATTCCTCGAACGCGATCTTGACCGACAGGCGGGCGATCGCGGTGCCCAGGCAGGCATGGACCCCGCCGCCGAAGCCCAGGTGGCCGCGCGGCTTGCGCGTGATGTCGTAGACCTCCGGATTCGGGTACTGGCGCTCGTCGCGGTTGCCCGAACCATAGGCCAGGCAGACGAAGTCGCCTTCCTTCATGGTCTGGCCGTGCAGTTCGACATCCTTCATCAGGCGGCGGCGGAAGCGCTGGGCCGAGGTGTTGAAGCGCAGCGACTCCTCGATCGCGTCGGGCAGCAGCGCCGGGTTGGCGACCACGGCCTGGCGTGCCTCGTCATGGGTCGCCAGGTTGTAGGCGAACATCATCATGAAGCCGCCGAGCGACTCGACGCCGGCCATGATCAGCGTGGTCGTGGTCAGCAGCACCTCGTTGTCGTCGAGGCGGTCACCGTCGATCTCGGCCAGCGCGAAGTTGCTGATCAGGTCGTTGCGCGGCTCGGCGCGGCGCATGGCGATCACCTTGGCCGCGTAGTCCTTCACCCAGTTGAAGGCGGCGATATGCTCGGGGCCCTTGGCGCGGGTGCGGGCGTCGGACTGCACCATCAGCACCGCGTTCTCGCGCACGATCTTCTCGTCGACGATGGCCTCGTCGCCCATCGGCAGGCCGAGCGCGGCCATCAGCACCTTGACGGTGAACTGGGCCGAGACATCCTTGAAGTCGAATTCCCGCACGCCCTTGAGCTGGCCGAACACCTCCTTGGCGACGGCGCGGATCGGCTCCTCGAGCGCCAGCAGGTTGCGCTTCATGAAGGCATGCTGGATCAGGCCGCGCAGGCGGTCATGCTTTGGTGGGTCCGAGCTGCCCAGGGTCGAGCCGGCGCGGCCCGGCAGCTCGGTCATCAGGTTGCCGCTGGCCGACGAGTAGGTCTGCCAGTCCATGCCGGCGCTCACGATGTCCTGGTAGCGCGACAGGATCCACATCTGCGCTTCCTCGCTCCAGAAGCAGGGGAATTCGTCGCGCAGGCGCTGGTAGTACGGGAACGGGTCGGCGTCCACCGCAGGCGAATAGGGGTCGAAATGGAAATCGGTCATCTTGTCTCCTCAAACTGGGATGAATGTGACTTTAAGGCCAGTTCGCTCGAACCACGATGCAAAATTTCGCTCAGAAAATTGCACTTTTCGTTCAGATGTAACCACCATGAAAAATACAGAGACGACTTCCCGCCGCGCTGCGAAGACCCGCACGGGCCAGCCCCGCCGTCCCGTTGGCGATGCGGGCATCCCGCGCTTCGCGCTCTACGGCGAGACGGCCAGCCCGGGCCAGGAGATGCTGCACATCGAGGAGGTCTGGTCGCGCAGCAGCCTCTACCACTGGGAGATCGACGCCCACCTGCACCAGGGCCTGTACCAGATCCTGTGGGTGCGCAAGGGCCAGGTCTCGGTGCTGCTCGATGAGTCGCGCGAGTCGGTGGCCGGGCCGGCGGCGATCGTGGTGCCGCCCGGCGTGGTCCATGGTTTTCGCTTCGAGCCCGGCACCGACGGCCTGGTGCTGACGCTGAGCGCGCGCTTCCTGGTCGAGGGCGAGTTCCAGGCGGTGGGCGAGGCCTTCCGGCTGTTGTTTGCCGGGCCAGCCGTCATCCGCTTCGATGCCGGCGAGGCGCCGCAGCAGCGGCTCGACGCCTTGCTGCGCGAGCTCGCCGCCGAGTTCATGCTGCCGGGCAATGCCGACTCGCCGGTGCCGGTCTGGCTGGCGCGCTCCCTGGTCTGGCGGCTGGCGCAGGCCTGCAAGCGGCAGCGCCAGGCCGGTGGCGCGGCGGCGCACCGGCACCAGGCGCTGTTCACGCGCTTCCTGCTGCTGGTCGAGGAGCGCTTCCTGGCGCACTGGTCGGTCGAGCAGTACGCCTCGCGCCTGGGGCTGAGTCCGGCGCGGCTCAACCGGCTGGCGCGCACCGAAAGCGGGCGATCGGCACTCGAATTGGTGCATGAACGGCTCACGCGCGAGGCCTGTCGCCGGCTGGTCTATATTGCGGCGCCCGTGGCTGGCGTGGCCGAGGAGCTGGGTTTTGCCGATCCGGCGTATTTTTCGCGCTTTTTCAAGCGCCGCATGGGCATGAATCCGCACCGCTGGCGCCAGGCCCAGCTGGCCGGGCCAGGAGAGATCGCCGCCAGAAGCTGAATGCACCATGATGGCTTGCACCATGACGGTGCAAAGTGGTGGCATGTCGCTTGCTTGGTCAAGGTTTCAGAAAGCTGCCATGACCACAGAAACTATCCTCCCGATCGACACCTTCCTGCCGTACATGCGCGACGTGGTGCGCTGCGAGCAGTCGCTGCACGAGCTCAACCTGATGTGGCGCATGATCGAGTCGTCCGCCAAGATGAACTGTCCGGTCGAGGCCAAGAGCATCCTGCCGACCATGGCCGCGACGCGCGCGGGCTTCAAGCGGCTGGAGCAGGAGCTGGTTTCCAGCCTGGTCGGCGAGAAGGTCGCCAATGTGCTCGATGCCATCGGCACTCAGGCGCAGTACGTGATCGACATCGTGGTGCGCAACCTCTACGAGCGCACCGCCGATGTCGGTTTCCTGGCGCGCGACAGCGAGCTCTGTGCCTTCGTCGCGGGTCTGCACGACGATGCCGGGCGCGTCCGCGAGCGCCTGTGCGCTTACCGCAGCAAGTACACGGTGTACGACGAAATCGTGCTGCTCGACCTCCAGGGCAACGTGCTGGCCCATGTCAACGAGTACGCGCCGATTGAGGGCAGTGTCGATCCGCTGGTCGCGCAGACGCTGGCGACCGACGGCTTCGTCGAGACCTTCCGCGCCACCGACCTGCGTCCGGGTCAGTCGCAGGCGCTGATCTATTCGCGCCGCATCGAGCACCCCGACAGCGGCGCCGTCATCGGCCTGCTCTGCCTGAGCTTCGATTTCCAGGCCGAGATGGCTGGCATCTTCGAGTCGCATCGCGACCCGGAAGGCCGCGTCAACATGCTGCTGCTCGATGCGGACGAGCGCGTGATCGCCAGCGCCGATCCGGGCTGGATTCCGCTGGGTGCGCGCGTGCCGGTCAACCGCGACGGCCGGGCGCGGCTCATGATCCACGGTGGGCGGGAATACCTCGTCCGCACCTTTGCCGCCGAGGGCTACCAGGGTTACATGGGCCCGGCGGGCTGGCTGGGCCAGGTCATGATCCCGGTCGAGCTCGCCTTCTCGGCCAGCGCGAGTCGCCACCTCCAGTCGCTCGATCCGGCGCTGGCCGCCGGCTTGCTGTCGCATGCCAGTTCCTTCAGTCCGCCGCTGTACGAGATCATGAGCGCGACCGAAACCATCCGGCGCGTGGTCTGGAACGGTCAGGTGATCTCGGCCGGTCAGGGCAGCGGGCTCAGGAAGCTCAAGACCATACTCGAGCAGATCAGCGAGACCGGCGCGCGCAGCAACGAGCTGTTCTCGCAGTCGATCAGCGACCTCTACGAGACCGTGCTCGAATCCAATCTGCACAATGCCGAGTCGATCGCTCACCTGCTGGTGGATCTGCTCGACCGCAACCTCTACGAGCGCGCCAACGACTGCCGCTGGTGGGCGCTGACGCCCGAGCTGCGGGCGGCGCTGGCAGCCAGTGACGGCCAGATCGACGCAGGCATCCCGGCCATCCTCGACTACATCAACCGGCTCTACACCGTCTACAGCCGCCTGTTCGTCTACGACCGCGAAGGCCGCATCCTCGCCAGCAGCTATTCCGGGCAGGAAGACCTGCCCGGCGGCAGCGTGATCGGCCAGACCCTCGACGCCGCCACGCTCGCGGCCGTGCTGCAGTTGAACGGCGAGCAGTCCTACCATGTCACGCCCTTCGTGCCCTCGCCGCTGTCGGGTGGCGTGTCGAGCTACACCTATCACGCGGCGATCCGCGACCCGGACCGTCCCGCGTGCGTGGTCGGCGGCATCGGCATCGTGTTCGATGCCGAACGCGAATTCGCCGCCATGCTGCAAGTCAGCCTCGGCCACCAGAGCGACGCGACCGCGTTCTACATCGACCGCCAGGCGCGCATCCTCGCGAGCACCGATCCGTCGCGTCCGGTCGGCAGCCGGATCGAGATCGACCCGGACCTGCTCGCGCTCGAAGCCGGCAGCAGCGTCGCGCGCATCGTCCTGCACGACGGGCATTACGCCATCCTGGGCTGCTCGGCTGGCAAGGGCTACCGCGAGTTCAAGGTCAGTGACGGCTACCGCGAGGACGTGCTGGCGCTGGTCTTCAGCCGGCTCGGCGAGGTGCGCGAGCGCGGCGTCGCGGCCCAGGTCGCCATGCTCGGTGAAGGGAGTGCCGAGGGCGGGCAGGAATACGCGACCTTCTACTCCGGCCAGAGCCTGTTCGCGCTCGATGCGCGCCATGTGCTGGAGGCGATGCCCGCGTCCGAGCTCACGTCGATGTCGGTCGGCGGCCACCCGAGTCGCATCGGCATGCTGCTGCCGCATGGCGAGGGTGTCTCGCACCAGTTCGTCTGGGTGTTCGACCTCGGCCGCCTGCTCTACGGCCAGGCGTCGGTCATCGACAGCGGCAGCCAGATCATCATCGTGCGCCATGACGGCCAGGCCATCGGCCTGCTGATCGACGAGCTGCACGGCGTGCCCGAGTTCGCTGCCAGCCAGATCCAGCCGCTGCCGTTTGGCCACACGGGTGACGAAAGCCGGCTGATCGGCGGACTGATCCAGGCCGATGGCGGTCGCGTGCTGATCCAGCTGATCGATGTCGAGCGTCTGTTCCGCCAGACCCGGCAGATCGAGCCGATCGAGTTCGATCCGTCGGCGCCCGCCGGTCTGTCCGAGCCGCAGGAGCAGCAGGAGCCGCCCGCCGACGTCGCGCCGGATTGATTCAGCCCGGGCCCGGGTCGCCCCGGGCCAGCGCCGGTGCCACGCCCGCCTCGATCTGCTCGCGCAGCCAGCGGTGCGCGGGGTCCTGCTGGTGGCGCTGGTGCCAGATCAGGTACATCGGCAGCGTCGGGCAGGGCAGCGGTGGCTCGGCGTGCGCGAATCCGGCCAGCGTCTGCTGCGCGAGCAGGCCCGGTACGGTCGCCAGCAGTGGCGTGCCGCGGATGAAGGCTGGCAGGGCGCCAAAGCCCGGCACCAGCACGGCAAAGCGGCGCTTGACGCCGCGCGCGAGCAGCAACTCGTCGAGGTCGAGCCGGCGCCGGGGCTCGTAGAGCACCGTCGCATGCTCGCTCGCGAGGTAGTCGGCCAGATCACGTGGCGCCGCGCGCATCTGCGGGTCGTAGAACAGGCGGTAGCGGTCCTCGAACAGGCGCTTTTGCATGATGTCGCCGCCCTCGGGCGGGCGCGGGCTGATGATGAGCTGGCAGTCGTCGCTGCGCAGCAGCTCCAGCCGCGGCACGCCGGACGGGATCACGCGCAGGCTCAGGCCCGGTGCCTGCAGGCGCAGCCGCCGCATCAGTCCCGGCAGCAGCAGGTCGCGCTGGAAGTCGTTGGCCGCGATCGTGATGCGCGCCTGCCAGCGTGCCGGGTCGAAGGGGCCGCCGCGCGCGAAGCGCTCGATCTGGCCCAGCAGCTCGCGCGCCTGCGCCGCCAGCGTCTCGGCCTGCGCGGTCGCGACGATGCCGCGCCCCGACTTGACGAACAGCGGGTCCTGCGTGATGGCGCGCAGCTTGTCGAGCTGGTGGCTGACCGCCGATTGCGTCACGTCCAGCTGTTGTGCCGCACCGGTGATGCTGCCGCACTCGACTACCGCGACCAGCAGCTGCAGCAGCCGGACATCAAGATCTGACCAATCGAATTGTTTCATGCAATATATGATGAATGATCTGTTTATTTTATGTGATGGCGTGTACACACTCGCGTCATTCCCGTATTTTGATGACCCCCACCAGAGGAGACGGCAGTGAACAACAAGATCACCATTCCCGGCACCACGCCTTTCGACGGCGCCGAGGCCATGAAGGGCTATGCCCTGAACAAGATGTGCTTCTCGTTCAACGAGAAGGCCAACCGTGACGCCTTCGTCGCCGACCCCGAGGCCTACATGAGCCAGTTCGGCCTCAACGAGCAGCAGAAGGCGGCGATCCGCTCCAAGCAGGTGCTCGACCTGATCGCTGCCGGCGGCAATGCCTACTACCTGGCCAAGTTCGCCGGCATCTTCGGCCTCGACATGCAGGACATCGGCGCCCAGCAGACCGGCATGAGCAAGGAAGCCTTCATGGCCAAGCTGGCCGCCTACGCCCAACAATAATTCCGGAGCACAGACAAATGGCACAACTCATCGGCGGCCTCGCCACCTCGCATATCCCCGCCATCGGCAAGGCGCTCGCCAAGGGCCTGCAGCAGGAGCCCTACTGGAAGCCCTTCTTCGACGGCTTCCCGCCCATCCAGCAGTGGCTGGGCGAGGTCAAGCCCGACGTGCTGGTGGTGTTCTACAACGACCACGGCCTGAACTTCTTCCTCGACAAGATGCCGACCTTCGCGGTCGGTGCCGCCGCCGAGTACAGCAATGCCGACGAGGGCTGGGGCATTCCGACCCTGCCGTCGACCCCGGGCAACCTCGACCTGTCCTGGCACATCATCAACCGCCTGATCGCCGACGAGTTCGACATCGTGACCTGCCAGGAAATGCTGGTCGACCATGCCTGCTCGCTGCCGTTCAAGCTGTTCTGGCCGGATCACGAAGTCGCGCCGGTGCAGATCGTGCCGATCAACATCAACACCGTGCAGTTCCCGCTGCCGACGGCCAAGCGGGTCTACAAGCTGGGCCAGGCCGTGGGCCGTGCGATCCAGTCCTGGGACAGCGACAAGAAGGTGATGGTGCTGGCCAGCGGTGGCCTGAGCCACCAGCTCGATGGCGAGCGTGCCGGCCACATCAATACCAAGTTCGACCAGCAGTTCATGCAGAGCATGGTCTCCAACCCCGAGTGGGTGACCCAGTTCAGCGACCTCGAGATCGTCGAGAAGGCCGGCACCCAGGGCGTCGAGCTGCTGATGTGGGTCGCCATGCGTGCCGCGCTCACCAGCGCCGGCTCGGGCGTGCGCAAGGTGCACAGCAACTACTACCTGCCGATCTCCAACACCGCCACCGGCGTGCTGGCGCTGGAAAGCGTCGAGTAAGGCTTTTCGGGCGAGGGCGCTGGCTCAGCATTTCGTCTGTTGCCACTCAGTGAGCATGGCGGTGGTGCGCGTCGGGGAAGTGCGCGTGGGCATGCTCCATTCGCTCGTGGTGGTGTGCATGGGTGTGCTGCTGGCCCGGCGCCAGCACCAGCCGGGGCTGATCGGGGTGATCGTGCTGATGGTGTTCGTCGTGCGCATGTTCATGCTCGTGATCCATGGGCTCGTGGACATGGGGATGCGCGTGCTGCTCCGTCAGATGCAGCCAGACGCCCAGGCCCATCAAGAGCCCGGCAACTGCAAGCGATGCCGTGACGGGTTCGCCACTGGCGAGCGCCAAGGCCGCGCCGAAGAATGGAGCCACTGAAAAGTAAGCCCCAGTCCTGGCGGTCCCCAGGTGGCGCAGGCCCACCACGAACCATGCGAGGCTCACGCCATAGGCCAGAAAGCCCACCAGCATCGCGCCGCCCAGCACCGGCAGCGCAGGCAGCCGGTCCCCGATCGCCAGGGCCAAGGCCAGATTCACGCTTCCCGCCACCAGTCCTTTGACCGACGCGATCCAGGTCGCGTCATTGAGCGACACCTTGCGCGTGAGATTGTTGTCGATGCCCCAGGCCAGGCAGGCGCCCAGAATCGACAGGGCGGGCCATAGGCCGGAGAAGCTCAGGTCTTGCGGCCAACTCAGGATCACCGCCCCGGCGGCGATCGATGCCATGCCCAAGGCGATACGCCGATCGAAGTTCTCCCGGAAGGCGATCCATGCCAGCAGGGCCGTGAAGACCCCTTCGGCGTTGAGCAGGAGAGACGCGCCGGACGCGGGCATGCCGACGAGTCCCGCCATGAGCAACACCGGGCCGATGACTCCGCCTGCCATCGTGGCCCCCGCGAGCCAACGCGCCTCGCCGGGTGGGAGCTTCACAGGGGCGGATCGCCTCGCCAGCCGGTAAATCGCCAAGCCAAGGCCCGAGCCCAGGTAGAAGAGGGCGGCCAGCATCCATGGCCCCACATCGCCCAAGAGCCGTTTGGCCAGCGGCGTGCCCGCGCCAAAGAGCAGCGCTGCTGCAAGCGCGGCGACCACCCCTGGATTCAATCTGCTTTCACGCTTCATTGATTTTCTTTCGTTCAATCTGGCTTTCAGGGCCTGGCGCCCAGGACTCGGAGTCCGTTGAACACGACCAGCAGGCTCGCGCCCATGTCCGCGAAGACGGCCATCCACATGGTCGCGCCATTGAACAGCGCCAGCAACAGGAACACGGCCTTGATGCCCAGGGCCAGGGCGATGTTCTGCCGGAGGATGGCCTGGGTCTGGCGCGAAAGCCGGATCGTCTCGGGAATCCGGCGCAGGTCATCGTTCATGATCACGACGTCGGCGGCTTCCATGGCGGTGTCCGTGCCCGCCCCGCCCATGGCGAAGCCGATGTCGGCGCGGGCGAGCGCCGGAGCGTCGTTGATCCCATCCCCGGTCATGGCGATGTAGCCATGGCGCTGCTGCATTTCCTCGATGGCGGCGAGCTTGTCCTCGGGCAGCAAATTGCCACGCGCGTCGTCGATGCCCGCTTCCTTGGCGATGGCCCGGGCAGTGGCGGCATTGTCGCCGCTGAGCATGACCGACGCCACGCCCAGGGCGTGAAGTTCCGCGATGGCCTGGCGTGAACTCTCCTTGATGCGGTCGGCCACCGCGAAGATCGCCAACACCTGGTCGCTGGAGGCCAGCAGCGTGACCGTGCGACCCTGCGCTTCGTGCGCTGCCAGTCGCGCCTCGATCTGCGCGCTGCAAAGGCCACGCTCCTCGATTAGGCTGTGGTTTCCCAGTATCAACTGGAGTCCGTTGGATTGGGCTTCAATGCCACGTCCTGGTAAAGCGGTGAAGCCTTCAAGCTGCCCGTTGCCCTGGATGTCGAGTCCTTGGGCGATGGCTTTGGAGACCGGATGGTCAGAGTGTCGTGCGAGGTCGCAAGCCCAGCGCAGCACTTGAGCTTCCTTCTGGTCACCGGGCAGGATTTCGGTCGCCACCAGCTCGGGCTTGCCCTGCGTGAGGGTGCCGGTCTTGTCGAGCGCGATCGCCTTGATCTTGCGCGCGCCTTCCAGATGGACGCCGCCCTTGATCAGGATGCCGCGCCGGGCAGCGGCGGCCAGGCCGCTCACCAAGGTGACGGGGGTGGAGATCACCAAGGCGCAAGGGCAGGCGATGACCAGCAGCACCAGCGCCTTGTAGATCGCCTGCATCCAGCTCCAGTCCAGCAGCCAAGGCGTCAGCAGGCACACGGCCAGCGCCAAACCGAAAACCGCCGGCGTGTAGAAGGAGGCGAACCGGTCCACGAACTGCTGAGTGGGCGCCCTTGACCCCTGCGCCTGCTCGACCGCGTGGATGATCCGGGCCAGCAAGGTCCCGCTGGCCGCCGAGCTGACCTGGATTTCAACCATGCCCGTGGTGTTGATGGTCCCGGCAAACACCGGGTCCCCCACGAGCTTGTCGACGGGGATGCTTTCACCGGTCACGGGGGACTGGTCCACCGACGTGCTGCCCGTGGCGATCACGCCATCGAGCGGCACGCGAGCGCCCGGCTTGACGCGAACCATGGCGCCGATGGCCACGCTCTGGACCAGGCGCTCGGCCCAGGTCCCGTCGGCCTGTCTGACCTCCGCCTTTTCAGGGCTCATGTCCAGCAGCCCCTTGATGGCGTTGCGAGCGCGGTCCACCGAGCGGGCTTCGATCAGTTCGGCAATCGCATACAAGGCCATCACCATGGCGGCTTCCGGCCACTGGCCAATCAGGAAGGCGCCCGTGACGGCCACCGTCATCAAGGCGTTGATGTTCAGACGCCAGTGGCGCAGCGCGGCCCAGCCCTTCACGTAGGTGGAAAAACCGGCCAGCGCAATCGCTGCCGCAGACAGCGCCATGCCCAGCCCGGAAACGATCAGGGTAGGCGGCGCGAAGAAGGCCAGGGATTCGGCGCCCAGGGCCAGGATCAAGGCCAGGACGTAGCGGGGCAGGCCCTCGGGCAGGGCAAACCTGCCGCCGTGACTGTGCCCATGATGGTCATGTTCATCGTCGTGGCCGGCACTCTCGGAGATGGGAGTCGGCTTGAATCCGGCCTTGCGGATGGCCTCCAGTGCCTGCGCAATGGATTCGGTGGGGGCGTCGATCGCCAAGGTGCGCGCGCCCAGTTGAAAACTCAGACTGCGCAGTCCCGGCAGCTTGGCCAAGGCGTGGCGAATTTCGCCTTCCTCCACCGCGCAGTCCATGGTCGGTATCCGGAAAACGGGTATCCCTGCGGGTTCGGGCCTGGCGACCGCGCTGGCGATGGGTTCGGCGCTACAGCCGTGGTCGCATCCGCAAGCGTGGCTGTTGTCGGTTTCTTCTGCGTGTGGGTGGCTCATGGCGGTCCTTGCTATACGGCATGCGGGTGGTTACAGTATTAAAAACCCTGTAGTCGCTACAGGGTCAAGCGCCAACTGGAAAATCCCATGAAAATCGGCGAACTGGCCACCCTCACCAACACGCAAGTGGAGACCATCCGTTTTTACGAGCGGGAGCAGCTGCTGGCCGTTCCGGGTCGCAGCGCAGGCAATTACCGTATTTACGGCGCTGCTCATGCCGAGCGTTTGTCCTTCATCCGGCATTGCCGGGGCCTGGACATGACGCTGGACGAGATTCGTGTCCTGTTGCGATTCAAGGATGCGCCGACGGAAAATTGCCTGGTGGTCAACGAGCTGCTGGATCAGCACATCGGCCATGTGGCCGAGCGGATCGAGGAGCTGCGCCAGTTGGAGGCGCAGCTCAAGAGCCTGCGCGAGGCTTGCTGGGGTGGACAGCAAGCCCAGCACTGCGGAATCCTCAACGAGCTGACGGAAATTGCCAAAAGCCCCGTGTCTGCTCATGGCCGCGAGGGGCATGTTCATGGCGCCCACCCTGGAACTGGCGCACGAGCAAGACGAGAAACTGTTGCCGTGCCTCGACCGCGAAGCGCCGGCCCCGATCGGTCAATGGTTCAGCGGTAGACCAGTACCGGGATCTTCGAGTGCGTCAGCACCTGCTGGGTCTCGCTGCCCAGCAGCAGGGCCGTGACGCCGCGCCTGCCATGCGAGGCCATGAAGATCAGGTCGCAGCCGCTGGACTCGGCGGCCTGGATGATCAGCTCGTAGGGGCGGTCGCCCACCAGCGCCAGTTGCTGGCAATCCACCCCGGCGGCCTGTGCCAACTGCTGGGCGGTTGCCAGAATGTCATGGGCTGCGCGGTCCAGGCGCTCGTGCAATTCCTGGGTCAGGTGCGGGTTGCTGATGGCGCCCAGGCCCAGATAGGCGGCCGGCGCCTCGGGTTTCGCATAGAAAAAGGTGATGCGCGCGCCCGCTTCCCTGGCAAAGGATACCGCCCGCGCGACGGCGTCTTGCGACAGCGGGGAGCCATCGGTCGGGACGAGAAGATGCTTGAACATGGGTTTCCTTCTGGGTGAGGGGGCTTCAATGGCCGCCCGCGCCGGGCTCGATGGTCCGGCCTGGCTTGGGCGCCAGCCAGATGACCGCGGCGGCGAGCAGGAAGATCACGCCGATCACCGTCATGACCTGGTTGGTCGACAGCATCACGCTCTGCGAGGTGACGAGGTAGTCCAGTACCTGATGAGCGGCTTCGGGGCTGCTGCCGTTGCTGACCAGCATGGTCTGCACGCTCTGGTCGCGGTCGGCCAGGCCCACCAGTTCCGCGTGGTTGCGGGTGGTCTGGTTGCTCCAGACGGTGGTCACCAGCGAGGTGGCGAAGGCGCCCGCCAGGGTGCGCAGGAAGTTCATCAGGCCGGCGGCCGAATCCATCTCGCGTTCCTCCACGCTGCCCAGGGCCAGGCCGGTGGACGGAATGAAGAAGAAGGGCAGGGCAAAGCCCATCACCATCAGCGGCAGCGCCACGTCCCAGAACCCCATGTCGGTGGTGGCGATGGAGCGCCACAGGGTGGCCAGGCCCAGCCAGACCACGCCGATGAAGACCAGCAGGCGCGGGTCTCTCTTGCTGCTGGCCACCAGGGGCGCGATGAAGAAGGCGGTCACGCCGGTCCAGGCCGTGGCCTGGCCGGAGCTGGTCGCGGTGTAGCCCATGAAGCTTTGCAGCCACAGCGGCGTGAGCACGCTGACGCCGAAGAAGCAGGCAAATGCCAGGCTGATGGTGAGCACGCTGACCGAGAAGCCCCGGTGGCGGAACACCCGCAGGTCCACGACCGGGTTGGGCTCGTGCAGCTCCCAGACCAGGAAGGCGGCAAAGCCGACGGCGGCGATGATGGCCAGCATGATGATCTGTGGCGAGGCAAACCAGTCCAGGTTCTTGCCCTCGTCGAGCAGCAGCTGGAGTGACGCCACCCAGATCACCAGCAGGCCCAGGCCCACCAGGTCGATGCCGGTGCGCGCGCCCAGCATCTGGTAAGGCTTGAGCAGCTTCCAGGCGTAGAGGCCGAAGCCGATCGCGATCGGCGCGTTGAGCAGGAAGACCCAGGACCAGCTGAACTCGTCACACAGCCAGCCGCCCAGGATCGGGCCGACCACCGGCGCCACCAGCGTGGTCATGGACCACAGGCCGATGGCGGCCGCCGCCTTCTCCTTCGGGAAGATGCGCATCAGCAGGGTCTGCGACAGCGGCATCAGCGGGCCGCCGCACAGACCCTGGAACACCCGTGCCACCACCAGGAGGCCCAGCGTTGGCGACAGGCCGCAGACGATGGAGAAGATGCCGAACAGGATCATCGAACTGACGAACACCCGCACCGAACCGAAGCGCGCCGACAGCCAGCCGGTCAGCGGCACGGTGATGGCTTCGCCCACGGCGTAGGAGGTGATGACCCAGGTGCCCTGGCTGGTCGCGGCACCCAGGGAGCCGGCGATGTTGGGCACCGCGACGTTCGCGATCGTCATGTTGAGGACGGCGATGAAGTTGGCAGCAGCGAGCATCAGCGCGGCCACCCAGAGCATGCCGCCGGTCAGCGGCGCGTCCTGCCCCGATGGGGGAGGCGCAGTCAGGGCTTGGCTCATGGGGTGCCTCTTACTGTTGGCCGCCGCGGGTGTCGATCTCGGCGTTCATCGACAGGCCGACCTTGAGTGGGTGGGCTTCGAGCTCCTTGGGGTCGAGCTTGATGCGCACCGGCAGGCGCTGTACCACCTTGATCCAGTTGCCGGTGGCGTTCTGCGCCGGAATGGCGGCAAAGGCCGCGCCGGAACCGCCCGAGAAGCCTTCCACCACGCCGTGGTAGCTCACGTTCTTGCCGTAGAGATCGGCGTGCAGCTTGACCGGCTGGCCGACCTTGACCTGGGTCAGCTGGACTTCCTTGAAGTTGGCATCGACGTACATCTCGCTGACCGGCACCACGGCCATCAGCGGCGTGCCGATCTGCACGCGCTGGCCGACCTGCACCTGGCGGCGCGCGACCACGCCATCGACCGGCGCGACGATGGTGGTGCGGCTCAGATCCAGCTTGGCTTGCTCCAGTCGGGCGCGGGCGGCTGCGACATCCGGGTGGTTGTCCACCGTGGTGTCCGCGATCAAGGCGGCATTGGCTTGCTGGGCGGCCGTGGCGGCCTTGAGGTTGGCGCTGACCTGCGCGGCGCCTGCCTTGGCTGCGGCCAGGTGGGCGGTGGCGGCGTCAAAGGCGTTCTGGGCCCGGGTCAGTTCGTCGCCCGACACCGAGCCGGACTCGACCAGGGCCTGGCGACGCTTGAGGTCCACCTTGGCGCGCTCGAAATCGGCCTGGGCGGCGGCCAGCTGGGCGCTGGCGCTCTGGCCGTCGGCTTCGCGGGCGGCGATCTGTGCGCTCAGGTTGCTGTCGGTGGCGATCAGGCTTTTCACGCGGCGAATGGCGCGGCTGTACTCCGCCTCGGCCTGCGCCAGGGCCAGCTGGGCATCGGTCGGGTCGATCTGGAACAGCAGCTCGCCCTTCTTCACGGCCTGGGTGTCCTTGACCTTCACCTCGGCCACGGTGCCGCCGATGGCCGGGGTGATGGCCGCGACTTCCACGGCAGCGTAGGCGTTGTCGGTCGAGACGAAATGGGACGCGTACAGCGTCCAGTAAGCCGTGACGGCCACGGCGCTCAGCACGACGACGCCGCCCAGCGCAGCCAGGCGCTTGTTGCGGCGTTGCTTGAGCTGCTGGACTGCGAGGTTCGAGGCGGTGTTCGGGGTGTTGTCAGACATGGCAAATTCCTCGGTTCGGTGATGGGGGCTTAGCGCTGCGCGTGGAGGCTGGGTGGGGTGGTCTGGCTGGCCTGGTAGCCACCGCCCAGGGCGCGGTTGAGCGCGATGTCGAGCGTGAAGGACTGGGCACGCAGGTTGGTCTGCTGGCTCAGGCTGGCGAGCAGGCCGTCCTCGGCCGACAGGACTTCGAGGTAGCTGGCCAGGCCGCCTTCGTAGCGCTTGCGCGCCACGCGGTGGGCTTCGGTGGCGGCCTCCACGGCTTCTGCTGCCTTGCTCAGGCGCTGGCCCAGGGCCTTTTGGCTGACAGCGGCATCGGCCACTTCCTGCAGCGCGCGGGTCACGGTCGCGTGGTAGCGCGCCACGCTTTCGGTGTAGGCCGCGTTGGCTCCGCGCAGTTCGCCTTGCAGGCGTCCGCCATTGAAGATCGGCAGCGAAATCGCCGGGCCCACGCTGCCGGTGCTGGAGTCGCTCTTGCCCAGCAGGTCCAGCCCCAGCGACTGCACGCCGATGAAGGCCGACAGGTTGACGTTGGGATAGAACTCGGCCTGCTTCTGTTCGATGCGGCTGGCCTGTGCTTGTGCCACCAGACGCGCGGCGACCACGTCAGGGCGGCGGCCCAGCAGATCGGCCGACAGCTGGCCGGGCAGGCCGAAGGCCTTGTCCAGCTTGAGTTGCGGCGGCTGGATGGTCAGGCCACGGTCCGGTCCTGCGCCCAGCAGGGCCGCCAGCCGGTTGCGTTGCAGCGCGATCTGCTCGTCCACTGCCAGCAAGGCGCCTTCGGCGGCGGCGCGAGCGGCATCGGCGGCGCGCAGGCTGCCCCGGGTTTCCAGGCCATTGGCTTGGCGCTGGGCAAACAGCTGGGCGGTCTTGCTGCGAATCGCCACCGATTGCAGGGCCAGTTCGCGGTTGGCGAACAGGCGGCTCAGCTCGGCGTAGTTTGCCGCGATGCCGCTGGCCAGCAGCAGGCGGGCCTGGGCCAGCTCGGCGTGGCTGGCTTGCAGCTCCGAGGTGGCGGCCGACAGGCCGGCTCGGTTCTTGCCCCAGAAGTCCAGCTCCCAGCGCAGGTCTAGGGTGGCGCGGCCGTAGTCGTTCCAGCCTTCGGTGGCGGGGCTGCGGGGGATCAGATAGTTGTAGCTCAGCTTGTCGGCGCTTAGGCTGGCGTTGGCGCTGACCTGGGGCTTCAAGGCCGAGCCGGCCAGTTGCGTGAAGGCATCGGCGCGCTGTAGCCGGGCTGCCGCCGCCGCCAGGTCGGGCGAGCCACGCCAGGCTTCCTCGATCAAGGCGTCGAGCTGGGCGTCGCCATAGCCCGCCCACCAGCGCTCCGTCGGCCAGTCGGCCTGGGGGGCGCTCAAGGCCTTGGCACTCTGGAAGTCGGCTGGGTTTTGCAGGGTCGGGCGCTCGGCCAGGTCGGGCAGCTGGGCGCAGGCCGCCAAGGCCATGACGGAACCCAGGACCAGCGCCAGGCGGCAGCGCCGATGCGGTGCAGTGAGGAGGGCTGCAGGTGAGAAGGGCATCTCGACTCCATTTATTAACTGTACCGTACAGTTTATCATTGACTTTGGTGCAATGCAAAATAAAATGTACCTATCAGTACTGAAAAGGATGAGGCATGAGAAAGAAGACCGAGAGCAAGCGACAGGCCATCCTGGACATGGCGGCCGAGCTGTTTAGGGAGTCGGGCTTCGAGCGCGCGTCCATGTCCGAGCTTTGCAGTCGCGTGGGTGGCTCCAAGGCCACGATCTACAACTACTTCGCGTCCAAGGAAGAGCTGTTGTTCGAGGTGGTCGTGCAGGCGACCGAGGCGGAATTCCAGGCCACCCACGAGGCGCTTGATCCGGGTCAGCAGGACATCACCCAGGCGCTGCAGAACTTCGGCGAGCGCTTCCTGACGCTGATCTATTCCCCGCCCGTGCAGGCCGTGCGCCGGCTGGTGGTGTCCGAGGCCGGGCGCGCGGACCTGGGGCGGCGCTGCTTCGAGATCGGTCCGGCCCGCAGCATGGCGGAGGTCGCCGAATTCCTGCAGCAGGTCATGCGCCAGGGCCAGCTGAAACAGGCCGATCCCAGCGTGGCCTGCCTGCACTTGAAGGGCCTGCTGGAGGCCGAGTGGCTGTACCGTTTCATGTTCCACACCCTCGAAGCGCCAAGCCCGCAGGAGATCGCCGCCACGGTCCAGCGTGCCGTCGCCGTCTTCATGGCGGCCTATGGCACCCAGCCCGCGCGGCAGTCCCTGGCAGTCCCTGCGTCCTGACTCAGGCCAGCTGGGTGATGGTGGCCCGAAAACGCCGCAGCGACAGCGCGAACAGCACCGCGCCGATCAGCCACAGCGCGACGAAGGAAGTCCACACCACGCCGATCCCCGCGCCGCGGTAGAGGATGGCCTGGCTCAGCTCGGTGAAATGGGTGGTCGGTGACAGCGACATCGCCCATTGCACCCAGGTCGGCATGCTCTCGCGCGGGGTCACGCCGCCCGAGAGCATCTGCAGCGGCATCATGACCAGCACCATCAGCAGGCCGAACTGCGGCATGCTGCGCGCCAGCGTCGCCATGAAGATGCCCATCGAGGTGGTCGCGAACAGGTGCAGGCTCACCCCGCTGAAGAACAGCCAGAGCGAGCCTTCGATCGGCACCCGCAGCAGGCCGCGGATCACGCCGTTGAGCGACAGCGCCGACGCCAGCAGCACCACCAGCGCCATGGCCCAGATCTTGGCGAGCATGATCTCGGTCGGCGTCACCGGCATCACCAGCAGATGCTCGACCGTGCCATGCTCGCGCTCGCGGATCAGCGCCGCGCCGGTCAGGATGATCGACAGCATGGTGATCAGGTTGATCAGCTCCATCGGCGAGCCGAACCAGGTGTTGGACAGGGTCGGGTTGAAGCGGACCCGGGTCACCAGCTCGACCGGGGCCACGGCCACGGCGCGGTGGCGTTGCAGGAACTCGGCCACCTCGCCCTGGATGATCTGCTGCGCGAAGCCGCTGCCGGCGAAAGCCTGGCTCATGCGGGTGGCGTCCACGTTGAGCTGCACGGCCGGTGACCGGCCCGCCAGCAGATCACGCTGGAAATCCGGCGGAATCGCCAGCACCAGGGTGTAGCGGCCCGCGTCCAGGCCCGGGTCGACCTCGGTCTGGCTGATCCGGACCGGTGGCGTGAAGGAGGGCGGGTAGAAGGCGCCGATGAGGCGGGCCGACAGCACCGAGTCGTCCTCGTCGACGACCGCGATCGGCGTGCGGTGCAGTGTCTCGGGCATCGCGGTGCCGGCGGTGTAGACCGCGACCGTGAAGGTGTAGCCGATCAGGAACAGCATCATCGGGTCGCGCCACAGGCTCCAGAGCTCCTTGACGCCGAGGCGATAGATGTTGGCGAGCTGGCGCAGCATCATTTTTCCTGCTTCCTGAGCAGCAGCACGGCCAGGCCCAGGATCAACGGTGCGGCAACCGCCAGCGGCCAGAAGGAGGCCGCCAGGTCATTGAAACCCAGCGCCTTGCTGAAGACACCGCGGCTGATCACGAACATGTGGCTGGCCGGGTAGACCTCGCCGATCCAGCGCCCCAGGCCTTCGAGCGAGGAGACCGGGTGGATCAGGCCGGCGAACTGCACCGCCGGAATCAGCGTGCCGACCATGGCGAAGAAGATGGCGGCGATCTGGCTGCGCACCAGGGTCGAGACCAGCAGGCCCATGCCGGTCGAGCTCAGGCTGTAGAGTAGCGCGGCCAGCGCCAGGGTGGCAAAGTTGCCGGTCATGGGCACGCCGAAGACCGTGACGGCGGCCAGGCTCATCAGCACGAAATTGATCAGCGCCAGCGCGACATAGGGCAGCTGCTTGCCGAGCAGGAACTCGGTGCGCGTGGTCGGCGTGACATAGAGGTTGATGATCGAGCCCAGCTCCTTCTCGCGCACCACGGCCAGCGCCGTCAGCATGGCCGGCAGCATCAGCAGCAGCAGCGGCATCACCGCCGGCACCATCGCGGGCAGGCTCTTGACGTCGGGGTTGTAGCGAAAGCGCGTCTCGACGCTGACCGCTGCGGCCGGCATCATCCCCGTGCGTTGGCGCTGCTGTTGTCCCAGCCAATGCTGGTGCATGCCCTGCACGAAGCCGCTCACCGTCTCGGCGCGCTGCGGCATGGCGCCATCGATCCAGGCCCCGATCTGCGCCGGGTCGCCACGCGCCACCTGGCGCGCGAAGCCCGGCGGGATTTCCAGCGCCAGCGACAGCTCGCCGCTGCGCAGCCGCCGGTCCAGCTCGGCGTAGTCCTGCAGCGGCGGCCGTTTGACGAAATAGTGGGAGCCCGACAGATTCAGCGCGTAGTCGCGGCTCAGTGCGGTCTGGTCGCGGTCGAGCACGGCGTAGCGCAGGTTCTCGACGTCCATGCTGATGCCGTAGCCCATCACGAACATCAGCAGCAGCGAACCCAGCAGCGCCAGCGCACCGCGCACCGGGTCGCGCTGCAGTTCCAGCGCCTCGCGCCAGCTGTAGCTGTAGACCCGGCGCAGGCTTTGGCGCAGCCGGCTTGATGGTTCAGGACGGACAGCTTCTCGCGCGCTTGCGGCACCAGTGGCCAGTGCGCCAGTTTGGGGCACTGCGCCGCCGCCCGCCGCCAGCAGGTGGGCGATGAAGGCTTCCTCCAGCGTCGCCACGCCGCGTTCGGCCACGATGGTCGCGGGCGCCGCGCTGGCCAGCACCCGGCCGGCGTGCATCAGCGAGATCCGGTCGCAGCGCTCGGCCTCGTTCATGAAATGGGTCGAGATGAAGATCGTGACCCGGTCGCGCCGGGCCAGCTCCACCATCAGGCGCCAGAAATTGTCGCGTGCGATCGGGTCCACGCCCGAGGTCGGCTCGTCCAGGATCAGCAGCTCGGGCTGGTGCACCATGGCCACGGCCAGCGACAGGCGCTGGCGCAGGCCCAGCGGCAGCTGCTCGGGCAGCTCGGCCAGGGCCTCCACCAGACCGAAGCGGCCGGCCATCTCGGTCACCCGGGCCGCCACCTCGGCCTCGGGCACATGGAACAGGCGCGCGTGCAGCACCAGGTTCTGTTCCACCGTCAGCTCGCCATAGAGCGAAAAGGACTGCGACATGTAGCCGACCCGCCGCCGCGTGGCCATGTCCTTGGGGTTGACCGGATGGCCGAACAGCCTGGCCTGGCCGGCGCTGGCTGGCAGCAGGCCGGTCAGCAGCTTCATCGTGGTCGACTTGCCGCAGCCATTCGAGCCCAGGAAGCCGAAGATCTCGCCGCGCCGGATCCGGAAGCTGACCCGGTCGACCGCGACGAAGTCGCCAAAGCGCATCGTCAGGCCCTCGGCCTCGATCGCGATCTCTGGCTCGCCCTCGGCGCTCAGCGGGGGGATGACGATCGCCCGGTGCTGCTGGCGCTTGGCTTCGGGCAGCAGGGCGATGAAGGCGGCTTCCAGCCTGGCGCTGCCGGTGCGCTGCAGCAGGTCGGTGGGCCGGCCCTCGGCCAGGACGCGGCCCTCGTCCATCGCCAGCAGCCAGTCGAAGCGCTGCGCCTCGTCCATGTAGGCGGTCGCCACCAGCACGCTCATGCCGGGGTGTTGCGCGCGCATGTCCGCGATCAGCGCCCAGAACTGCGCGCGCGCCAGCGGATCGACGCCGGTGGTCGGCTCGTCCAGGATCAGCAGGTCGGGGTCGTGGATCAGCGCGCAGCACAGGCCGAGCTTCTGCTTCATGCCGCCCGACAGCTGGCCCACCGGGCGCGACAGGAAGGGATGCAGGCCGGTCGCCTGGGTCAGGCGGTCGATGCGCCGGCGCCGCTCGGCTGCGTCATGCCCGAACAGGCGGGCGAAGAACTGCAGGTTTTCCTCGACCGAGAGCGTGGGATAGAGGTTCTTGCCCAGGCCCTGCGGCATGTAGGCAATGCGCGGGCAGACCTGCTGGCGGTGCTGCCGGCTGGCCATGTCGCCACCCAGCACCTCGACCCGGCCGGCCTGCACCGCCCTGGCGCCGGACAGCAGCGCCAGCAGGCTGGACTTGCCGACCCCGTCAGGGCCGATCAGGCCGACCATG
>CALPRQ020000001.1 GCA_943326015.2 Chitinophaga pinensis | reverse complement strand
TACGCCGCTGGCCAATGGCAACGGCGCGGCTTACGCCAACTTCGGCTTCAAGGTCAGCGACGGCACGGCCATGTCGACCAGCGCGTACCAGATGACGCTGAACGTCACGGCAGTCAACGACGCACCGACGGCGAGCCACCGCTCGGTCACCTTCAACGAGGACACGACCCGCAAGTTCGCAGTGGCGGACTTCGGTTTCAAGGATGTCGATCCGGGCGACAGCCTGCAGTCGGTCAAGATCACGACGCTCGAAGCCAAGGGCGCGCTCAAGCTCAGCGGTGCCGATGTCACGCTGAATCAGGTCATCAAGGCGGCTGACATCGCGGCGGGCAAGCTGGCCTACACGCCGCTGTCCAATGGCAATGGCGGGGCTTACGCCAACTTCGGCTTCAAGGTCAGTGACGGCACGGCCGATTCGGCCAGCGCCTATCAGATGATGCTCAACGTCACGGCGGTGCGTGACGATCTGACATTGACCGGAACGAGTGGCGCCGACACCCTCAAGGGCGATACCATCGATGTGGGCAGCTACGACAAGCTCTCGGGCTTGGGTGGTAATGACAAACTCTTTGGTCTGGCTGGCAATGACACGCTGATCGGTGGCGCGGGGGCTGACCAGCTCACGGGTGGCACGGGCAACGACATTTTCAGCTTCACTGCTCTGACAGACTTCGGCCTGGGTGCCACCGCACGCGATGTGATTGCGGATTTCAAGCATGGCGAGGACAAGATCGATCTGTCGGCCATCGACGCCAACCTGACCAGGACTGGTGACCAGGCTTTCACCTGGGTCACGAAGTTCAGCGCCACGGCCGGCCAGGTGTGTTTTGCAGCGGATGGCAAGGGCAACGGCGTCGTCTACCTCAACACCGACAGCGACGCGGCGGCGGAGCATGAAATCCTGCTCACGGGCGTGACGACGCTGTCAGCGTTGGACTTCAATCTGTGAGTCACGCGCGTTCCGCTGCGTCCAGTCATTACATATTCATTTGATGATCAGATTGCCGGATCTCTTCATTTCGCTTGCAGGAACAACTCATGAGTGCCAGTCTTTTCATTTCCAGTGCAAGAGTCGATGGCTTCAGTCTGATCTTGTCTCTCGGTGTCCAAGGCTCTCCCGTTGAGTCTTACGATCTTGAGCTGAAAGATCCATCGGGCCGTCTTGAGCTTGCCAACGCTGATTTTGTCAAGCCAGAGAATTGGTTGTTTGATAAAAACTATCAGGATGGTGTGCTGGCTCTCACCGGGTTCAGCATGTTGTCGCCCATCTCTGCCGGCAATCTTCTTGAGTTGGTGGTGCCCATCATCGACGCGCCAGCCAGCCAGCCCCTGGCGTTGAGTTGGTCGGGAGGGGTCAACGATCCGACCGTCCAGGTCGCAGGCGGTCTGGTGGCGGTTGCCGAGAATGCGGCCAGCAGCGGTCGTGTCAAGCTGGCGGATCTGAATCTGGGGCAGTCGGCCGCATTGGCGGGGTCGGATGCCGGCTCCTTCGAGCTGAGCGATGGCGATCTGTATGTGAAAAGCGGCACTGACCTGAATTACGAAGCCGATCCGGCGTCCCAGGTCATCAAGAACAGCTACGATTTTTCAATCGCAGTGGATGGGCAGTCGCAAGCCTGGCGAGTATCGGTTCTGGACGTCAACGAGGCGCCGGTGCTGAGCTCGGGCAGCAGCGCGAGCGTGGCGGAAAACGCGGCGACGAGCGCGCTGGTCTATCAGGCCGTGGCCAGCGACGTGGATGCCGGCGCGACGCTGAGCTACAGCCTGTCGGGTGCCGATGCGGCGAAGTTCACGATCGACGCGGCGGGCGCGGTCAGGCTGAATGCGGCGGCGGATTACGAGACGCAGCCCAGCTATGCGATCACGGTCGAGGTCAGCGACGGTACCTTGAGTGCGAGCCAGGCGGTGAGCGTGAGCGTGATCGACGTCAATGAAGCGCCGACGGCGAGCCACCGCTCGGTCACCTTCAACGAGGACCAGACCAGGAAGTTCGCGCTGGCGGACTTCGGTTTCAGCGACGTCGATGCGGGCAACAGCCTGCAGTCGGTCAAGATCACGACGCTGGAGGCCAAGGGCGCGCTCAAGCTCAACGGCGCCGATGTCACGCTGAATCAGGTCATCAAGGCGGCCGACATCGCGGCGGGCAAGCTGGCCTATACGCCGCTGGCCAATGGCAACGGCGCGGCTTACGCCAACTTCGGCTTCAAGGTCAGCGACGGCACGGCCATGTCGACCAGCGCGTACCAGATGACGCTGAACGTCACGACGGTCAACGATGCGCCGACTGCCAGCAACCGCGCGGTCACCTTGAACGAGGACACGACCAAGGCGTTTGCGCTGGCGGACTTCGGTTTCAGCGACGTCGATGCGGGCGACAGCCTGCAATCGATCACTGTGACCACCCTGGAAAGCAAGGGCGCACTGAAGCTCAACGGCGCCGATGTCACGCTGAATCAGGTCATCAAGGCGGTTGACATCGCGGCGGGCAAGCTGGCCTACACGCCGGCAGCCGATGGCAACGGCGCGGCTTACGCCAACTTCGGCTTCAAGGTCAGCGACGGCACGGCCATGTCGACCAGCGCGTACCAGATGACGCTGAACGTCGCGGCGGTCAATGACGCGCCGACGCTGAGCTCCTTCGGTACTTCGGTCAAGACCGGCAATGAAGACACGGCGGTGTCGATATCCCTGGCGGAACTCATCAGCAAGGGCAACGAAGCCGATATGGATGGCATTGTGACGGCCTTCGTGGTCAAGGCCGTGACCAGCGGCACGCTCAAGATCGGGACCAGTGCCGCCAGCGCCACGGCATGGAATGTCACGACCAACCACACGATAGATGGCACCAAGTCCGCCTTCTGGACTCCGGCGGCCAATGCCAACGGCACGCTCAACGCCTTCACTGCCGTGGCGAAGGACAATTCAGGCGCTGTGTCGGCCACGGCGGTTCAAGCCAAGGTCGCGGTCGCGGCGGTGCGTGACGATCTGACGCTGACCGGAACGAGTGGTGTCGACACCCTCAAGGGCGACACCATCGATGCGGGCAGTTACGACAAGCTCTCGGGCTTGGGTGGCAACGACAAACTCTTTGGCCTGGCTGGCAACGACACGCTGATCGGCGGTGCCGGGGCTGACCAGCTGACGGGTGGCACTGGCAACGACATTTTCAGCTTCACTGCTCTGACAGACTTCGGCCTGGGTGCCACCGCACGCGATGTGATTGCGGATTTCAAGCATGGCGAGGACAAGATCGATCTGTCGGCCATCGATGCCAACCTGACCAGGACTGGTGACCAGGCTTTCACCTGGGTCACGAAGTTCAGCGCCACGGCCGGCCAGGTGCGCTTTGCGGCGGACGGCAACGGCAACGGCATCGTCTACCTCAACACCGACATTGACACGGCGGCAGAGCACGAAATCCTGCTCACGGGCGTGACGACGCTGACCGCAGCGGACTTCAGCCTGTAAGCCGCGTGCTTCCCGGGTGCGCAAGGTGAATAACTGGGTCCGTGCAATCTTCGCGCATAAAATCGTCGGCAGAGTGAACGGCAAACGGGGGGTAAGCCCCGGACGCAAAACCACGGACCCCAACCGGTAACGGCGGGTGGCCGGGTTGCCTCGAAAACCGCGATCAGGCGCAGGTCTGGTCGTGGCCTAGGCGTGCGGCTGTTCTTTTGTCTTACCCCTTCAGAACAGGCGCATTGCCATGAGCACCAACACCTATCACCTCTGGGACAACCAAGGCGGTAACTACGACGTCGCGATCGATCTGCCCGACGGCTACAACTGGAATCAAGGTCAATCGGTCGCCAACCGGTTCCGGGTCGCTGCGGTCGAATTCAACGGCAATCCCATCGGGAGTGGAGCCTCGTCCAAGGTCTTGTGCCTGATCGACCTGCCGACCGGCCGGGTGCTGGCGTCCGCCATGCCGGGATCGGATCAGTTCCTGATGAGCTCGAACGATTCCGACACCCAGTTCCAGACCGAGCAGATCAGCAACGGCCAGCTGGTGCTCAAGTCCTACGACTACGCCCTGACCACGACGGCGCTCGACCTGGCCAGCCCGGTGGCCACCGTCACGGTCAAGCCGCCTGCTGGCGTGAGCTGGAGTCCCTATGCCAGCTACGAATATGCCGGGACCCTGGGGGCTGGCGGCTACCTGCTCGTCAGGTCCGGCGACACTGCCGGCGTCTACAGCCTGACTGCCGGTGGCAATTCGTCCCAGGCGTCCAAGGTCGCCTCGCTGCCGCCGGACAACCATGACTGGATGGACAATCTTTTCGTCTCCGGCGGCCAGCTCTGGCTCCAGACCAATTCGGGTCAATGGGGGGCCGTGAACTGGTCGCAGACGTTCTACCGGCTCGATGGTCCCAACTGGACGGAGGTGAACAACGACACCTTCTGGAACGCCCGCGATGCGGCGGCCGGCTATGAAACCGTGATCCGCGACGGTCAATTCGCCCTCGACCTGACGGGACTGAACTGGTCCGGCAATCCTGATCATTTTTACCAGGAAGAGAAGTCGATTCGCCTGCCCGACGGCAGCTTGCTGGCGCGGGTCACCACCGGCTTCAGCGGCGAGAGCCTCGATATCGGTTACGAGCGCTGGTTGGTCGTCAAGGACGGCGCGGTCGTGGCCGACAAGGCTTTCGCTTCCGCCACCGGCCTGGGGCTGCGCAGCCTGAAAACCGCTGATGACAGCTACGTCTATTTCCAGCAACTCGATGCCAGCTTCAGCGGCGCCGTCGGCAGCGTCACGGGCATCACGCAGAAGGCCGGCGGGCTGGTGGTGTACAAGATCGCGCTCGACCAGGTCGCCAGCGTGCTGGCCAACGCATCGGACGGCTCGCCGCTGGATACGCTGGCGGGCGCGCCCGACGTGATCAAGGTCGCGCAGTACACCCAGACCCAGCTGCCCGGGGATGCGAACGCCACCAACGGCAAGATCGAGATCGTCAAGGGCTATATGCCCGCGAGCCAGATCAGCGCGGGCGATACGGGCGCCTTCGTCTGGAGCGCCTTGTACGACACCAAGACCGACAACGGAGCGCAGTACTTCAGCCGCATCGAGGCTGATGGCAAGGTGACCAAGAGCACGCCGTTGGCGGGGGACATCACCGACATGCATTTCGACGGCGGCTGGTGCGCGCTGGTGGTCGATTCCGGCAACGGGGTCGAACAGTATTACGCCCTCGATGCCAGGACGGGTGGACTGACCCTGATCGACGGTGCCCAGCAGGGCGGCGATGGCGCCGACACGATCACCGGATCGGCCGGCAAGGAACTGCTGCTGGGCGGCGCCGGCAACGATCTGCTGGACGGCGGCGCGGGCAACGACACGCTGTTCGGCGGCGAGGGCGCCGACACCCTGGTTGGTGGCGCGGGCAACGACCAGCTCGATGGCGGCGTCGTGATCGATCATGCCAACAACACCGACAAGAACCTCGCCAACTACGGTAGCGTCAAGGCCGCGTTGACAATTGACCTTTCAGGCATCACTGGCGACGGCAGCACCGGATCGGGTACCGCTTATTCGACCGAGTCCGGCAGCGACAAGCTGATCAACATCAACTTCGTCAAGGCCGGCAGCGGCAGCGACAAGATCACCGGCAGCAGCGCGCTGATCTACGAGCAGTTCGAGGGCGGGGCCGGCAACGACACCATCGACGGCGGTGCGATCAACGCCGTCAGCCAGGAAAACGGCAACCGCGTCAGCTACCAGTCGGCGATGGCGGCGGTCAAGGTGACGCTGGCCGATGCCTGCACTACCACCAAGGGCCAGGCGACCGGCGGCGCGGGCACGGACCAGCTGATCCACATCAACCAGGTGCGCGGATCCAACCATGGCGACACCCTGACCGGCAGCAACGGCACGACGCTGACCGAGCATTTCGAGGGCATGGGTGGCGACGACACCATCGACGGCCTGGGCGGTTTCGACGTGGTGCGCTATGGCAATGCCGGTGACGCCTCAACCGGCATCGGCGTCAAGGTCAACCTGGCGACCGGAACGGCCAGCGGCCCGAACGCCGGGCATGATACCTTGAAGAACATCGAAGGCGTGTTCGGTTCGGCCTACCAGGACATGCTGACGGGCGGCAACAGCGCCAACGGCAGCAACTACACGACCGATGCTGCCAAGCTCGAGATCTTCCGGGGCGAGGCAGGCAATGACACCCTCGACGGCGGTGCCGGCTTCGACCGGGCCGACTACACCACTTCGGAGTCCGGCATCGTCGCCAGCCTCAAGCTGGTCACGGGTTCGACGACCCAGGTCACCGGGGTGGTGAGTGACGGTTTCGGCGACCAGGACCAGCTCCGCAACATCGAGGGCATCCGCGGTTCGAACTTCGACGACCTGCTGCGCGGCAGCGACCGCAACACCTATGCGACCGACGGCTATTTCGAGTTCTTCGAGGGTCGTGCGGGCGACGACGTGATCGACGGCCGTGGCGGTTTCGACTACGCGGATTACCTGACGGTCCTGAAGGCGGTGGATGTGAACCTCGCAACCGGCACGGCCAGCGACGGCTATGGCACGACCGACACGCTGCTCAACATCGAGGGCGTGCGCGGCTCCAGCTTCAACGACACGATCACCGGCAACGGTGCGGACAATTGGCTGAACGGTCGAGATGGCAACGACCTGCTCATCGGCGGCAAGGGCGCCGACACGCTGGTCGGTGGTGCCGGCAAGGACAGCTTCGGCTTCGCTGCCGGCGACAGCGGCCAGGCGAGCGGCTTCGACCAGATCAAGGACTACGCCAAGGGTGCCGTGGGCACGGGCGACCTGATCGATTTCGGCGCTGCCCTGAGCAAGGGCGGGGTAGCTACCACGGCCATCGGTGACCGGGCGTCGATCAAGGCTGGCACCGATGTCGCCACCTTTGCCTCTGGCTCGGGCACGACGCTGGCCGATGCGCTGGCCGATGTGGCCAAGAGCTTGTCGATTGATGGGGCGGGCGGCGCGGTCAAGGACTTGACGGGCGAATTCGCCTTCTTCCAGGTCAAGAACGCTGGCGACTATTACCTGTTCGTTTCCGACGGCAAGGCTGGCGTCACTGGGGATGATGTCGTCGTGCAGTTGGTCGGCGTCACCAGCATTGGCGCCATCGACCTGACGGGCGGCAACCTCACGATCACGTCCTGATGGCCGGCTTGCCTCGGTGATCAATTCTTGCACTTTCAGAACTGAGGCACAGCCTTGAGTACCAACACCTATTACCTCTGGGACAACCAGGACAACAGCTACGACGTCGCGATCGAGCTGCCAGATGGCTACTACTGGAATCCGACCCAAGTGGCGGCCAGCCGTTTCCAGACTGCGGCAGTCGAGTTCAGCGGCTTCGGGCTCACCGGAGACTCCTCCAAGGCCTTGTGCCTGATCGATCTTGCCACCGGCCGGGTGCTCGCCTCCACCACGCTGGGGGCCAGGCAGTTCCTGGTGAACGCCACCGATGCGGATACCGGATTCCAGGTCGGAGAGGTCAGCAACGGCGTGCTGGTGCTCAAGTCCTACGACTACAGCCTGGCTGCCACGGCGCTCAACCTGGCCAGACCGACTGCCACCGTCACGATCACGCCGCCGGCCGGCGTGACCTGGAGTTCGTATGTCAGCTACGAATATGCCGGCACCCTGGGTTCTGGCGGCTACCTCCTCGTCAAGAGCGGGGGCTCCAGCCCCTATGCCCTCTACAGCCTGGCGACTGGCCCGACGACGCTCCAGGCGGCGAAGATTGACTTGCCACCCGGCACCTATGACGGGACTGGCAGTCCTTTCGTGTTTGATGACAAGCTCTGGCTTCAGACCACCAGCGGCGAATCGGGCTCCGCGACCTGGTCGCAAGCGCTGTACCGGTTCGATGGCTCCAGCTGGACGGTCGTCGACAGCGATCAATTCTGGCGCGCCCACGATTCGGCGGTCGGCTATCAGAGCGTGATCCGCGACGGCCAGTCGGCCGTCGATCTGCTCGGACTGAGCTGGTCGGTCACGCCTGACCATTTCCACCAGGACCAGCAGGCGGTCCGGCTGCCAGACGGCAACCTGCTGGTGCGTGTCACGGCCGGTTTCAGCGGCGAGGCGCTCGATGTCGGCTTCGAGCGCTGGCTGGTCGTCGAGAATGGCCAGGTGGTGGCAGACCAGGCTTTTTCGAGCGCCACCGGCCTGGGGCTGCGCAGCCTCCAGTCCATGGATGATGGCTACGCCTATTTCCAGCAGGTCGATGCGACCTTTACGGGCAGCGCCGGCAGCGTCACGGCCCTGACGCAGAGCGTGGACGGCGTCACGATCTACAAGATCGCGCTCGACCAGGTGGCGAGCGTACTGGCGCAGGCATCGGATGGCCGGCTGGCAGGCGCGTCCGGCGTGATCGAGGTCGCGCGCTACAGCCAGGCCCAGTTGCCCGCTACCGCCGCCGAGGGCCAGCTGGAAATCGTCAAGGGCTACCTGCCCGCCAGCCTGCTGGTGGCAGGGGATGCCGGCGCCTTCGTCTGGAGCGCCTGCCAGGACCCCCGGACTGGTGACGAGGTGCAGTACTTCAGTCGCATCGAGGCCGATGGCCAGGTAGCCAAGAGCACGCTGTTGGCGGGCGACATCATCGACGTCCGGTTCGACGGCGCCTGGTGCGCGCTGGTGGTCGATCCGGGCAACGGGGTCGAGAAGTATTACGCCCTCAATGCGGATACGGGCGGCCTGACCCTCATCGACGCTGTCCAGCAGGGGGGCGCTGCCGCCGATACGATGTCTGGCTCGACCGGCCGCGACCTGCTGCTGGCTGGCGCGGGCAACGACAACCTGTCCGGCGGCGCGGGCAACGACACCCTGATCGGTGGTGCGGGCAACGACACCCTGATCGGTGGTGCGGGCAACGATGTCCTCGATGGCGGCGCGGGAGCCGATGACTGGGCATCGTATGCGGCAGCACCGGGTGCCGTCCAGGTTGACCTGAGCCTGAGCCAGGATCAGGCCCAGGGGAAAGATGGGACCGATCAGATCGCCGCTGTCGAGCATGTCCTTGGCAGCCGCTTCAATGACAGTTTGAAGGGCAACGCGGCTGACAACTTCCTGCAGGGAGGTCTTGGCAACGATACGCTCAACGGTGGCGCGGGCTATGACTGGGCTGACTACTGCAATGCGACGGGATCGGTGACGGTGAACCTGTCCTTGTCCAGTGACCAGGCGACGGGTGCCGATGGCACCGACCAGCTGATCGGCATCGAAAGGATCCGGGGCGGCAACCAGGCCGATCGGCTCACCGGCGATGCGGGCGACAACTGGCTGCGCGGCATGCAGGGCAACGACACGCTCGATGGCGGCGCGGGCTCCGACTGGGCGGATTACCGCAACGCCTCGGGCGCCGTGACGGTGAACCTGTCGCTGGCCAGCAATCAGGCGACGGGTGCCGATGGCACGGATCAGCTGACCGGCATCGAGAACCTGCGTGGCGGCGACTATGCCGACCGGTTGACGGGCGATGCGGGTGGCAATTTCCTGAACGGCATGCGGGGCAACGACACGCTCGACGGTGGCGCGGGCTACGACTGGGCCGACTACTCGAACGCGGCGGCAGCGGTGACGGTGAACCTGTCGCTGGCCAGCAATCAGGCGACGGGTGCCGATGGCACGGATCAGCTGATCAGCATCGAGAACCTGCGCGGCAGCGGCTACGGTGACAAGCTGACGGGCGACGGGGGCGAGAACTATCTGCAGGGCGGTGCAGGCAACGATACGCTGGACGGTGGCGCGGGCGACGACTGGGCCGACTACTCGAACGCGGCGGCTTCGGTGATGGTGAACCTGTCGCTGGGCAGTGACCAGGCGACGGGGGCCGATGGCACGGATCAACTGATCAGCATCGAGAACCTGCGTGGCAGCGGCTACGGCGACCAGTTGACGGGCGACGCGGCTGAAAACTTCCTGCGCGGGGGACGGGGCAACGACACGCTCGACGGTGGCGCCGGTTACGACTGGGCCGACTACTGGAACGCTATCGCCTCGGTGACGGTTAACCTGTCCCTGGCCAGCAACCAGGCCACGGGTGCCGACGGCATCGACCAGCTGCTCAGCATCGAGAGAATCCGGGGCAGCAACCATGCCGATCGGCTGACCGGCGATGCGGGCGACAACTGGCTGCGCGGCATGCAGGGCAACGACACGCTCGATGGCGCCGACGGTTACGACTGGGCCGACTACTGGAACGCTATCGCCTCGGTGACGGTGAACCTGTCCCTGGCCAGCGACCAGGCCACGGGCGCCGACGGCACGGACCAGCTGACTGGTATCGAGGCGGTCCGGGGTGGGGATTTCAACGACAGCTTGACTGGCGATGACGCCGCCAACCGGCTCAACGGTGGCGCGGGCAACGACACCCTGACGGGTGGTGCTGGCGACGATGTCCTGGTCGGTGGCGCCGGCAATGCCGACGAGGCCTGGTTCACCGGGGCGGCAGCCGACTACCTCATCACGCAGACCGGCACCGGATGGTGGGTGGCCGATCAGCGCACGGGCAGTCCGGACGGCAGCGATACGCTCACCGGCATCGAGATCTTGCGTTTTGCGGGCAATTCCATGCCCACCGGCCAGGTGACGATCAGCGGCACGGCGACGCAAGGCCAGAGGCTGACGGCCGCCCACGCGCTGGCCGACGCCGACGGCCTGGGAACGATCGCCTACCAGTGGCTGGCCGACGGGGTGGCGATCAGCGGTGCGACCGCTTCCACCTTGACGCTGGCGCAGGCTCAGGTGGGCAAGACCATCAGCGTCAAGGCCAGCTATACCGACCTGCTGGGTACGCCTGAGAGCGTGAGCAGCAGCGCGACGGTCAGGGTGGCCAACGTCAACGATGTACCCCAAGGCCGGGTGACGATCAGCGGCACGGCGACGCAAGGCCAGAGGCTGACGGCAGCCCATACGCTGACCGATGCCGACGGCCTGGGAGCGATTACCTACCAGTGGTATGCCGACGACGTGGCCGTCAGCGGCGCGACCGCCGCGACTTTCACGCTGGCTCAGTCCCAGGTCGGCAAGGCCATCAGCGTCAAGGCCAGCTATACCGACCTGCTCGGCACAGCCGAAACCAGGACCAGTGCTGCGACGGCCAATGTGGCCAGCGTCAACGATGCGGGCGTCGTGAAAATATCGGGTACGCCCCAGCAAGGGGTGGTGCTCAAGGCAGCGGTGTCGGATGCCGATGGGGTCCCGGCGACGGGGCTGAGCTACCAGTGGCTGGCCGATGGCGTGGCGATCAGCGGTGCAACCGCCTCGACCTTGACCCTGGCTCAGTCCCAGGTCGGCAAGGCCATCAGCGTCAAGGCCAGCTACACCGACCTGCTGGGTACGCCTGAGAGCGTGAGCAGCAGTGCGACGGTCAGGGTGGCCAACGTCAACGATGTACCCCAAGGCCAGGTGACGATCAGCGGCGCGCTCACTCAGGGCCAGAAACTGACGGCAGCCCACACGCTGGCCGATGCCGATGGTCTGGGCACCATCGCCTACCAGTGGCTGGCCAACGGGGTGGCGATCAGTGGCGCGACCGCCTCGACCTTGACCCTGGCTCAGGCCCAGGTGGGCCAGGTAATCAGCGTCCGAGCCAGCTACACCGACAAACTTGGCACAGCCGAGAGCATGACCAGCAGCGCGACGACGGCGGTTGCGAATGTTGAAGACGAAGCAACCGGTACGCTGGCAGTGGCGGGCACGATTGCCGAAGGCGGTACCTTGACGGCAGCCTTGAGCGACCTGACGGACGCCGATGGCATGACGACGACGTCTTGGCAGTGGCAGAGCAGCAACGACGGCAGCACTGGCTGGAGTGATTTGGTCAATCAGACATCGGCGCACTACACCATCGCGTCTGACCAGAGCCAGGTGGGGCAGTATCTGCGGGTGATTGCCTCCACGACTGATGTACTGGGCGGCAGCACCTGCTTCACCAGTGCTGCCTCGCGCATCGCCAACGTCAACGATGCTGTCTCCGGCGACGTGACGATCAGCGGCACGGCCCAGCAAGGGCAGACCCTCAAGGCCAGCAACACGCTGGCCGATGCCGACGGCCTGGGCACGATCAGCTACCAGTGGTTGCGCGCTGGCAAAGCCATCAGTGGCGCCACTGCCACCAGCTACACGCTGACCGCCAGCGATGTGGGTCAGTCCGTCAGCGTGCGCGCGAGCTATACCGACGGTGGCTCCACCACCGAGCGCGTCACGAGTGCGGCCACTCCGGCTGTCAGTGCCTTGCCCGGCGTGGTGTTTGGTGACGTGACTGGACTCGTCACCACCGAAGCCAGCGGCACCGACAGCTTCACCGTGGCATTGCGTGCTGCGCCGCGCCACGATGTGACGCTGACGTTCACGGTCAGTGACGCCACCGAGGCCGTCTTTGCGGCCACCAGCAAGGCGACGCACAGCATCACCTTCACGGCGGCCAACTGGGCCAAGGCCCAGACCGTGGTGCTGCGCGGGGTAGACGACAAGTCCAACGATGGCGATGTGGCCTACACCATCAGCACCAGCGTGAGCTCATCCGACCTGCGCTACGACGGCATGCGCAGCGGCAGTGGTCTGCCGATTGCCAACCTGGTCGCCCAGACTACCGATAACGATGTGCCAGACAAGCAGTATGGGGACGGTGGGGGGATCGTTACAGATGACCTGATTCAGGGTGGCAACGGTGCCAGCGACCTCTATGGTTTGCTGGGCCGCGACGAGATCTACGGCAACAATGGCGACGATCGTCTCTACGGCGGTTACGAGGACGATGTGCTCTACGGCAACGCCGACGACGATGAACTCGAAGGCGACCAGGGTAACGACAAGCTCGACGGTGGCACCGGCCATGACACCTTGAACGGCGGCACCGGCAACGATAGTCTGTACGGCCAGGCGGGCAATGACAACCTGCTCGGCGAAGCGGGCAAGGACTCGCTGGTCGGCGGCGCGGGCAACGACACCTTGAACGGTGGCGTCGACGCGGACAACATGGACGGCGGCAATGGCTCGGATGTCTATTACATCGACAACGCGGCCGATGTGGTGCGCGACAGCGGCACCGATACCGCGGTCGACACGGTGTACATCATGGCCTACCTGAGCGGGGGCATCACGCTGGGCGCGGGCATCGACAACGGTGCGCTCAACGACCTCGCGGGCAAAGGCAGCCTTACGGGAAACACCGGCAACAACGCCCTGACCGGCAACGCCTCGGAAAACGTGATCTTTGGCGGCGAGGGCACCGATACCCTGAGCGGCGGCGCGGGGGGCGATACCCTCGACGGCGGTGCGGGCATCGACAGCTTGGATGGAGGAGCGGGTTCGGACAGCTTGAGCGGCGGCCTGGGCGATGACGTGCTGTATTCCGGTGACGGCGACGACGTGGTCGATGGTGGCGATGGCAGCGACCTCATCATCGGTGGCGACGGCGCGGGCAACGACAAGTACAACGGTGGTGCGGGCATCGACACCGTCAAGTACACCTCGGCCACCGCTGGCATCACGGTGGACTTGGTCAAGGGCAGCGCCACCTCGACCGCTGGTAACGACGCCGCCAGGATCGGCAACGACAGCTTGAGCAACATCGAGAACGTCATCGCCGGCAACTACAACGACATGGTCAAGGGCAGCACGCTCGCCAACGTGCTGACCGGCGGCCTCGGCTCGGACAGCCTCTACGGCGGCATGGACAAGGTCAAGGACATCTTCGACTTCAACGCGATTGCCGAATCCAAGACCGGCAGCGCGCGCGACAAGGTGTATGACTTCGTGTCGAAGATCGACAAGGTCGACCTGAGCGGGATCGATGCCAGCACGGCCAAGACCGGCGATCAGGCCTTCGCCTTCAGCGGCAGCACCGCCAAGGCCAACGCGGTCTGGTACAAGGTGGCCGATGTCGATGGCAACGCGACGGCCAAGGACATCATCGTCTATGGCGACGTGACCGGGGACGCCAAGGCCGACTTCGAGATCGGGCTCGTCGGCGTCACGGCTGTCGCTGCTGCCGACTTCGTGCTCTGAGCGGGGAGACACGCGATCCGGGATAATCCTCCCATGATCGCGCAACGCACCCTCAAGACCCTGACCCAGGCCGTCGGCGTCGGCCTGCACAGCGGCCAGCGCGTCGAGCTGACGCTGCGCCCGGCGCCGCCTGACACCGGCATCCGGTTCCGCCGTGTCGACCTGGCCGATCCGGTCGAGATCCCGGTCAACGCCAGCTCGGTGACCGATACCCGACTGGCCTCGACGATCTCGCACGGCCAAGCCAAGGTGCACACGATCGAGCATGTCATGAGCGCCTGCGCCGGCCTCGGCATCGACAACCTGATCATCGACATCACGGCCGAGGAAGTGCCTATCCTCGACGGTTCGGCCGCCTCCTTCGTCTACCTGCTGCAGAGCGCGGGCATCGTGGCGCAGGATGCGCCGCGCCGCTTCATCCGGGTGCTGAAAGCCGTCGAGGTGCGCGAGGGCGAAGGCCGCAGCCTCAAGTGGGCGCGGCTCGACCCCTATCACGGCTTCAAGCTCAGCTTCCAGATCGAGTTCGACCACCCGGCGGTCAGCGCGACCGGGCAGGCGGTCGAGTTCGACCTCGGCAGCGGCCAGTATTCGCGCGAGATCGCGCGCGCGCGTACCTTCGGCTTCACGCGCGATGTCGAGATGATGCGCTCGCACGGCCTGGCGCTCGGCGGTGGGCTCGACAACGCGATCGTGCTCGACGACTACAAGGTGCTCAATGCCGACGGCCTGCGCTACCAGGACGAGTTCGTCAAGCACAAGATCCTCGACGCGATGGGCGACCTCTACATCGTCGGCAAGCCCTTGCTGGCCGCCTACAGCGCCTACCGCAGCGGCCACGCGATGAACAACCAGCTGCTGCACGCGCTGCTGGCCCAGCCCGACAGCTACGACATCGTCACCTTCGAGCGCGACAGCCAGGCGCCCAAGGGCTTCGACCGGCTGGCGCCAGTCTGGTGAGGCGAGCGGCCCCGGCCTCGCTTCAGTAGATCCGGCCGTCCTTGTACGCCGCGTGCGTGCGCGCCTGCAGCTTGCCGACCTGGCGGATTGCGCTGGTGGTGCGCGCCACCTGCGCGTGCGTGATGCACAGGCCCAGCGCGTCGGCGGCATCCTTGCCCGGCAGCCCGGGCAGCTCCAGCAGGCGGCGCACCATCTCCTGCACTTGCTCCTTGGCCGCCTTGCCATGGCCGGTCACGGCTTTCTTCAGCTGCAGCGCGGTGTATTCGGCCACCGGCAGGCCGTTGGCAACCAGCGCCGTCAGGCAGCAGCCGCGCGCCTGGCCCAGGATCAGCGTGGCCTGCGGGTTGACGTTGACGAACACGATCTCGCATACCGCCACCGTCGGCTGATAGCGCTGCACCACCTCGCTGATGCCGTCGAAGATGACCTTGAGCCGTTCGGGCAGCAGCGCGCCCTCGGCGGGGCTGGTCCGGATGGTGCCGCTGGCCACGTAGGCCATCCGGGGGCCATCGACGTCGATCACGCCGAAGCCCGTGGCCTGCAGGCCGGGGTCGATTCCCAGGACTCTCATGTGCCGCGCGTGAAGCGGAAGCGCGACGCGACCACCACCCGGTCGGCCTGCTGGCGCAGCGCCGGATCGAAGTGGCCGAAGTTCATGCCGCGCACCAGCGCCTGGGCCCGCAGATCGAGCGCCTCGCTGCCGCTGCCCTGCACCAGTTCGGTCGCCAGCACACGGCCCTTGTGGTCGACCGTGATCAGCAGCGTCAGCTCACCGAACAGCTTGCGCCCGGCCACGACAGGGAACTCGGCGGTGCCGCGTGCCTCGATCTGGCGCCGCAGCTCGGCGTAGTAGCGGGCGTACACGGCCTCGCGTGTCGCGGCGCCGATGTAGCGCTGGCGCGGGCCGCTGGCCTCGGTGTTGACGCGCTGTTCGATCTCGGCCAGCCGGTTCAGCAATGCCTGCTGGCGGCGCTCGCGTTCCTGATCGGATGCGCTGGCCTCCCCATCCAGCGAGTGTGGCGGGGGCAGGGCGGCATCATGCAGCCACAGACTGGCCAGCAGCGGGGTGACAGCCTGGCGGCTGTCGCGGCTCTCTGTCGCGTCGGCTTCGTCGGGCGAGTCGCCGGCCTGGTTGCGCTCGGCATTCGGCAGTGGCGAGCTGGCGCGGCCTGATGCGCCGCTGCCACCTCCAGCCAGATTCGCCTGCGCCACAGCGTGGGCCTGATCAGGCGCTGCCTCGTCCTGCCCATTGACCAGCACTACCGCCAGCGGGGGTTCGCGCAGTACGCGCTCGGGCTGGATCGGGGCGACGAAATGCAGCATCAGCAGCCCGGCATGCACCAGTCCCGAGACCGCCAGCGCGATCTGCAGTGGAGTCAGCCGGCGCAGCGGGTTCATGGCTTCAGCCCTGCGGCGCGGCAGCCGGGGCGGCGGAGTCGGCTGCGGGTGCAGCTTCTTCCTCGCCCAGATCCATCTGGATCGCGATCGGCGCGGCGAGCTCGGCGTCATCCTCGGCTTCGGCCTCCAGCGCCTCCTCGGACAGCGCCGGGGCTTCCAGCCGCTCGATCACGGTGCCGCCGACCTCCAGCGAGATGTCATCGATCCGACCCAGGCGCACCCGCACCTGGGCGCCACGCGGCAGGCCCTCGGCGCCCAGCACGGCCAGCACCAGCGGCAGCTCGTCGGCGCGCACCAGCCCATCCTTGATCACGCTCGCCGTCAGCTCGGTGATGCCGTGCTGCTGCAGGTAATGCAGCGTCCAGTAGCGCTCCATGCCGTTCTGGAACTGGTTGTAGGCGCCATAGGCGGCATCGAAGGCGCTGATGACCGCGAACAGCTGCGCGTCCTTGGGCCGGAACGGCGCGGCCAGCGCGGCGGTCTTGCCATGGCGCACGCAGGCAATGATCTGCCACTGGTTGACCAGGTCGGTGTAGCGGCGCAGCGGCGAGGTGCTCCAGGCATAGGCCGGCACGCCGATGCCGGCATGCGGCAGCGCTCGGGCGCCCATGCGCACCTTGACGCCCGGCGCCATGCTGGCCTGGCTGCGGTAGATGCCGGGCACGCCGCATTCGGCCAGCCATTGGCCCCAATGGCTGTTGGCCAGGATCATGGCCTCGGCCACCATCAGGTCCAGCGGCGCGCCGCGCGAGCGAGTGCCGATGATGACGGTCTCGTCGCCATGCGGCTCAGCGCCCGCCACGCCTTCGAGCTTGAAGGTGTAGTCGGGGCGGGTGAAGTTCTCGGGCTTGCCGCGCACCAGCTCGCGCCGCGCCTTGCAGACCTTGGCCAGGCGGAACAGCAGCGACAGCTCGGGGCGCAGCGCGCCGATCTCGTCGCTCAGTTCGGCACCGGCCGGCGCTTGCGGGTCTTCCAGCCAGTCGGCCGTGATGGCGCGGTCGAGCTGGTCATGACGCAGGTTGTGCGTGATCGGCACCAGCTCCAGCCGGGTCTCGCTGGACTGCACGGTCAGCTCGGCCTCGTCCAGCGTCAGGTACAGCGACAGCGCCGGCCGGTTGCCGCCCGACTCCAGCGTGTAGGTCTGCACCACCGCGTCGGGCAGCATGGTGATCTTGTGGCCCGGCATGTAGACGGTGGACAGGCGGTTGCGCGCCACCTTGTCGATCGCGTCGTCGGGCTGGATCGCCAGGCCCGGCGCCGCGATGTGGATGCCGACCTGGATCTGGCCGCTGCCGATGCCCTGCACCGACAGCGCATCGTCGATCTCGGTCGTGCTCGAATCGTCGATCGAGAAGGCCTGTACCTTGGCCAGTGGCAGCGCGTCGGCAATCGGTGCCGCCTGCAGCGCCGGGAAGCCCGTGCCTTTGGGGAAATGCTCGAACAGGAAACGCTGCCAGTGGAACTGGTAGGCGTTCTGGATCGCACCGGCATTCTGCAGCAGCGCCAGCGGCGGCAGATGGGTCTGGTGCGCGGCATGCGCGACCGCCTTGTACTCGGGCGCGTTCTTGTCGGGCTTGAACAGGATCTTGTAGAGCTGGTCGCGCACCGGCTGCGGGCATCGGCCCTCGGCCAGCTCGGCGGTCCAGGCCTCGATCTGGGCCTGGATCGCTTTCTTCTTCTCGATCGCGGCCAGTGCCAGCTGCAACACCTCGGCCGGTGCCTTCTTGTAGCGGCCCTTGCCGGCGCGGCGGAAGTAGTGCGGCGCCTCGCTCAGGCGCAACAGGGCGGCGACCTGCTGCTCGGTCGTCGCCGGGTCCTGGAAATAGTCGGCCGCCAGGTCGGCAAAGCCGAACTCCTGCTCGGACGCGAACTCCCAGGCCAGTTCCAGCTCAATCTGCTCGGCCAGCATCTGCGCGCTGGCCATCAGCGCGGCCGGTGCCGGCTTCTCGAACTTGAGCAGGACGTTGGCGGACTTGACCTTGACGCGCTTGCCGCTCTCGAGCTCGATCTGCAGCGAGCTCTCGGCCTCGGACATCACGCGGCCGGTCATGAACTTGCCGGCTTCATCGAACAATGCAAACAAAATGGGGGCTTTCGGTAGGTATCGGGTGGCGGCGCGCTCGGCACCGACGAGCTTCCGAGTTTACCGGTCCGTCATCAGCTGCGCTCCACCTCGGGGTAGCGGGCAGTGATCTTGGCCATACCGTCGAACATCACCAGCACCATCCAACCGCGAACAGCGATCTGCAAAAACTACCCTAGCGCTCCTGCAATCTGTCTCACAGCCTGTGCAACCGAAAATTTGCGCTCAAACAGCGCCCGGCATCGTGCCGGCAGGGCGGGATCGGCGGCAATCTGGTCCAGCAACGCTTCAGCCAGCCTCAGCAGTTCATCGGTCTGATTGCTCTCACACACCTGGCCTACCTGCTCATCACAGATCAGCCTTGCCAGGTCATTACCGCGATTCACATTCGCAAGCACAGGCAGTCCGCTTTGCATGTAGGTCAGGAACTTACCGGGAATGTTGTGTGACTTGTGGCGCGGGTCCAGCGCCACGATGCCCACGGCGCACTGGGCATACAGGTCCGGGATTTCGTCGGGGTCGATCTCGTCGAAGAACACGACATTCGACAGCTCACGCGATTGCGCGGCCGCTTTAAGCCTGGCCGCATCACTGCCTCGCCCCACAAACAAAAATCCCACATCCTCCCGGTGCCGAAGCCTTTCCGCCAGATCCAGCAAGATGTCCATGCCTTGCGCCACCCCCATGTTGCCGGCGTACACAAAGACCTTGCACCCAGCTAAAGGCGTCTCACTGACGCGAATGGTGCAGCGAGCTTTTGCAGGTTTGTCCAACCAGTTTTGCAGCACATCCAACACCCGCTTAGGCTGCCGACTCCATTGCTCGAAGTAGGCCTTGTTGCCCGGCGTCTGTACCCCGATCACATCCGCGACCGCGTACTGGTAACGCGCCACTGCATCAAAGAAGCGATACGGCAGCCCACGCCCCATCAGACCCATGTCCACTGCCCACTCCGGGAATATGTCGCGGATGATCAGGTAGCCCTTGCAGCCACTCGCATTCTTGAGGGCTTTCGCAAGCGGGCCGTGAAAAATGGACGGGGCATACCAAACGACCCCATCCCATTGTTCATTCGCAACCGGACTCTTGCGCAGATTTCGACGCATCGAAAACGGCATCAAGAACTCGCCGATCGTGCGCCTTACATAGTCAATGTCTTTTGTTTTGGGTGCTTTCAAACGCAGCACCCTCACGCCATCCATCTCCTCAATCAGCCAGGGCTGTTGAAGCTCCGCTGCAGGCAGCATGACGGTCAGTTGATGCCCTTGCCGGGCGAACTCACGCGACAAGTCTCTCAGTTGCACCGCACCGGATGTGCGCAGGGGCGGGAATGTGTCGGCAATCAGCGCAATTTTCATTATTTATTGCACTTATGCTCAATACTTCTTCCATACCACGCGGTTCACGTAGTCCGTGTAGCTGTGGATGATGCGCAGCACCTTGTCCGATACATTCGGCATGCTGTAGTCATAGACCTGACGCAGCAGGCGGTCCTGGCCGCGCGGCTGGCTTTCCAGAATGGCTAGTCCCTGCATCACGCGCTCGACTTCCAGGCCTACCATCATCACGGCGGCTTCCTCCATGCCCTCGGGGCGTTCGTGCGCCTCGCGCAGGTTCAGCGCCGGGAAGTTCAGGATCGACGACTCCTCGTTGATCGTGCCGCTGTCCGACAGCACCGCCTTGGCCGACAGCTGCAGCTGGTTGTAGTCGGTAAAGCCCAGCGGCTTGAGCAGCTGCACCTGGTCATGAAACTTGGCGCCGGTAGCCTCCACGCGCTTGAGTGTGCGCGGGTGTGTCGATACGATCACCGGCAGGCCATAGGTCTCGGCCACGGTGTTGAGCGTCTGCACCAGCTTGCCGAAGTTGACGTCGGAATCGATGTTCTCCTCGCGGTGCGCGCTGACGACGAAGAACTTGCCCCCTTCCAGGCCCAGGCGCTCCAGCACGCTGGAGGCCTCGATACCTGCACGGTAGTGCGTCAGCACCTCGAACATCGGGCTGCCGGTCTTGATGACCTGGTCCGGCGGCAGACCCTCGCGCAGCAGGTACTCACGCGCGATCGAGCTGTAGGTCAGATTGATGTCGGCGGTGTGGTCAACAATGCGGCGGTTGATTTCTTCGGGCACGCGCATGTCAAAACAACGGTTGCCGGCCTCCATGTGGAAGATCGGAACCTTGCGGCGCTTGGCCGGGATCACCGACAGGCAACTGTTGGTGTCGCCCAGCACCAGCAGGGCGTCGGGCTGCTCGGCCACCAGCACGCCATCGACGGCGGCAATGATCTTGCCGATGGTCTCGGCCGCGCTGCCGCCAGCCGCGTTCAGAAAATGGTCCGGCTTGCGTATGCCCAGGTCGTCAAAGAAGATCTGGTTCAGTTCGTAGTCGTAGTTCTGGCCGGTGTGGACGATCACATGCTCGCAATGCTCATCCAGGCGTGCCAGCACGCGCGACAGGCGGATGATTTCGGGTCGGGTACCGACCACGGACATGACTTTGAGTTTTTTCATTGGGTTCACGTTTTCTGGTCCGGAGGGCAGGGCGCTCATAGCGGGCAGGCGTAGGTATCCGGCCGCTGGCGGTCGAACACCTCGTTGGCCCACAGCATGACGATCATCTCGTCGCTGCCGATGTTGGTGATGTCATGGGTCCAGCCCGGCACGGTCTCGACGATCTCGGCCTTGTCGCCGCTGGTCACCAGTTCGTGCTCCTGGCCGGTCTGCATGTGACGGAACTTGAAGCGTGCCTGGCCCTTGATCACCAGAAACTTCTCGGTCTTGGTGTGGTGGTAATGGCCGCCGCGCGTGATGCCCGGGTGCGCCGTGAAGTAGCTGAACTGGCCGCAATCCGGCGTCTTGAGCATCTCGACGAATACGCCGCGCGCATCGCCGTGCTGGGGCACGCTGTAGGCGAAGGACTCCGGCGGCAAGTAGCTCACGTAGGTGGCATATAGCGCGCGTACCAGGCCGGTGCCCACGCGCTCGGTCAGCAGCGAGTTGCGGCTGTCCTTGAAGGTCTGGATCAGACCGGCCAGCTCGCCCACGGTGCTGGTGTACTGCGGGGTCACGGAGGCAAAGCCTTCCGCATCCACGGCGGCATCCGCACCATCCATCAACTGCACGAAGCGTTCGATCACATCGTCGACGTAGACCAAGGTCACCGGCGCGGCCGGGTCGTTGATCTGGATCGGCAGATCGCGCGCGATGTTGTGGCAGAAGGTCGCTACCGCCGAGTTGTAGTTGGGCTTGCACCACTTGCCGAACACATTGGGCAGGCGGAACACATGCACCGGCACGCCATGGGCACGCTGCAGCGCAAACAGCGCGTCCTCGGCGGTGCGCTTGCTCAGGCCATAGGGGTTGTCGCGCGCCGCCTGGATGGACGAGGTATAGACCACCGGTACCTTCTTGCCAGTCGTGGCAGCCAAGCCGGCGACAGCGTCACAAAGCGCCAGCGTCAGATCCGCGTTGCCCGTGACGAACTCGGTCGGGTCCTGCGGGCGGTTGATGCCCGCCAGGTGAAAAACAAAGTCCACGCCCTGCAGCAAGGCGGGCAGTTGCGCCACCGCATGCTCGCGCGTGAAGCAAACAATCTCGACGTCCTTGCGTTCGTCCAGGTGCAACTGCAGGTTCTTGCCGACGAAGCCGTTGGCGCCAGTGATCAGGATCTTCAAGGTTGAACTCATGTACAAGGTGGATGAGGCGCGCTGGTCAGCTGGGCTGTCTTATGACGCGAATAATGTTGCTTTCGTAGCTGAAGTCTGGCGCAGTGAACGCTATCCTCAGCTCCATGCCTACCTGCGCCTTAAAGGGGACCATCTCTACCGGAATGTTGATGGTCGAGTGTGCAAGATCCACTTTTTCTTCATCGCCTGGCTGATCAGGCGGCGCATCGAAGCTCAATTCCGCCTCGCTTAACAAACGATCACGGTCCCAAAGCTGTATGTGGACCTGACTTCCTGTCGCATCCGTGTCGGTTTTGTCACTCTTCGGCTTCTACATGCTCACCCCGCACAACCGCCTGCATGAAGCGCAACTTCATGAGCAGCGCCTGCATGCCGGGCATATCCAGTCGGGTGGTGTTGTGCGAGTTGTATTCCACCGCCTCGGAAATCTTCACCTCGCCTTGCTCGACAAACTTGCCGTAGTTCAGGTCGCGCAGGTCGGGCGGTACACGGTAATAGCCACCCAGGTCTTGTGCGGCCACCATCTCTTCGCGGCTGAGCAGCACCTCGAACAGCTTTTCGCCATGGCGGGTGCCAATGATGTTGATGGGGTGGTCGGGTACACCCAGCAAGTCGGTCAGCGCCCGGGCCAGTGTCTCGATGGTGGCGGCCGGGGCCTTCTGCACAAAAATCTCGCCCGGGTTACCGTGTTCAAAGGCGTAGAGCACCAGGTCCACCGCGTCGTCCAGCGTCATCATGAACCGGGTCATGTTCGGGTCGGTGATGGTGATCGGCTGACTGGCGCGGATCTGGTTGGTGAACAGCGGAATCACCGAACCGCGCGATGCCATGACGTTACCGTAACGGGTGGCGCAAATGACGGTGCTGCTGCTGGAGCGGGACTTGGCCACGATGACCTTCTCCATCATGGCCTTGCTGATGCCCATGGCATTGATGGGGTACACCGCCTTGTCGGTGCTCAGACAGACCACACGCTGGACGCCGCAGTTGATGGCGGCTTCCAGCACGTTCTCGGTGCCCAGCACGTTGGTCTTGACGGCCTCCATGGGGTGGAATTCGCACGAGGGCACCTGCTTGAGCGCCGCTGCGTGATAGATGAAATCCACACCCCGCACCGCATTCAGCACCGACTGGTAGTCCCGCACATCCCCGATGTAGAACTTGAGCTTGGGACTGTTGTACTTCTTGCGCATGTCGTCCTGCTTCTTCTCATCCCGGCTGAGGATGCGGATTTCGCGCAGGTCGGAATCCAGAAAACGGCGCAGGACGGCATTACCGAAGGAGCCGGTGCCACCGGTGATCAGGAGTATTTTATTGTTAAACATGTTTAATGAGCTTGACTGGCGGGGAAGCCCCCGCCGCTTCGTACAGACACGCCAGGTACTGTCTGGCGCGCTCAGTGGCGCTGGAGAAAGTCAGTGCGTGTTCGCGGGCGGCAGCCAAGGCCTGCCTACGAGGCTGTACCGACCTGAAGTATCCAGCCACGCAATCGGCAATCGACCGCGGATCCAGCGGATCGAAATAGTGGGCATGCAGTTCGCACACATCGCGAATGAACGGGCGGTTCGAAGCAAACAACGGCCGTTCCATGGCCATTGCCTCCAGCGGAGTCGCCGAGAAACACTCCAGCAGTGAGGGAAACACCACGCCATCGAGCGCTTGGTAGAACGCCGGACATTGCGCAACAGACAAGGGCCCAACATTGACGGCGCACGCCTGAAATTCTTCGCTGCAGGCAGCCCACTCGTCGTCAGTAAAGGTCACGTAAAAGCGCACATCCATGCCGTACAGCCCTTTCAGGGTTGCATGCACGGCAGGAAAGATGGCAGTGTTCTTGTGCGCATAGTTGCGCCCAAGAAAGCCCAGTCGCAGGTCGGCCTGCGCTGACGGAATGTCGGCTGTCTTCCAGACCGCGGGGTCCGAATACAAGGCCGAAAGTGTGTTGTGCACCACCCGAATATTTTCCGGGAGGACCAGGCCTTGGCGCACCAGACCCTGGCGTACATGCTCCAGCTCCACCACCAGCAGGTCAGCCTGAGCGAAGAAGCGCGATTGCAGCCAGTACTTCAATCGATGACGTGCCCGCGCAGACCAATGCATTTGGCTTGCAATCTCGTTGTCGGGATAGAGTATCCAGGGCTGAGCGAAACCCACCACGCTGCGCGCAGGTGGGCGTCGCGTGTATAGCGGCCCGAAAACAGTGAGGACGGCGTCATAGCCGTTGAACAGCGATGGTGCGTCTTTCCAGAGGGTGGATATGCCTGAGCTGTTGTGTACCCGGTAGCTAGCTAGACCATTCAATTGTGCATAGATCGAACTTAGGTTCTGGTCTACTTCGGTGGAAGCTAGGATATGAATTTGCGCCGCCTCACTCGACATCTTGGCTAGTTCGCTGATGGCTGAGGTCGCCACTTGCACGGCACCACCGATGTGTAGGTTGGATGCGTTGATTAAAAAATTCATTTAGGTTGCATGGATGATTTTGGTGTTTTTAAAATTAATGGCTGATAGCCTGCTGATTAAATATAGAAATATTGTTCCAACTAAACAAAATTTCATTAATCCGGTTGGATTATATGTCATCCATCGTGGGAAGCTTATGAGAACAAGAGTCGAGTAAAAAAATATAGACTTTGTTGGTCGCTTGTATAATGCGCTAATTATTTTTCCGCAAAACCAACCGGCAAGGATGGGTCCTATAAAGCTTAGCCAAACGTAAAAATATGACGAAATTAGACCGCCTCCATTGGATGGAAATTCAAAACTTTTGAATCGACTGAGATTGGCGAAATCCGGCCAAAAAGAGGATGGCGCTGCTGCATTGAATAAGAACATTAAAAATCCAGTTAGTCGCTGGAAAGTTGTAATCTCTTCGAGGTCTACTAATCCGTGTAGTCTTGCTGATGAGTATAAAACTTCGGTTGCCGTGGATGAAATATAGTCGGGCTGATTGTTTGTAATTAAAGTGTCTACCAAAGATGCGGGGTTGGTAATGTAATTTGCAAGACTTAATATATCGGATCTTGCTAATCCAATTATTGTGAATGCAAGATATGCGACGGTGGCTGATGCGACGATTCTTGTTGTTGATATATCTCGCAAAAAATCTTTAGTAAAATAAACTAAAAGTAGTCCAATCTGAAGAATTTCAATTCTCCCTCCATAAAGTGCCGTCTTGATAATAAAAATAAAAAATAATAAATAGACGGTAGCTTTATGAGTGCCACTGGTTTTTTTGTGAAATAGCAGTAGTCCGAAGAATGGAATTATAAAATATTCATGTAGCGAACTTCTTTCTGTTTCTCCTTGGTAATAACTTGCCTCAAGTATTGTTTCGCCGCTCAGTCCAAAATAAATTGATAGACAGCAGAAAATTAGTGAGATGTAAAATGCTGGAGTTGAGTGTTTTTGATAATTTTCCCAGCACTTAGGTAGGTTACTCTTGTTTAGTCCGAGTGTGGAGATTGTGAATGCAAGTAAGAACCAGTTCAGGTAGTAAATTACGTCTGAAAAATTGCTAATTGATTGAAATTGTGACCAGCCTGTTAGGGGAACTCCTTTGAAGTAGAGGTGATAAGGGGGGGTTGAGAAATAGAGAATGTAAGTCGATAGAATAAATATTGGGGGATTCTTGTAATTCCTTATGCAAAATCCAATTGCTAGGATGAATAAAGAAATCCAGATTAATGAAGAGTTTGGATCAAGCCAGCGCATGACTGAGCTTGCTGTTAAAGAAAAAAGTCCGGCGGTTATGAGGAGTGCGTCGGCTTGGTGTATAGGTGATCTTTTCATTATATTAAAAATCACTTCGTAGTTTATTTATAAAATTATTAGCCTTTGATTTTATGTTGTGAATTGAAATTGTTGTGATACAGTTGGCTTCAAGTGACTTCCGTAGGGCGTCGTTGGTGACAATTGAGAGTAGTTGATCCGCTAAGTGACTTGCATTTCCCTCTTTATATATTTTGCAATTCAACCCATTAGCAAGAATGAAAAACTCAGAAGCTTGGCTGTCTAGGCTGTCGTCTGTGACCACCGGCACGCCATAGCACATGGCATGGTGAGCGCTGAGGCCGATGCAGGTCGGTACAACAAAGACATCGGCGTTCATGTACCAGTAGGACAGTTGTTCTTCATCATAAATGGGCCCCATGAACCGGAAGGCTTGCTGCATGCCTCGTTCGGCTACCATGCGTTCAAGTTCTGCTCGCATCTCACCCTGACCAATGAGTACGAATATCAGGTCTTGGCGCTGGCGCAGCAGTTGTTCGGCAGCCAGCACCAAAAGTTCAGGTCGCTTGATGCGCGAGAGCCGCACGACTTGCAGCACTACATGCTTTCCATCCAGACCCTGTAAGGTGCGAAAGGTGGCCAGTTCCTGCGGCGTGCGGGCTTCTCTTTGTGCCAGGGGCACGCGTTCGTCAATGGCAGTGCCGACGATGCCGATCTTGTGCTTGGGCACGCCGAGGCTGATGAGGTTGGTCGCGCCCACCCGGGTGTATGTTAGGCAACGGGTGGCGAAGCGGCCGGCCAGTTTGAAATAGATGGTGGATATGAAACGCGGTCCACCGATGCGGTGGAACATTCCCCATGCGACCGCTTTGCGGCCGAGCAAACGGTAGAGAACCAGGGCCAGGATCTGGCTGAAATCGCGTGGAGTGGCACTGAAGACCACCACGTCTGCCTGCTGCCGGGCCAGCAGGCGCAGCAACCCGGGCCGGAATGCCACGCCGGATTTCTCGACGTTGGCAAGGTGCACCACCTCGAAGCGGCAGTGTTCCGTTCTGTACTGGTTCAAGCCATTGCGCGTTGCAATGTCGGCCAGCACCACCAACTGCACGTCTGGGTGAAGCTCCACGATGCGGTTGAAGAATGCAATCGAGTAGTGCGGCAGCAGGGGTTGGACGACAACAACTTTCATCGTAGGATCTGTAATCGGGTCAGGTGGGTGCGCTGCGGGTTCTTTGTTGCTGTACCCAGGTGATCATCACCTGCAGCTCATTGCGGAACATTGTTATGGCGGCCAACAGCAGGGCTAGCCAGAGCGCTGCGAACAGCCAAACGTAATTTTGGCCTTCCAGCGCGTAGGCCACGGCCAGCAGCGTGCTGATGCCCGTCAACGCATAGGTGCGCGCACGGGGCATGGCCACCCATAGTCGGCTGGAGAGTTCAGTGCGTAGTACGAAAAGACACAGGAAGGACAGCGCGGTGGCACTGGCGGCACCAGCGGCGCCGTAGCGGGGCACCAGCCACAGGTTCACCAGTACATTTACGATCAGTGCGGCGGCAGAGGCCAGTAAAGCATGGGTGCTCTTGCGCGCGATGCCAAGTCCTACGCTGGTCGTCTCGCTCAAGGTATAGAGCAGAGGGTAGCCTAGGCAGGCTACGAGAATAAATTGCGCCGCATGGTAGTGCGGCGGCAGGATGTAAGCTACCAGCCATGACAGCAGGCCGCTCAGTGCAAATAGCACAATCACGACCGCAAGCAGCCGGTTACTGACACGGTGCAGCAAGGCTGGCTCTGCTCCTTCGGCGTGCCATCTGTAGGCCACAGGTGCCCAGAGAGTCGAGAAAATGCTTTGCAGAACGATGGCGGCCCCAGCAAAGCTGTTGGACACAGAATAGAGACCGAGTTGTTCAAAGGTCGAGAAGTTGCGCAGAAAAATTCGATCCATGGACGTCATGGCCCAAAAGGCGATACCGCTGAACACAAGCGGTAATCCAAAGATGAACAGCTGGCGTCGCCGCTGCCACGTGAGAGTATTGACACGGCGGAGCCATTCGCCTCGGGTGTTCCAACCAAACAACACGCCCACACCCGCCAGAGCGCTTGCGTGGGCAACAAGCAGTTGGAATAAGTCGTGCGCTGGGGTGACAAGTACCCAGATGCTCAGCACGGCCAGGAAGCCGATCTTAGGCAGGAGTTGGCTTAATGAAAAAGCAAGTCCTTTTTCCTGCATGCGCAAGATCAGGGAAAAAAATCGACCGAGGAACGCTCCCAATATGCAAACAGCAGCCAGCAGGCTCAGTCGGGTGTCTGCGTGGTCGAAAAGCCAGCGCGATATGGTGTCTGGCCTGATAAGCACCATTGCCAGACCGGCCAGCAACAGTGTCAAGCCGGGCAGTAGGCAAGCCTTAAAGAGGCTGCTGCGGTATGGCTCTTCGTGAAACTCGCGGACGTAGGCTTGGTCCAACCCGAGGCTGAACAGCAGTAGGCAGAAGCTGATGCCAACCTGTAGCATGGCGACGCGACCAAGATCCTCGGTGGGGAAATACCAGGCGATGGCCGGAACGGTCAGTAGACTCACTGCAGCACTTCCAATCGGCCCGATCGAAAATTCGACGACCCTACGCAGTGACATATTTACTAGAATCACGCAGGGAAAGGGCTTGTTCGACAAGGCAACGTGTGTTCTTCTCGGACGCTTCTCTAGACCAGTGCTTTTGCACAACTTGCCTGTTGCATACTCGCTCGTTTGGGCTCAGGGGGGCGTGTATCATATGTGGATTACGCTCCAGCTCCTGAACGGAATTGATGTAGGCACCTTCGGCCTTGAGGAAGCGGTATGTTTCGCACTCTTCGCGCAGAAAGATACGAGCACCTAGATACATCATGGTGACTATGTTCCCAACAGCTTGCTGCCGAACATGATTCATCAGCACGTAGCCGCAACTGCGCAGATATTTGTTGTATTGATCGATAGGGATGAAGTTGACTAGAGGTACAAAGCGATCACCCAGAAGGGCGCGGCCCATCGTCAGTAGGTCATCCCGGTTCTCAGGTGATCCATAACTCAGCGGGATAATCGCCATCTGTGAAGTGCTGGCATTGGCCAGCAACCTCAGTGCTTCGCGGTGGTTGCTGGTGTGCGCCGCACTGTTTCCAACCAGGATTGCATCGCTATCCACCCAGCAGTTTTCGAACCCCCGTATGAGGTCGTCTTCCAGGGTGCCGTAGTTCCAGCGTGCAAAGATGGGAAACGGCCGGTCGGTCAACTTCGATGCCACCAGTTCATATTCGGTTGGCAATACGGGTGCAAAAAGGTCGATGCGTTCAATGACTTTTCGCTTGGATGGCATGCTAGCCCGCTCTAGCCACTGCTTCAAACCAACGCGGATCGGTTTTTTCTTCTGGGTTGAGGTTTCATGAGCCTGTGTCTCTGGCAGAAGCGCTTCGGCTCCGCTGGACAGGACGAGATCGTAGTAGTCGTAGCCCCAACCGACCCAGACCAGAGTGACGGAACGGGGTGCCCTCAGCAGGGTTCTGAAGAAGGCAGGGTGCAGCGAATGGATGACGATGATGTCATAGGCACTCAGATAGTCGGGGCAGAGGCCCCGTATCGCATCTAATTTCGAATGCACCTTGGATACCTGAGTCCGGACAAAGCGGTGGGCGCTGTTGTGCGCATACAAGCAGAGATCATTGCGGCCTGGGGCATATTTTTCGAAGGCGGCCACAGCCATATCGACGAATTTCTCATCTCTTGCAAGATGAAGAATCCGGAATTGATCGGACGCAGTCATGACATATCAGGTTCTGACAGGAGCTTTCGCTCTAGGTCTAGCAGCTTTCGTGAACGATCTTTGATGCGCCGAGCTGGGTTGCCAGCGTAAATGCCGAATTCGGTGCAGTCCCGCGTGAGAAGGCTCAATGCACCAATCGCGCACCCGTTATCTATATTTACACCGGGCAGCACGATGCTTCCGCTGCCAACGATAACGTGACGCCCTAGTCGGACAGGCGCGTTGTTTAGCGACTTGAACTCGTTTGGCACAGTGGGATTGGTAAGGCTGTTCCCAGAGTAGTCGTCGCTGCTGGAATAGATGGCGACACGAGATGATAGGCCGGAAAAGTCTTCCAATGTGATCGGGCTCGCACCAATTAGAGAGCATGCTACGGCAATGTGCACGTAGTTGCCGATTCTGATGCCACCTTCGCCAGCAGCAAGAACGCAAAAATCATCAATCCGAACATTGCTACCAATATGGATTCTACTTGCTCCGTAAATAGAAGCCTTGTCCGAAATCTGAACGTTGTTGCCGTAGGATCCAAGTCCTATGGAGGATAATTGTGCAGGGCCGAGCATTGCCATAGTAATTAGCCTTTGATCACTGCAGTGATTCGATCTAGGTCTTCATCACCGAGGTTGGGGTAAATCGGTAGGCACAGAACGCGAGATGCTGCGCTTTTCGCGTGTGGCAGGTTTTCGTTTGCGGTAGATGGTAAATCCCGGTACATCGGAAATTCCGAGATCAACGGATAAAAGTAACGCCTTGCGAAAATGTTGGATGCCTTGAGCTTTTCGTAGAGTTCGTCTCTTTGCAGGGGATATTCGGGCTCGATGAGAACTGGAAAGTACGAATAGTTGCTCTGGACGCCTCTGGGTGGTTCTGGGCAGGTGATGCCCTGCACAGATTCAAGTTGCTGTCGATAGGTTGCGTCTATCTGCTTTCTCCGTGCTACTGCGGCTTCAATGTGCTTGAGTTGCAATAATCCAAAAGCTGCATTGATCTCGCTCATCTTTCCGTTGATGCCACTGGCGACTACGGTGACCTCATCGACAAAACCGAAGTTTTTCAGATGGTCGATGTGTCGTTTGGTTGCCTCATCGGGACTGATGATTGCGCCCCCTTCGAACGTGTTGAATACCTTGGTGGCATGGAAACTCAGTACTGAGAGATCACCATGGCGCAGGATGCTGCCTCCCGCATCTTTGACGCCGAAGGCGTGTGCGGCGTCATAGATGACGCGCAAGTCGTGACGTTCAGCTATTTCCTGGATCGCTTTGACATCGCAGGGACGTCCATAACAATGAACAGGAAGGATTGCCGACGTTTGCGGTGTGATAGCCTTCTCTATCTGTAAGGGATCGATGTTCAGGGTCTGTGGGTCCACGTCAACGAAAACTGGACGCATGCCATTCCAGAGTAATGAATGCGCCGTGGCCACGAAGGAGTAGGGGGTCGTGATTACTTCCCCTGAAACCCCCATGGCCTGCAATGCTGTAATCAGTGCGATGGTGCCGTTGGTGAATAGACTAATGTGCTTGACACCGAGGTATTCGCAGAGCTGTTTCTCAAGGTCTTGATGGTATGGTCCACCATTCGTCAGAACTTTCCGGTTCCAAATGGTCTGAAGGTAGGGGAGAAATTCTTCTAGCGGAGGCAGATAGGGTTGGGTAACAAATATGCTTTTGTTGGTCATGTGTTCAAGTCTTTCAACGGAGGGGGCACGTAGTACAAGGTGTACGCGCCCCGTAGGCAACGTTTTAGTGTGTAAACACAATACCTTCAGGCGGCAAACTGTTTCGCTGTATGAGCTAGAAGCCCTTTGCTGTCCACCCAGTGTTTCTGGGCGAATCGGCTGGGAGGCGTGGCCTTGAACTCCTTGTGATCGACCAGAATCACGAATACGTCGGCCTGTTCCAGCGCTTCGTTGATGGGCTTGAGCACCAGCGTCGTGTCCCAGTGTACGGGTAGTTCGTGGATGTTGGGCTCGACCGCGAAGACCGGGCCAGGGTGGAGGCTGGCAATGCGGCGGGCGATCGTGGCGGAGGGGCTTTCGCGCAGGTCGTCGATGTCGGGTTTAAAGGCCAGCCCAAGGCAGGCAATGGAGACGTCTTTGACGGTCTGGTCCGGGTGGGCCATGAGGTGTTCGGCCACGGCGAGTTTTACCTTTTCGACCACCCATTCGGGTTTGCTGTCGTTGACTTCACGCGCCGCCCGGATGAGCTTGGCTTCTTCGGGCACGGCACTGACGATGAACCAGGGGTCTACCGCGATGCAGTGGCCGCCTACGCCGGGGCCGGGCTGCAGGATATTGACGCGTGGGTGGCGGTTGGCCAGCTGGATGAGTTCCCACACGTTGATGCCGAGCTTGTCGCAGATGATGGACAGCTCGTTGGCAAAGGCGATATTGACGTCGCGGAAACTGTTCTCGGTCAGCTTGCACATTTCGGCGGTGCGGGCGTTGGTGATGACGCATTCACCCTGCACAAAGGTTTTGTAGAGGCGGGCTGCCGCTTCGGAACACTTAGGCGTTATGCCGCCGATGACGCGGTCGTTTTGTACCAGTTCGCGCAGTACGTGGCCGGGTAGTACGCGTTCGGGACAGTGGGCCACGCGGATATCGCTGGCTTCGCCGTGGGTTTGGGGAAAGGTCAGGTCCGGCCGGGACTCGGCCAGCCAGGCGGCCATTTGCTCGGTGGCGCCGACGGGTGAAGTGGACTCGAGGATGACGAGATCGCCCCTTTTCAGCACGGGTGCGATGGCTTGGCTGGCGGACTCGATGTAGTCCATGTCGGGATGGTGGGAGCCGGTGGGGCCGTCCTTGAAGGGGGTGGGCACGGCGATAAGGAAGGCATCGGCCGGCTCGGGTCGGGTAGTGGCGCGCAGGTAGCCTTCCTTCACTGCGGCGTGAACCACCATGTCGAGGTCAGGCTCGACGATGTGGATCTGACCGCGGTTTATGGTGTCTACCGCGTGTTGGTTGACATCCACGCCGATGACATTCACCTTGCGGCTGGCAAACACGGCGGCAGTGGGCAGGCCGATGTAGCCCAGACCGATGATGGAGATGGTGTCGAATTTCATGCTGCTGCTTTGCTACGGTGTGTTCGTGACCGGATTCGTCTTACTGGGCCTGCTGGGCCAGTGCATCCAGAATGTGCTGGCAGGCTTGGCCGTCGCCATAAGGGTTGTGGGCAAAGCTCATGGCCTCGTAAGCGGCCTGGTCGGTCAGTAGTTCGTGCAGGTTCTGCGTGATGCTGTCCGCCTGGGTGCCTACCAGCTTGACGGTGCCTGCTGCCACGGCCTCTGGCCGTTCGGTGGTGTCGCGCATCACCAGCACGGGTTTGCCGAGCGAGGGGGCTTCTTCCTGAATGCCGCCGGAGTCGGTCAGGATGACGTGGGCACGGTTCATCAGGTAGACGAAGGGCAGGTAGTCCAGCGGTTCGATCAGGTGCACATTGCCCATGCCCGAGAGCAGGCGGTTGACCGGTTCGCGCACATTGGGGTTCAGGTGCACGGGGTAGACGATGTCCACCTCGGGGAAGGCGCGCGCGGTGTCGGCCAGCGCCTGGCAGATACGCTCGAAGCCGCCGCCGAAGCTTTCGCGCCGGTGGCCGGTGACCAATACGATGCGTCGCTGTGCTGCCAGGAAGCTGAACTGTTGCGCAAAGCGCGTTTGCTGAACTTCGTCGCGCTCGAGTTTGTCGACCACGTCCAGCAGCGCGTCGATCACGGTGTTGCCGGTAACGACGATCTGGTCGGCTGCTATGCCTTCGCGCAGCAGGTTTGCCTTGGAGGTGTTAGTGGGTGTAAAGTGCAGTTTGGCCAGTGCGCCGGTGAGCTTGCGGTTGCCTTCTTCAGGCCAGGGCGAGTAGAGGTTGCCGGTGCGCAAGCCGGCTTCGACATGCCCGACCGGGATTTTCTGGTAATACGACGCCAGCGTGGTAGTCAGCGTGGTGGCGGTGTCGCCATGCACCAGCACCATGTCGGGCTTGAACTGGGAAAACACGCCTTTCATGCCCTGCAGGATGCCGGTCGTCACGTCGGTCAGGTCCTGCCCTGGCTTCATGATGTTGAGGTCGAACTCGGGCTTGATCTTAAACAGGTCCAGTACCTGGTCCAGCATTTCGCGGTGCTGGCCGGTGACGCAGACCTTGGCGTCGAAGCGGGGGTCGGCAGCCAGTGCTAGGGCCAGCGGGGCCATCTTGATGGCTTCAGGACGTGTGCCGAATACAGTGAGAATTTTCATTACAAGAATTTGGGCAACTTCCAGCCAAAATAGATCAACTTGGAGTAGAAAATAGAATAAAGCAGGGCGCTGAACAGGAAGCTGCCGATCAGCCAACCGGTGCTGCCGGCAAACACGACGGACAACGAGGCCGGTACCAGCGCGTACAGCCACATCACCGGCGAAACCGAGGCGTTACGCAGTACCGCAGGAAAGTGCAGGAGCTGCTTGCGCACCATGCGCGATTTGACCAGGCTGTGCAGATGCAGCCGGTCGGGGTGGCCGGGGTGCAGATCGCGTTGGTGGCGGCGCCAGATGCTGAACAGCACTTCCAGGATCGGGTAGCCGCAGGCCAGCAGCGGAGCCCAGGCCGACACGGTTGGGTTGCGTGCCAGCAGCAGCACCGCCACCCAGGCCAGCAGGAAGCCCATGAGATAGGCCCCGCCGTCGCCCAGGAAGATCTTGCCGAACGGAAAGTTGACCAGCAAGAAGCCCGCCGTGACGCAGGCCAGCACCAGGCAGAGTTGTGTCAGATCGCTGTCACCGGCCTGGTAGGCGATCAGCCCCATGGCGCCGTAGCAGATGATGAGCGTGCCGCTGGCCAGACCGTTGAAGCCGTCGATGATGTTGATGGCGTTGGCTACCCCGCCGACAGCGAAGGCGGTGAATGCCACCGACAGCGGCAGCCAGATCAGCAGCTCGTCCAGACCCCAGACGTTGATGCGCGTGATCGAAATGTCGGTGATCCACCAGCCCAGCACGCCGCAGGCCATGGTGGCCAGCAGGCGCTCGCGCACGCCGACCCGCTTGGTCAGGTCCTCGGCCGTGCCGAACAGGAAGGCGGGCAGGCCGGCCAGCAGCATATGGCCCAGCAGGTCGTCGATTGCGCCACTGTTTGGCAGTGCATACCAGGCGGCTCCCAGCCCCAGCAGCAGGCCCAGGCCACCGATGCGGGGCGTGGGGGCGGTGTGGAATTTCTGCACCCCATCGGTCCCGTCCAGCGTCAGCTTGCCGTGCCAGCGTTGGGTGAGCACCAGCATCACGCACATGGACAGCGCGGTGGCAAAACCGACCAGCGCGGCGTCGATTGTTTGCGTCATGTGCTCGTCTTGGCTTGCGTGGGCTTCAGGCCGAAAGCCCGCCGGAACGACGCTTTGATACGGCCGATCTTTTCAGCCGATTCGGGCGACTGGCTGGCATTGCGCAACGCCTGCCGCACGAACACGTACAGCAGCAACGCAAAGCCGCTACCCAGGGTGGCCAGAATGGCGATCAGCGCTTTCTTGGGCTTGGATTTCTTCTCGGGTGGCTGGGCAACGTCCAGCACTTGAATCACCGCGCCTTCGCGCGCCTCGTCGATCTTGGCCATTTCGTATTGTTTGGCGAACAGTTCGAACAAGGTCTCCTGGTACTTGAATTCGCGGTAGCGGGCCACGTAGTCGGAATTGGCGCCGCTTTGGCCGTTGCCGGCCGCTTCGAGCTTGTTGAGTTGGGCGCGCAGCGCGCCCAGTTCGGTCATGGCCTGCTTGAAGTCGGGTGCCGAATCGGTCAGGTAGCCGCGCAGGCTGGCGACCTTGACCTCTTGTGCCGTGACCTGGGCTTGCAGTTGTGCCACGGCCACGACGGCTGCCTGCGGGTTGCTCTTGAGCGCCGACGCATTGACCCCGCTGCTGCGCAGCGCCTGCTCGGCCTGGGTGAGCTTGTCCTGGGTCTGCTTGAGCTGCTTTTCGAAGAACAGGCGACGTTGCTGCGCTTCGGTCACCGCCAGGCGGTCGAGCAGATTGCCGAGCTCTTCGACAAAGCCGTTGGCCAGTTGGGCGGCGATGACAGCGTCTGTGTCGTCAATCTCGACGGTGATGAGGCCGTCCTTTCCGCTGCTGATGCGAGCGTTCTTCTCGAGTTTGTCGCGTGTGTCCTGCTTGAACTTGGCGTCGTAGCGCTCCTGCAGCTTGAAGCGCTCGATCAGCGCGTCTTCGACTGAATTGCTCTTGAGGTAGGCGACATACTGGTCACCCGGGTTTTTCAGGCCTGCCGCTGCACCCGCAAGGCCCCCCAGCCCTCCCAGGCTGGCCAGCATGCCGGCTACCGCGCTTTGCTGCTGTTGCGGTGGCAGGAATTGGGTCGTGGCGGTATAGGTGGGCGTGATGGCAAAGCTGATGCCCAGCGCGGTGACGCCCACGGCCAGCGGTCCCAGGGTCAGCAGCTTGAGGTTGTCGGCGACGGTCTGCAGCAGGTCGAGCAGGCTGATTTCGTCTTCGGCTTGCTCGTCTTGGCTGTTCTGATTGACAAGGTTGTTCATGTCCAGCTCTTACAGCGTGTGAATGGCAGCGATACCCAGGCCCAGGTTGGAAAGGATCTGTGTCCAGTCCTTGACCACGCGGGTGATGAAGGTCCACTTGCTTTCGCGGTCGACCTTCTGCGGCACCACCACGGTGTCACCCGGCATCAGGGCCAGCGAGTCGAAGCTGCCACTGAACCAGCCCGAGCGGTCCTTGCGTGCCACCACGGTGCCGTCGGCGCGCAGCACGAAGGCCTGATCGAGTTCGCCGTCTTCGGTCACACCGGCGATGCGCAGCACGTCATCGACGGTGCGGCCGGGTTTGTGGACGAACACGTTTTCGTTGTTGACAGCGCCGAAGGCCGCGACAAAGCCAGGCGCTGACGGCATGATGATGCGGTCGCCGTCTTCCAGCGGCACATCGGGCAGGGCGGCCAGGCTGTTCTGGGTCGGCGACAGTTCGAGTGCTACCCGGCCGTTGCTGCGCATGCTCTTGAGTCGGGCCAGTTGTTGTTGCTGGCTCTGCTTTTGCGCTTCCAGCATCGTGGCAGCCTGCCCGGCGCGGTCGGCACCGAGGTTGGCTAGCTGTGTGCTCGATTGCGATGACACCGAGGCCTCGAGCTTGGCCACCAGTTGGTCGAGGTTCTTTTGCTGCTGCTTGCGCACCGATTCGCGCGTGAATTCGGTGCCGAAGACATAGGCCTGCGGCGTCAGACCGCCGACGCGCTCAATGAGCTGGCGCAGCGTTTCGCCTGGTTTGGCCTGATAGACGCCGGGAGCAGTGACTTCGCCCTCGATCCGCACCAGGCGCGACTGGCGTTCGGTCGGCAGGCGCAGGTCGGCCTGGCTGAAGATCGACACCACGTCGCCCGGCTGCAGCGGCAGGTTGTGTTCGGCGTCACGTTGCAGCACGGCCTTGCCGAGGTTGAACGGGATCAGCTGGGTGGTGAGCGTGTCTTTGTCCAGGCGCTCGATCACGGCGTAGTCCCAGTTGATCTGCCGTTGACCTTCGCTGAAGCTGTTGAGGATGGTCGTGCCCTCGGCCTTGTCGCTCTCTTCTTTCTGCTTGAGCTTTTGCTTGGTGTTTCCAACGGGTTTGAGTTGGCCCGTTGATGTGTTGTCGGTTTTGTTATCGGCCTTGAGTTCTTCCGCCTCTTCCTGCAATTGCACGAAGGCGTTCTTGCGCTGGTAGTAGTTACGGCTGATCAGCGCCTCGCGCTCAGGGATCAGGTCCGTCACCTTCATCCCCGAAGTCCAGGCATGGCGCAGCGGCTGAGCCACCGAACCTTGCAGCGTGACGGCATTGCCGAAGGCCGGGCTGATGGGTAGTAGCGTCAGCACGTCGCCATCGCGCAGCGGCTGCTGCAGTCCATCCTTGGCCAGGGCGATTTCCTGCACCTGGCGTGGCGATGCCTGGTTGGCGGGGTCGATGCGTTCCAGCAGCGCCTTTTGCGGCGTGGCCAGCGTCGGAACGCCACCGCCCAGCGCCAGCAGGTCGCCTACGCTGTTGTGGCCAGGCTTGACCTCGTAGATGGCGGCCTGGTCGAAGGCGCCGGTGATGGCCACGCGTGCGCCGGCTGGCGGAATCACGATCACGTCGCCCGGCTGCAGCGAAGGGTCGTTGAGCTTGTCGCCCCTGGCGATGAAATCGTACAGGTCAAGCACGGCAATCAGTTGACCGCCGCGCTTGAGCTGGATGGCGCGCATGGAGCCGTTGGCGCTGGGGCCACCGCTGGCGAACAACGCATTGACCAGGGTGCTGAGGCTGGACAAGGTGTAGGTGCCTGGGCGCAGGGCCTGACCCACGACATAAACCTGGATGCTGCGCAGCTTGGCCACGCTGGCGGACAGCTCGATATTGGTGAAGACCTTGTTGACATGGGCCTTGAGCGTGGGTTCCAGCTTGCCGACGCTGATGCCGGCCACGGTCACGGTGCCGACCTTGGGCACGGTGATCTGGCCCTTGCTGTCGACCACGAGCTTGGTGGCCAGGTCGATCGCGCCCCAGACCTGCAATTGCACTTCGTCGCCGGGACCGAGCACGTAGTTGGCCGGCGGTGCGATGTTGCTGACCGGGGCGTAGGTTTGCGGCTGGCTGAACAGGTCGGAGCCGTAGATGGGCAGCAGCTTGCCGGTCGATTCCTGCACGAAGCGCTGGAACTGGCTGGGCTTGGGCGGCTCGACGGGGCGGCGCAGTTCAGGCGACAGCTCGGGCGGCCGGCTGTCCTGTCCTTGGCTGCCTAGACCCGTGAGATTGGATAAACCATTGCCTCTGCTGCTCATCATGTTGCCAACGCCGGCCGCGCTAATGCCGCCAAGGTCTAGCATGCCCGCTTGGGTGCTTTCGTTATTCACGCCCAATGCTTGGAGCGCGGCTGCATTGCCACCAGCAGCAGTTGATGAGCTGAATTGGGCCTGAGCCTGCTGGGTCAGCGCCGATGAAATAGCCAGAGCCAAGGCGGCACGGCGGAGGACGACAGATTTCATGTGGATTTCAGTTCAGAGGGGTGGTCAGGGCGATGCCCAGGCGCAGGGATTCGGTCTTGTTGGCACGCTGGTCACTGCCGGCACGCAATTGCAACCATTCGAGTTCTGGGGTCAGGGTGTAACGGCCCCAGCGGAAGGATTCGCTTGCCGATATGCCCAGTAATTCGCCTTTGGGTGCCTTGTTGCCCGGCTGATAGGCGCCCACACTGTAATGGATCTGGCCGGTGTGCAGTTTGATCTGACGTTGTGCTTGTGCATCCAGCCAGCCCAGCGTGAGCACCTCGGAGCCGCCGCCGAATCCGCTGCCGATCCAGCGCCCGCCGTTTGTGAAGCCTTGTGGATAGTAACGGTTGGTGTAGCCGGTACTGCGGTGGGGGTTGCCATAATTGTTATCGATGCTGGTATCGATGTATTCGGCGAACGCACGGTAGCGTCCCTGGTCGAGCCAGGTTTCGACTCCGAACAGGCTCATGAAGCGAGAAGGCAATGGCACGCCGCTGCCGGCCGAATCTTCGCCCATCAGTTGTACATAAGCAGCACAGCTGCGATGGGTCGGGCAGCGCAAGCGCAGGTCGTAGCCGGCGATTTGCGAACTGCTGTCGGGCGGATCGCCCGGATCTTGATTGGTGTTTTTGCCGAGCAGGGACTGGACGTAGGAGTTGAAGTCCTGCGGCCGGCCCGTGCCGCCGAATTGGATGGCCCGGCTCAAGCCGACCTCGGCCCAGGGGAAGGGCTTGAAGGTCATGCGCATGCCGGTGTAGAGATAGCCTTCGGGCTGCTTGGCTGCCACGACGGGGTCTTGCGCCCGGGCGACGAAGCCTTCCAGCGTCCAGGGGCCGAGCCAGGACAGCCAGGGTGATTCGGAGCGCTGGGCACTGGCGCGTTGCAGGCCCAGCCCGATCCAGGCCGGACTGTTGTGGCCGTTGATGAGGCTGGATTGCCAGCCAGGCCCCCACCAGTTCTGGTGCGAAAACGCCTGCAGGTTGACGCCGCCCCAGTTGAGCACGGCGGCCGTATTCTCGGGCCGAAACTGGACGCGGCCTTCCTTGCCCAGGCCGGAGAAGGACGACTGCAGCGAGTTGGGGCTTTCCTCCACCTTGAAACCGACCCGGCCTGCGAACGAGAGGTCTTGACTCCTCCACTCGGCCTGGTCGCTGGTCAGGCTGAAGGAACTGCCTGGCGTGTAGTTCTGGTCGTAGCCGCCGGCGCCTTCGGCCGCGGTGCGCAATTGCAGCGTGGTCTGTACCGTGAGCAGGTGGCGCTCGAGCTCGCGGCGCACGAATTGCAAGGACTGTTCCTGCGCGGCGTCGGTCGCTTGCACGGCCGCGAGCGCGGTCTGGACGGCGGCGGCCGGCAAGGGCCAGTGGCTGGTCGTCAGCGCCAGGCCGGCGTTGTCCGCGAGCAGTTGCAGGTGGTGCCTGGCTTGCCAGGAGGGCGTATAGGGCACCGAAGCCGGGCTTGCGTCAGCCCAGGCCGAAATCGAAGCAGACGTAGCTACCGCAATGACGATGCCTTTAATCATCGTGCTTTTTCTTGGCTTATTGAGCATAAACCGTTGATTATAATCGCAGCAATTTTTTGATGTCTTATGGATATATATTAAATTCATTTTAAATGATTGCTTCATGAAAAAAATTTCAATTTCTTTGATGGGTTTGATGCTGGCGACCCAGGGTCATGCCGGTGGTCAGGGTTGGAGTACGGCCTCCGACCTGCTGGCCGTGGGTCTGCCGACGCTGGCGGCGGCTTATACCTACCGTGACCGGGATGCCGACGGAGCGGCGCAACTGGCCTGGACGCTGGGTGCCACCGTGGGCAGTACCGAGATCCTGAAGTCCCAGATCTCGGAGTTGCGGCCCGACAAGTCGGATGACAAGAGTTTTCCGTCCGGCCACACGGCGGTGGCATTTGCCTCGGCGCGCTATCTGGACAAGCGCTATGCCGGGCAGGTCAGTCCTTATCTGCTGTACGGCGCGGCCAGTCTGACCGCGCTGGCGCGGGTCCAGGCCGACAAGCATTACTGGAAAGACACGCTGGCCGGTGGCGCACTGGGCTATGCCTGGGCCGAGTATTTCACCGAGACCCAGGCGGGTGGCCGCATCAGCCTGCTGCCGGCCTCGCACGGTGTGACCGTGGGCTGGCAACGGCCCTGGTGATTCAGGCGAGATCATGAGGCCCTTGTTGCACAACCGTTCCGTGTCGCGGGTGGCGTCTTTCGGTCACGCCCTGCGCGGCGTCAAGCTGCTGCTGGTCGGCCAGGTCAACGCGCGGCTGCATCTGCTGGCGGCTACGCTGGTGGTGCTGCTGGGTGCCTGGCTGGACATCGGCCGCATCGAGTGGGCGCTGCTGTCGGCGGTGATCGGGCTGGTGCTGTGTGCCGAGGCGCTCAATACCGGCATCGAGATCGTGGTGGACCTGGTCTCGCCCGAATGGCACCGGCTGGCGCGCGACGCCAAGGACATGGCGGCGGCCGGCGTGCTGCTGGCCAGCCTGGGTGCGCTGGCGACCGGGGCCTGGATCTTTCTGCCAAGGCTGTTGGCCCGCTTCCTGCCGGCCGGCTGAGTCGCGCCCCAGCGCTCAGAAGCCGCGCACCACCTCCAGCGCTTCCTCGATCCGCTCGACCGGGTAGATCGTCATGCCTTCTAGCGCCTTGGCCAGGCCGCCGTCGGACTTCTTCGGCAGGTTGGCCTTGGGCACGATCGCGATCGAGAAGCCGAGCTTGGCGGCTTCCTTCAGCCGTTCCTGGCCGCGCGGCGCCGGGCGTACTTCACCGGCCAGGCCGACTTCGCCGAAAGCCAGGAAGCCCTGCGGCAGCGCCTTGCCGCGCAAGGACGAGGTGATGGCCAGCAGCACCGCCAGGTCGGCCGCCGGTTCGCCAATGCGCACGCCGCCGACCGCGTTGACGAATACGTCCTGGTCGGCGCAGGACACGCCGGCGTGGCGGTGCAGCACTGCCAGCAGCATCGCCAGCCGGTCGCGGTCCAGGCCGACGCTCAGGCGCCTCGGGCTGGGACCGCCGCTGTCGACTAGGGCCTGGATTTCGACCAGCAGCGGGCGCGTGCCTTCGAGCGTCACCAGCACGCAGCTGCCCGGCACCGGCTGGCTGTGCTGGCTCAGGAAGATCGCGCTCGGGTTGCTGACGCCCTTGAGGCCTTTTTCGGTCATGGCGAAGACGCCGATCTCGTTGACCGCGCCGAAGCGGTTCTTGATCGCGCGGATCAGCCGGTAGCTGCTGTGCGTGTCGCCCTCGAAATAGAGCACGGTGTCGACCATGTGTTCGAGCACGCGCGGACCCGCCAACGCGCCTTCCTTGGTCACATGGCCGACCAGCACGATCGCGACGCCGCTGGCCTTGGCCGCGCGCGTCAGATGCGCCGCGCATTCGCGCACCTGTGCCACCGAGCCCGGCGCCGAGCTGAGCTGGTCGGAGTAGACGGTCTGGATCGAGTCGATCACCGCGATCGCCGGCCGCTTGGCGTCGAGCGTGGCGAGGATCTTCTCCAGCTGGATTTCGGCCAGCACCTTGACCTGGCTGTGGTCCAGGCCGAGCCGGCGCGACCTGAGCGCGACCTGGGCGCCGCTTTCCTCGCCGGTGACATAGAGCGTGGACAGGTTGGCGCGCTGCAGCGCATCAAGCGCCTGCAGCAGCAGGGTGGACTTGCCGATGCCGGGGTCGCCGCCGATCAGCACCACGCCGCCCTCGACGATGCCGCCGCCCAGCACGCGGTCGAGCTCGCCCAGGCCGGTCGGCGTGCGTTCGACGTCGGAGGCCTCGATCTCGCTGAGCACCGTGAGCTCGGAGGCTGGCGCCAGGCCCTTCGGGCTGCTGCTCAGGCGGTTCTTGCTGCTGATCGGCGCCTCGGCGACGGTTTCGACCAGGCTGTTCCAGGCGCCGCAGCTCGGGCATTTGCCGAGCCAGCGCGTGCTGGTGCCGCCGCATTCGTTGCAGACGTAGAGGGTCTTGTCTTTGGCCATGGCGGCGACTGTAGCAGCCGCGAGCCGGGCGTGCGGCGTGGCCTCAGGCCGGCTGCAGGAACTCGATCACCGCGCCGAGGTGCGCCGACTCGAAGTCGCTCAGCGCATGGTCGCCGCCTTCGACCAGCCGCAGCTGCGCGCCGGGAAAGCGCCCGACCATCTCGCGCCAGTCCAGCACCTCGTCGCCCTTGGCGGCGATCAGCAGGCAGCGATCCAGCTGTGGCGGGTCGAAGGTCTCGATCGCGCGCAGCTCGCCGATATGCTCGGGGCCGAAGTGGAAGTTCTGCTGCGGGTCGTGCCAGTGGCTCTGTTCGCCGATGTACTTGGCCAGGTCGCGCGAGGGGTGTACCGCCGGGTTGATCAGCACCAGCCTGGCGCAACCGGTCTCGACCGCGAGCCGTGCCGCATAGCAGCCGCCCAGCGACGAGCCGACCACGGCCATTGACTCGCGCGGCCAGCCGGTGGTGAGTGCGCGGATCAGCTCCATCGCCGCGGCGGGCGAGGGCGGCAGCTGCGGGCAGGCCCAGGTCACGGCCGGATGCTCGCGCCGCATGTGCTCGGCCATCAGCCTGGCCTTGGTCGATTGTGGCGAGGAACGGAAGCCGTGCAGGTAAAGCAGGTGCGTGGTTTTCATGCGCGCAGGATAATCCAGTCCCATGTCTGCCGTGTTTGCAAAACCTCCCCTCTGGCAACGCCTGCGCCCAGCCTTTCAAGGCTTCGATGGCGTGTTGGCGCTGGCCGTCGCCTTGCTGATCTGCGGCGGCATGCTCGTGATGTATTCGGTCGGCTACGACAATGGCAGCCGTTTTCCTGACCACGGCCGCAACATGCTGATCGCGCTCGGTGTGATGTTCCTGGTCGCACAGATTCCCCTGCAGCGGCTTTCCATGTTGGCGGTGCCGCTCTATTCGGTCGGCGTGGCGCTGCTGCTGGCGGTCGCGCTGTTCGGCATCACCAAGAAGGGCGCGACGCGCTGGATCAACGTCGGCGTCGTGATCCAGCCCAGCGAGATCATGAAGATCGCGATGCCGCTGATGCTGTCCTGGTGGTTCCAGAAGCGCGAGGGGGCGCTGCGTCCGCTTGACTTCGCGGTTGCCGGGCTGATCCTGCTGATTCCCGTGGGGTTGATCATGAAGCAGCCCGACCTGGGGACCGCGCTGCTGGTGATGGCGTCGGGCCTGTTCGTGATCTTCTTTGCCGGCCTGAGCTGGAAGCTGATCCTGCCGCCGATCCTGCTCGGTGCCATCGGCGTCGTGACCCTGGTGGTGATGGAGCCGCAGTGGTGCGCGCCCGATGTCGACTGGAAGGTGTTGCACGAGTACCAGCGCCAGCGCGTCTGCACCCTGCTCGACCCGACGCGCGATCCGCTCGGCAAGGGCTTCCATATCCTGCAGGGCATGATCGCGATCGGCTCGGGTGGGGTCTGGGGCAAGGGCTTCATGCAGGGCACGCAGACCCACCTGGAGTTCATTCCCGAGCGCACGACCGACTTCATCTTCGCGGCGTTCTCGGAGGAGTTCGGCCTGGTCGGCGTGATCTGCCTGGCGCTGGCGCTGCTGTTCCTGATCACGCGGGGCTTGCGCATCGCGCTCGACGGGCCGACGCTGTTCTCGCGTCTGCTCGCCGGGGCGGTCTCGATGATCTTCTTCGTCTACGGCTTCGTCAACATGGGCATGGTCAGCGGCATCCTGCCGGTGGTCGGCGTGCCACTGCCCTTCATCAGCTATGGCGGCACCGCGATGGTGACGCTGGGCGCGGGCTTGGGGATACTGCAGGCGGTGGCGCGCGCGCGGCGGCTGGTGCAGACCTGAGGCACAAAACCTACAATGCAGGCATGATCGCCCGTGAACCCACCCTGGCCCGTCTGGCCGTTGCCCAAGACCTGCTGCTCTCGCCCTACGGCCTGGACGAGAAGCACCTCAAGCGCGCGCTGGGCGAGATCCTCGTGCCCGGCGTCGACGACGCCGACCTTTACTTCCAGTACACCCGCGCCGAGGGCTGGAGCCTGGAGGAGGGCATCGTCAAGACCGGCAGTTTCAGCATCGACCAGGGCGTGGGCGTGCGCGCCGTCAGCGGCGAGAAGACCGCCTTCGCCTATTCCGACGACCTGAGCTGGACCGCGCTGCTCGACGCCGCCCACAGCGTGCGCGCGATTGGCGCCCAGGGCCAGAATCTGAAGGCGAAGGTCGGCGCGCGCAAGGTCGCGAAGTCGCGCAGCCTGTACGCCGGCCTGGACCCGATCGCGACCCTCGACAGCAGCGAGAAGGTCGCGTTGCTCGAAAAGGTCGAGCGCCTGGCCAAGGCCAAGGACCCGCGCGTGGTGCAGGTGATGGCCGGGCTGGCCAGCGAGTACGACGTGGTGCTGGTCGCACGCGCCGATGGCACGCTGGCCGCCGATGTCAGGCCGCTGGCACGGTTGTCGGTGACGGTGATCGCCGAGCAGGGCGGCCGGCGCGAGGTCGGCACGGGCGGTGGCGGTGGCCGTTTCGGCCTCGACCGCTTCGACGATGCCCTGCTGCAGGACTATGTCGATGACGCGGTGCGCGCGGCGCTGACCAACCTCGATTCGCGCCCGGCACCGGCCGGCCAGATGACCGTGGTGCTTGGCCCGGGCTGGCCCGGCGTGCTGCTGCACGAGGCGGTTGGCCATGGCCTGGAAGGCGACTTCAACCGCAAGGGCAGCAGCGCCTTCAGCGGCCGCATCGGCCAGCGCGTCGCGGCCAAGGGCGTGACGGTGCTGGACGACGGCACCATCGCCGACCGCCGTGGCTCGCTCAACGTCGACGACGAGGGCTGCGCCAGCCAGAAGAACGTGCTGATCGAGGACGGCATCCTGAAGGGCTATATCCAGGACAGCCTGAATGCGCGCCTGATGGGCGTGGCGCCGACCGGCAACGGCCGGCGCGAGAGCTATGCCCATCTGCCGATGCCGCGCATGACCAACACCTACATGCTGGGTGGCGACAAGGACCCGCAGGAGATCATCGCCAGCATCAAGAAGGGCCTGTACGCGACCAATTTCGGCGGCGGCCAGGTCGACATCACGAGCGGCAAGTTCGTCTTCAGCGCCAACCAGGCCTGGTGGGTCGAGAACGGCAAGCTGCTGTATCCGGTCAAGGGCGCGACCATCGTCGGCAGCGGCCCGGAGGCGCTCAAGAAGATCACCTTGATTGGCAATGACCTCGCGCTCGACAGCGGTGTCGGCAGCTGTGGCAAGGACGGCCAGAGCGTGCCGGTCGGCGTTGGCCAGCCCACGCTGCGCATCGAAGGCCTGACCGTCGGCGGCACTGCCTGAACTGGGTGCCCGCGGTTTCGCGGTTTACCCTGATTGCCGCCTGTGTCAGAAAACCGTCCTGTTTCCTGTGCTATATTGATTCGCATGAAGGCAACCCGCTTTTACTTTGCTTACTTTTGGTTCTCAAGCGTCACCGACGGCAGAGAGAGTTGAGCACAGCCCAAAGCGCCCAAGCCCCTCACAAAGAACCGTCGGAAGCCCCGGCGGTTTTTTTTTACCTGTCACACCCTGCACCCTTTACTTTCCAGGAGTTCACGCGATGAGCAAGCCCCATGTCCAAGCCACCGATGTCTGGCACAGCCACCCGGCCGACCGCACCAGCCGCACCGACGATCAACGCATCCAGGACATCACCGTGTTGCCTCCGCCTGAACATCTGATCCGCTTCTTCCCCGTTGCGGGCAGCAAGACCGAGAAGCTGATCGCCGATACGCGCCGCGGCATCCACGACATCATCCAGGGCAAGGATGACCGCCTGCTGGTCGTGATCGGTCCCTGCTCGATCCATGACCCGGAAGCGGCGCTGGACTATGCGCGTCGCCTGCAGCCGCTGCGCGAGCAGTTTGCCGACACGCTCGAGATCGTGATGCGGGTCTACTTCGAGAAGCCGCGCACCACCGTGGGCTGGAAGGGCCTGATCAACGACCCCTACATGGACGAGAGCTACAAGATCGACGAGGGCCTGCGCATCGCGCGCCAGCTGCTGATCGACATCAATCGCCTGGGTCTGCCGGCGGCCAGCGAGTTTCTCGACACCATCAGCCCGCAGTACATCGGCGATCTGATCAGCTGGGGCGCGATCGGCGCTCGCACCACCGAGAGTCAGGTGCACCGCGAGCTGGCCTCGGGCATCTCGGCGCCGATCGGCTTCAAGAACGGCACCGACGGCAACATCAAGATCGCGACCGATGCGATCCAGTCCGCCAGCCGCGGTCACCATTTCCTGTCGGTGCACAAGAACGGCCAGGTCGCGATCGTGCACACCAAGGGCAACCCGGACTGCCACGTGATCCTGCGCGGCGGCAAGACGCCCAACTACGACGCGGCCAACGTCGCGGCCGCCTGCCAGGAACTCGAAGCCGCCGGCCTGCCGGCCACGCTGATGGTCGACTGCAGCCACGGCAACAGCAGCAAGCAGCACGAGCGCCAGATCGTGGTGGCTGACGACATCGCGGGCCAGATCCGCGCCGGCTCGCGCCAGGTGTTCGGCCTGATGGTCGAGAGTCACATCAAGGGCGGCGCGCAGAAGTTCACGCCGGGCAAGGACGACGTCGCCAGCCTCGAATACGGCAAGAGCATCACCGATGCCTGCATCGACTGGGACAGCTCGGTCCGGGTCATGCAGACGCTGAGCGACGCGGTCAAGGCGCGCCGGGGCTGAGACTGAAAAGGCGGACAGAAAAGTCCGCCTTTTTCGTTCAGCGCAGGCTCAGGTCCTGGCCTTCTGCGCCAGCGCGTCGAGCAGCTTGCCGTGGATGCCGCCGAAGCCGCCGTTGCTCATGCACAGCAGCTGGTCGCCCGGTTGCACGGCGGCCATCACCTGTTGGATCAGGTGGTCGATGTCGCCCGCGACCTGCGCGCGCTCGCCCATCGGCGCCAGCGCGGTCTCGGCGTCCCAGCCCAGCCCGCCGCTGTGGCAGAAGGCCAGGTCGGCGCCCCCCAGGCTCCAGGGCAGCTGGGCCTTCATGGTGCCGAGCTTCATGGTGTTGCTGCGCGGCTCGAAGATGGCGAGGATGCGCTGGTTCTGCTTGCCGGCGCGGTCGAGCTGGCGCCGCAGGCCGTCGACCGTGGTGCGGATCGCAGTCGGGTGGTGCGCGAAGTCGTCATAGACCGTGACCTCGCCGCCTGGCAGCGCTACCGTGCCGCGCAGTTCCATGCGACGTTTGACGTTCTGGAATTCCGACAGCGCGGCGGCGGCCTGCGCCGGGGTCACGCCCAGGTGCTCGGCGGCGGCAATCGCGGCCAGTGCGTTGAGCTGGTTGTGCTGTCCGCTCAAGCCCCATTGCACGCGCGCGACTTCGCGGCCCTGGAACAGCACGGCGAAGTCGCTGGCATCGCCCTCGGCGGTGAAGTCGCTGACCAGCGCGCCGAAGCTGCGCTGCTCGCTCCAGCAGCCTTGGTTAATCACGCGCGCCAGGCTTTCCTCCAGTCCGTTGACGACGACCCGGCCGCTGGCCGGCACGGTGCGCAGCAGGTGGTGGAACTGGCGCTCGATCGCGGCCAGGTCGTCGAAGATGTCGGCGTGGTCGAATTCGAGGTTGTTGAGCACCGCGGTGCGCGGGCGGTAATGGACGAACTTGCTGCGCTTGTCGAAGAAGGCCGTGTCGTACTCGTCGGCCTCGATCACGAATGCGCTGCCCTGGCCCAGCCGCGCCGAGACGCCGAAGTTCAGCGGCACGCCGCCGACCAGGAAGCCCGGCTGCAGCCCGGCATGTTCCAGGATCCAGGCCAGCATCGAGGTGGTGGTGGTCTTGCCGTGGGTGCCGGCGACCGCCAGCACATGGCGTCCCTGCAGGATATGTTCGGCCAGCCATTGCGGGCCGCTGGTGTAGCGCGCGCCGCTGTCGAGGATGGCCTCCATCAGCGGGAACTTTGGCGATCCGTCGCTCAGGCGCGCGCGCGAGACCACGTTGCCGACCACGAAGACATCGGGCTGGAGCGCCATCTGCTCGGCGCCGAAGCCTTCGATCAGGTCGATGCCAAGCGCGCGCAGCTGGTCGCTCATCGGCGGATAGACGCCGGCGTCGCAGCCGGTGACCTGGTGACCCGCCTCGCGCGCCAGTGCGGCCAGTCCCCCCATGAAGGTGCCGCAGATTCCGAGAATGTGTATGTGCATTTCGTGATTATCGGCGTCTGTTGGCTGATTGGGCCGCGGGGAGTGGGGTGTGCCCGTCACCCTCATCCGTCCGCTGCGCGGCTGGCAAATCGGGCGCCGGGTACACCCCACTCCCCGCTACATCGCGCTGGCGGAAAAGCGATGGAAGAGGGAAAAGGCTGCTCCCCCTCTCCGTCCAAGCCAAAAGATCAGGCGTGACTGGCTTCAGGCGTGGTGTCCGGCCCGCTGCCGGCCCAGCGGTCCAGCGCCAGGTAGATCACCGGCGTGATGTAGAGCGTGACCGCCTGCGAGAACACCAGGCCGCCGACCACCGCCAGGCCCAGCGGCTGGCGCAGCTCGGCGCCGGCGCCCAGTCCGAGCGCCAGCGGCAGCGCGCCCATCAGCGCGGCCAGCGTCGTCATCATGATGGGCCGGAAGCGCAGCACGCAGGCCTCGCGGATCGCCTGCGCCGGGCTCATGCCCTGGTGGCGCTGCGCGTCGAGCGCGAAGTCGATCATCATGATCGCGTTCTTCTTGACGATGCCGATCAGCAGCAGGATGCCGATGGTCGCGATCAGCGTCAGGTCCTGCTTGAACAGCATCAGCGTCACGAGCGCGCCGACCGCCGCCGACGGCAGGCCGGCCAGAATCGTGATCGGGTGGATGTAGCTCTCGTAGAGCACGCCCAGCAGCACGTAGATCACCAGCAGCGCGGCTGCGATCAGCACCGCCTGGCTGCCCTGCGAGCTCTGGAACACCGCCGCGTCGCCGCCGTAGCGCGTGATGATCGATTCCGGCATACCGATCTCGCTGCGCAGCGCGTCGAGGCGGGCGGTCGCGTCGCCGAGCGCGGCGCCAGGCGCGAGGTTGAACGAGACCGTGATCGCCTGCAACTGGCCGACATGGTTGATCGCGGTCGGGCCGACCTCGCGCGCGACGGTCGCGAACGCCGACAGCGGCACCATGGCGCCGCCCGAGGCGCGCACGTAGATGCCACTGAGCGCTGATTCGTCGCGCCGTGCCTCGGGCGCGACTTCCATGATGACCGAGTAGCTGTCGACCGAGGTGTAGAGGGTCGAGACCTGGCGTTCGCCGAAGGCGTTGTACAGCGCGCCGCGCGCCGCTTCCATCGACACGCCGAGCGTGGCAGCACGCTCGCGGTCAATGTCGAGCCTGGCCTGCAGGCCGCGCAGCTGCGAGTCGCTGGTGACATCGCGGAACAGCGGCTCCTCGCGCAGGCGGCGCTGCAGCTGCTGCGCCCAGTCGTTCAGGCCTTCGGCCTGCACGCTCTGCAGGATGTACTGGTACTGCGACTTGCTGCTGCGTCCGCCCAGGCTCAGGTTCTGCGCCGGCCGCATGAAGACGCGCAGCCCCGGCACCGCGCGCAGCTCCTTGCGCAGCCGTTCGATGATCTGCTTGGCCGACGGGCGCTCGCTGCGCGGCTTGAAGGCGACGAACATGCGGCCGCTGTTCTGCGCCCCGTTGCCGCCGCCGCTGAACGAGCTCACGCGCGCGATGCTGGGATCGGCGCGCAGGATCGCCGCGGCCTGCTCCTGCAGCCGCAGCATCTCGGGAAAGGAGACATCCTCGGCCGCCTCGGTGCTGACCCACATCTGGCCGATGTCCTCCTCGGGGAAGAAGCCCTTGGGGATGATGACGAACAGCCAGGCCGTGGCAGCGAAGGTCGCCAGCGCGAGCAGCAGCACCGACTTGCGCCAGCGCAGCGCGGCGTCCAGGCTGCGGGCGTAGCCGTCGAGCAGCGCGTTGAAACCGCGCTCGAAGGCGCGCACCACGGCGCCGGGCTGGTGGTCGGCGCTCTCGTGCCGGATCAGCCGGCTCGCGAGCATGGGCACCAGCGTCAGCGAGGCGAAGGCCGACACCAGGATGGACAGCCCCACCACGACCGCGAATTCGTGGAACAGCAGGCCGATCACGCCCGGCATGAAGAAGATCGGGATGAAGACCGCGACCAGCGAGGTCGAGATCGAGACGATGGTGAAGCCGACCTCGCGCGAGCCGCGCAGCGCGGCATGGAAGGGGCTCTCGCCGGCCTCGATGTGGCGCATGATGTTTTCGAGCATCACGATCGCGTCATCCACCACCAGGCCCACCGCCAGCGTCAGGCCGAGCAGCGAGATGTTGTCCAGGCTGTAGCTCAGGCCCCAGAGCAGGGCGACCGCACCCATCAGCGAGACCGGCAGCGACAGCGCCGGGATCAGCGTCGCGACCGCACGGCGCAGGAACAGGAACATCACCAGCACCACCAGCGCGACGGTGCCGATCAGCGTCAGCGTCACGTCGTGCAGCGCCTCGCGCACCGACAGGCTGCGGTCGTTGACCGGCGTCATCTCGACCGAGGCGGGCAGCTGCGGCTGGATGCGCGCGAGCTCGGCCTTGACCTGATCGACCACCTTGACCGTATTGGCGCCGGGCTGGCGCTGGATCGCGAGCGTGATCGCGGGTTCGCCCTGCAGCGTCGCGAAGCTGCGCAGGGTTTCCAGGCTGTCCTCGACCGCCGCGATGTCGCGCAACCGCACCGGGTTGCCGCCGCGCTGCGCGATGATCAGCGCGCCGAACTCGGCGGCGTCGCGCAGCTGCCGGTTGGCCTGCAGCGTGAGCTGCTGGCGCGGACCGTCGAGCGTGCCGACCGGGGTGTTGACGTTGGCTGCGCGCAGCGCCGCCGCGACCTCGTCGAGGCCGATGTTGCGCGCCGCCAGCGCGTCCGGGCTCACGCGCACGCGCACCGCATAGCGCTTGGCTCCGTAGATGTTGACCTGTGCCACGCCGTCGATCGTCGACAGCGTCGGCAGGATCAGGTGTTCGGCGTAGTCCTGCAGCTCGGTCGGCGCCAGCGCCGGCGAGGTCAGAGCGACCAGCAGCACCGGCGCATCGGCCGGGTTGACCTTGCGGTACGAGGGCAGGCTGGTCATCTCCTGCGGCAGCGAGCGCTGTGCACGCAGCAGCGCGGCCTGCACGTCGAGCGCGGCGCTGTCGAGGTTGCGGCCCTCGGCGAATTCCAGCGTCAGCGAGGTGCCGCCGAGCGTGCTGGTCGAGCTCATCTGCGCCAGTCCGGGTATGGTCTGGAACTGCTTTTCGAGTGGCAGCGCGACCGAAGTCGCCATGATCTCGGGGTTGGCGCCCGGCAGCGAGGCCGAGACGCTGATGACCGACGTGTCGTAGCTCGGCAGCGCCGCAACCGGGATGAAGCGGTAGCCCAGCACCCCGGCCAGCAGCACGGCCAGATTGAGCAGCACCGTCATGACCGGACGGCGGATGAACAGTTCGGACAGGTTCATGGCGCGGCCTTTGCGGGCTGTTCACCTGTGGTGGCTTTCTCGCCTTGGCCCTTGCCCTGGGCCGCCGGCTTGCCGTCCTTGGCCTGGCCGGGCTGGCGCTCGGCAATCGGCATATCCGGCCTGAGGTTCTGGCGGCCGTCGACCACGACCTTGTCGCCGGGCTCGATCCCGCTGACGGCTGCATCGTTGCCCTCGCTGGCGAGCAGCTGCACTGGGCGCTGTACCGCCTTGCCATTCTGCGCCAGGTAGACCACCGGACCGCGCGCGGTGTGGATCACCGACTGCAGCGGCACGATCACGGCGGGCTCCAGCCGCTGCAGCGGCAGCGAGACGCGCACGAAAGCCCCCGGCCAGAGCTGGTGCCCGGCGTTGTCGAAGCGCGCCTTGACCTTGACGGTGCCGGTGGCGGCATCGACCTGGCTGTCGACGAAATGCAGCCTGCCCGTCAGTGGCGGCTCGCCTTCGGACCGGCTGGCCTGGACGCTGGCCTGGCCGGATTCGAGCAGGGCGAGCAACTCGGGCAGCGCAGACTGCGGCAGGCTGAAGGCGACGTCGACCGGGTCCATCCGCGTCACGGTCGTCATGGTCGTCACGTTGGCTTGCACCGCGCTGCCCGCGAAGACCGGTATGGTGCCGACGCGACCGGCGCTGGCCGCGCGCACCTGGCCCTGCGCCAGCGGCACCTGCGCTGCCGCCAGGCTGGCGCGGTCGGCCTGCAGGCCGGCGGCTTGCGCGTCGACCGTGGCCTGGCTGCTGTCCACGGCCCCCTGCGAGACGAAGCCCTGCGCCAGCAGCTCCTGCGCTCGCTTCAGCTGGCGCCTGGCGTCGGCCAGTTGCGCCTCGGTCTTGCTGACCTGGGCGCGCAGCCGCACCGCGTCGGCTTCCTGGCTGCGGGTGTCGAGCGTGAACAGCAGCTCGCCTGCGCGCACCTGCTGGCCCTCGGCCACATGGACACGGGCGATCAGGCCGGACAGCTGCGGCCTGACCTCGACCGCCGACACCGGCGCGACCAGACCGCTGGCCGTCTGCTGGCGCTCGAGCGTGCGCCGGACGGCTGGCGTCGTGGTGACCGGAACCGCTGCCGCGGTCGATGTGGGCTGGCTAGTCTTGCCAGTCTGTGACGAGTCGCCGCAGGCGCTCAGCGCCAGGGCACAGGCGACGGCGAGGGCCGCGGTCGCGTAAGGGATCGAAAGCTGGTTCATGGTGGGTGTTGCGGCTGGGCTGTTCCGGCGCCATGGCGCCAGAGCGTCGCGCCTCGTCCGGGCGCTGTGCTGATTCGGGATTATCGGGCGTCAAGCGATCACTGATTCAAGATGGGGCGGACAGGCAGCCTCCATGAACAGAATCACGACTACCGGGTCCACCCGTTCCTTCATCATTCGGTTACAGCGCCGGCAGCCGCAGTTGCGCCCGCAGGCCGCCGAGCTCCGAGGGCTCCAGGCTGACCTGCCCGCCGTACAGCGCGGTGGTCTCCCTGGCAATCGCCAGCCCCAGGCCCGAGCCTGGCGTGCGTTCGTCGGCGCGCACGCCCCGCTCGAAGACCGCCCGGCGCTGCTCGGGGCTCAGGCCCGGTCCGTCGTCATCGATCATGATGCACAACTCGCCGCCAGCCAGATTGGCCTGCACCCTGACGTGGCTGCGCGCCCATTTGCAGCCGTTGTCCAGCAGGTTGCCGACTAGCTCCTGCAGGTCCTGCGCTTCGCCCGCGAAGCGCAGCGTCGGGTCGATCGCGCCGCTTTCCACCACCAGCTCCGGCTTGTCCTCCCGGTAGGCGTAGACCTTGCGCATCACCCGGACCAGGCCATCGATCACGAGTCCCACCTCGGTGGCCTGCCCGGGCAGGCCGGAACTGGAGCGGCGTGCCCGGCTCAGGTGCCAGTCGACCTGCTCGCGGACCTGGGCCACCTGCTCGCGCAGCTGCCGCGCCAGTGCTGGCCGCTCGATTCCGCTGTCGTTGGCGAGGTTGCCCATCACCGCCAGCGGCGTCTTGATCGCGTGCGCCAGGTTGCCAGCCAGATGGCGCGCGCGCTCGACCACCTGCTGGTGCTGGTCCAGCACCCGGTTGAAATCCTGCACCAGGGGCTCGACTTCGGTCGGGAAGCGCCCGTCCAGTCGCGGCGCGCTGCCGCCGCGCACCGCCTGCACGGCCGCTTGCAGGCTGCGCAGCGGCCTCAGGCCCAGGTGAACCTGCACCCAGGCCGCTGCCAGCAGGGCCGCACCCAGGATCGCCAGGAACAGCGTCAGCAAGCCCGTGAACCTGGCCACGGCGGCCGCCAGCGCCGCATCGTCGGCCGCCACCAGCAGTCGCCAGGACGGTGCGGACTCGGACTGCTTGGCCGCTGAGTCACTGTGATCTTCCGTGGATGATGCAATGAACTGCACCCGGCGTTCGAGCACCCGCAGCGACTGGCCGTCAGGGCCGGCGATCTGGTGGCGGTGGATTTCGTCTCTGGCGAGGCCGTCTTCGGGCACTGCCAGCTGATAGTCCCACAGCGAGCGCGATCGCAGCACTGGCGCGCGCGTGGGTCCGGCCTCGCGTGAGGGGGGATCCAGGCGCTCGATCTGCCAGTACAGGCCGGAGTAGGGCTTGTGCCAGCGCGGGTCGCTGGGCGGCGATTTCAGGCTCGGCGCCTGCTGCGGGTCGAGCTCGAACAGGGCCGTCAGCTGATCGAGCTGCAGCTGCAGCTGCGCCTCGAACTGCGCGGCCGCATGGTCCTGGAACAGCCTGACCAGCGACCAGCCCGCACCCGCCAGCGCGACGATCAGGGTCAGCGCCGTCACGCCCAGCAGGCGCCAGCGCAGCGAACGCGGCCAGACCTGCATGCGATCAGCTCTTCGCGTCGGGCAGGTTGAGCCGGTAGCCGAGGCCGCGCACCGTCTCGATCAGCTCCGGCGGCAACTTCTTGCGCAGCCGGGCCACGAAGACCTCGATGGTGTTGGAGTCCCGCTCGGCATCCTGGGCATACAGATGCTCGGCCAGTTCACTGCGCGACACCACGACATTGGGGTGGTGCATGAAGTAGGACAGCAGCCTGAACTCGTGCGCGGTCAGGCTCACCGGCTGGCCGTTCAGCGTCACCCGGGTGCTGCGGGTATCGAGCGACAGCGGCCCGCATTGCAGCAGGGCGGATGCCAAGCCACTGGCACGGCGAATCAGTGCGCGCAGGCGGGCCAGCAGTTCCTCGGCATGGAAGGGCTTGGTCAGGTAGTCGTCGGCGCCGGCGTCGATGCCGGCCACCTTCTCGTGCCACTGGTCGCGCGCGGTCAGGATCAGCACCGGCGCCGTCACGTCCTCGCTGCGCCAGCGCCGGAGCACGCTCAGCCCGTCGAGCACCGGCAGGCCCAGGTCCAGCACGATGGCGTCGTAGGGCTGCACGCCGCCCATGAACCAGGCCTCGCGGCCGTTGTCGGCCTGGTCGACCGAGTAGCCGGCGTCGGTCAGCATCTGCTGCAATTGGGCTGCCAGCGTCGTTTCGTCTTCCACCAGAAGGATGCGCATCAGCGTCTGTGTTCCCGTCGTTTGATGATCTGGGCGTCCCGGGCATCGACCTTGAGCTTGAGCAGGCCGCCGCCGCCTTGCAGGATCTTGAGTTCATAGATCCAGCGTTCGCCTTCGCGGTCGAGTTCCACCTCCAGCACATTGCCCGGGTGCTCTTTCGCCACCCGCTCCAGTATCGCAGGCAAGGGCAGGATTTCACCGGCCAGCAGCGCGCTGCGGGCGCGATCCTGGTCGCTGTCGGCGCTGGCTTGCGGCGGCATCAATATCGCGCCCAAGGCCAGGGTGAGCAGGCTCAGGGTCTTGCGCATCGGATCTTCCTCATGGTGTGGCGGATTGTGGGGGCGTCAGTCTGAACGGTGGATGAACGCGGGGTTCAGCTTGGGTCAAGCGGGGCTGGCGCAACATGGCTGGCAACCGATCCAACCCATCCAACCCAAGCCAGGGAAACCCCCTCATGCAACGCTTCACTTCCACCCGCCTGCCACTCTGCCTGGCCCTGATCCTGGGGCTGGCCTGGACCGGCGCCCAGGCCGCCGACACCAGCCTGGGCGAACAGCTGAATCGCTGGAGCGCCGCTGCCGGTGCTCCGGCCGACGCGGCCCGCGGTCAACGCTTCTTCGATGCCCGTCACGGCTCGGAGTGGTCCTGCTCCAGCTGCCACGGCATGCCGCCGACCGGGCAGGGCAAGCATGCCAGCACCGGCAAGAGCATCGCCCCGCTGGCGCCGGCCTTCAATCCCAAGGCCTTCACCGATGCGGCCAAGGTCGATAAATGGTTCCGGCGCAACTGCAAGGATGTGCTGAGCCGCGAGTGCAGCGCGGCCGAGAAGGCCGATGTACTGGCCTATATCGGCAGCCTCAAGCCCTGATCCGCCAGGAGGAAACCCCATGTCGCTCCCCCGTTTCAGCAAAAGAATCTCCGGCTGGGCCGCTGTCTTGCCCGCTGTTCTGCTGCCCCTGGCCGTCTGCCTGACGGCCCCGGCGGCCATGGCCGACAGCCAGCCCCTGCAACCCCGGTCGATGCTGCCCGCCTACCAGCAGGAATGCGCGGCCTGCCACCTGGCTTATCCGCCCGGACTGCTGCCAGCGCAGTCCTGGAACCACCTCATGGGCGGGCTGGACCGGCATTACGGCACCGACGCCTCGCTCGACCCGGCCGCCGTGCAGCAGATCAGCCACTGGCTGCAGGCCAACGCCGGTAGCTACAAGCGGGTGCAGGAAGCCCCGCCCGAGGACCGCATCACGCGCTCGGCCTGGTTCCAGCGCAAGCACCGCGAACTGGACGCTGCCGTCTGGCGCCATGCCAGCGTCAAGAGCGCGGCCAACTGCGCGGCCTGCCACACCCGAGCCGAGCAGGGCCGCTTCGGTGACGGCGAACTGCGTTTTCCGGCCGGGCTGGATGCGCGCTATCGGCGCGCCTTCGAGGATTGAAACCGGCTCAAGGAGATCTGACATGAACCTCGCAACGACTTCCATGCCTGCTGCCGACCGGGTTGGCCAGGTCGCACCGCCCACTCGTCGCGTCATCGACGCACCGACACGGGTCTTCCACTGGCTGTTCGCCCTCTGCTTCGTCGGCGCCTACCTCACCGCCGACGGCGAGCGCTGGCGCCTGCTGCATGTGGTGCTGGGCTACACCCTGGCCGGGCTGCTCGGGTTCCGGCTGCTTTACGGGTTGCTGGGGCCGCGCCAGGCGCGCCTGTCAACGCTGTGGAACAAGCTCGGCAACGCGCCGTTCTGGCTGCGTTCCATCAAGGCAGCCTGGTTCGAGCGCCCGGTCGATGGCCGGCCCAAGGCTGTCAACTGGCGCCAGGGACAGAACCTGGCCATGGCCGCGGCGGTCGTGACCATGCTGCTGCTGGTGCTGCCGCTGACGCTCAGCGGCTATGCCGTGTTCCACGAGTGGGGTGGCGACTGGCTGGTCGAGCTGCTGGAGGAGGTCCACGAAGCCGTGGGCGAACTTTTCCTGTGGCTCGTGCTGCTGCACCTGGGCCTGATCCTGCTGATGAGCCTGTTGCGACGCAAGAACCAGGCGCTGCCCATGCTTACCGGGCGCGTCGAGGGCGCGGGCCCCGACCTGGCCAAGCGCAACCACCGCTGGCTGGCGCTGCTGCTGCTGGTCGGGGTGCTGTCCTACTGGTGCTGGGAATGGACGCAGGCGCCAGCCTCCGGCGCCGCTGCTGTCGAGGAACAGTCGGACCGGGATTGAACCCGATCACTCCACCGTGACGCTCTTGGCCAGGTTGCGCGGCTTGTCCACGTCGGTGCCGCGCGCGCAGGCCGTGTGGTAGGACAGCAGCTGCAGCGGCACCACGTGCAGGATGGGGCTGAGCGCGCCGTAATGCTCGGGCATGCGGATCACGTGCACGCCTTCGCTGCTCTCGATCCGGGTGTCGCCGTCGGCCAGCACATAGAGCACGCCGCCGCGCGCGCGCACTTCCTGCATATTGCTCTTGAGCTTTTCCAGCAGCGCGTCGTTCGGCGCCACCGTGACCACCGGCATCGCGCTCGTCACCAGCGCCAGCGGGCCGTGCTTGAGCTCGCCGGCGGCATAGGCCTCGGCGTGGATGTAGGTGATCTCCTTGAGCTTCAAGGCGCCTTCCTGCGCGATCGGGTAATGCAGGCCGCGACCCAGGAAGAGGGCGTTTTCCTTGCTGGTGAAGTCCTGTGCCCAGCTGATCAGCTGCGGCTCCAGCGCCAGCACCGACTGCAGCGCGACCGGCAGATGGCGCAGCGCCTTCAGGTAGTCGGCTTCCTGCGCCTCGCTGAGCTGACCCTTGACCTGCGCCAGCGCCAGCGTCAGCAGGAACAGGCCGGCGAGCTGGGTCGTGAAGGCCTTGGTCGAGGCAACGCCGATCTCGACACCGGCGCGCGTGACATAGGCCAGTTCGCACTCGCGCACCATGGCGCTGGTCGACACGTTGCAGATCGTCAGCGTGTGCGTCATGCCTAGAGACTGCGCATGGCGCAGCGCGGCCAGCGTGTCGGCGGTCTCGCCCGACTGGCTGATCGTCACCACCAGCGTTCGCGGGTCGGGCACCGAATCGCGGTAACGGTACTCGCTCGCGATCTCGACCTGGGTCGGCACCTTGGCGATCGATTCCAGCCAGTACTTGGCGGTGCAGCCGCTGTAGTAGCTGGTGCCGCAGGCCAGGATCAGCACCTTGTCGATGTCCTTGAACACGCGGTAGGCACCGTCGCCGAACAGCTCGGGCACGATGCCCTCGACGCCCGCCAGCGTGTCGGCCAGCGCGCGCGGCTGCTCGAAGATCTCCTTTTGCATGTAGTGGCGGTAGGGGCCGAGCTCGACCGCGCCGCTGTGCGCCTGCACCGTCTTGACCGGCCGCTGCGCGGGTTCGAGCGGCTGGCCGTCGCGACCGCAGATCCAGTAGCGGCCCAGCTGCAGGTCGACCAGGTCGCCCTCGGCCAGGTAGACGATCTGGTCGGTCACGCCGGCCAGCGCCATCGCGTCGCTGGCCAGGAAGTACTCGCCTTCGCCCACACCCAGCACCAGCGGCGAGCCGGCGCGCGCGCCGATCACCCGGTTCGGCTCGTCCTTGTGGAACACCGCGACCGCGTAGGCGCCATGCAGGCGTGCCGTGGCGCTGCGCACCGCCTGGAACAGGTCGCCGTCATAGAGCGAGTCGACCAGGTGCGCGATCACCTCGGTATCGGTCTGGCTCTCGAAGACATAGCCGCGACCCTGCAATTCGGCACGCAGCTCGTCGTGGTTCTCGATGATGCCGTTGTGCACCAGCGCGACGCGGGCCGGGCGCTGTTGCGCCTGCGGGCCTGGGCCGTGGCTGAAGTGGGGGTGCGCGTTGTGCACCGCCGGCGCCCCGTGGGTGGCCCAGCGCGTGTGCGCGATGCCGGTGCCGGCTGCCAGGCCATCCTGATCGACCTGCTGCTGCAGTTCGGCCACCCGTGCCGTGCTGCGCGCGCGTTGCAGACCGGACGGGGCCGGTGCCTGCGCGCCCTCGATCGCTGCGCCGCGGTGCACCGCGACGCCGCAGGAGTCATAGCCCCGGTATTCGAGTCGCTGCAGACCCTGGACCAGGATCGGGACGATGTTGCGCGTTGAAACCGCGCCGACGATGCCGCACATAGCTCATCCTTTTGATAGTCAATAATGAAATATTAAGGGCTGGAAGGAAAAATTAGCAAGCTTTTTTGGCTTGTTAGTGACGGTTAATTTCTCTTTGCTGCGATTTTGGCGGTTTGTTTCATGAAATAATTTTTTATGGAAAAAATCATCCTCGACGAGATCGACCTCAAGCTGCTGGCAGAACTGCAGCGCGACGCCGCGCGCTCGAACCAGGCGCTGGCCGAGACCCTGCGCGTTTCGCCCGCGACCAGCCTGCGGCGCACCCGGCGGCTGGTCGAGCTCGGCGTGATCGAGCGCCAGGTCGCATTGCTGCAGCCCGAACGGCTCGCTGCCGCGCTGGGTCACGGCCTGACCGCCCTGATCGAGGTCAGTCTGGACCGCCAGGGCCAGGAGGCGCTGGACGCCTTCGAGGCCCGCGCCGTCGCCGACGCGGCGGTGCAGCAGTGCTGGCGCGTCAGCCCCGGGCCGGACTTCGTGCTGGTGGTCGCCGTGTGCGACATGCCGGGCTACCAGGCGCTGGCGCAACGCCTGTTCACCCAGGATGCCAATGTGCGCAATGTGCGCGCCTTCTTCAGCCTCAAGCGGGCCAAGTTCGAACCGGCCCTGCCGCTGCCCGAGCCTGCGCGCGGCTGAATCGGCCCCGTTGGCGCGCGCCGCAGCAGCGGCTATAGTGGCTGCAAACTGTTTTGGGAGGGGGAATCCATGCCGACTTCGCGCCGCATCCTCTTGCGCTGGGCCTTCTGTCTGGCGGCTGGTGTCGTCCCGCTGGTGGCGGGCGCCCAGCAGCTGGTCAGCATCAGGGCCAACGTCGCCAAGCTGCGCGCCGCGCCCGGCAAGTCCGGCGAGCTGCTCTGGCAGCTCAATCGCGGCTATCCGCTCCAGGTGCTCGAACGCCAGGGCCGCTGGCTCAAGGTGAGGGACTTCGAGGGCGACCAAGGCTGGGTGGCGGCCTCGACCACTGGTGCTCAGCCTTACCATGTGGTGCGGGTGCGTTCGGCCCGACTGCGCGCCGGACCGGGCGATGAGCATGCGGCCGTGGGCTACGCGGTCTATGGCCAGGTGCTGCAGACCGAATTTCGCGGCGTCGACTGGGTGCGCGTGCAGCTGGAGCCGGGTCGCACGGCCTGGATTGCGCGCGACCTGCTCTGGGGCTGGTGAGGCCCCGACTATCCCTGTCGCTTCAGCCCTTCTGCTTGGACGGGCGCTTCCAGTCCGCGAGGCTGAACTGCTTGCCACGCGCCACCGTCAGCGCGCCGGCCGGCGTGTCCTTGGTCACGGTCGAGCCGCCGCCGACCGTGCCGCCGGCGCCGATCGTGACGGGCGCGACCAGCACGCAGTTGCTGCCGATATGCGCGTCAGCCTCGATCACGGTGCGGTGCTTGTTGGCGCCGTCGTAGTTGGCCGTGATGCTGCCGGCGCCGTAGTTGACGCGCTCGCCCACATCGGCATCGCCCAGGTAGGCCAGGTGGTTGGCCTTGGCGCCGTCGGCCAGGACCGAGTTCTTGACCTCGACGAAGTTGCCGATGTGCACCTCGCGTCCGAGCTGCGCACCCGGGCGCAGCCGCGCGAACGGGCCGATCAGCGCGCCTTCGCCGACCGTAACGCCGGCCTTCTCGCCGTCGATATGCGTGAACGGGTGGATCACCGCGCCGGCGCCGATCTTCGCGTTGGCGATCACGCAGTTGGCACCGATGCGCACGCCCTCGCCGAGCTCGACCCGGCCCTCGAACACGCAGTTGACGTCGATCTCGACATCCTGGCCGCAGACCAGCTCGCCGCGCAGGTCGAAGCGCGCCGGGTCGGCCAGTCGCACGCCCGCGATCATCAGCTCGTCGGCCTGACGGCGCTGGAAGGCGCGCTCAAGCTCGGCCAGCTGGGCCGGGCTGTTGACGCCGGCGACCTGCACCGCGTCGGTGATGCGGTGTCCGAGCACGCGCGCGCCGTCGGCCACCGCGAACTTCACGATGTCGGTCAGGTAGTACTCGTTCTGTGCGTTGCGGTTGTCCAGCCGCGCCAGCCAGCCACGCAGCAGGCGGGTCGGCAGCGCCATGATGCCGCTGTAGATCTCGGTGATGCGGTGCTGCTCGTCGCTGGCATCCTTGTGCTCGACGATGGCCTGTACGTCGCCGATCGCATTGCGCACGATGCGGCCGTAGCCGGTCGGGTCCGGCATCTCCAGCGTCAGCAGCGCCAGGTGTTCGCCGCCACAGACCTGCAGCAGCGCCTCCAGCGTCTCGGGCCGGGTCAGTGGTACGTCGCCCGACAGCACCAGGGTGATGCCGTCATCGGCCAGCACCGGCAGCGCCTGCTGCACCGCGTGGCCGGTACCGAGCTGCGGCTCCTGGCGCACGAAATCCAGCGCCAGTGCGGCGCTGGCCAGCGGGCTGAGCGCCGCCTCGACCTGCTCGGCGCCGTGGCCGGTGATGACCACCGCCTGGCGCGCGCCCAGGCGCTGCGCGCAGGCGATCACATGCGCCGACAGCGCGCGGCCGGCCAGGCGCTGCAGCACCTTGGGGTTTCTGCTCTTCATGCGCGTGCCCTTGCCGGCCGCCATGATCACCACATCCACGGGAAAGCTCATGAAAACTCCGTAATTGCGCCTCTCAGGCGCCATTTCGTCATTATCCGACGGCTGCCAGGGTGTTCTGCGGCTTGGCCGTTCGACTTGATCAGGCCCGGCCTTGCCCGGTCTGGCCTCTCAGCGGTTATCGTGATCCGACAGCTGTAGCAGGGCCTCGTCGCGCCAGTAGGCGATGGCAGTGAAATAGCCTTCCCAGACGCAGCCGTTGCAGCCGCGGCCGCAGCAGCTGGTCGGCTCGGGCGGCGGCTCGCGCAGGCTGACGCCGAAGCGCGCAGCCAGTTCGCGCCCCATCGTGACCGCCGCCTGCGCGCAAGCCAGATCGGTGATGGGCAGGGCGCCCAGGTGGGCGATGCTGTAGTGACTCATGCGGAATCGGCTTCAGTAATGCGGTGGCAGTTCGTCGCGCAGGCTGCGCATGGTCGGCGACCCGTTGTCGCGCCATTGGTCGCGCAGCGTGGCGAGCTCAAGCTGCAGCTGGGCGATCTGCTGCTGCTGGCGCCAGACCTGCTGGTTGAGCTCGTCGAGCAGGTCGTCAGCGTAGCTGGCCTTGATCTCGAGTTCGGCCAGCCGGCTGTCGGTCTGGGCGTCCGCCATCAGTAGGCGTAGACGCCACGGCCGCTCTTGCGTCCGAGGCGACCGGCCACGACCATCTCCTTCAGCAGCGGCGCGGCGCGGTACTTGCTGTCATGGAACTCGTCGTAGTAGACATTCATGATCGCCAGGCAGGTGTCGAGGCCGATCATGTCGGCCAGCGCCAGCGGGCCGATCGGGTGGTTGCAGCCCAGCTTCATGCCGGCGTCGATGTCCTCGGCCGAGGCCACGCCTTCGGCCAGCACGAAGAAGGCCTCGTTGATCATCGGCACCAGGATGCGGTTGACGACGAAACCCGGCGCGTTGCGCACGCTGACCGGCGTCTTGCCCAGCTGCAGCGCCAGTTCGCGCACGGCATCGTGCGTCGCGTCGCTGGTCTGCAGGCCGCGGATGATCTCGACCAGCGCCATCAGCGGCACCGGGTTGAAGAAATGCATGCCGATGAAGCGCTCGGCCCGCGCGGTCACGGCCGCGAGCTGGGTGATGCTGATCGAGCTGGTGTTGGTCGCGATCAGCGTCTCGGCCGGCAGCAGGCCGTCGAGCTGGCGCAGGATCCTGATCTTGAGCTCGAGGTTCTCGGTCGCGGCCTCGATCACCAGGTCGGCGCCCTTGAGGTCCTCGTAGTTCGTCGATCCCTGCACCAGCGCCAGCGCCGCGTCGCGGTCGGCCGCGCTCAGCTTGTCCTTCTTGACCAGGCGCTCCAGGCTGGACGCGATCGTCGCGACGCCTTTTTGCACCGCGGCCTCGTTGATGTCGACCATCACGGTGCGGATGCCGCTGACGGCGCAGGCTTGCGCGATGCCATTGCCCATGGTGCCGGCACCTACGATGCCGACGGTTTTGATACTGCTCATGGATGTTTCTTCTTGGGAGTGATGGGTTCAGGTCAAATTATGCCGGCTCGTTTCAGGCCGCTGCCGGCGCTGCTGCCTCGTGCAGCGGCAGCTCGGCCCAGCGCAGGTCGGGATCTTCCGGGTGGCGCGTGATCGTGAAGCCCAGGCCGCGCGCCAGGTCCAGCATGCCGCTGTTCTCCTTCAGGATGGTGCCCACCACGCGCTGCGTGCCGTTGGCGCGCAGGTAGCGGATCAGCTTGTCCATCAGGATCCAGCCCAGGTGCTTGCCCTTCATGTCCGACCGGATGATGACGGCGAACTCGGCCTCGTCGTTGTTCGGGTCGCTGATGCCGCGCACCGAGCCTATCGTTTCCTCGTCGCCGTTGGCGTTGGTGAGGGTGGCGAGGAAGGCCATCTCGCGCTCGTAGTCGATCTGGGTCATGCGCGCGAGCTCGCTGTGCTCCAGGCTGCGCCGGGCGCTGAACATGCGCATGCGCACGTCCTCGGGGTCGAGCTTGTGGAAGAAGTCCAGGTGCCTGGCCTCGTCCTCGGGCCGGATCGGTCGCAGCGTCAGCGTGCCGCCGTTCTCCCACGGCACGGTCTCGATCAGGTGACGCGGGTAGGCCCGGATCGCGAAGTTGGCGGCGCCGGCCGGCTTGTCCCTGCTCAGCCGCACGCGCGCGTCGAGCGCGAGCGCCCCTTCGTGGTTGACGACCAGCGGGTTGATGTCGAGCTCGGCGATCTCGGGAATGTCGCCCAGCAGTTGCGAAACCGCCAGCAGCACATGGACGATGGCGTCATGGTCGGCCGCCGGTACATCCCGGTAGCCTTGCAGCAGCTTGGAGATGCGGGTGCGCCCGATCAGCGAGCTGGCCAGCGAGGTGTTGAGTGGCGGCAGCGCGACCGCGTGATCGCCCACTACCTCGACCGAGACGCCGCCGGCGCCAAACAGGATGACCGGGCCGAACATCGGGTCCACGCTGGCGCCAATGATGACCTCGTGCGAATGCGAGCGCCGCACCATGGGCTGGACCGTGAAACCTTCGATGCGGGCATCGGGCTGGCGCTCGGCGACCCGTTGCAGCATGGCCTGCGCGGCGGTGAGGACCTCGGTCCCGTCGTGCAGGTTGAGTCGCACGCCACCGACATCGGACTTGTGCACGATGTCCTGCGACAGGATCTTGATCACCACCGGATAGCCCACGGTTTCGGCGGCGTAGACGGCCGCTTCGGGCGTCGGCGGCACCACGCGTGTGGGCGTGACCGGCACGCCGGCCATGCGCAGCAGCTCCTTGGCCTCGGGCTCGGTCAGCACGTCGCGGCCGTCGGCCAGTACGAAGGCGACCAGCTCGCGCATGCGCGCCAGGTCAGGCTGGCTGCCCAGCGGGTCCGCCGTCGGCGTCTCCATCAGTTCGGCCTGGTGCCGATGGTAGGTGCGCAGGAAGGAGAAGGCCACCACCGCCTGCTCGGGCGTGTCGTAGTCGGGCACGCCGGCCTGGCGGAACAGCTGGCGCGCCTCGGCGACGTTGCCCTGCCCGAGCCAGCAGCCCAGCAGCCGGGGCGGGCGCTGCTGCGCCAGCGGCAGCAGCGCCTGCGCGACCTCCAGGCTGGGCACGATCGCGGTCGGCGCCTGCACGAACAGCACCGCGCTCTCGCGGTCTTGCAGCAGGATCTTCAGGGCGTCGAAGTAGCGCTGCGCGGGGGCGTCGCCGATGATGTTGATTGGGTTGCCATGCGACCAGGTGGGCGGCAGCACGGCATCGAGTTGCTCCAGCATCGTCGGGCTCAGCGTGCTCAGCTCGACGCCGGAATAGGCCGCGGCATCGGCCGCCATCACGCCGGTGCCGCCGCCGTTGCTCAGCACGATCAGTCGCTCGCTGCGGTTGTCGCGGAAGCGTGCCAGCAACTCCGCCGCGGTGAAAAGCTGGAACAGCGTGTGCACGCGCAGCATGCCGGCGCGCGAGATCGCCGCGTTGAACACGTCGTCGGAGCCAGCCAGCGCGCCCGTGTGCGAGGCAGCGGCCTGCTGGCCCGGTGCCGAGCGCCCGGCCTTGACCAGGATCACCGGCTTGTTGCGCGCGGCCGAGCGCGCGGCCGACATGAACTTGCGCGGCGACTCGATCGACTCGACGTAGAGCAGGATGGCGCGTGTGCGGCTGTCGCTGCCGAGATAGTCCAGCATGTCGCCGAAGTCGACGTCGGCATGCTCGCCGAGCGAGACGAAATGCGAAAAACCGATGCCGCGCGCATTGGCCCAGTCCAGCATGCCGGTCACCAGCGCGCTCGACTGCGAGACGAAGGCGATCTGTCCTGCCGCTGCGTTGGCCGGTGCCACACTCGCGTTCATGCCCAGGTGCGGCACCAGCAGGCCGATGCCGCTGGGGCCGAGGATGCGCAGCGTATGCGGGCGGGCCGCGTCCAGCATGGCCTGCTTCTGCTCGGGCGAGAGATCGGTCGTGATCACGATCGCGGCGCGCGTGCCCAGGGCGCCGAGCTCGGCGATCAGGCCCGCGACAGTCGCTGGCGGGGTGCAGATCACCGCCAGCTGGGGCGCCTTGCCGGCTTGCGTCACCAGCGCCTGCAGGTCGGCGAAGACGGGTTTGCCACCGAGTTCGGTCCGGCGCGGGTTGACAGCATGGAGTTCGCCCTTGAAGCCGGCCAACAGGTTGTTCCAGACCGTGCTCCCTACGCTGCGGGGACGGTCGGTGGCGCCGATGACGACGACGCTGCGAGGGGAGAACAGGGAGTCTAGGTTGCGTATGCTCATGCTGGGCTGCCTTGATGAATGTCGCTTGAAGCTTTTGCTGCGGTGCAGCAAACTCTTCATCATGCCCGATTGGCCTGTGCAAAGGCTGACAAAAATCAATAGTTGTCTGGCTTGAGCGCGAGTCCGGCCTGGTAGAGCGCGTTTTTCGATCCGCCCGTGATCTCGGCCGCCAGCCGCGCCGCGCCCTTGAGCGGCAGCTCGGCCAGCAGCAGCTTGAGCACGCGCAGCGCCTCGGCGTCCGGGCCGTCCTCGCTGGCGGCGGCGCGTGCCAGCGGATGCAGCGCGAGCGCGAATTCGCCCTTGCCATGCATGGCGTCGGCGGCCAGCCAGCCCGCCAGCTCGTTGCAGCGCAGCGTGACGAGCTGCTCGAACTGCTTGGTCAGCTCGCGCCCCAGCGTCACCTTGCGCTCGCCCAGCTCGATCAGGTCCTTGGCCAGCTGCTGGATGCGGTGCGGCGCTTCCAGCAACACGCAGGCGTGCGGCTGCTGCGCCAGCCGGCGCAGCGCCTGCGCGCGCGCCGAACCCTTGGTCGGCAGGAACCCGGTGAACTCGAAGGCCGCATCGGTCTCGGTCGCCGCCAGCCCGGCCACGCTCAGCAGCGTCGTCACGCTGCTGGCGCCCGGCAGCGGGATGGCACGCAGCCCGGCTGCCTGCACCGCCGCGCAGAGCCGGGCGCCGGGGTCGCTGATGCCGGGCGTGCCGGCGTCGCTGACATAGGCGATGCGTTCGCCGCGCTGCAGCCGTTCGACCACGCCGATGGCCGCTTCGGCCTCGTTGTGCTGGTGCAGCGCCAGCAGCGGCCGATGCAGCCCGTAGGCCTGCAGCAGGCTGGCGGTGTGGCGGGTGTCCTCGCAGGCGATCGCATCGACCAGCCCGAGCAGGTGCAGCGCGCGCAGCGTGATGTCGGCCAGATTGCCGATCGGGGTGGCGACCACATAGAGCGCGCCGACGGGATAATGTTGCGCACCGGCTGCCGCTTGCGCGGCGCCCAGCGCCGGCTGGAAGGAGGGGTTCAAGATGACGATCCAGATAGAGGGAGCGGCCGGCACCAGCAAGGCCCGAGGCGACAGGGCCGAACAGCTGGCGCTCGACCATCTGCAGCGCCAGGGCCTGCGCCTGGTGTGCCGCAATTTCAGGACGCCGGGCCGGGGTGGCGGCGAGATCGATCTGATTATGCGCGAGCGCGACGGCACGCTGGTCTTCGTCGAGGTCAGGCAGCGCCGCTCGACCAGCCACGGCGGCGCGGCGGCCAGCATCGTGTCTTCCAAGCAGCGCCGCATCATCTTTGCCGCACGCCATTTCCTGGCCCGACTCGCGACTCTGCCACCCTGTCGCTTCGATGCCGTGCTGCTGCAAGGCCGCCTCGACGGCCCCGAGCCGCCCGCGATCGAATGGCTGCAGGGCGCCTTTTACGCCGACTAGCTGCGGCACCGGGCTGCCGGTTATCATCCGCGCCATGCTCTTGCAACGGATCCAACAGCAATTCATCGACAGCGCCGACCTGCAGTATCAGTGTGCGCAAAGTCTGGCGCCCGCGGTCGAGGCGGCGCTCGGTGCCATCCTGGCCTCGGTCACCGGCGGCGGCAAGGTGCTGGCCTGCGGCAACGGCGCCTCGGTCGGCCTGGTCGAGGCGTTCGCGAGTGCCTTCGTCGGCCGCTTCGAGCGCGACCGGCCCGAGCTCGCGGCGCTCGCGCTGGGCAGCAACGCTGCCGTCTTCACCGGGCTCTACAACGCCTTCGACGCGCGCTCGGTCTACGCGCGCCAGGTGCGCGCGCTCGGCCAGCCCGGCGACACGCTGCTGGTCGTCACCAGCCTGTCGCAGGCGCCCGAGATACTGGGCTCGGTCGAGGCCGCGCATGAGCGCGAGATGACCGTGATCGCACTCTGCGGTGCCCGCGCCGGCGCGCTTGGCCAGCTGCTCAAGGACACCGATGTCCTGGTCTGCGCGCCCAGCGAGCGCGCGCCGCGCATCCACGAGGCGCACCAGGTGGTGCTGCACTGCATCTGTGATGGCATCGACGTCCAGTTGCTGGGCGAAGATGAACCCGAGGAGCTGGTTGAATGAAGCCGATCACCGTTTCCCTGCAGCGCGCTACCGCCGCGCTGCTGCTGGCCGCCACGCTCGGCGGCCTGGTCTCCGGTTGCGCGCCGCTCATGGTCGGCGCGGCCGTCGGCACCGGCATCGTCGCTTCCGACCGCCGCAGCTCGGGCGCCCAGGTCGAGGACGAGGCGATCGAGCTCAAGGCCGCCAACCGCATCCACGACCACTTCGGCACCCGGGTGCGCGTCAATGTCACGAGCTACAACCGCCGGGTCCTGCTCAGCGGCGAAGTGCCCAATGACGCCGACCGTCAGCGCGTGCAGCAGGTCGTTGCTGGCGTCGACAACGTGAGCTCGGTGGTCAACGAGCTGGCGGTACTCGACAGCCCGACGCTGGGCCAGCGTACTTCCGATACCGTCCTGACGGGCCGGGTCAAGGCCGGCCTGATCGACCACAAGGAGCTCTCCTCGCAGGCCTTCAAGGTCGTGACCGAGCGCGGCACCGTCTACCTGATGGGCCGGGTGACCCGGCGCGAGGCCGATCTTGCGACCGAGGTGGCACGCACCACCAGCGGTGCCAAGGCCGTGGTGCGCATCTTCGACTACCTCAGCGAGGACGAGCTCAAACGCCTGCAGCCCGAGTCGGCCCGCGACACCCCAGCCAAGCCGCTCAACTGAACCGGACTGATCAGATGATGGTCAGGTGCTCGGTGCCGGCCGACAGGTCGGCGTTGCGCGCCCGCTGGCTGTTGAGCTTGATGTTGAGCTTGAGGTCGTTCTGCGAGTCGGCATTGCGGATCGCCTCCTCGTAGGAGATCAGCCTGGCCTCGAAAGCGTCGAACAGCGCCTGATCGAAGGTCTGCATGCCGACCTCGCGGCTCTTCTTCATCGTTTCCTTGATTTCGCCGATCTCGCCCTTCATGATCTGGTCGGCGATCAGGCCGCTGTGCAGCAGCACCTCGACCACCGCATAGCGGCCCTTGCCGTCCTGGCGCGGGATCAGGCGCTGCGCGATCATGCCCTTGATGTTGAGCGAGACATCCTTGAGCATCTGGGCATGGCGATCCTGCGGGAAGAAGTTGATGATGCGCTCCATCGCCTGGTTGGCGCTGTTGGCGTGCAGCGTGGCCATGCAGAGGTGGCCGGTTTCAGCGAAGGCGATCGCATGCTCCATGGTCTCGCGGTCGCGGATCTCGCCCATCAGGATCACGTTGGGCGCCTGGCGCAGCGAGTTCTTGAGCGCGTTCTCCCAGTTGTCGGTATCGAGCCCAACCTCGCGCTGGGTGATGATGCAGTTCTTGTGCTGATGCACGAACTCGACCGGGTCTTCCACCGTGACGATGTGGTCGTGGGTGTTCTCGTTGCGCCAGTCCACCATGGCCGCCAGCGTGGTCGACTTGCCCGAACCGGTGCCGCCCACCAGGATGCAGATGCCGCGCTTGGCCAGCGCGACGTTCTTGAGCACCTGGGGCAGGGCCAGCTCGTCTATGGTCGGTATCCTGGCCGGAATGGTGCGCATCACGATGCCGACATGGCCCATCTGGATGAAGCAGTTGACCCGGAAGCGCCCGATGCCGGCCGGTGCGATCGCGAAGTTGCATTCCTTGCTGCGCTCGAAATCGGCCGCCTGCCGGTCGTTCATGATCGCGCGTGCCAGCGACTGGGTGTGCAGGCCCGTCAGCGGCTGCGGCGAGACCTTGGTGATCTGGCCGTCGACCTTGATCGCCGGTGGGAAATCGGCCGTCAGGAACAGATCGCTGCCGTTGCGGCTGACCAGCAGCCGGAGCAGGTCGTTGACGAATTTGCTCGCTTGATCGCGTTCCATGGTGCTTTCCTGTCTGGACTTAGCCGGGGAAGTTCTCGGGGATCTTGGCCTTGCTGCGGGCCTCGGCGGCGGAAATCTGGTTGCGCTTGACGAGCTCGGTCAGGCTCTGGTCCAGCGTCTGCATGCCGACGCCGCTGCCCATCTGGATCGCCGAATACATCTGCGCGACCTTGGCCTCGCGGATCAGGTTGCGGATCGCGGGCGTGCCGAGCATGATCTCGTGCGCGGCGACCCGGCCGTTGCCGTCCCTGGTCTTGCACAGCGTCTGCGAGATCACCGCCACCAGCGATTCCGACAGCATGGCGCGCACCATCTCCTTTTCCTCGGGTGGGAAGACGTCGATGATGCGGTCGATGGTCTTGGCCGCGGACGAGGTGTGCAGCGTGCCGAACACCAGGTGGCCGGTCTCGGCCGCCGTCATCGCCAGCCGGATGGTTTCGAGGTCGCGCATCTCGCCGACCAGGATCGCGTCCGGGTCCTCGCGCAGCGCCGAGCGCAAGGCGGCAGCGAAGGACAGCGTCATCGGGCCGACCTCGCGCTGGTTGATCAGGCATTTCTTGGGTTCATGCACGAATTCGATCGGATCCTCGATCGTCAGCACATGGCCGAACTCGTTCTCGTTGAGGTGGTTGACCATGGCCGCGAGCGTGGTCGACTTGCCCGAACCGGTCGGGCCGGTCACCAGCACCATGCCGCGCGGCTTGAGCGACAGGTCGGCGAAGATCTTGGGGCAACTGAGCTGCTCGAGCGTCAGGATCTTGGACGGGATGGTCCGGAACACGGCCGCCGCGCCGCGGTTCTGGTTGAAGGCGTTGACCCGGAAGCGCGCCAGCCCCTCGATCTCGAACGAGAAGTCCACCTCGAGGAATTCCTCGTAGTGCTTGCGCTGGTTGTCGTTCATGATGTCGTAGATCATCGCGTGGACCTGCTTGTGGTCCAGTGGCTCCACGTTGATGCGCCTGACGTCCCCATGCACCCGTATCATCGGCGGCAAACCGGCCGACAGGTGCAGATCCGAGGCCTTGTTCTTGGTGCTGAAGGCCAGCAGTTGGGTGATGTCCATTCCGACTTCCTTGAATTTTTTTCATTATGTCCATGATCCCAGCCAATCTCCAAGCGGTGCAGGCGCGCATCGCCCAGGCCTGCGCGCGCGCCGGACGTCAGCCGGACTCGGTGCGCCTGCTGGCCGTCTCCAAGACCTTTGACGCCGAGGCGGTGCAGCAGGCTTGGCAGGCCGGTCAGCGCGCCTTTGGCGAGAACTACGTGCAGGAAGGCGTCGAGAAGGTGCTGCGCCTGCGTGAGGCGGGCTGCCCCGGCATCGAGTGGCACTGCATCGGGCCGCTGCAGAGCAACAAGACCCGACTGGTGGCCGAGCATTTCGACTGGGTCCACACGGTGGACCGGCTGAAGGTCGCGCAGCGCCTGAGCGAGCAGCGGCCCGAAGGGCTGGCGCCGCTGCAGGTCTGCGTGCAGGTCAATGTCGATGGCGGGCCGACCAAGTCGGGCGTGGCGCCGACCGAGGCGCTGGAACTGGCGCGGGCGGTCGCCGCGCTGCCGCGCCTGCGCCTGCGCGGCCTGATGTGCATACCCGAGCCCGCGCCCGATTTCGCGACTGCCTGCGCGGTATTTGGCCGCGCGCGCGCGCTGTTCGATTCGCTCAGGACGCAGGGGCTGGAACTCGACACCCTGTCGATGGGCATGAGCGACGACCTCGAAGCGGCCGTCGCCAGCGGCAGCACGCTGGTGCGCGTGGGCAGCGCGGTCTTCGGCACGCGAACCTATCCCGTTCGCAGCTGAGCCTGGGCAGCGGGCGCTTGCAAATTGTTGCTGGGGGCATTATTGTCATTGATGCGCTGGGTCATTGGATTGAATGTCCCGTGCTGAATGACAAAACCATGCCTTCAGATTCAAGGAGTGAGAACCATGAATAGCCTCATGACGCGCAGCAACCTGTTCGACGACCTGTTCAAGGACATGATGTCGCCCGGCTTCTTCATCAAGCCGCTGCATGGCGACCCGTTGCCGCAATCGATCAAGGTCGATGTCAAGGAGTCCGCCGACGCCTACACGGTGCAGGCCGAGCTGCCCGGCGTCACCAAGGATGACATCCAGGTCACGGTCGATGGCAATGTCGTGACCCTGCGCGCCGAGGTGAAGCAGCAAGACAGCCAGACCTCGGACGAGAAATCGCTGCGCAGCGAGCGCTACTTCGGCTCGGTCGCGCGCAGTTTCCAGCTGCCAGCCGACATCGACAACAGCCAGGCCAAGGCCAAGTTCGACAACGGCGTGCTCAGCCTCACGCTGCCCAAGAAGCAGGGCGGCGGCGGCGGCCACCAGCTCGCGATCGACTGACGCTGCGGCCTGTCACCTGTCACCTGTCAGCGGAACACCACGGTGCGGTGGCCGTTGAGCAGCACGCGGTGCTCGCTGTGCCACTTGACGGCGCGCGCGAGCACCTGGCTCTCGGTATCGCGGCCGATGCCCGTCAGGTCGTCCACCGTCATCGAATGGTCGACCCGCGCGACGTCCTGCTCGATGATCGGGCCTTCGTCCAGGTCAGCAGTCACGTAGTGGGCGGTGGCGCCGATCAGCTTGACGCCGCGGTCATGCGCCTGGTAGTAGGGCTTGGCACCCTTGAAGCTCGGCAGGAAGCTGTGGTGGATGTTGATCGCCTTGCCGGCCAGCTGGCGGCACATGTCGTTCGACAGCACCTGCATGTAGCGCGCCAGCACCACCAGGTCGGCGCCTTCCTGCTCGATGATCTCGAGCTGCCTGGCCTCGACCTGTGCCTTGGTCGCGGCCGTGACCGGCAGATGTTGGAAGGGCACGTTGTAGCTGGCCGCGAGCTGGTAGAAGTCGCGGTGGTTGCTGATGATGGCCCGGATGTCGATCGGCAGCAGTCCGCTCTTCCAGCGGAACAGCAGGTCGTTGAGGCAATGGCCCTGCTGGCTGACCATGATCACGGTCGGCATGCGTGCCGCGAGTCCGTGCAGGCCCCAGTCCATGCCATGGGTCTGCGCGAACAGGCGCACTTCGGTGCGCAGGTCCTCCGCGATCAGGCGCTGGCAGACGAACTGCACGCGCATGAAGAACAGGCCGGTGTCGTGGTCGTTGTACTGGGCGGCTTCCTCGATGTTGCCGCCATGTTCCAGCAGGAAGCCCGAGACGGCATGCACTATGCCGGGTTTGTCCTTGCAGGACAGGGTCAATACATAAGTTGGATTCATGGTGTCGTGATTGTCGCGCATCGCTTGGCTGTTCCGGGCGCACTGCCTGCCGTCCGGTTCGCCGCGTTGGCAAGGGGCAGTGCTGCAGGAACAGCACCCTAGGTTTAAGATGAAACGGCTGCGAGTCTGGTTCGCAGTTCGGAAACGGAGGCAAACATGTCAAAGAAGAAAAGTGATGCGCGCAAGATCGACATCGGCATCGATGACAAGGACCGGGCGGCGATCGCGCAGGGGCTCAGCGGGCTGCTGGCCGATACGTTCACGCTCTACCTGACCACGCACAACTTCCACTGGAACGTCACCGGGCCGATGTTCAACAGCCTGCATGCGATGTTCATGCAGCAATACACCGAGCTGTGGAATGCGGTCGACCCGATAGCCGAGCGCATCCGGGCGCTGGGTCATGCGGCGCCTGGTTCCTATGCGGCCTACGGCAAGTTGAGTTCGCTGCTTGATGCCCCCGATGCACCGCCCAAGGCGATGGAAATGGTCCGCATCCTGGCCGAAGGGCATGAGGCCGTGGCGCGCACGGCAAGGCAGCTCTTTCCTTTGGTCGAGAAGGCGCATGACCAGCCGACTGCCGACCTGCTGACGCAGCGCCTGACCGTGCATGAGCAGGCCGCCTGGATGCTGCGCAGCCTGCTCGACGACTGAGCACGCCCGACGCAACGGAGGCCTTGCCTACAATAGCCGGCATTTCACAGTCCGGGAGCAGCGCGACTGTTCCCTGTCACCCAGGCGGCCCCTCAGCCGGTCGCTTCCCCGAAATGAAACTGGCCACATACAAGGACGGCTCGCGCGACGGGCAGCTGGTCGTCGTCTCGCGCGATCTCGGCATGGCCCATTACGCCACGGGCAGCGCCCACACGCTGCAGCAGGCGCTGGACGACTGGAACTTCATCGCGCCGCAGCTGCACGATCTCTATCTGGCGCTCAATCAGGGTCGGGCCAGGCATGCCTTTCCCTTCGAGGCCGAGCGCTGCATGGCGCCGTTGCCGCGCGCCTTCCAGTGGGCGGTGGCGGACGCTTATGCCGGCCATCTCGATCCCGCCGGCAAGCCGGTTTCAGCCGGCTTGCCCCGGCTGCGTCAAGGGGCCGGAGACGCCTTTCTCGGTTCCCGCGACGAGATGCTCGTTCAGGACGGGGCATGGGCGGCGGACTTTGGCGCAGGCCTGGCGGTGGTCGCTGGCGATCTGCCGGCAGGCTCCAGCCCCGCGCAGGCGCTGGAGTCCATCCGGCTGCTGATGCTGGCGAACGACTGGTGCTTGCGCGGCCGCCAGGCTGATGCGTCAGCCGATGTCAGCGCCGTCGTCCAGGCCTGGCCTGCGACGGCTTTCGGCCCGGTGGCCGTGACGCTGGACGAGCTCGGCGCTGCCTGGCAGCGCGGCCGTCTCAAGCTGCCGCTGCAGGTCGAGCTCAACGGGCGCCCACTCGGCGCTTGCGACGCAGGCGAGGCGTGCTTTGATTTCGGCCAGTTGCTCGCGCAGCTGTGCCGCACCCGTGCGCTCGGCAGCGGAACGGTGCTTGGCAGCGGCCCGGTCTGCGGTCCTGCGCGGGAGGTCGAGGGAAGGCCCGAATGGCCCGGGGGCTGCGGCAGCATCACGCAGCAGCGCGCGATCGAAACCCTGCAGGGCAGCCCGGCGCTGACCCCCTACCTGGAAGATGGCGATGTGATCCGCCTGGAGGTGAAGGGGCGCGATGGCCGCAGCCTGTTCGGTACCCTGGCCCAGACCCTGGTGGCGTCGAGCTGAACGACAGCCCGGCGTTCAGTCCGGCAGGCCTGGATCACGGTCCGGTATCAGAGCGTGGGGTGGATCTCGCCGCTGGCGCGCTCGGCCCGCTCCTGGCAGTTCAGGCAGCGTAGCGTGGCCGGGCTGGCATGCAGGCGTGCTGGTGGAATGTCGATGCCGCAGTCGGTGCACTCGCCGTAGCTGCCTGCTGCGATGCGCCTGAGCGCCTCGTCGATGGCCTTGAGTTCCTCCGTCTCGCGCTGGTCGATTGCCATCGCGAGGTCGCGCTCACCGTCGAACTGTGCCCAGTCGCCACTCTGCACGTCGTGGCGGTCAGCGGCGGCCTCGGCCCGGCCTATCTTGCCACCTCGCTGGGCGCGGAGCTGCTCAATCACGCTGGTGCGCATCTGCTGCAGTTGCTGGGCGAAATTGTCTGTAGTGTTGGCGCTCATGGCGGTTTTCTCCTGGAAAGGCCGGATCGAGTCAACATTCTGATCCGAAATCCTTGCTCTTGCCCATATCTTGCGCCAAGCCTTTGATCAGCTCCTTGACAGAGGTCAAGCCGGCACATGGCAGCGACCTGCGCCGCTTGTGGCATGCTAGCAAGAACAGAGCTGCGCCGACTTGGCGTGGCTGCTTGCCACCAGGAGTTCAGATGGAAAAAACCGACTTCAGCGCCTTTGGCCAGTACATACCTGGCTTCGATTTCCTGCAGAACCTCGCGCGCCAGGCCACTGGCGTGACGCCAGGGCTGCAGCCGGCGGCGGCCATGCCTTCGCTCGGGCACTGGGTCGCGCCGACCTTCAGCATCGAGGAAATCGACAAGCGCATCCATGATCTGCGCGCGGTGGCTTTCTGGCTGGACCAGAACGCCAAGGCGCTGGACGCGACGATACAGGCGCTTGAGGTGCAGAAGATGACGCTGTCCACGCTCGAGAGCATGAACCTGAGCCTGCAGGACGTGGCCGAGTCGTTCAAGATGAAGCCCGAGACCGCGCAGGCCAGCCAGGCGTCACAGCCCGCCAAGCCCGTCGAGCCGTCGGCCCAGGATGCGGCTCAGGCCGCCGCCGAGGCGTCCAAGCCGGCGGTCGACGCCATGCAATGGTGGAACTCCCTGACCGAGCAGTTCGCGAACATTGCGACCAACGCGGTACAGGACATGGCTGGCCAGGCCGCCAAGGCGGCCGAGCAGGTGGCCCAGTCGGTGCAGGCTGGCGCCGAGGCCGCCGAGAAGATGGCCGAGCAGGCCAGGGAAGAGGCCGAGCGCAGGGCTGCCCAAGTCGCCGAGGAGCAAGCTGCGACTCGCAAGCCGGCGCGCAAGACCACTGCCAAGTCGAGCGCCACCCAGCCAGCAGCCAAAAAGACGGGTGCTGGCGCGAAGAAGGCGGCGCCCGCCAGGTCGCACAGCAAGCCGGCCGCCGGCTGAGCAGGCCGCCGGGGCTTGGCCGCGACCGGCTTCAGACGCCGCGTGCGCGCTCGGCTTTGAAGCGGGCGCGCAAGGCGCTGAACTGGCCGGCCTCCAGCGATTCGCGCACCTCGCGCATCAGGTTGAGGTAGTAGTGCAGGTTGTGCACGGTGGTCAGCATCGGGCCGAGCATCTCGCCGCAGCGGTCCAGGTGGTGCAGGTAGGCGCGGCTGAAGCCTTCGCGCCCGCCGTCGTCCCAGCTCACGCCGCTGGAGCCCGCGCAGGCGTAGCAGTTGCAGCTGGAATCGAGCGGTTGCGGGTCGGCCTTGTGGCGCGCGTTGCGGATCTTGAGGTCGCCGTAGCGCGTGAAGATGGTGCCGTTGCGCGCATTGCGCGTCGGCATCACGCAGTCGAACATGTCGACGCCCTGCGCCACGCCCTCGACCAGGTCCTCCGGCGTACCGACGCCCATCAGGTAGCGCGGCTTCTCGCGCGGCAGTCGGTGCGGCGTGTGGGCCATGATCTGCAGCATCAGCTCCTTGGGCTCGCCGACGCTGACCCCGCCGACCGCGTAGCCGGGAAAGTCCATCTCGACCAGCGCTTCGAGCGATTCCTGGCGCAGGTGTTCGAACATGCCGCCCTGCACGATGCCGAACAGCGCGTTCGGGTTCTGCAGTCGCTCGAATTCGTTCTTGGAACGCAGCGCCCAGCGCCGGCTCAGCTCCATCGAGACGCGCGCCTCGGCCTCGGTCGTGATGTGACCGCTGCCTTTCTCGCCCTGCCAGTAGGGCGTGCACTCGTCGAGCTGCATCACGATGTCCGAGTTCAGTATCGTCTGGATCTGCATGCTGACCTCGGGCGACATGAAGAGCTTGTCGCCGTTGACCGGCGAGGCGAACTTGACGCCTTCCTCGCTGATCTTGCGCATCGCGCCCAGGCTCCAGACCTGGAAGCCGCCCGAGTCGGTCAGGATCGGCTTGTCCCATTGCTCGAACTGGTGCAGGCCGCCGAAGCTCTGCATGATGTCGAGCCCCGGCCGCATCCAGAGGTGGAAGGTGTTGCCCAGGATGATCTGCGCGCCCATGTCGTGCAGGCTGCGCGGCATCACGCCCTTGACGGTGCCGTAGGTGCCGACCGGCATGAAGATGGGCGTCTGCACCACGCCGTGGTTGAGCGTCAGGGTGCCGCGGCGGGCGTGGCTGTCGGGGTCGGTCTTGAGTAGGTCGAATTTGAGCATGGACGTTTCCCTGTTCACATGCCGAGCGACTTCAGCAGATCGTCGGTATCGACATTGGAATCGCTCTGGGCGGCGGGCGCCTGCGACGGCGCAGCCGCCGATTCCGCCTGGATCTGATCCATCAAGTCATCCGCATCCAGCGTTTCCGGCTCGAAGTCGTACAGCTTGATGAACTCGGTGTGGTCGACCGACAGCTCCAGATAGAAGATGTTGTTGCGACTGGTATAGAAGGTCACCCGGCGGGAATCGGGCTGGTCCAGGTTGGCGTCCACGCTCAGCACCACCTGCTTGTTGATGACCAGCATCTTGGGCTGGTTCTGCGTGATGTCGGTGTGCAATTCCCGCCTCACCTTGCCGGTGAAGTCACCCAGCACCTGGTTCATCAGCTCGCCCATCACGTTGCCGACTTCGTCCGAGGTGTGCGAGGTGGCCAGGTCCGACTTGGACATGCCCATGTTCAGCATGTAGCTTTCGTACAGCTCCAGCGCCGCCTGGGCCGAGAAATTGAGGATCACGAGGCCGGAGAAGCCGCCATCGAACAGCACGAAACAGCCGATGTCGGGTTTGAGACAGGTCTTGCTGATGCGCTGGACCATGCCCGAGTAGTTGATGGGAGTCTGGGTCGTCAGGCTGAGGATGCGCGTCACCGAGTTGCACAGGCTGATCAGCAGGTCATCGGTGCCGAAGACGACGGGATGCTCGGTTTTTGTTTGGATCATTCCAATGCCGTTCCAATTTTCTGAAATGTGTAAGTTAGCACAGCGACACGCCGCAAGACGCCGGTCTTCAGCAATGTGTCGGTCGGCGTGTCAGCAGCATGGCGTCGCCATAGCTGAAGAAGCGGTAGCCTTGGCGGATGGCGCGCGCGTAGAGCGCCATCACGGTTTCGTAGCCGGCGAAGGCGCTGACCAGCATCATCAGCGTGCTTTTCGGCAGGTGGAAGTTGGTCACCAGCAGATCGACGACCCGGAACTCGAAGCCGGGCGTGATGAAGATCTGCGTTTCGCCGCTGGCGCGACCGAAGCTGGCCCAGGATTCGAGCGTGCGTACCGTGGTCGTGCCGACCGCGACCACGCGGCCGCCGCGCGCGCGACATTCACGAATGGCTTGCTGGGTGGCTTCGGGCACCTCGTAGCGCTCGGAGTGCATCACATGGTCGGCTATCCGGTCAACCTTGACCGGCTGGAAGGTGCCGGCGCCGACATGCAGCGTGACGCTGGCGCGCTGCACGCCACGGGCTTCCAGCTCGTCGAGCAGGGCCTGGTCGAAGTGCAGCGAGGCGGTCGGTGCCGCGACCGCGCCGGGGGCGCGCGCGAACACGGTCTGGTAGCGGCGCTCGTCCTCGGCGCTGTCGCCATGTTCGATATAGGGCGGCAGCGGCACATGGCCGTGTGCTTCCATCAGCATATAGGGATCGGCGCTGAGACGGAAGCGGAACAGCGGGCCGTTGTCCTCGGGCCAGCGGCCCAGCAGTTCGGCGCTGAAGCCGCCGACCATGTGGAGCCGCGCGCCGGGCAGCGGCTTCTTGCTGACCTTCATGTGCGCCACCACTTCGTGCCCGTCGAGCACGCGCTCGATCAGCAGCTCGACCTTGCCGCCCGAGGCCTTCTCGCCGTACAGGCGAGCCTTGACGACGCGGGTGTCGTTGAAGATCAGCAGGTCGCCGGCCTTGAGCAGGCGGGGTAGTTCCTTGAAGATGCGGTCGATCGGCGAGCGGCCGCTGTTGTCGAGCAGGCGCGAGCCGCTGCGCTCGGCGGCGGGGTGCTGGGCGACCAGTTCGGGCGGCAGCTCGAAGTCGAAGTCGCTGACATTGTGGGCGCGTGTGGCGCCGGAAAGTTCTGGGTTCATGTCGCTTGAGGGCCGAACGGGCCCGTGCCAAGAAAAACCGACATTTTCCCATGGCTGGACTGCCAGATAATGGACCGCACAGCACAACAACAGCAGGAGGCGCCGTGGCGCTAGTCGTTTTCAACCAGAAGGGTGGCGTGGGCAAGTCCACCATCGCCTGCAACCTCGCCGCGATCAGTGCCGCCCAGGGCCTGCGCACGCTGCTGATCGATCTCGACCAGCAGGGCAACTCGACTCGCTACCTGCTCGGCGACCGGGTCGGCGCCGACCAGCCCACGGTCGCGAGCTTCTTCGACCAGACGCTGAGCTTCAGCTTCCACCCGGCACCACCGGCGGATTTCGTCGTCCACACGCCGTTCGAGCGGCTGGACCTGATGGCCGCAAGCGACCGGCTCGACGAGTTGCAGGTCAAGCTCGAGTCGCGCCACAAGATCTACAAGCTGCGCGAGGCGCTGCAGCAGTTAGGCAGCGACTACCAGCGCATCTACATCGACACGCCGCCGGCGCTGAACTTCTACACCCGCTCGGCGCTGATGGGCGCAGGTGGCTGCCTGATCCCGTTCGATTGCGACGACTTCAGCCGCCAGGCGCTCTACACCCTGCTGGCCAATGTGCAGGAAATCCGCGCCGATCACAACCCGGCGCTGCAGGTCAAGGGCATCGTGGTCAACCAGTTCCAGCCGCGCGCCAGGCTGCCGCAGCAGCTGGTGCAGGAGCTGATCGCGGAAGGCCTGCCGGTGCTGCAGCCTTATCTGCCGGCCTCGGTCAAGGTGCGCGAGTCGCACCAGCTCGCGCGGCCCATGATTCACCTCGACCCCAGGCACAAGCTGACGCTGGCCCTGGTCGGGCTGCACGCCGCGCTGGCCTGAGCGGGCTGCTTCAGTCCTGCGTCAGCAGCTGGCGCAGCAGCGGGTGCTGCACCTTGCGCTCAGTGCTGATCGCGTAGTAATGCTCCTCGACGCCGGCGCAGGCGCCGAGCAGTCTGGCCTGATGCCGCTGCAGCAGCGCGTCCTGCAGCGCGATTGCGGCCGGGAACACGCCCAGGCCCGCGCCGCCGAAGGTTTCGAGCAGGGCGCTGTCCTCGAACTCGCCGACCACGCGCGGGCGCAGGCCCAGCTGGGCCAGCCACTGGTCGAGATGGGCGCGCACGATCGAATGGGTGGTGGGCAGCAGCACCGGCACATCCTGCAGCGAGGCCGGAAAACCGGCCTGGGCCTGCTCCCACCAGCGCGGCACCGCGTACCAGCCCATGCCGGTACTGCCCAGCGGGTGGCTGTGTACCTTTAGGTGCGGGTTGAACGGGGCCGGGTGGTCGGACAGCACCATGTCGAGCTGGTGCACCGCGAGTTCGGCCAGCAGGTCGGCCATCTCGCCCTCGTGGCAGACCAGCCGCAGGTCCGGCGTGGCCAGCACTGGCTGCAGCAAGCGCTGCACCTCGAGCTTGGCCAGTCCGTCGGCAATCCCGACCGCCAGTCGCATCGCGGGCGCCTGTGCCGCCGCGCGCACCCGTTCGGGCAGCACCTCGCCGAGCTGGAAGATCTGCTCGGCCTGGCGCAGCGCGGCGACGCCGGCCTCGGTCAGCGCCAGCCCGCGCCCGGCCGGCTTGAGCAGCTGGCAGCCGAGGTCGCGCTCGAGCTCGCGCACCTGGGCGCTGACGGTCTGCACCGCCATGTCCAGCCGCGCGGCGGCGCGCGTCATGCCGCCTTCCTTGGCGACGATCCAGAAGTAATAGAGGTGCCGGTAATTGAACGCCAGGCTCATGCTCTGCTTTTCCTTGAAATGGACGTCGTGATTGTCTGCTTTTCCGTTCAGTCGCAAAGCCGGTCCGGCTGCGGCAAAATGCCGCCATGTCAGCAGTTCCGTCCGCTTCGCCGCCGGCATCCGCCAGCAAGCCCTTGTCCGCGCCGCAAAAAGCGCTGCGCAAGCTCGGGCTGGTACGCGCGATCGACCTCGCGCTGCACCTGCCGCTGCGTTACGAGGACGAGACCCGCATCGTGCGCCTGCGCGATGCCCGCGAGGGCGATGAGGCCCAGATCGAGGGTATCGTGACCTCCTGCGAGATCAGCCCCGGTCCGCGGCGCCAGTTGCTGGTGGTGCTCGATGACGGCAGCGGCCGTTGCACGCTGCGCTTCTTCAGCTTCTACCCCTCGCACCAGAAGACGCTGGCCGTCGGCGAGCAGATCCGGGCCCGCGGCGAGCTGCGCGGCGGCTTCCTGGGCTGGACCATGATGCACCCGACCTTCCGCGCCGCCAGCGGCGAGCTGCCCGATGCGCTGACCCCGGTCTACCCGACCAGCGCCGGGCTGCCGCAGGCCTATCTGCGCCGCGCGGTGATCAGCGGCCTCGATCGTGCCGACCTCGACGACACCGTGCCACCCGAGGCCGTCGCCGACTGTCCCGGCCTGCGCCGACGCGGACCTGGCGGGGCGATGGAAGCGCCCTGGACCTTGCGCGAGGCGCTGCATTTCCTGCACCACCCCAGGCCCGACACCTCGCTGGCGGCACTCGAAGACCGCAGTCATCCGGCCTGGCAGCGCCTGAAGGCCGAGGAGCTGCTGGCGCAGCAGTTGTCGCAACAGCGCGCCAAGCAGGAGCGCGACCTGTTGCGCGCGCCAGCGCTGCGCTGCCGTACGGGCGGTCTGGACCAGCAGCTGCTGGCCGCCTTGCCCTTTGGCCTGACCGGAGCGCAGGCCCGCGTCGTCGGCGAGATCGCGGCCGACCTCGCGCGTCCGGTGCCCATGCACCGCCTGTTGCAGGGCGATGTCGGCAGCGGCAAGACCGTGGTCGCGGCGCTGGCCGCCACGGTCGCGATCGACGCTGGCTGGCAGTGCGCGCTGATGGCACCGACCGAGATCCTGGCCGAGCAGCATTTCAGCAAGCTGGTCGGCTGGCTCGAGTCCCTGCTGGCGCCGCTGGGCAAGTCCGTGGCCTGGCTGACCGGCAGCCAGAAGAAGAAGGAGCGCGCCGCCATGCTGGCGCGCATCGCCTCGGGCGAGGCGGCGCTGGTGGTCGGCACCCACGCCGTGATCCAGCAGCAGGTCCAGTTCCAGAACCTGGCGCTGGCCGTGATCGACGAGCAGCACCGCTTCGGCGTCGCGCAGCGCCTGGCCTTGCGCGAGAAGATGCAGGATGTGGGGTTCGAGCCGCATCTGCTGATGATGAGCGCGACGCCGATCCCGCGCACGCTCGCGATGAGCTATTACGCCGACCTCGACGTGTCGACCATCGACGAGCTGCCGCCCGGGCGCAGCCCGATCGTGACCAAGACCGTCTCCGACAGCCGGCGCGACGAGGTCATCGGCCGCATCCGGGCCCAGGTCGCGCAGGGGCGCCAGGTCTACTGGGTCTGCCCGCTGATCGAGGAGAGCGAGGCGCTCGACCTGCGCAACGCGACCGAGGCCCACCTTGAACTCAGCGCCGCGATGGACGGGCTCAGGAATGCCGACGGTACGCCGGTGCTGGTCGGCCTGCTGCACTCGCGCATGCCGCCGGCCGAGAAGAAGGCCGTGATGGCGCTGTTCAGCGCCGGCGCCATGGGCGTGCTGGTCAGCACCACCGTGATCGAGGTCGGCGTCGACGTGCCCAACGCCTCGCTGATGGTGATCGAGCATGCCGAGCGCTTCGGCCTGAGCCAGCTGCACCAGCTGCGCGGCCGGGTCGGTCGCGGTGCGGCGGCCTCGGCCTGTCTGCTGCTGTATTCCACCAATGAGGCCGGCCGCCTGAGCGAGACCGCGCGCGACCGCCTGCGCGCCATGGCCGAGACCCAGGACGGCTTCGAGATCGCCCGGCGCGACCTCGAGATCCGCGGCCCTGGCGAGTTCCTGGGCGCGCGCCAGTCCGGCGCCGCCATGCTGCGCTTCGCCGACCTCACCACCGACACCCACCTGCTCGAATGGGCGCGCGCCTGGGCGCCTGTCCTGCTGGCGCGCTGGCCGCGCCAGGCGCAGCAGCATGTGGATCGCTGGCTCGGCGGAAAATCCGATTACCTCAAGGCCTGAACCCCACATGACGCTGACCGAACTCAAATACATCGTCGCCGTCGCGCGCGAACGCCATTTCGGCAAGGCGGCCGAGGCCTGCTATGTCTCGCAGCCGACCTTGTCGGTCGCGATCAAGAAGCTGGAGGAAGAACTCGAACTCAAGCTGTTCGAGCGCAACGCCAGCGAGGTCGCCGTCACGCCGCTGGGCGAGGAGATCGTGCGCCAGGCCCAGGTCGTGCTCGAGCAGGCCGCCTCGATCAAGGAGATCGCCAAGCGCGGCAAGGACCCGCTCGCCGGACCGTTGCGCCTGGGCGTGATCTTCACCATCGGCCCCTACCTGCTGCCCGACCTGGTGCGCCAGGTGATCCAGCGCACGCCGCAGATGCCGCTGATGCTGCAGGAGAACCTGACCGCCAAGCTGCTTGAGCAGTTGCGTCTGGGCGAGATCGACTGCGCCATCCTGGCCGAGCCGTTTCCCGATACCAACCTCGCGATCGCGCCGCTCTACGATGAGCCCTTCGTTGCCGTCGTGCCGGTCAACCATCCGCTGGCGCAGCAGGACGAGGTCACGGCCGAGCAGCTCAAGCAGGAGACCATGCTGCTGCTGGGCGCCGGCCACTGCTTCCGCGATCATGTGCTGGAGGTCTGCCCCGAGTTCGCGCGCTTTTCCAACGACGCCGAAGGCATCAGGAAGAGTTTCGAGGGCAGCTCGCTCGAAACCATCCGCCACATGGTTGCCGCCGGCATGGGCGTCACGCTGGTGCCGCGCCTGAGCGTGCCGAGTTCGGCGCTCGGCCCCGAGGCCAGGACCCTGCCGCCCGGATCGGGTCCGGGTGACGCCTCCTACCTGCGCTACCTGCCCTTCGCGGGCGAGCCGCCGACGCGCCGCGTCGTGCTGGCCTGGCGGCGCAGCTTCACCCGCTACGAGGCCATCGCCGCGCTGCGCAATGCCATCTACGCCTGCGAACTGCCCGGCGTCAAACGACTGTCCGCATGAACCACGCAAACACTGCCGCGCTGCCGGCCTGGCGCGCCAAGCTCGCGCTCTACCTCGATCTGATCCGCTGGAACCGGCCGGCCGGCTGGCTGCTGCTGCTCTGGCCCACGCTGTCGGCGCTCTGGATCGCCGCCAGTGGCTGGCCCGGCTGGCATCTGCTGCTGGTCTTCACGCTCGGCACCATCCTGATGCGCAGCGCGGGCTGCTGCATCAACGATGTCGCCGACCGCGACTTCGACCGCCATGTCAAGCGCACCGCGCAGCGCCCGATCACGAGCGGGCGCATGTCGGTCCGGGAGGCACTGGCCGTCGGTGCCGCACTGGCCTTCGCCGCCTTCCTGCTGGTGCTGACGACCACGCCGGCGGCGATCCTGCTGTCCTTGCCTGCATTGGCGGTGGCCATGGCCTACCCCTACGCCAAGCGCCATGTCTCGATGCCGCAGGCAGTGCTGGGCGTGGCCTTCAGCTTCGGCATCCCGATGGCCTTTGGCGTCATGCAGGTCGAGTCGGGAGTGGCCGCCTGGTCCTGGGGCAGCCTGCTGGCGTCAGTGCCCTGGCAGGCCTGGGGTCTGGTCATCAGCAATCTGTGCTGGGTGCTGGCGTATGACACCGAGTACGCGATGGTCGACCGCGACGACGACCTGCGCATCGGCATGAAGACCTCGGCCATCACGCTGGGGCGCTGGGACGTCGTGGGCGTGACCGCCTTCTACCTGCTCCACCTCGCACTTTGGGGCGGGCTGCTGTGGCCGGCGGTCGGCGGGCCGGTGTTCGGTCTCGCGCTGGCGGCGGCGCTGGGGCAGGTAGCCTGGCACTACGGCATGATCCGTGACCGCACGCGCGAGGGTTGCTTCAGGGCCTTTCGCCTCAACCACTGGCTGGGCTTGACGCTGTTCCTGGGCGTGGCCGGCCATTACGGACTCAAGGCCCTGGGCTGAGGCGGATCGGCTTGCGGCCAGTTCGCCTCGATGGCTTTCCAGGCGATTGCTCAGGCGCCGAATTCGTCGCCCAGCTGCTGCGCACGCAGGCGTGCCGCGTGCAGCGCCTGCACGAAGCTGGCCTTGACGCCGCTGGCCTCCAGCGAGCACAGCGCGGCATAGGTCGTGCCGCCCTTGGAGGTCACGCGCTCGCGCAGCACCTCGGGCGGTTCGCTCGCGTCCTGCGCCAGTCTGGCGGCCCCGGCGAAGGTGCCGATCGCGAGCCGGGTCGCGGTCTCGGCGTCCAGCCCCATCTCGGTGCCAGCCTGCCGCATCGCCTCCAGGAAATAGAACACATAGGCCGGGCCGGAGCCTGACAGGGCGGTCACCGCGTCGAGGTCGGCTTCCTGCTTGACCCACAGGAACTGGCCCGTGGTGCCGATCACGGCATCGATCAATGCGCGGTCAGCCGCCTCCACCGCCGTCCTGGCATAAAGCCCCGTCATGCCCTGGCCGACCAGCGCTGGCGTGTTGGGCATGGCGCGCACGATGCGCTCGCTGCCCAGCCAGGCCGCCATGCTGTCGCTGCGGATGCCGGCGGCCACGCTCAGGTGCAGTGCATCCGCGACCTGCGCCGCGCAGTCCTGCGCCACCTGCTTGAAGACCTGCGGCTTGACAGCCCACACCACCAGGTCTGAGCCCAGCAGGGCCGGACCGGCGGCCGCGAGCGCGCGCACGCCGAACTGTGCCTGCAGGCGTGCGCGCTGCTCGGGCAAGGGCTCGACGACCGTGATCCGGTCGCCGTCCAGGCCTTGCTGAATCAGTCCGCCGATGATGGCGCTGGCCATGTTGCCGCCGCCGATGAAGGCGATGCGGGTCGATGCGATGGAGGTCTGCTCTTGCTTCATGGGCGCTGATCTTACCGCTGGCGCGCAGGGGCAGGGCGAGGCCTTGCGTACCCCGCTGCCAGACCTGCCCGCCGGGATTCGATTCGCAAAAATCCCTTGCACGATTTTCAAAACTGATGGATAATCGTTCTCTTCGCCCGTAGTGGGTGAAGTATCTGCCCAGCGAAGTCGGCCGGAGCGCGGTTGCAAACCGTGTGCTGGCTGCCAACGACGGGCCCAAGACTGATCGCCTGTGGCCGTGGTGGCCGCTGGGATTCAAGTTGGGACTTAAATCAAATGATCCAAACGCAATCTCGACTCGATGTTGCTGACAACACGGGCGCCAAGTCCGTGATGTGCATCAAAGTGCTGGGCGGCTCCAAGCGCCGTTATGCCAGCGTGGGCGACATCATCAAAGTGAGCATCAAGGAAGCCGCACCGCGTGGCCGCGTCAAAAAAGGCGAGGTCTACAACGCTGTGGTCGTCCGTACTGCTGCCGGCATCCGCCGCGGCGATGGTGCCAAGGTGAAGTTCGACGGCAATGCCGCCGTGCTGCTCAATGCCAAGCTGGAGCCTATCGGCACCCGCATCTTCGGCCCCGTGACGCGTGAACTGCGTACCGAAAAGTTCATGAAGATCGTGTCCCTGGCCCCCGAGGTCCTGTAAGGAATCGACACATGAACAAGATCCGTAAAGGCGACGAAGTCATCGTCATCGCTGGTCGCGACAAGGGTAAGCGTGGCACCGTGGTGCAGCGCGCTGATGAAGAGCGTCTGGTTGTTGAAGGCGTGAACCTGGTCAAGAAGCATGCCAAGCCGAACCCCATGAAGGGCATCGCTGGCGGCATCGTCGACAAGACCATGTCCATCCACCAGTCCAACGTGGCTATCTTCAATGCCGCTACCGGCAAGGCTGATCGCGTCGGCATCAAGGTGGCTGAAGACGGCAAGAAAGTCCGCGTCTTCAAGTCTTCCGGCGAAGAAATCAAGGCAGCATGACCATGGCACGCTTTCAAGAAATCTACCGCGACAAGATCGCACCGGCTCTGAAAGAGCAGTTCGGCTTCAAGTCCGTCATGGAAGTGCCGCGCATCACCAAGATTACCCTGAACATGGGTGTCTCGGAAGCGGTTGCCGACAAGAAGGTCATGGACCACGCCGTCAGCGACCTGACCAAGATCGCCGGCCAGAAGCCCGTCGTGACCAAGGCCCGCAAGGCCATCGCTGGTTTCAAGATCCGCGAACAGCAGCCGATCGGCTGCATGGTCACCCTGCGTGGCGCCCAGATGTACGAATTCCTGGACCGTTTCGTCACCGTGGCCCTGCCGCGCGTGCGTGACTTCCGTGGTATCTCCGGCAAGTCCTTCGACGGCCGTGGCAACTACAACGTTGGCGTCAAAGAACAGATCATCTTCCCCGAAATCGAGTACGACAAGGTGGATGCTCTGCGTGGTCTGAACATCAGCATCACGACGACCGCCAAGACCGACGCCGAGTGCAAGGCACTGCTGGCCGGTTTCCGTTTCCCGTTCAAGAACTGAGGTGGTTTGTGGCTAAACAAGCTTTGCTCCAGCGTGAACTGAAGCGCGAGAAACTCGCCGCCAAGTTTGCCAACAAGTACAACGAGTTGAAAGCCATCGCCGGTGACGCCAAGCGTTCCGACGAAGAGCGTGATGCAGCCCGCCTGGGTCTGCAGAAACTGCCCCGCAACGCCAACCCGACCCGCCAGCACAACCGTTGCGAAATCACCGGTCGTCCCCGTGGCACCTTCCGTCAGTTCGGTCTGGCCCGTGCCAAGGTTCGTGAACTGGCTTTTGCCGGCGAAATCCCCGGCGTGACCAAGGCCAGCTGGTAAGGCGCAAGGAGTACCCCAAATGAGCATGAGTGATCCTATCGCCGATATGCTGACCCGCATCCGCAACGCACAGATGGTCGCCAAGACCGTCGTGGCCATGCCGTCTTCCAAAGTGAAGACTGCCATCGCCCAGGTGCTGAAGGACGAAGGTTACATCGACGGTTTCCAAGTCAAGACCGAAGCCGGCAAGAGCCAGCTCGAAATCGCCCTCAAGTACTACGCTGGCCGTCCGGTCATCGAGCGCATCGAGCGCGTGAGCCGTCCCGGCCTGCGTGTCTACAAGGGCACCAAAGACATCCCCACCGTCCAGAACGGTCTGGGCGTCGCCATCGTCACCACCCCCCAGGGCGTGATGACCGATCGCAAAGCGCGCGCTGCCGGTGTCGGCGGTGAAGTGCTGTGCTACGTCGCCTAACGCTGCATTGAGGAGTATCTGAAATGTCTCGTGTAGCAAAACAAGCCGTAGCCATTCCGCAAGGTGTGGAAGTGTCCGTCCAGGCGGATGCCATCAGTGTCAAGGGCGCCCTGGGCGCACTGGAACTGTCGCAAAGCGCACTGGTCAAGGTCGAGAGCGTTGACGGCAAGCTGTCGTTCAGCCCGGTCGACGAATCGCGCGAAGCCAATGCCATGAGCGGCACCATCCGTCAGCTCGTGAACAACATGGTCAATGGCGTGAGCAAGGGCTTCGAGAAGAAGCTGAGCCTGATCGGCGTGGGCTACAAGGCCTCCGCTTCGGGCAACAAGCTCAACCTGGCCGTCGGTTTCTCGCACCCGGTGAACATCGAGATGCCCGCTGGCATCACGGTCGCCACCCCGACCCCGACCGAAGTCGTGATCAAGGGCGCTGATCGTCAGCGCGTTGGCCAGATCGCTTCTGAAGTCCGTGCCGTGCGTCCTCCCGAGCCTTACAAGGGCAAGGGCATCCGTTATGCGGATGAAAAGGTCGTGATCAAAGAGACCAAGAAGAAATAAGGACTGCGAACATGTTGACGAAAAAAGAACAGCGTTTGCGCCGTGCCCGTCAGACCCGCATCCGCATTGCACAGCAAGGCGCCGTTCGTCTGACCGTGAACCGCACCAATCTGCACATCTACGCCAACGTCATCTCCGACGACGGCTCCAAGGTGCTGGCTTCGGCCTCCACCGTCGAAGCAGAAGTGCGTGCCCAGCTGGGCGCTGCAGGCAAGGGTGGCAACAAGGCCGCGGCCGAACTGATCGGCAAGCGCATTGCCGAAAAGGCGAAAGCCGCCGGCATCGAAAAAGTGGCCTTCGACCGTTCGGGCTTCGCCTACCACGGCCGTGTCAAAGCCCTGGCAGACGCCGCGCGTGAAGCCGGCCTGCAATTCTGATTGGGGATACGCAAATGGCTAAATTTCAAGCTAACGTGAAGAGCGAAGCTGACGACGGCTTGCGCGAAAAGATGATCGCGGTCAACCGCGTGACCAAAGTGGTCAAGGGTGGTCGCATCATGGCTTTCGCTGCACTGACCGTGGTCGGTGACGGTGATGGCCGCGTCGGTATGGGCAAGGGCAAGTCCCGCGAAGTGCCGGCCGCCGTGACCAAGGGCATGGACGAAGCCCGCCGCAACATGATCAAGGTTTCGCTGCGCAACGGTACCCTGCACCACGCGGTGCACGGTCACCACGGCGCCGCCCGCGTCATGATGCTGCCGGCTGCCAAGGGTACCGGCATCATCGCCGGCGGCCCGATGCGCGCCGTCTTCGAGGTCCTGGGCATCACCGACGTCGTGGCCAAGAGCCATGGCTCGAGCAACCCCTACAACCTGGTTCGCGCCACTCTGGACGCCCTGAAGAATTCGACCACTCCGGCTGACATCGCTGCCAAGCGCGGCAAGTCGGTCGAAGAGATCGTGGGCTGATGGGAGAGAACATGACTGCCAATAACACCATCAAGGTTCAACTGGTTCGCAGCCCCATCGGCTGCAAAGAGGACCATCGCGCCACCGTGCGCGGCCTGGGCCTGCGCAAACTCAACAGCGTCAGCGAACTGCAGGATACCCCCGCAGTGCGCGGCATGATCAACAAGATCAGCTATCTGATCAAAGTGATCTGATCGGAGTCAAGACATGGAACTCAACACTCTCAAGCCCGCTTCCGGTGCCAAGCACGCCAAGCGTCGCGTGGGCCGTGGCATTGGCTCCGGTCTCGGCAAGACCGCTGGCCGTGGCCACAAAGGCCAAAAGTCGCGTTCGGGCGGCTACCACAAGGTCGGTTTCGAAGGCGGTCAAATGCCTTTGCAACGCCGTCTGCCCAAGCGTGGCTTCAAGTCCCAGACTCTGAAGTTCAACGCCGAAGTGACCCTGTCCGACCTGCAAGCGCTGGGCGCTGCAGAAGTCGATCTGCTGGCTCTCAAAGCCGCCGGCCTCGTGTCGGAACTGGCCAAGAAGGTCAAGGTCGTCAAGACCGGCGAACTGACTCTGGCTGTCAAGCTGACTAACGTCGGCGCGACTGCTGGCGCCAAGGCCGCCATCGAAGCCGCTGGCGGCTCGCTGGCCTGATCGGGCTTTAACCGGAACTGCTCGTGGCCACTAACGCTGCAACCCTCGCGAAGACAGGCAAGTTCGGCGACCTCCGTCGCCGGCTGGTTTTCCTGCTGCTGGCATTGGTCGTGTACCGCATCGGGGCTCATATCCCGGTGCCGGGCATCAACCCCGACCAGCTGGCCCAGCTCTTCAAGGGCCAGCAGGGCGGCATCCTGAACCTGTTCAACATGTTCTCGGGCGGGGCGCTCTCGCGCTTCACTGTGTTCGCGTTGGGGATCATGCCCTACATCTCGGCTTCCATCGTCATGCAGCTCATGGGCTATGTCCTGCCCGCTTTTGAGCAGATGAAGAAGGAAGGCGAAGCTGGCAAGCGAAAAATCACGCAGTACACCCGCATCGGCACCGTCGGTCTTGCCATCTTCCAGTCGCTCGGCATCGCCCTGGCGCTGGAAGGCACACAAGGCCTGGTGATCGACCCTGGTTTCGGCTTCCGCCTGACCACGGTCGTGACCCTGGTGGCTGGAACGATGTTCCTGATGTGGCTGGGTGAACAGATCACCGAGCGTGGCCTGGGCAACGGTATCTCGATCCTCATCTTTGCCGGTATCGCAGCGGGCTTGCCCAATGCTATCGGCGGCCTGTTCGAACTGGTCCGCACCGGTGCGATGGCTCCCCTGGCGGCGATCTTCATCGTCGCCCTGGTGGTCCTCGTCACCTATTTCGTGGTCTTCGTCGAGCGCGGACAGCGCAAGATCCTGGTGAACTACGCACGCCGTCAGGTGGGCAACAAGGTGTATGGCGGTCAATCGTCGCACCTGCCGCTCAAGCTGAACATGGCTGGCGTGATTCCCCCGATCTTCGCTTCGTCCATCATCCTGCTGCCCACCACGGTGGTGAGCTGGGTCAGTACCGGTGACGGTACGCGCTGGTTGCGCGACATGGCTTCGGCACTGTCGCCGGGACAGCCGATCTATGTGGCGCTCTACGCTGCGGCGATCGTGTTCTTCTGCTTCTTCTACACCGCGCTGGTATTCAACAGCCGGGAGACCGCAGACAACCTGAAGAAGAGCGGTGCGTTCATTCCGGGCATCCGTCCGGGTGACCAGACTGCAAGGCATATCGACAAGGTTCTGGTGCGCTTGACGCTGGCTGGTGCGATCTACATCACGCTGGTCTGTCTGCTGCCGGAGTTCCTGATCCTGAAGTACAACGTCCCGTTCTACTTTGGTGGTACTTCGTTGCTGATCATCGTGGTGGTGACCATGGACTTCATGGCCCAGGTACAGAACTACCTGATGTCCCAGCAGTACGAATCCTTGTTGAAGAAAGCCAACTTCAAGGCCGCGCCAGGTGTCTGACAAATGGCCAAGGACGATGTGATCGAGATGCAGGGCGAGGTGGTAGAAAACCTCCCCAACGCCACGTTCCGGGTAAAGCTGGAAAACGGGCACGTGGTCTTGGGCCACATTTCGGGCAAGATGCGCATGCACTACATCCGCATCCTGCCTGGTGACAAGGTCAAGGTCGAATTGACGCCCTATGACCTCTCGCGTGCCCGGATCGTGTTCCGCGCCAAGTAAAGAGTTTTGAGATTTCTTCAGGAGAATGACATGAGAGTTTCGGCTTCGGTCAAGAAAATGTGCCGCAACTGTAAGATCATCCGTCGCCATGGCGTCGTGCGCGTTATCTGCACCGACCCGCGACACAAGCAGCGTCAAGGCTGATAGGTTTAAGGGACCACCATGGCACGTATTGCTGGTATCAACATTCCGCCTCACAAGCACGCCGAGATCGGCCTGACTTCCATCTTCGGTATCGGCCGCACCCGTGCGCGCCAGATCTGCGAAGCTTGTGGCATCGAGTTCAACAAGAAGATCAAGGATCTGTCCGACGCCGAACTGGAAAAAGTTCGCGACGTGGTCAACTCCTACACGATCGAAGGCGACCTGCGCCGCGAAACCACGATGAACATCAAGCGTTTGATGGACATCGGGTGCTACCGCGGTTTCCGTCATCGCCGCGGCCTGCCGGTCCGCGGTCAGCGCACCAAGACCAATGCTCGTACCCGCAAGGGCCCGCGCAAGGCAGCCCAGTCGCTGAAGAAATAAACCGGATTGAAGGATCACCATGGCTAAGCAACAATCCAGCGCCGCCGCCCGCGTTCGTAAGAAGGTTCGCAAGAACATTGCCGACGGTATCGCGCACGTCCACGCCTCGTTCAACAACACCATCATCACCATCACCGACCGTCAGGGCAACGCTCTGTCCTGGGCTTCGTCGGGTGGTCAGGGCTTCAAGGGTTCGCGCAAGTCGACTCCCTTCGCTGCTCAGGTGGCTTCCGAGGTGGCCGGTCGCGCTGCCGTCGAGCAGGGCATCAAGAACCTGGATGTCGAAATCAAGGGTCCCGGTCCTGGCCGCGAATCCTCGGTGCGTGCCCTGGGCGCCCTGGGCATCAAGATCAACTCGATCTCTGACGTGACCCCGGTGCCGCACAACGGCTGCCGTCCGCAAAAGCGTCGTCGCATCTGATCGCTTGCCGATCAGCGCGAAACCGCTATAATCCAAGGCTTTTGTTTTGGTCACCACCGCAGTGCAGCTGCGGTGGTGTTTGTCGTTAAGACCACCGCCGCCGAAGCCTGACGCATCGGGCGGCTCCCGCAAGTGCCAACTTGCGGCAGACAATCAAGGAAATCAACGTGGCACGTTATATCGGCCCCAAGGCCAAACTTTCCCGCCGTGAAGGCACCGACCTGCTGCTCAAGAGCGCCCGCCGCTCGATCAGCGACAAGTCGAAGTTCGAGACCAAGCCCGGCCAGCACGGCCGCACCTCGGGTCAGCGTACTTCCGACTTCGGCCTGCAACTGCGTGAAAAGCAGAAGGTCAAGCGCATCTACGGCGTGCTGGAGCGCCAGTTCCGCCGCTACTTCGCCGAAGCCGACCGTCGCCGTGGCAACACCGGCGCGACCCTGCTGTCCCTGCTGGAATCCCGCCTGGACAACGTCGTCTTCCGCATGGGCTTTGCCTCCACCCGTTCCGAAGCGCGCCAACTGGTGTCGCACAAGGCGATCCAGGTGAACGGCCAGAGCGTCAACATCCCGTCGTACTCGGTCAAGGCCGGTGACGTCGTGGCCGTGCGCGAAAAGTCGAAGAAGCAGGCCCGCATCATCGAGGCACTGGAACTCGCCAAGCAAATCGGCTTCCCCGCCTGGGTCGAAGTCGCTGCCGACAAGGCTGAAGGCGTGTTCAAGAAGTCGCCTGACCGCGACGAATTCGGTTCCGACATCAACGAATCGCTGATCGTCGAACTGTACTCGCGTTAATCGCGAGAATCTCCCAAGTGCCCGGATTCCGCTCAGCGGCGGTTTCCGGGATTTGTGCTCCATCGGCCTTATCGGCGTAACGAGCCGAGGGTATTGAAGGAAGTCCGAATGCTGAATAATCTGCTCAAACCCAAGAACATCAACGTCGAGCAACTGACGGCCAACAAGGCCAAGGTCGTGCTCGAGCCCTTTGAGCGCGGCTACGGCCACACGCTGGGCAATGCCCTGCGCCGTGTGCTGCTGTCCTCGATGGTGGGCCACGCTCCGACGGAAGTGACGATCGCGGGTGTGGTGCACGAGTATTCCTCGATCGACGGCGTCCAGGAAGATGTCGTCAACATCCTGCTCAACCTCAAGGGCGTGGTGTTCAAGCTGCACGGTCGCGATGAAGTCACGCTGAGCCTGCGCAAGGACGGTGCGGGCGTCGTCACGGCGGCCGACATCCAGACTCCGCATGACGTCGAGATCCTGAATCCCGAGCACCATATCGCCACGCTGTCGGCTGGCGCCAAGCTCGACATGCAGATCAAGGTCGAGAAGGGCCGCGGCTATGTGCCGGGCAACGTGCGCCGTGGCGATGACGCCACCCGCGCGATCGGCCGCATCCTGCTGGATGCTTCCTTCTCCCCGATCAAGCGCGTCAGCTACGCGGTCGAGAACGCCCGCGTCGAGCAGCGTACCGACCTCGACAAGCTGGTGCTCGAGATCGAGACCAACGGTGCCGTCGGTCCGGAAGAGGCCGTGCGTGCCGCAGCCAAGATCCTGGTCGAGCAGCTCGCCGTGTTCGCGCAACTGGAAGGCGCCGACGCCTTCGAGGCCGGCGCAGCCAAGGGCGCTGGCGCCCAGCAGTTCGATCCGGTGCTGCTGCGCCCGGTCGACGAGCTTGAGCTGACCGTGCGTTCCGCCAACTGTCTGAAGGCCGAGAACATCTACTACATCGGTGACCTGATCCAGCGCACCGAGAACGAGCTGCTCAAGACTCCGAACCTGGGTCGCAAGTCGCTCAACGAAATCAAGGAAGTGCTGGCTTCGCGCGGCTTGACGCTGGGCATGAAGCTGGAAAACTGGCCGCCCGCCGGCCTGGAAAAGCACTGATCTTTTGCCCCTGACCCCCTGCGGTACCTGATACGGCCGCGGGTAAATATCCAAAGGAAACTACCATGCGTCACGGAAGCGGACTCCGCAAACTCAATCGCACCAGCGCCCACCGCCAGGCCATGCTGCGCAACATGATGAACTCGCTGCTGACGCACGAGGCCATCAAGACCACCGTGCCCAAGGCCAAGGAACTGCGTCGCGTCGTCGAGCGCATGATCACCCTGGCCAAGGTCGATACCGTCGCCAACCGCCGTCTGGCCTTTGACCGCCTGCGTGACCGCGATGTCGTCACCAAGCTGTTCAATGAGCTGGGCCCGCGCTCGGCTACCCGTCCGGGCGGCTACACCCGCATCCTGAAGATGGGCTTCCGCGTCGGCGACAACGCTCCGATGGCTCTGATCGAACTGGTCGACCGCGCAGAAACTTCGGCTGAAGTTCCGGCAGCCGAGTAATTCGTGCTAGAATTCAATTCTTGACGCGCGGTGGAGCAGCCTGGTAGCTCGTTGGGCTCATAACCCAAAGGTCGCAAGTTCAAATCTTGCCCGCGCAACCAGAATTTCCAGTTCAACTGGGTCAGAAAAGCCTGCTTAATGCAGGCTTTTCTGTTTCCGGGCGTCAACTCGGGCCACTGCAAGATGGCGTTCAGTGCCGTGGGTGAAAATGCTGGCATGACCGACAAGATCCACATTGAACCTTCCACGCCGCTGCTGTCCGTCCAGGATGGCGTGGCCACGATCACGCTGAACCGGCCGGCACACCGCAACCGGCTTGAGGACGCCGACCTCGCTACCCTGCTGGCGCATTTCGCGCAGGTCGATGCCGATCCTTTGGTGCGCGTGCTGGTGCTGCGCGCCAACACCCAAGGCCAGCCCCGGCCCGTGTTCTGCGCCGGTTACGACATCAGCGGTTTCGAGCAGGACGCGCAGGCTTCGAGCGCCTTCGAGCGGGTGCCCGATGCGCTGGCCACGTTGCGTCCGGTCACGATCTGTGCCTTGAACGGCAGTCTGTACGGTGGCGCCACCGACCTGTTCCTGGCCTGCGACCTCAGGATCGCCTTGCAGGGGGTGGAGTTCCGCATGCCGGCCACGGCGCTGGGCCTGCATTTCTACCCGAGCGGGTTGCTGCGCTATGTCGAGCGCCTGGGCCTGGCGGCAGCCAAGCGGGCCTTCCTGACCGCGCGTCCGTTCAGCGCAGATCAGCTCTGGCAGACCGGCTGCCTGGAGGCGCTGGCGAGCCCTGAAACTTTCGAGGCCGAACTGCAGTTGCTGGTGCGGGACGTGCTGTCGCTTGCCCCGCTGGCGGCCGAGAACATCAAGCGTTCGCTCAACGAGATCGCGGCGGGCTGTCACGATCTCGCACTGCTGCGCGAGCGCGAACACGCCAGCACGCGCAGCGCCGACTTTGCCGAGGGGCGGCGCGCCTTCGCCGAGCGGCGCCGACCGGTCTTCACCGGCAGTTGAACGCCGCTCGGGGGCAGGGCGATCAGTCGCCGAGCAGCGACAGGTCGCGCACCGCGCCCTTGTCGGCCGAGGTCGCCAGCATCGCGTAGGCCTTGAGCGCGGCCGAGACCTTGCGCGGACGCGGCTTGGCCGGCTTCCAGCCCAGCGCATCCTGTTCGGCACGGCGTTGGCTGAGTTCCTCGTCCGAAACCAGCACGTCGATGCTGCGGTTCGGGATGTCGATGCGGATGCGGTCGCCGTTGCGCACCAGACCGATCGCGCCGCCGGCAGCCGCCTCGGGCGAGCAGTGGCCGATCGACAGGCCCGAGGTGCCGCCCGAGAAGCGGCCATCGGTCAGCAGCGCGCAGGCCTTGCCCAGGCCCTTGGACTTGATGTAGCTGGTCGGATAGAGCATTTCCTGCATGCCCGGGCCGCCCTTGGGGCCTTCGTAGCGCACGATCACGATGTCGCCGGCCTTCACGTTGTCGGCCAGGATCTCGGCCACGGCCTCGTCCTGCGACTCGGTCACGAAGGCCGAGCCTTCGAACACCAGGATCGACTCGTCCACGCCGGCGGTCTTGACCACGCAGCCGTCCAGCGCGATGTTGCCGTGCAGCACTGCCAGCCCCCCTTCCTGGGAGAAGGCGTGTTCGGCCGAGCGGATGCAACCCTCGGCGCGGTCCAGGTCCAGACTGGGCCAGCGGCTGTTCTGGCTGAAGGCGACCTGGGTCGGAATGCCGGCCGGGCCGGCCAGGTAGAAGGTCTTGACTGCGTCGGACGGCTGACGCGCGATGTCCCACTGGTCCAGCGCGTCCTTCATGGTCTTGGCGTGGATGGTCGGCACGTCGGTGTGCAGCCTGCCGGCACGGTCGAGTTCGCCCAGGATGGCCATGATGCCGCCCGCGCGGTGCACGTCCTCGATGTGGTACTTGTTGGTGTTGGGTGCGACCTTGCACAGCTGCGGCACGACGCGCGAGAGGCGGTCGATGTCCTTCATCGTGAAGTCGATCTCGGCTTCCTGGGCGATTGCCAGCAGGTGCAGGATGGTGTTGGTCGAGCCGCCCATCGCGATGTCGAGCGTGATCGCGTTCTCGAACGCCTTGAGGCCGATCGAGCGCGGCAGCACGCTCATGTCGTCCTGCTCGTAATGGCGGCGGCACAGCTCGACGATGGTGCGGCCGGCCTGTTTGAACAGTGCTTCGCGGTCGGCGTGGGTAGCCACCACAGTGCCGTTGCCCGGCAGCGACAGGCCGAGTGCCTCGGTCAGGCAGTTCATCGAGTTGGCGGTGAACATGCCCGAGCAGCTGCCGCAGGTCGGGCAGGCCGAGCGCTCGACCTCGGCCAGGTCGGCGTCGCTGACCTTGTCGTCCACGGCCATCACCATCGCGTCCACCAGGTCGAGCTTCTTGAACTCGATGGCGTGGGTGGTCGGATTGGCCAGGCGCACCTTGCCGGCTTCCATCGGACCGCCCGAGACGAACACCACCGGGATGTTCAGGCGCATCGCGGCCATCAGCATGCCGGGGGTGATCTTGTCGCAGTTCGAGATGCAGACCAGCGCATCGGCGCAATGCGCGTTGACCATGTACTCGACCGAGTCGGCGATGATGTCGCGGCTCGGCAGCGAGTACAGCATGCCGTCATGGCCCATCGCGATGCCGTCATCGACCGCGATGGTGTTGAATTCCTTGGCGACGCCGCCGGCGGCCTCAATCTCGCGCGCGACCAGCTGGCCCAGGTCCTTCAGGTGCACATGGCCGGGCACGAACTGGGTGAAGCTGTTGGCGATCGCGATGATCGGTTTCTGGAAATCTTCGTCCTTCATGCCGGTGGCGCGCCAGAGCGAGCGCGCACCTGCCATGTTGCGGCCGGCGGTGGAGGTCTTGGAACGGTAGACGGGCATGCTGAGGTCCTGGTGGTTTTTTGTTCGGTTTTCGATTGTCGCCGAGCCGGACGCGCCACAGGGCAAGACCGCAGCGGCAGCCGGGTTTCTGTCTCGTGCTCAGCCGCGGCGCAGCTTGAATACCGCGGTGCTGGCGCGCAGGTTGGGCTGCCAGCGCAGCTCGCGTCCGTCCTGCAGGCCGAAGCTGTCCTCGATGGCCAGGCCGTTGCGACGCGCCAGCAGCTCGAAATCGGCGTAGGTGCCGACCCGGATGTTGGGCGTGTCATACCACTGGTAGGGCAGGCGGCGCGTGACCGGCATGCGGCCGCGCAGCACGCTCAGGCGGTTGGGCCAGTGCGCGAAGTTCGGGAAGGCGACGATGCAGCGCTTGCCGACGCGTACGGTCTCGCGCAGCATGGTCTCGGCGTTGCGCAGATGCTGCAGCGTGTCGATCTGCAGCACGACGTCGAAGCTGTCGTCGCCGAACATGCTCAGTCCCTCGTCGAGGTTGAACTGCAGCACGTTGACGCCGCGCTGCAGGCAGGCCTGCACCTTGGCGTCGTCGATCTCGACGCCGTAGCCGCTGCAGCCGCGCTCGGCCTGCAGGTAGGCCATCAGTGCGCCGTCGCCGCAGCCGAGGTCGAGCACGCGTGCACCTTGCGGCACCAGGCGGGCGATGCCTTCCATGATCGATGGGTCGCTCATGCGGCAACTCCCTTGAGGTCGGCGGCGATGGTCCGCTCGAAATAGGCCCGCACCGCCGCCAGGTAGCGCGGATCGTCGAGCAGGAAGGCGTCGTGCCCATGCGGGGCGTCGATCTCGGCATAGCTGACGTCGCGCCGGTTGTCGAGCAGGGACTTGACCAGCTCGCGGCTGCGCGCCGGCGAGAAGCGCCAGTCGGTCGTGAAGCTGACCAGCAGGAACTTGGCGCGTGCGCGCGCCAGCGCCGCGCTCAGGCTGCCGTTGCCATAGAGCCGCGCCGGGTCGAAGTAATCGAGCGCGCGCGTGATTAGCAGGTAGGTGTTGGCGTCGAAGTATTCGCTGAACTTGTCGCCCTGGTAGCGCAGGTAGCTCTCGATCTGGAACTCGATCGCCTGGGTGCTGTACTGGTAGGCTAGGCGTTCGACCGCTTCCGTATCGTCTGTCCGCGCGGCATCGACCAGCGGCTTGAGCTGACGGCCGAACTTCTCGTTCATGACGTCGTCGCTCAGGTAGGTGATGTGGCCGATCATGCGCGCGATGCGCAGGCCGCGCCGCGGGAGGGTGCCGGCGCGCAGGTAATGGCCGTCGTGGAAGTCGGGGTCGGTGATGATGGCGCGGCGCGCGACCTCGTTGAAGGCGATGTTCTCGGCGTTGAGGTTGGGCGCGCTCGCGATCACGACCGCATGGCGTACCTGGTCCGGGTATTGCAGCGTCCAGCTCAAGGTCTGCATGCCGCCCAGGCTGCCGCCCATGACGGCGGTCAGCTGCGTGATGCCGAGCCGTTCGACCAGGCGAGCCTGTGCGTTGACCCAGTCCTCCACCGTCACTACGGGGAAGTCGGCGCCCCAGGGGTAGCCGGTGGCCGGGTTGACATGGGTCGGGCCGGTCGAACCGAAACAGGAACCCAGGTTGTTGACGCCGATCACGAAGAACCGGTTGGTGTCGACCGCCTTGCCGGGCCCGATCATGTTGTCCCACCAGCCTTCGCTCCGGGGGATGGCCTGGCCGTTCGCATCAGCCTTCAGTCCCGCCACATGCTGCGAGGCATTGAGCGCGTGGCAGATCAGCACCGCGTTGGAGCGGTCGGCGTTGAGCTTGCCGTAGGTTTCATAGACCAGCTCGTAGCTGGGCAGCACCGCGCCGCTCTGCAGCGTGAGCGGCTGGTCGAATCGCATCGTTTGTGGCGTGACGATCACTGGCTTCACCCCAGGGACTCCTGCGTCCCGAAACAAAAAACCCGGCGCCGCAAACCGTCGGATAAGCAGAGACGGGTGCGAAACCGGGGTCCCCTCTTTAGCGGCATTTTTAACGCGCCCGCAATCTGGAAACAAATCGGCGCTGCGCCATAGTATAAGTTGATCGTCTGCCGGGCTGGCGGAAGGGAGGGGCTTGCATGTCCGAGATTTTTGGTTTCGATGCCTATGCGCCGCGCGAGATCGCACAGCGGGTCGAGACCGTGGGGGTCGCCAAGGCCAGGCTGGCGCTGCTGCCGCTTGCCTTGCTGGGAGTGCTGGCTGGCGCCTTCATCGGCCTGGGGGCATTGGGCTTCGTGATCGTCAAGTCCGATGTCGCCCTGGGTTATGCCGCCGGCCAATGGCTGGGTGGCCTGGTGTTCTCGCTCGGTCTGCTGCTGGTCGTGGTCGCTGGCGCCGAGCTTTTCACCGGCAACAACCTGCTCGCGATGGCCTGGGCCAGTGGCCAGATCAGCACGGCCGAGTTGCTGCGCAACTGGACCGTGGTCTGCCTGGCCAACCTGACCGGTGCGGCCGGGCTGGCGCTGCTCGTGCATCTGAGCGGTCACGCCCAGCTCAACGGCGGCGCGATCGGGCAGGCGGTGTTCCGGATCGCGCTGGCCAAGCAGGCGCTGCCCTGGCAGGAGGCCCTGTTTCGCGGCGTGCTCTGCAACCTGCTGGTCTGCATGGCGGTCTGGATGGCGATGGCCGGGCGCAGCGTGGTCGACAAGGCGGTCGCGATCGTGTTTCCGGTCAGCACCTTCGTCGCAGCCGGCTTCGAGCACAGCGTCGCCAACATGTACCTCATGCCGCTGGCCTGGCTGCAGCAGCAGTCCGGCGCGGTACCGGCAGCGCCGGCTGTCACCTGGGTTGGCATGCTCGGCAACTGGATCCCCGTCATCGTCGGCAACCTGCTGGGTGGTAGCGTGCTGGTCGGATTGAGCTATCACGTGATCTATCGCCGCCAGCCGCCACAGGCCTGAGCGCGGCCTTGTTGTTCTGTCACAACGAAACCGGCAGTCTGCAGGCCCCGAATCCCGGCAACCTGCAGCGGATCGGGCTTCGCTGTCCGGCATGGTGAAAAAAATCCCCCTTTTCTGCCCAATGACGCATAATGGGGTACGCCTGTCATTTCAGGCGTAATTGGTGATAGGTCAGTTTCGTGCGCCACAGCGGCCAAGACATGCGGTTTCGTCGTGCTACCGGGGCTCCATCGCTACTTGTTTCGTGTTTTTTTTCGGGAGTCCCTTGATGGGCAACAAACTGTACGTCGGCAACCTGCCTTACACGGTGCGCGACAACGATCTGCAACAGGCATTCGGCGAATTCGGCCTGGTGACCAGCGCCAAGGTCATGATGGAGCGCGACACTGGCCGTTCCAAGGGCTTCGGCTTTGTGGAAATGGGCAGCGACGCGGAAGCTCAAGCTGCTGTCGAAGGCATGAACGGTCAGTCCCTGGGCGGCCGTAGCCTGGTAGTCAACGAAGCCCGTCCGATGGAACCCCGTCCGCCCCGTACCGGCGGCTTCGGCGGTGGCCGTGGCGAAGGTGGCTTCGGTGGCGGTCGCAGCGAAGGCGGCTTCGGCGGCGGTCGTCGCGAAGGCGGCTTCGGCGGCGGCAGCGAAGGCGGTTTCCGTAGCCCCTACGGCAACCCGGGTCGTCGCGACGGCGGCAACCGCGGCGGTTACTGATCGCCTGGGCGCTCAGGCGCCCTTGAATTCCGGTGCGTCTCGACGCGCCTGAGCCAACCCTGGCACCGCAAGGTTCCGGGGTTTGTCGTTTTCTGGGTGGTCAGCGTGACGAGAACTGTGCGCGTACCCGTCCCTGCAGGTCGGCTACTTGGCTGCTGGCGTCATAGCGCAGCGTCTCGGCGGTGATGCGATTGCCGCCTTGCGTCAGCTCGACTGGCAGGTCGGAAGCGATACGCTGGTTTTTGTCGTAGACCCGCAACTGTTCGCCCGTGAAGCGCATGGCGGGCAGTGCCCGTCCATCCTGGCGGGTCCGGCCGCTGCGATTGATGCTGACTTCCCCCTCCAGCCGGTATTCGCTCTGGCTGCCGTCCGTGCGCAGGCGCCTGGCCTGGGCCAGCGTCAGGGTCCCGCCCTCGCCAAAAGCGAGCAGGTGGGCCTGGTCGATTTCTATCGTGTCGTCGTCCGGGTAGTGGTGGACCTGGGTGCCGGACAGCTTGCTGCGCAGCTGGCCGTCGGCACCGTGGCTGCGCACCGAGAAGTCCTGCATGAAGTAGTCGGACTCGTGCGTTGCCGGACGTGCCGGAGCCGGTTCCTGCGGCATGGGCGTGCTGCGCAGGATCCAGTAACTGCCCAGTGCCAACAAGCCCATCGTCAGTACCGGCAGGTAGACCGCTGCGTGGTCCCAGCCCTGCCGCAGTTGCGCCAGCGGCCCGGTCGGCTTCATGCGGCTGCCTCTTCGAGCAGACTGGCGTAGCGGCCGCTCGCGATCAGGATCAGGTCGCAGAATTCGCGTGCCGCACCCAGTCCGCCGGCAGCGCGCGTCACATGGTGCGCCATGGCCAGCACCTCGGTCTGGGCTGCCGGTGGCGCCACCGCCAGGGCACAGCGGCGCAGCACCGGCAGGTCGGGCCAGTCGTCGCCGATGGCCGCTGCCTGGCTCCAGTCGAGGCCGAGTTCGGCCATGATGCTTTCGGCCGCCGGGCGCTTGTCTTCGGTGCCGAAGCGGCAGTGCGTCACGCCCAGCGCGGCGAGGCGCTTGCGCAGCGGTGCCGAGTCGCGCCCGGTCACCACCACCGGGGTCACGCCGATGCGCTGCAGCAGCTTGATGCCGTGGCCGTCCAGCGTGTGGAAGCGCTTGATCGTCTCGCCCGCCTCGGTGAAATAGAGCCCGCCGTCGGTCAGCACGCCGTCGACGTCGAAGAAAGCGACCTTGATCGCTTGCGCGCGCAGCAGCAGTTCAGGGGCAAATTGCAGGATCGGTTTCAGCGGGGGCAGGGCGGCAGACGGGTTCATGGCAGACAAACGGTTATGGGGTCTCAGGTCAGATCACCTTGGCGCGCATCAGGTCGTGGCTGTTGAGCGCGCCGCACAGGCGGCCCCGGGCATCGACCACCAGCAGGCTGTTGATGTTGTGCGTTTCCATCAGCTCGGCGGCCTCGACCGCCAAGGCATCCGGGCGCACCGAGCGCGGATTGCGGTGCATGACCTGGCCGGCGCTGACCGCGCGCAGGTCGGTGCCCCCTTCGATCAGGCGGCGCAGGTCGCCGTCGGTGAAGATGCCGACCGGCAGGCCTGCCGCATCGACCACTGCGGTCGCGCCCAGTCCCCTGGCGCTGATCTCGCGCATCATTTCCGGCAGGCTGGCATCCAGGCCTACGCGCGGTGCCTGTTCGGCCGGTCGCATCACGTCGCCGACCAGGGTCAGCAGCTTGCGCCCGAGCGCGCCGCCCGGGTGCGAGCGCGCGAAATCGTCGGGGCGAAAGCCACGCGCGCTCAGCAATGCGACCGCCAAGGCGTCGCCCATGGCGAGCTGCACGGTCGTGCTGGCAGTCGGCGCCAGGTTGTGCGGGCAGGCTTCCTTTTCGACGCCGGTATCGAGCACCACGTCGGCGTGCCGGCCCAGGCTGGAACCGGCGCGGCCGGTCATGGCCAGCAGCGGCACCCCCATGCGCTTGATCAACGGCAGGATGGCGGTGAGCTCCTCGCTCTCGCCGCTGTTGCTGATCGCGAGCACCACATCGGCACGGGTGATCATGCCGAGGTCGCCGTGGCTGGCCTCGGCCGGGTGCACGAACATCGCCGGTGTGCCGGTCGAGGCCAGCGTGGCGGTGATCTTGCGCCCGACATGGCCGCTCTTGCCCATGCCGGTCACGACCAGGCGCCCGCCGCAGTTCAGCGCGATCCGCACTGCCTGCACGAAGCGTCCGTCCAGCCGGGCGGCCGCCGCGCTGATGGCCTGGGATTCGATGGCTAGGGTGTCGCGGGCCAGCGCCAGCGTGGCGTCCGGGTCGAGCAGGTGGCTTGCAGTCATGGGCGGAATTATCGGACAAGGAGCGCGCCTGCAGTCTGCCGGCTTTCCCGTGCCGATAAGATCGAGGCATGAATTCCCTCGATATTGCGCTGCTCTACCTTGCCGCCGCCGTGGCGGGCGTGGTGCTGTGCCGCCTGGCCAAGCTGCCTCCCATGCTGGGCTACCTCGCTGTCGGCGTGCTGATCGGACCCAATGCGCTGGCGTTGGCACAGAATTCGGCCGGCGTGCGCTACCTGGCCGAGTTCGGTGTCGTGTTCCTGATGTTCGTGATCGGGCTCGAGTTCAGCCTGCCCAAGCTGCGCACGATGCGCCGTCATGTCTTCGGCCTCGGCCTGTTGCAGGTGGTGCTGACCGTCGCATTGACCACCTTGGGTTCGATGCTGCTCGACTGGTGGCTGCCGCGCTGGTGGAAGCTCGAGTGGTACAACGCGCTCGCGCTCGGTGGTGTGATGGCGATGAGCTCGACCGCCATCGTCATCAAGCTGGTGTCTGACCGGCTGGAACTCGAATCTGAGCATGGCAAGCGCGTGGTCGGCATCCTGCTGTTCCAGGATCTGGCCGTGGTGCCGTTGCTGGTGCTGATTCCGGCGCTGGGCTCGCCGCCCGAGCAACTGCTCACGGGCCTGGGGCTGGCGCTGCTCAAGGCGGTGCTGCTGCTCGGCATCCTGCTGACCGGCGGCCAGAAGGTGATGCGCTGGTGGCTGACGCTGATGGTGCGGCGCAAGAGCGAGGAGCTCTTCATGCTCAACATCCTGCTGCTCACGCTGGGTCTGGCCTGGCTGACCGAGCACGCTGGGCTGTCGCTGGCGCTTGGCGCCTTTGTCGCCGGCATGCTGATCTCCGAGACCGAGTTCAAGCACCGGGTCGAGGCCGACATCCGGCCCTTCCACGATGTGCTGCTGGGGCTGTTCTTCATCACCATCGGCATGCTGCTCGACTGGCACATCGTCTGGGAGCGCTGGCCGCTGGTCCTGCTGTTGCTGCTGGTTTCGCTGCTGTTCAAGCTGTTCGTGATCACCGGCCTGGCGCGGGCCTTTGGTGCGCCGTTGGGCACCTCGTTGCGGGTCGGCCTGTATCTGGCGCAGGCTGGCGAGTTCGGTTTCGTGCTGCTCCAGCTCGCGGCACAGAACCGCCTGATCCCGCCCGAGCTGTTCAACCCGATACTGGCCTCGATGGTGATCTCGATGCTGCTGGCGCCGTTCGTCATCATGGGCAGCAACTCGGTCGTGAGTCGGCTGGTCGGCAGCGACTGGCTGATGCAGTCGGTCCAGATGACGCAGATTGCCAGCCGCGCGATGGCGGCCGACAAGCATGTGATCATCTGCGGCTACGGCCGCTGCGGCCAGAACCTGGCGCGCATGCTCGAACGCGAGCGCATTCCCTACATGGCGCTGGACCTGGACCCGGACCGGGTGCGCCAGGCCGCGGCGGCTGGCCATTCGGTGGTCTATGGCGACGCGGCGCGGGTGCAGGCGCTCAAGGCAGCCGGACTCAAGCGCGCCAGTGCGGTGGTCGTGACCTATCTCGACACGCCGAGCGCCATCAAGGTGCTGGCGCTCACGCACGAGCATGCCCCGACCGTGCCAGTGATGGTGCGCACGGTAGACGACCAGGACATCGAGAAGCTGCGTCAGGCCGGTGCGACCGAGGTGGTGCCCGAGGCGATCGAGGCCAGCCTGATGCTGGCCGGCCATGCGCTGGCGCTGGTCGGCGTGCCGATGCGGCGCGTGTTCCGCGTCGTGCAGGAGCAGCGCGAGCAGCGCTACTCGCTGCTGCGCGGCTATTTTCATGGTGCCGATGACAGCACATCCGACGATCTGGGACAGGAGCGCCTGGTCACGGTGACGCTGCCGCCGGCGGGCAAGATGCTGGGCAAGTCGCTGGGCGACATGCTGCTGTCCTTGCTGAACGTCAGGGTCGTGGGCCTGCGTCGTGCCGACGGCAAGAATGTTCCGGTGACGGATGAACTGGCACTGCAAGGTGGCGATACGCTGGTGCTGTCGGGTCGGCCCGATGCGCTCGCTCTGGCCGAGAAAAAGCTGGTCAGCGGACGATAATCACGCCATGAACGTCACCTCCATGGATCTGAAATCGCATGTCCGGACCGTGCCCGACTGGCCGGCCCCCGGCGTGCAGTTCCGCGACATCACGCCGTTGTTGCAGGATGCCCAGCTGTTGCGCGAGTTGGTCGAGCGGCTGGCCCGCCGCTACCGTGACCCGGCACTGCGTCCGGACCGGGTGGCCGGTCTCGACGCGCGTGGCTTCATCGTCGGCGCGGCGCTGGCCTACGCACTGGGACTGGGCTTCGTGCCGATACGCAAGCAGGGCAAGCTGCCGTTCCGCACCATCGCCGAGACCTATGAGCTCGAATACGGCAGCGCCACGCTGGAGCTGCACGCCGACGCCGTCGCGCCAGGCGAGCGCGTGCTGCTGGTCGACGACCTGATCGCCACCGGCGGCACCATGCTGGCGGGCAAGCGTCTGCTTGAGCGCCTCGGCGCCGAGGTGGTCGAGGCGGCCGTCATCGTCGACCTGCCCGACCTCGGTGGTGCCGATCGCCTGCGCGCTGCCGGCCTGCCGGTGCACTGTCTGATGAGCTTCGGCGGCCACTGAGTCCGGCCTGGTGCGGGCCAGTCCCGCATGTGAGAATGATGGCATGAACGCCAGAATCCCCACTCTCGATTCCCAGTCCGTTGCTGCGCTCGTCCAGCAGCGTTGGAGCGCCAGCATCGTGCCCGAGCTGCAGCGCTACATTGCGGTGCCGGCCAAGTCGCCGGCCTTCGATCCGGTCTGGGCCGAGCATGGTTATCTGGACGCCGTGCTGCGTCAGGCAGCCGACTGGGTGCAGGCGCAGCGCATCGATGGCCTGCAGCTCGAGATCGTGCAGCTGCAGAACCCTGACGGCCAGCCGCGCACCCCGGTGCTGTTCTTCGAGATTCCGGCCAGCAGCGGGCGCGACGGCAGTCCTGCGCCGGCCAGCGGCGAGACGGTGCTGATGTACGGCCACCTCGACAAGCAGCCCGAGTTCGATGGCTGGCGCAGCGGCCTTGGTCCCTGGACGCCCAAGATCATCGATGACAAGCTCTACGGCCGCGGTGGTGCCGATGATGGCTACGCGGTCTACGCCAGCATCACGGCGGTCCAGGCTTTGAAGGCGCAGGGTGCAGCGCATCCGCGCATCGTCGGCCTGATCGAGACCTGCGAGGAGAGCGGCTCGCACGACCTGCTGCCTTACGTCGACGCGCTCAAGGCTCGCCTGGGCCAGGTCGGCCTGGTGATCTGCCTCGACAGCGGTGCCGGCAACTACGACCAGCTCTGGCTCACCACCAGCCTGCGTGGCGTCGCCAGCGGCGTGCTCAAGGTCGAGGTGCTGACCGAGGGCATCCATTCGGGCGACAGCTCGGGGCTGGTGCCGTCGAGCTTTCGCATCATGCGTCAGCTGTTCGACCGGCTCGAGGACAGCGCCAGCGGCGAGCTGCTGCCGCGCGCCTTCCACTGCGAGATTCCGGCGCTGCGCCTGGAGCAGGCGCGCGCGACCGCGGCCATCCTGGGCGACGAGGTCTGGAAGCGTTTTCCCTGGGCGCAGCATGACTGCGGTGGCGCTTCGGGCTTCACGCTGCCGACCACGACTGATCCGGTCGAGGCCTTGCTGCGCCGCACCTGGCGTCCGACCCTGAGCGTGACCGGCGCCGATGGTTTCCCGAGCCTGGCCAATGCCGGCAACGTGCTGCGCCCCTGGAGCGCGTTCAAGCTCAGCCTGCGCCTGCCGCCCACCATCGATGCGGGCCAGGCCGTGCAGCAGCTGAAGACCCTGCTGGAAGACAACGCGCCGTATCAGGCCCGGGTCACCTTCGAGTCCGAAGGCGCTGCGACCGGCTGGGACGCGCCGGCCACCCTGCCCTGGTTCGAGCAGGCGCTGCAGGCCGCCAGCCAGGCGCATTACGGCGCGCCCTGCGCGACCATCGGGCAGGGCGGCACCATCCCCTTGATGAACATGCTGAGCCGGGGCTTCCCACGCGCGCAGATGATGGTCTGCGGCGTGCTGGGTCCGCGCAGCAATGCGCACGGTCCCAATGAATTCCTGCATCTGCCCTATGCGCAGCGCCTGACCGCGGCCGTGGCCGAGGTGATCGCGCGCATGCCCTGAGCCCGAAATCGGGCTTCAAGCTTCATTGCCCTCCCGATCTTGGTTCCATTTCGCCTTAGATTGCCGAAATTACAAGGCATGAATCGTGCTTGACCGCTACTGACCCCTGATAATCCGCTTCATACCCTCGAAGCCGGATCGGCTGCCCAAGGAAAGTCAGTATGTGGAACCCAATGAAGCTGAAATTCACCTTGCGCCTCAGACAACAGTTGCTGGTAATACTGGTTGTCCTGATTGGTTTTTCCCTGACCGTGGCGGTCCTGGTCGGCCAGGCCGAGCGCGCGCAAAAGAGCTTGTCGTTACGCTACGCCAACGAGTTGGCAGATCACGAAGGCCGGCAGGTCTCAGGCGTGCTGGACAATGCCTTGGACGCGGCACGCACGCTGGCGCAAGCCATGGGCGAGATGAAAGCCCAGGGCCATATTGACCGCAAGCAGGCCGATGCCATGCTCAAGGGGGTGCTGGCGGGCAATCCGGGCTTTCTGGGGGTCTGGTCTGGCTGGGAGCCGAATGCATTTGATGGCCTGGATGCCAAGTACATCAACCAGCCTGGACACGACGGCACTGGCCGCTACGTACCTTACTGGAACCGTGGTTCAGGTCAGATCGTGCTGGAGCCGCTGCTCGATTACGACAAACCCGGTCCCGGCGATTATTATCTGCTCCCCAAGCAGACGGGCCATGAAACGCTCATCGAGCCCTACCCCTATGTCGTGGCCGGCAAGGAGTTCCAGCTCACCAGCGTGGTGGTGCCGATCAGGATCGATGGCCAATTCGTCGGGGTGGCCGGGGTGGACATTGCCCTGTCCAGTCTGCAGGAGCAAATCGGCAAGATCCGTATCTTCGACACCGGCTATGCCAGCTTGCTGTCGAACCAGGCGCTTTATGTCGCCGACCGTGACCGGGCCAATATCGGCAAGAGCCTCGGTCGGGAGCCCGAACTCGCTGCGGTGCGAGCGGCCATCCAGGCTGGCCGCAGGCATGAGTTGACCACGCATGACGAGCGTCTGGGCGAGGTGACCCGCCTCCATGTTCCGGTCACGGTGGGGGCGACCCAGCTGCCCTGGTCGTTCGTGGTGACGATTGCCAGCAGCGAAATGCTGGCTGAGGTCCATCGACTGCGCTTCTGGGCCCTGGTCCTGGGACTGGTCAGCATCGTGGGGGTTTCGCTGGTGCTGGGCTTGTCGCTCGATCGCATGGTGCTGCGGCCGATAGGGGGCGATCCGGCCGACGCGGCGGCGGTCGCCCAGCGCATTGCCGCCGGCGATCTGAGCCAGCCGGCACAGGGGCATGGTCAGGATCAGCACTGTCTGATGGCACAACTGCAGACGATGCAAGCCAGCCTGGTCAACGTGGTCGCCAAGGTGCGTCAGGGCGCACAGGCCGTGGCTTCGGCCAGTGCCGAAATATCGATGGGCAACCAGGACTTGTCGAGCCGCACCGAGAACCAGGCGTTCGCCTTGCAGCAAACCGCGTCCTCCATGGATGAACTGGGCACTGCCGTCAAGTACAACGCGGAGAACGCTCAGCAGGCGACCCAGTTGGCGGAGAACGCCTCGCAGGTGGCCTTGACTGGCGGCGAGGTGGTGGGTCGCGTGGTCGACACGATGCACTCGATCAACGAAAGCTCCAAGCGGATAGCCGACATCATCGGCGTGATCGACGGCATCGCCTTCCAGACCAACATCCTGGCGCTCAATGCCGCGGTCGAGGCCGCGCGGGCCGGCGATCAAGGCCGTGGTTTTGCGGTGGTGGCCTCCGAGGTGCGCAGTCTGGCGAGCCGGTCAGCGGCAGCCGCCAAGGAGATCAAGGGCCTGATCGGCATCAGCGTCGAACGGGTCGAGCAGGGCTCGCGGCTGGTCGATCAGGCGGGAACCACCATGTCGGAGGTTGTCAACGCGATCCAGCGTGTCACCCGCATCATGGGTGAGATCAGCGTGGCGAGTTCGCAGCAAAGCGCGGGCGTGATGCAGGTCGGCAAGGCGGTCACGCAGATGGACCAGGCGACGCAGGAGAACGCCGCGATGGTCGAACAGATGGCCGCCGCCGCCAACAGTCTGAGCATGCAGGCCGCCGATCTGGTCAAGGTGGTGTCGGTGTTCCAGTTGGCTGCGAACAGCCGGCGCCAGGCATAACGGATTGGAAGAGGTGCCGGAACGCTGCAAGGCCTGTTCTGGCGTCAGACCGAGGCTTTGCCGTTGACGGTTCGCCGCTGGGCGGCCAGCCACAGCAAGGCCAGGCCGGTCAGGCCGACGGGGATCAGCGAGCCCCAGTTCAACAGCACCCAGCCCTGGGTCGTGACCAGCGCGCCCGAGGCGAACGAGGTCAGCGCCATGGTGGCGAAGACGCAGAAGTTGATCGCCGCCTGTGCCTTGTCCTTTTCTTCGGGGCGGTAGGCCTGCATCGCCAGCGTGGTGCTGCCGGTGAACAGGAAGTTCCAGCCCATGCCGAGCAGGAACAGCGCGATCAGGAACTGGTGCAGGTCCTGGCCCGACAGCGCGATCGCGATGCAGGCCGCGTTGAGCAGCACGCCGGCGCCCATCACGGGCAGCACGCCCAGGCGCTTGATCAGGTGGCCGGTGAAGAAGCCGGGCGCGAACATGCCGATCACATGCCATTCCAGCACCAGCGCCGTGTCCGAGAACGGCATGCGGCAGACCTGCATCGCCAGCGGCGTGGCGGCCATCAGCAGGTTCATGACGCCATAGCCGAGCGCCGAGCAGGCGGCCGCGACGATGAACTCCGGCTGGCGTGCGATCTCGCGCAGCGTGCGGCCGCTGCCGGCGCCGGCCTTGCTGGCCGGTTCTACGGGAAAGCGGATCAGTCCGATCACGGCCATGCCCAGCAGCGCGACCAGCGCCAGCGCGAGGTAGGCGCCCAGGAAGGGCTGTCCCAGCGAGTCGCGCATCTGCGTGGCCAGATTGGGTCCGGCGACGGCACCGATCAGTCCACCGGCCAGCACCAGCGAGACCGCCTTCTCGCGGAAGACCGGTGCGGCCAGCTCGCCGGCGGCGAAGCGGTAGAGCTGGCCGTTGGCGCTGTAGTAGCCCGCCACCAGCGTGGCCGTCACCAGCAGCCAGAAACTGCCCAGCTGCAGTGCAGCGGCACAGGCCAGCGCCGACAGCAACGCCACTAGTAAACCGAGCTGAAACGAGACCTTGCGCCCCCAGCGCCGCTGGCTGCGCGCGACCAGCCCGGTCGATAGCGCGCCGCCGACCACATAGCCCATGACCGGCAGCGTGGCCATCCAGCCCAGCGGCGCCAGGCTCAGGCCGATCAGGCCGTTGATCGCGATGAAGACCACGTTGTTGGTCAGGAACAGGCCTTGCGCGGCGGCCAGCAGCCAGAGGTTGGAGTTCATGCAGGGTTCAAGGTAGCAGGTGGGCGGGTCATGGGGCAGCTTGCGAGTATATGGGGGGTGGGGTATTTTCGGGGACAGGCGTGCCCCAGTCTGCGATCGTCTTCCTTGCAATAGCCTGTGTCGCCCCCAGTCTCTAGAATGTCGCCTCATAACGGTGCCTGACCAGGCGCAATCCAATACTCAAAAAAGGGCCTCACCATGGTTCCCCATCTCGTCACCGCACTCACCGGCCCGATCAACGAACTCGAACAGCGCATCCTGGAATCCACGCCGGTGATCGAGCGCTGGTTCCGCCTGGAGTGGATGGAGCACACGCCGCCGTTCTACAGCTCGGTCGATATCCGCAACGCCGGCTTCAAGCTCGCGCCGGTCGACACCAACCTCTACCCCGGCGGCTGGAACAACCTCACGCCCGAGATGCTGCCGCTGGCGGTGCAGGCCGCGATGGCCGCGATCGAGAAGATCTGCCCCGAGGCCAAGAACCTGCTGCTGGTGCCCGAGAACCACACGCGCAACATGTTCTACCTGATGAACGTGGCGCAGTTGCAGAAGATCTTCTACCAGGCCGGCCTCAACGTGCGCCTGGGCTCGATGAACCCCGAGATCAAGGAGTCCACCACCTTCGACCTGCCCAACGGCGAGCAGGTCACGCTCGAGCCGCTGATCCGCCACAACCGGCGCATCGGCCTGAAGGACTTCGACCCCTGCACCATCCTGCTCAACAACGACCTGAGCGCGGGCGTGCCCGGCATCCTGGAGGACCTGCACGAACAGTTCCTGCTGCCACCGTTGCACGCGGGCTGGCATGTGCGCAAGAAGAGTCAGCATTTCAAGGCCTACGAGGAGGTCGCCAAGCGCTTCGGCAAGCTGCTGGGCATGGACCCCTGGCTGATCAACCCGCTGTTCAACAGCTGTGGCGAGGTCAACTTCGCCGAGGGCACCGGCATGGAATGCCTGCAGACCAATGTCGATGCGCTGCTGGGCAAGATCCGGCGCAAGTACAAGGAGTACGGCATCAACGAGAAGCCCTTCGTGGTGGTCAAGGCCGACAACGGCACCTACGGCATGGGCATCATGACGGTGCGCGACGCCAAGGAGCTCGAAAGCCTGAACCGCCGCACCAAGAACAAGATGAACGTCATCAAGGACGGCCAGGTCGTCAACGACGTGATCATCCAGGAGGGCGTGCTGACCAACGAGCGCGTCAACGACGCGGTCGCCGAGCCGGTGGTCTACATGCTGGACCGCTATGTGGTGGGCGGCTTCTACCGGGTGCACGCCGACCGCGGCGTCGACGAGAACCTCAATGCACCGGGCGCCAGCTTCGTGCCGCTGGCCTTCGAGAAGGGCGCGCAGCAGCCGCAGCCCGGCTACAAGCCCGGCGCCAGCGTGCCCAATCGCTTCTACATGTACGGCGTGATCGGTCGCCTGGCCATGCTGGCGGCGAGCTACGAGCTGGAAGCGACCGACCCCAACGCCGAGGTCTACGACTGAAGCGGAGTCAGTCCTGTCGGTTACGCCCGGTAACAGTTAGGGCGCACAATAGCGGCAGCTAAACCCATCGGGCGGTCAGGTGCCGCTCACATATCCAGTGTCTGATTCCAAATCCTCACTCGGTGCGCTCACTCTGGGCGCAATCGGCGTCGTCTACGGCGACATCGGCACCAGCGTGCTGTACGCGGTCAAGGAAGTGTTCCATACCGGCCATGTCGAGTTCACGCCCGACAACATCTACGGCGTGCTGTCGATCTTCGTCTGGACGCTGACCATCATCGTCTCGCTCAAGTACGTGACGCTGGTGCTGCGCGCCGACAACAATGGCGAGGGCGGCCTGGTCGCCATGCTGGCGCTGGCGTCGGAATCGATCAAGCACAAGCCCGAATTGAGGCGCTGGATGCTGCTGATCGGCGTCTTCGGTACCTGCCTGTTCTATGGCGACGGCGTGATCACGCCGGCGATCTCGGTGCTGTCGGCGGTCGAGGGTCTGGAGGTGGTGTCGCCGACCTTCAAGAAGGCCGTGATCCCGCTCACGCTGGTGATCCTGTTCGGCCTGTTCGCGGTGCAGAAGCACGGCACGGCCGGCATCGGCAAGTTCTTCGGTCCGATCACGCTGTTGTGGTTCATCGGTATCGCGGTGCTGGCGCTGCCGCATATCGCGAACCACCCCGAGATCCTCGGCGCGCTCAGTCCGCACCACGCGCTGCGCTTCATCTGGAATCATCCCGGCATCACCTTCATCATCCTGGGCGCGGTGGTGCTGTGCGTGACTGGCGGCGAGGCGCTCTACGCCGACATGGGCCATTTCGGCAAGAAGCCGATCCGCATTGCCTGGTTCAGCGTCGTCATGCCCTGCCTGATCCTGAACTACTTTGGCCAGGGCGCCTTGCTGCTGGCGGACCCGGAAGCGGTCCAGAACCCCTTCTTCAACCTGGCACCTGACTGGGCGCTGGTTCCGACCGTCGTGATGGCGACCGCTGCCACCGTGATCGCCTCGCAGGCGCTGATCTCGGGCGCCTTCAGCGTGACCAAGCAGGTGATCCAGCTCGGCTTCCTGCCGCGGCTGCAGGTGTTGCACACCAGCATCAAGGACACCGGCCAGATCTACATCCCCTTCGTCAACTGGGGCTTGTTCGTCGCCATCGTGCTGGCGGTCGCGCTGTTCAAGTCATCGAGCAACCTGGCGGCCGCCTACGGCATCGCGGTCACGCTCGACATGCTGATCACGACCGTGCTGACCTTCTTCGTGATCCGCTACGGCTGGGGCTACAACTGGCTGCTGTGCGTCGGCGCCACCGGCTTCTTCTTTGTGATCGATCTGGCCTTCTTCAGTTCCAACCTGCTCAAGCTCGCTGACGGTGGCTGGTTCCCGCTGCTGATCGGCGCGGCGATCTTCCTGTTGATGACGACCTGGCACGACGGCCGGCGTCTGCTCAACGAGTCGCTCAAGATCGACGCGCTGGCCCTGTCCGGCTTCCTGGATGCGGTGTTCATCAGCCCGCCGGCGCGCGTGCAGGGCACGGCGGTGTTCCTGACCGCGCAGCCCGGCATCGTGCCCAATGCGCTGCTGCACAACCTCAAGCACAACAAGGTGCTGCACGAGCACAACCTGTTCGTGACCGTGCGCAACCATCCGGTGCCCTGGATCGGTCTGGACAAGCGCCTCGAGATCGAGCCGCTGGGCCACGACTGCTGGCAGCTCAGCGTCAACTACGGCTTCAAGAACGACCCCGACCTGCCCAAGGCGCTGGAGCAGCTCAAGGGCCGTGGCGTTGCGCTCGACCCGATGACGACCAGCTACTTCCTGTCGCGCGACATCGTGATCCCCACTACCGGTGGCGGCATGGTGCAGTGGCGCGAGAAGCTGTTTGCCTCCATGCACCACAACGCCAGCGCGGCGGCGCAGTTCCTCAACCTGCCCAACAACGCGGTGGTCGAGCTGGGTTCCAAGATCGAAATCTAAACCAAATCATGTTGGGGACGGAGCGTCGCCAGGCGCCGGTCTGCCCCGCAAATCTCATGAAAATACTTTTCATTGCCGACCCGCTCGAATCGTTCAAGACCTACAAGGACAGCAGCTTCGCCATGATGCGCGAGGCGCAGCGGCGCGGCCACCAGCTGCTGGCCTGCGAGCCCAAGGACCTGATGTGGCAGCGCGGTGGCCGCGTGACCGCCTATGTGCGCCACATCACGCTGACCGGCGACGCCGACGACTGGTTCGTCGCGGCCCAGCAGGCGCCCGACGACCGGCCCCAGGTGCTGGCCGAGGTCGATGCCGTGCTGATGCGCAAGGACCCGCCCTTCGACAGCGAGTATTTCTACGCCACCCATCTGCTGGGCCAGGCGCAGCGCGAGGGCGCGCGCGTGTTCAACGACCCGGCCGCGCTGCGTAACCACCCGGAAAAGCTCGCCATCATGGAGTTTCCGGAGCTGATCGCGCCGACCCTGGTCACGCGCGATGCCGCCGACGTGCGCCGCTTCCACGAAGAGCATGGCGACATCATCCTGAAACCGCTCGACGGCATGGGCGGCATGGGCATCTTCCGCGTCGGCCCGGACGGCCTGAACCTGGGCAGCATCACCGAGACCTTGAACCGTCACGGTGCCCAGAGCCTGATGGTGCAGAAGTTCCTGCCGTCGATCGCCCAGGGCGACAAACGGGTGTTGCTGATCGGCGGCCAGCCGGTGCCCTACAGCCTGGCACGCATCCCGCAGGGCAGCGAGATCCGCGGCAATCTGGCCGCCGGCGGCAAGGGCGTGGCGCAGCCGCTGTCGGTGCGCGACCGTGAGATCGCCGAGGCGCTCGGCCCCATCCTGCTGGCACGCGGCCTGCTGCTGGTGGGGCTGGACATCATCGGCGAGCACCTGACCGAGATCAATGTCACCAGCCCGACCTGTTTCCAGGAAATCTTCGATCAGACCGGTTGCGACGTCGCGGCGCTTTACCTCGACGCGCTGGAAGCGGCGCTGGCCTGAGAGGCGAGGCTGCGCCCGGCGGGCCGTGCCGCGGCCGCTACCATTGGGCAGGCTGTGGCTGCAAGCCGAACAGCAAGGGTGTCAGGCGGATGTCGAGCAGCAGGCCACCCTGCTCGGGCGTTGCGCTCAGTCGCTCGTAGTCCGCTGCGGCCAGGGGCTTGATCAGGGCCGCGTCGCGGGAGCGACTGAAGACGCCGTGCCGCCACTGGTAGACCTCGTCGAGCTTTTCCCGGTAGCTGTAGCCGTGCTTGTGGTCATCGTAGAAATCGGCGAACCTGCCGCGTCCGAGGTAGATCGCGTTCGAGCCTTCGTATCCGGTCTTGCGGCTGCTGACCGGATCGGTGTTGAGCAGATAGGCCCAGTCGCCCGGCACGAAATTTCGGGGCGCCACCCCGCGTTCGATTCCGAGCAACTTGCCGGGTTGCTCCCGGTTGGCGGGTTCGAACTCGGGTTCGAAGTCCCAGGCTGCCGCCGGCTCGATCTCCGCCAGCGGATTGCCGTCGCGCCAGAGACGATCCCGGATCAGCCCGGCCTTCGCCGGTTCCTTGCGGATCCGTCGATAGAAGTCCAGGATTCCGTGGGCGTAGCTGAGCTTGGCGGCGGTATAGCAGCCGATGGCATATCGGTTCTGGTGCACGAAGGCGTCGAGCAAGGCCTCGTCGAGGCGATCCGGCTGCGTTGGCATGCCCTGGGTCCAATGGCTCGGATTCCATCGGGCCCGCTGCCCTTCGGGCCAGGTCCAGTCCAATTCCTCGACCCACGAGACGACGTTCTGGCGCAAGGCCACATGTTCGCGCAAGGCGACTAAGTCGCAGGCGGCCCCCGATAGGCGCGTTTGCCTGCCGTGCTGCATCAGGGCGAGCAGGATTTCCTGCCTTGAGACGGTGCGCACGAGCCTTGTCCCTCGTCTCGATCCGGGCAGGCCGACCCTTTCATCCTGGAGATGCAGGCGCTGGGCCAGGGTCAAGGTATCGGTGTCCGACGGCGCTGTGTCGAGCCTGAAGGACAAGGCGCCGTCGGGGTATTGCGTCTGCACCACGAGGCTGCGGTCGATCCCGAGCTCGCGCAGGTAGGCGGCCATCGCGATCGGCAGCGCGGACCGCTGCGGCTCGGGACAGTCGAATAGCAAGCCGTCGGCAGCCTCTCGCGGCCGGGGGGGTGGTGCATTGGCCATTCCCCCTTCGTTGGCGCAGGCCAGGCCTGTCGCGATCAAGGTCGCCACGATCGCGGCGGCGAGCTGTTTCATGCGTACAGCGGGATCAATCATGGGGCCCGTGCGGACCTCCTCGATCACCGTGCCCTTCGTGGCGCCTCCATTCGCCGCGCTCCTCCCTCGCGCGGAAATGCCCGGGCGGCCGGTGGTAATAGTCCTCGCCTCGCAGGTGCCGGTTGTGCCGCTCCCACCAGCGATCGCGCCCGTCGACCCGGATGAAGTACACCGGCCTGCCGCAGGCGTTGTAGCGGTGGCAATGGCGAGGCCATTCGCGGTACTCGGTCTCGGGCAGGTAGAGGTAGAGCACGGGTGAGCCGTAGACGGGTTGGGCGACAACGGCAGGAGCCGCGTTGATGACGGGCGGTGGCGGGTTGTTGCCGATGGCGATCTCGCCGTAGACGCCAGGAGCGAAGGCGCCACCGACGGTGACGTTCACATAGGACTGGGCCTGGGCCGCGGCACCTGCGGCCAGTAGACAGGCGCCCGCCAGCATGCCTCGCCAATGCCGGCCGGACAGGGGTAGTGTCATGGTCTTCCTTCCTGCAATTGAATCGATCCGCTGCGCTGCGCCAACCACGCAGGCGCCCTGCAGGCCAGACGATAAGGTTTGTCCGGCGTTTGCACAAGCACTTCGTGCGGTGCTGGTGTTGCAGGCCGATCTGGCTAAACTGTTGCATAGCACCATCCCAGGTGCCCGCCATGCGCCGGTCGGTCTTGTCCCCGGCTTGAAGTCCATATGCCTGAGGCTGTCGCGGCATCATGAAGATCCACCATATGTCTGTCGCCGAAGCGCTGGTCAGCGTCCATGGTCGGCTCGATGGTTTGAGCTCGACCGAGGCCTTGCGCCGTCAGACCGAGTACGGCCCCAACCTGGTGCGTCCGGTCGAGCCGGATTCCCTGCTGGCCCGGCTGGCGCGGGAATACTTCCACTTCTTTTCGCTGATCCTGTGGGTGGCGGCCGCCCTGGCCTTCGTGGCCGAGTGGCGCGATCCGGGACAAGGCATGCTCAAGGTCGGGATTTCCATCGTGGTGGTGATCCTGGTCAGCGGCAGCTTCTCCTTCTGGCAGGAATACCGGGTCGCGCAGTCGCTCGATTCGCTCAGGAAACTGCTGCCGCAGCAGGTGCAGGTGCTGCGCGACGGACAGGTCGCCACGCTTGCGGCCGAGCAGCTGGTGCCGGGCGACATGGTGCTGATCGAGGCCGGGCAGAGCGTGCCGGCCGACTGTCGCCTGGTCGAGGCGTATGGACTGCGGGTCAACACCGCGACGATCACCGGCGAGTCCACCCCCAGGGCCCGCGATGCCCAGGTGTCGCAGGAGGAGCTGTGGATCAACAGCCGCAACATCCTGCTGGCTGGAACTTCGGTCGCCGCCGGCCGGGCAAGGGCCCTGGTGTTCGCGACCGGCACCCGGACCGAGTTCGGCAAGATCGCGCATCTGGCCCAGACTGCGGGCGACGCGGCTTCGCCGCTGCGGATCGAACTGGCATATCTGAGCCGGCGCATCGCCATGATTGCGATCGTGATCGGGGGCGGTTTCCTGCTGGTCGGCCGCCTGCTGGGCATTCCGTTCTGGCGCGACCTGATGTTCTCGATCGGCATCATCGTTTCGATGGTGCCCGAGGGCTTGCTGCCGACGCTGACGCTGGCCCTGGTGCTGGCGGCGCAGCGCATGGCCCGGCGTCAGGTGCTGATCCGGCATCTGCCGGCGGTCGAGACGCTGGGCTGCGCGACGGTGATCTGCACCGACAAGACCGGCACCCTGACCGAGAACCGGATGCAGGTGCACAGCGTGATGATCGGCTTGGAGTTCCACGCGCTGGCCGAGCTGGAGCGGGAGCGCGCGCTGGTGCGGCGCGGCCAGCTGCTGATCGAGGCCGCCGGCGCTTGCCACAGCCTGGTCGAGTCCGTGTCCGGCAATAGCGTGATGCTGCAGGGTGACCCGATGGAGCTCGCGCTGGTCGAGATGGCGCGTCGGTTGATTGGCATGTCCCGCCAGGAGCGGCGTGTCGCGGAATACCCCTTCGACAGTGACCGGATGCGCCAGTCGGTACAGCTCGAGACCCGGGACGGCAGCATCCTGTTCTGCAAGGGCGCGCCCGAAACAGTGCTGCCCTTGTGCACCAGCGTCGCCGACGGGGATGCCGTGCGCGCGCTGGAGCCGTCACAGCGCCATGCCATCGCCGCCGAGCAGGAGCGCTTGGCCGCTCTGGGGCTGCGGGTGCTGGCCTTTGCCTGCCGGCGTGCCGGCAGTTCCGGCAGTTCCGGCAGTTCCGGCAGTTCCGGCAGTTCCGGCACGGGTCCGATTCCCGAGCAGGAGCTCGAGTTCCTGGGTCTGGTGGCCTTGGAGGATCCGCTCCGGCCCGAGGTGCCTGACGCCATCCGCCGATGCCGCGCGGCCGGCATCCGTGTCATCATGGTTACCGGCGATCACCCCCGGACGGCAGTCGCTGTCGCTCGGGCGATCGGCTTGGCGCAGTCGCACGATCCGGTCGTCATCACGGGCGCGGCACTGCAGTGCCTGTCGGCGACGCAGCTGCAGCTGGCACTGGACACGCCTGAAGTCGTTTTTGCCCGGCTGGCGGCAGACCAGAAGCTGCGCATAGTCAACGCGCTGCGGGACAAGCAGCAGGTGGTGGCGGTCACCGGCGACGGCGTCAACGACGCTCCCGCACTGAAGGCGGCGCACATCGGCATCGCCATGGGGCGCTCCGGCACCGATGTCGCCCGCGAAGCCGCCGACATGGTGCTGCTGGATGACAATTTCGCCAGCATCGTCAATGCGGTGGAGGAGGGGCGAGCGCTGTTTGGCAACATCCGGCGTTTCCTGACCTATGTGCTGGTCCACAATGTCGCCGAGCTGGTGCCCTTCCTGGCGTTCGCGCTGTTCGGCCTGCCGGTGGCGCTGACACCGATCCAGGCGCTGGCCATCGACATGGGCACCGACTCGCTCACCGCGCTCGGGCTGGGGGCCGAGCGGCCAGCGTCGCAGCTGATGCGCCTGCCGCCGCGGCGCCCTGGCCAGCGCCTGCTCGACCTCGGCCTGGCGCTGCGCGCTTACCTGTTCCTCGGCCTGATCGAGGCCACCGCCGCGATGTCGGCCTTCCTGTATGTGCTGTACCAGGGGGGCTGGAGCTGGGGCCAGATGCCCGCATCCGATGCGCCGCTCTACCTGCAGGCGACCACCGCCACGTTGTGCGCGATCATCTCGCTGCAGATCGTCAACGTGTTCCTGTGCCGCAGCTCGATCCGGTCCTGTGCCTCGACCGGAGTCGGCGGCAACCGCTGGATCTTGGCCGGCGTGGCGCTCGAGCTCGTGCTGCTGGGGTTGATGGCCTACACGCCGCTGGGCCATTGGATGTTCGCCACCGCAGCACCGCCGGCCTCGGTCTGGCTCTGCATCCTGCCGTTCGCGCTGCTGCTGCTGTTGCTGGAGGAGTCGCGCAAGGCCTGGGCCAGAAGAAGGCTGGCACATCAGGAGCCGTCCTGAGTCGCATTCCTTTCTGTTTGTTCCCGTACCTGTCACCTCGGGACGGCACCGATGGAGGGCCTTCAGCGTGGCAGGCCGTCGACGAACACCTTGAGCTCGTCGGGCTCGAAGGCGATCCAGTCCTCGTCCTTGGTCAGCGGCTGGGTCACGATGACGGCGGCACGGTCACCCGGCTGGTTGAGCTGGGCGAAATCCACCGTCCAGTCCTGGTCCATCAGCGTGGCCTGGTGGAAGGGGTGCTGGCGCACCAGGTAATGCAGCCGGGTGCTGCAATGCGCCCACAGCGCTTCGCCGTTCGAGAGCAGGAAGTTGAAGCTGCCGAAGCGCCTGATTTGCGGCACCAGTTCCTGCAGCGTCAGCGTGAGCTCGTCGATACTGGGCACGCCGGCGTGCGACTTGGACAGCTCCTGCATGATCCAGCAGAAGGCGCGCTCGCTGTCGGTGCTGCCGACCGGCTGGAAATGGCTGTGCAGGCGCGGCTGGTAGTTTTTCAGATCGCCGTTGTGCGCGAACACCCAGTGCCGGCCCCACAGCTCGCGCGTGAAGGGGTGGGCGTTTTCCAGGCAGATCTGGCCGACCGTGGCCTTGCGCACATGCGCGATGATGTTGGTGCTCTTGAGCGGGTAATGGCGCAGGAAGTCCGCCATCGGCGACGCTGCCGCGCTGTGGTGGTCGACGAACAGGCGCAGGCCCTTGCCCTCGAAGAAGGCGATGCCCCAGCCGTCGGCATGCTGATCGGTGGCGCCGCCGCGCTGGCAAAAGCCGGTGAAGCTGAAGGTGGCGTCGGTCGGGGTGGCGCAGTTGAGTCCGAGCAGTTGGCACATGGAAGCGGGCAGGGCGGAGATGGGTGGATCCAGCAGTTTAGCGCCTGCTGTCTGCGTGGCGGTCGCTTCCAGCCCATGATGGGCGTCTCTACAATCGGGACCATGAACTTCATCGACATGCTGAGCGCGGCCGAGCGCCAGAACCAGTCCATGCTCTGCGTGGGACTGGACCCCGAACCCGCTAAATTTCCCCATCACTGGCGCAACAATTCCAGCAAGATCTACGACTTCTGCGCCGCCATAGTGGATGCGACCGCCGACCTGGTGGTCGCGTTCAAGCCGCAGATTGCCTACTTCGCGGCGCACCGTGCCGAGGAACAGCTCGAACGACTGATGGCGCACATGCGCGTGCGCGCGCCGCAGGTGCCGATCATCCTGGACGCCAAGCGCGGCGATATCGGCAGCACCGCCGAGCAGTACGCCAAGGAGGCTTTCGAGCGCTACGGTGCCGACGCCGTCACGCTGTCGCCCTTCATGGGCTTCGACACCGTCCAGCCCTATCTGCGCTATCCCGGCAAGGGGGTGTTCCTACTTTGCCGCACCTCGAATCCGGGCGGTGATGACTTCCAGTTCCAGCGCCTGGCCGACGTCGAAGGCCAGCCGCGCCTGTTCGAGCATCTCGCCAGTCTGGCGCAGGGCCCATGGAACCTCAACGGTCAGCTGGGCCTGGTGGTCGGCGCGACCTACCCGGAAGAGATCCGTCGCGTGCGCGAGCTCGCGCCGACCTTGCCACTGCTGATTCCCGGTGTCGGTGCCCAGGGCGGCGACGCCAAGGCCACGGTACAGGCGGGCTGGCGCGCCGAGGGCGGCGTGACCACCGGTGCCGTGATCGTCAACTCCTCGCGCGCGGTGCTGTATGCCAGCGCCGGCGAGGATTTCGCGCAGGCCGCGCGCGCCGAGGCGCTGCGCACCCGTGATCTGCTGAACGCTGCACGTTGACTGCGGCAGGCTGACGGGCCGGTCCGCCTGGTCCGGCCTCAGCCCAGCAGGAACTGCATCCGGGTCTCGGCCAGCTCGATCAGGTCCTGGTCGTGCAGCAGCAGCTCGGTGTCGACCTCGCGGCCGTTGACCCGGGGCAGGACCTGGCCGCCGACGCAGGCAATGGCGTAGCCGTCGGCGCGGCGCGTGATCGACACCACCGCGATGCCGGGCTTGCCCAGCGTCGTGACTTCCTTGACCAGTTGCGCTTCGCGCCCGGCGGCCGGACCTTCGAGCACCCGCACGCGCGCGTTGGGTGCCTGTGTCATGGCGGCCAGTGGCGGTGCAGTCACAGCAGGCGTTGCCGGTGCCGCCACGGCGTTTGCCAGCGCAGCGGGTTGGCCCTGCTCGAAGCGGATCTTGTAGCGGCCGATCTCGATCAGGTCGCCGTCGACGAGCGGCTCGGAACGGGCCGCCCGCCCGTTGACGTAGGTGCCGTTGGTGCTGTTGAGGTCCTCGATCGTGACCTGCCCCTCGTGCAGCAGCAGCAGCACCGCGTGCTCGCCGCTGACGGCCAGGTTGTCGATCACGATGTCGTTGTACGGACGCCGGCCCAGCGTCGTGCGCGCCTTGCTCAGCTCGATTTCCTTGATCACCACTCCGTCGCTGCTGACGGTCAGCTTGGCCATGTCTTGCTCCTGTATGCCGGGTCGGGCTGGCGCTGTGCCAGCACCTCTGGATTATCAACCGGTCTGCGCGCCGGCTGCTTTCACACGCAGACCCTAGAATCGCAGGATTTGCCCATGCGCCCGCTTGTCCGGCCCGTGGGTGCCCGTTCATCCCCCACATTGGAGTCAAGCATGGCAGTCAACTGGACCGCACCCGAGGCCGCTAGCCTCCTGCCCGTCGCGGGCGTCAAGATCGGCGTCGCCGAAGCCGGCGTGCGCAAGGCCAACCGCAAGGACCTGACCGTCTTCCTGCTCGACGCGGGCACGGCGGTCGCGGGCGTCTTCACGCAGAATCGCTACTGTGCCGCGCCGGTGCAGGTCTGCCGCGAGCACCTGGCCGCCGGTCACGGCGTGCGTGCGCTGGTGATCAACACCGGCAACGCCAATGCCGGCACCGGTGCACCTGGCCTGGTCGATGCGCGCGCCACCTGCATCGCGCTGGCGCGCGAGCTCAGCGTTTCGCCCGAGCAGATCCTGCCGTTCTCGACCGGCGTCATCATGGAGCCGCTGCCGGTCGATCGCATCGTCGCCGGACTGCCGGCCGCGCTGGCTGACGCCCAGGCTGATCACTGGCTCAAGGCCGCCGAGGGCATCATGACCACCGATACCGTGCCCAAGGCCGCCAGCCGCCAGGCCCAGGTCGGCGGCAAGACCGTGAGCGTGACCGGCATCTCCAAGGGCGCCGGCATGATCCGCCCGAACATGGCGACCATGCTGGGCTTCCTGGCCACCGATGCTGCTGTTGCGCCCGAGCTGCTGCCGGCGCTGGCCAAGCAGCTGGCCGACGCCTCGTTCAACCGCGTCACGGTCGACGGCGACACCTCGACCAACGACAGCTTCGTCGTGATCGCCACCGGCCAGGCCGGCAACCCGGCCATCACCGACCTCGCCAGTGTCGACGGCCAGGCCCTGGTCGCCGCCATGACCGAGGTGGCGCGCACGCTGGCACACGCGATCGTGCGCGACGGCGAGGGCGCGACCAAGTTCATCGCGGTGCGCGTCGAAGGCGGCCAGACCACCGAGGAATGCCTGAAGGTCGCTTACGCGATCGCGCATTCGCCGCTGGTCAAGACCGCCTTCTTCGCCAGCGACCCGAACCTGGGCCGCATCCTGGCGGCAGTGGGCTATGCCGGCATCAATGACCTCGACCAGGGCCTGATCGAGCTGCACCTCGACGATGTGCATGTGGTCAGCCAGGGCGGCCGCCGCGCCGAGTACCGCGAGGAGGATGGCGCGCGCGTGATGGCGCAGAGCGAGATCACGATCCGCGTCGGCCTGGGCCGTGGCGATGTGTCCGACACCGTCTGGACCTGCGACTTCAGCCATGACTACGTGACCATCAACGCCGACTACCGCAGCTGAGCCCATGAACGAAGCCTTCGAGCGCCTGCTGCAGCGGGCCGAATCCCTGATCGAGCGCATCGAGGCGGTGCTGCCGCAGCCGCTGACCGAGCCGGACTGGCAGGCCTCGGTGGCCTTCCGCTACCGCAAGCGCGGCGGCCATGGCCGGCTGGAACCGGTGCGCCATGTCGCGACCATCGCGCTGGCCGACCTGCAGGAGATCGAGCCCCAGAAGGAGAAGATCGAGCGCAACACCGAGCATTTCGTGCGCGGCCTGCCGGCCAACAACGTGCTGCTGACCGGCGCGCGCGGCACGGGCAAGAGTTCGCTGATCAAGGCCTGCCTGAACGCCTACGCGCCGCAGGGTCTGCGCCTGATCGAGATCGACAAGGACGACCTGATCGACCTGCCCGACATCGTCGATCTGGTGGCGGAGCGGCCCGAGAAGTTCGTCGTCTTCGCCGACGATCTCAGCTTCGAGAGCGGCGAGCCCGGCTACAAGGCGCTCAAGTCGATCCTGGACGGCAGTGTCTCGGCCGCGAGCGACAACCTGCTGATCTACGCGACCAGCAACCGGCGCCACCTGCTGCCCGAGACCATGAAGGACAACCTGGGCGCTCGCCACGGCGAGGACGGCGAGCTGCACCCGGGCGAGGCGGTCGAGGAGAAGATCTCGCTGTCCGAGCGCTTCGGGCTCTGGGTCAGCTTCTACCCCTTCAGCCAGGACGAGTACCTGAGCGTGGTCTGGCAATGGCTGTCCTCCTACGGCGTGCCGCAATCCGAGTTCGATGCCGCACGGCCGCAGGCGCTGGTCTGGGCGCTCGAGCGCGGCTCGCGCAGCGGTCGGGTGGCCTACCAGTTCGCGCGCCACTACGCGGGCGACCGCGCCGAAGCCGGCGCAACTGGAGCCGCAGCGTGAGCGGGTTGCTGGTGGCCGACGGCGACCGGCCGCGCGAGGGCGGGGCGGATCGTCCCGTCACCGAGGTCGCGGTCGGCGTGCTGATCGACGCCCAGGGCCGCTTCCTGCTGACGACGCGTCCGCCCGGCAAGGTCTATGCGGGTTACTGGGAGTTTCCGGGTGGCAAGCTCGAAGCCGGCGAAACCGTGGCGCAGGCGCTGCGGCGCGAGCTGCAGGAGGAAATCGGCGTCACCATCGGCCAGGCCCAGCCCTGGCACGAGAAGCTGGTCGATTATCCGCATGCGCTGGTGCGGTTGAACTTCTGCAAGGTCCGCGACTGGAGTGGCGAGCTGCACATGCACGAGGGTCAGGAATTTGCCTGGCAGACCCTGCCGGTGCAGGTCGAACCGGTGCTGCCCGGCACCGTGCCGGTGCTGGAATGGCTGCAGCAGGAGGCCGATCAGGCCGCCGCTCAGTCGTGATCAGGAGCGCCAGCTGTCCTCGGGCGGCGCGGGCTCCAGCGGTGGCGCGCTCGGGACGCGGAACTCCTCGCTGGCCCAGGCGCCCAGATCCAGTTGCTTGCAGCGCTCGCAGCAGAACGGGCGATACGGATTGTCGGGCGCATAGCGGCTCGGGCCGCCGCAGGCCGGGCACTTGACGGTCCGGGCTTCAAAACTGGCGGGTAGCTGGCGGCGGTCTGGCTGGCTCATGGTTGCTCCCTTCAGGCACAGAGGCTCACTTCGATGGGGTGGTCGGCCGCGCAGGGTTGCAGGCGACCGTCGTCATCGCGTTGCATCAGCCGCACCGAGAACAGCAGGCGGTTGCCGCTGATTTCCGGTACCAATCCCGGTTTGGGCGCCAGTCGCAGGCGCAGCAGCTGGAATCCTCTTCCCGCTGGCAGGCTCTGCTGGTACTGTCCACCCATGGCCATCACCTTCTGCGATATCCCGCTGTCGCGCAGCAGCTTCAACAGCCTGGTCAGCGCGTCGCTCAGTCCGGCGAACTCACCCGACCATTGGGCCAGGTCATGCTGGCGCGCCTCGGTCGGACGGTGCAGCCACTCGTGGTAGGCGGGCAGGTCGAACTCGCAGGTGCCGCCCGGGATGCCCATGCGGTTGCGGATGCCCATCAGCCAGTCGTTGGCCTGCAGGCCACGCCCGACCCGGCCGGTGTCGGCGTCGAGCGCCGCGAAGCAGGCATCGAGCTGGGCGATGAACCGGTCCAGCGCCTGTTCCGAGATCGCCGGGTTGTCGCGGTAGCCGTTGAGCAATTGCTTGTGGCGTTCGATGTCCTTCATGAGCTCGGCCTTGAGGTCCGAGCGCGAAGCCACCTCCATCAGCTCGAACAGGGTCTGGATAGCATAATGGTGGTCGACCGAATGAGTGCGCGCAACCAGCAAGGCGAGCCGGCGCAGCAGCTGTTCCAGGCGCAGGTAGGTGCGGGTTCGTTCGTTGAAGGGGTACTCGTAGAGAATCACGGGGCGCGCGTCGGTGTTCGGGCTGAACAGACCATCATAGCCCGAATCGATGGCGCAGCTCGTCCCAGCGCTGGCCGACCTGGGTCCTGAGCTCGGCCAGTGTCACCCCGTCGTTGGCGATCACGCCGTCGGCGATTTCGAGCCGCTGCGCCCGGCTGGCCTGGGCCGCCAGGACCTGCTCGACCTGGGCGCGCGGCCAGCCATTGCGCTGCATCACGCGCCGGATCTGGGTTTCGGGGTCGCAGTCCACGACCCAGACCAGGTCGCAGCGCTCGCGCCAGAAGGGCGACTCGGCCAGCAGCGGCAGGTCCAGCAGCGCGACACCCCGCGTCACGGCTGCCATCTGGCGGTCGATCTCGGCCCGCACGATCGGGTGCACGATGCCTTCGAGCCGGGTCTTGGCTGCCGGGTCGGAAAACACCCGCGCGCGCATGCGGTCGCGATCCATGGCCTGATCGGCGGTGACGAACTCGTCGCCGAAGGCGGCGCGTATCGCCTCGACCGCGATCCCGCCGGCGGCGGTGCTGGCGCGCGAGATGGCGTCGGCATCAATCAGCACCGCGCCGAGTCCGGCCAGCATGGCCGCGACCGTGCTCTTGCCGCTGCCGATGCCGCCGGTCAGGCCCAGCCGTACACAATGCTTTTCCATCAGAGTCCGATCCAGTGCAGGAAATGATCGGGGTCGAACAGCAGCGCCCAGAGTCCGCCCAGCGCCAGGAAGGGGCCGAACGGGAGGTAGCCGCCCTCGCGCAGCCCGCCGTCGAGCTTGAGCGCGATGCCGACCACCGCGCCGCTCAGCGAGGCCAGCAGGATCATCGGGATCAGCGCCTGCCAGCCGAACCAGGCGCCGAGCGCGGCGAAGAGCTTGAAGTCGCCATAGCCCATGCCCTCCTTGCCAGTGGCGAGCTTGAAGGCCCAGTAGACCAGCCAGAGCGAGAGATAGCCCGCGACCGCGCCCCAGAGCGAGTCAGCCAGTCCGGTCGCGCTCCAGCCCAGCGCGGCGACGATCAGTCCGGCCCAGGTCAGCGGCAGCGTGATGTCGTCCGGCAGCAGCGTGGTGTCCCAGTCGATGAAGGCCAGTGTGACCAGCGCAGCCGCCAGCCCGCAGCCGGCCAGGCCCGCCATGCCGCTGCCGTGGCGTGCGACCACCCAGGCAAACAGGATGCCGGTCAGCGCCTCGACCAGCGGGTAGCGCCAGCTGATGGCCGCGCCGCAACTGGCGCAGCGCCCGCGCAGCAGGGCGTAGCTCAGCAAGGGAATGTTCTGGTGCCAGTGGATCAGGCTGCCGCAGGAGGGGCAGCGCGAACGCGGCCGGGCCAGGCCCAGGGCTTCTTCGGGCGCGGGTTCCTGCCCGTGCAGTTCGGCACATTCGCGCGCCCAGCGCCGCTCCAGCATCAGTGGCAGGCGGTGGATCACCACGTTGAGGAAGCTGCCGACCAGCAGGCCGATCAGGCCCGCCAGCCACCAGTTCCATATTCCATTCGGGAGATCAAGCAATTAGAAACACCTTTGGTTTAACATCTCTAGCATAAGTCAAGGCGGTCATGTTCCGGATTCGCGCCACGGCACCGACAGGCCATGCGGATGGTCCTCGACTGTAATCCAGCGGGCCGCGCCGCAGGTGAATCGATGATGGCGACTGGCTTGTGATCGAACAAGACCGAGGAGTGGCTCCCGAGCATGACCATGAATACCGACACCACGCACCAAGAAGTCCCCACCATTCTGGTGGTCGATGACACCCCGGCCAACCTCTCGCTGATGACGGGGCTGCTGCGCGACGCCTACAAGGTCAAGGCCGCGATCGACGGCGAGAAGGCCTTGCGCATCGCGCAGGCCAGGCCTGCGCCCGATCTGATCCTGCTCGACATCATGATGCCGGGCATGGACGGCTACGAGGTCTGTCGCCGGCTCAAGGCCGACCCGGCCACGCGCGATATCCCGGTGATCTTCCTGACCGCCAAGACCGGCGTCGAGGATGAAAAAATGGGGCTCGACCTCGGTGCGGTCGACTACATCACCAAGCCGGTCAGTCCGCCGATCGTGATGGCGCGCGTGCGCAATCACCTGATCCTCAAGGCCAGTGCCGATTTTCTGCGCGACAAGGCCGAATTCCTGGAGCGCGAGGTCGGCAAGCGCACCGCCGAGGTGATGGCGATCCAGGACGTGACCATCATGGCCATGGCCTCGCTGGCCGAGACGCGTGACTCCGACACCGGCAACCATATCCGACGCACCCAGCATTACGTCAAGGCGCTGGCGCTCAAGCTGCGCGAGCAGTCCAGGTTTGCCGGACTGCTCGACGACCGCTACATTGCCATGCTGTTCAAGTCGGCGCCCCTGCATGACATCGGCAAGGTCGGCATCCCGGACCGCATCCTGCTCAAGCCCGGCAAGCTCACGCCCGAGGAGTTCGAGCTCATGAAGACGCACACCACGCTCGGGCGCGACGCGATCCAGTCCGCCGAGCGCCAGCTCGGCATGTCGGTCGACTTCCTCAATCTGGCCAAGGAGATCGCCTACGGCCATCAGGAGAAATGGGATGGTTCGGGCTACCCCGAGGGACTCCAGGGCGAGGCGATCCCGGTCTCGGCCCGCATGATGGCGCTGGCCGATGTCTACGATGCGCTGATCAGCCGCCGCGTCTACAAGGAGGGCATGCCGCACGAGCAGGCGCTGGCCATCATCACCGAGGGGCGTGGCCAGCATTTCGATCCCGGCATGGTGGATGCCTTTCTTGCCATTCAGGAGGAGTTCCGCGCCATTGCGCGGCGCTATGTCGACAGCGACGCCGATCTGGAGGCCAAGCGCCAGCATTTCACGCGTGTCATGAGCGCCTGATCCCGGCGCTGGCGCTTGTTCTACCCTGTCAGACCACCTGCCCGAGCTTGAAGATCGGCAGGTACATCGAGACCACGATGCCACCGATGATCGAGCCCAGCAGCACGATGATGATGGGCTCCATCAGGCTGGAAAGGCCAGCGACCATGTCATCGACCTCCTGCTCGTAGAAATCGGCCGCCTTGCCCAGCATGTGGTCGATCGAGCCCGACTCCTCGCCAATCGCGCACATCTGCAGCACCATGGATGGAAAGATCCGGGTATTGGTCATGGCCTGCGTCAGGCTGGTGCCGGTCGAGACCTCCTGCTGGATCCTGACGGTGGCGTCGGCGTAGAGCGAGTTGCCCGAGGCGCCGCCGACCGAGTCGAGCGCCTCGACCAGCGGCACGCCGGCGGCGAACATGGTCGCGAGCGTGCGGGTCCAGCGCGCCACGGTCGATTTCTCGACCAGCGTGCCGAAGATCGGCAGCTTGAGCAGCAGCCGGTCCATCGCGCGCTGCACCTGCTCGTTGCGGCGCCAGGCCTGCATGAAGAAGTAGAGGCCGCCGCCCAGGCCGCCGAAGATCAGCCACCACCAGGCGACGAAGAACTCGCTCATCGCGATCACGAACAGCGTGGGCCCGGGCAGGTCGGCGCCAAAGGACGAGAACACCTCCTTGAAGGCCGGGATCACGAAGATCATGATCACCGCCACGACCACGAAGGCCACCACCATCACCGCGGTCGGGTACATCAGCGCCGACTTGACCTTGCTCTTGAGCGCCTCGGACTTCTCGAGATAGACCGACAGCCGGTCCAGGATGTCCTCCAGGATGCCGGCGGCCTCGCCGGCCTCGACCAGGTTGCAGTAGAGCGCGTTGAAGTAGAGCGGATGCTTGCGGAAGGCCGCGCTCAGCGAGGTGCCGGTCTCGACGTCGGTGCGGACCTCGTTGAGCAGCCGGCTCACGTTGGGGTTGGGGTTGCCGCGCCCGACGATGTCGAACGCCTGCAGCAGCGGCACGCCGGCTTTCATCATGGTCGCGAGCTGGCGCGTGAAGATCGCGATGTCCTTCGGGCGGATGGACTTGCCACTCGACATGCGGCGCTTCCTGACCTTGACCGGAGCGATGCCCTGACGGCGCAATGCGGTCATGACCAGGTTCTCGCTGGCAGCGCGGGTCTCGCCGCGGATGGCCTTGCCGCTGCGGTCCTTGCCCTCCCACTCGAAGACATATTCCTTGACCTTGCTCACGGCTGTGGCCATGACATCCCCCTCTTTTTTGATGGCTTGTCTGTCCGGAGCGGCCGCGCCAAGTCAGTCCTTGGTGTTGGCCAGTACCTCCTGCAGCGAAGTGATACCCAGTTTAACCTTGCGCAGCCCGGATTCGCGCAGGGTCGGCATGCCGTCGCGTCTGGCCTGCCGCGAGATTTCGAGCGCACCGCCGTTGGTCAGGATGATCTGCTGCATCGCCTCGCTGATCGGCATCAGCTGGTAGATGCCGACCCGTCCCTTGTAGCCGCCGTTGCAATCCTTGCAGCCTACCGGCTGGTAGGGCTGCCAGCTGCCGTCGAGTTCCTCGGCTTGGAAGCCGGCGTCGATCAGGGCCTGCTGCGGGATGTCGAGCGGTGTCTTGCAGCTGGGGCACAGCCTGCGCACCAGCCGCTGTGCCGTGATCAGGTTGATGCTGGACGCGATGTTGAACGGCGCCACGCCCATGTTGAGCAGGCGCGACAGCGTGCTGGGCGCGTTGTTGGTGTGCAGCGTCGACAGCACCAGGTGGCCGGTCTGGGCGGCCTTGATGGCGATGTCGGCGGTCTCGAGGTCGCGGATCTCGCCGACCATGATGATGTCCGGGTCCTGGCGCAGGAAGGCGCGCAAGGCGGCGGCGAAGGTCAGACCGGCCTTCTCGTTGACGTTGACCTGGTTGACGCCGGGCAGGTTGATCTCGGAGGGGTCCTCGGCGGTCGAGATGTTGACACTGGGCTGGTTCAGGATGTTGAGGCAGGTGTAGAGCGAGACGGTCTTGCCCGATCCGGTCGGACCGGTGACCAGCACCATGCCGTAGGGGCGGGCGATCGCCTCGAGCAGTTTTTGCTTGTCATCCGGGTCGTAGCCGAGCGCGTCGATACCCATCTGGGCGCTGCTCGGGTCCAGGATCCGGATCACGATCTTCTCGCCGAACAGTGTCGGCAGCGTGCTGACCCGGAAGTCGATCACCTTGTCGTGCCCGACCTTGAGCTTCATGCGCCCGTCCTGCGGGATGCGCTTTTCCGAGATGTCGAGCTTGGAGATCACCTTGATGCGCGAGGCCAGCTTGTCGCGGATCGCCACTGGTGGCGAGGCGATCTCGCGCAGTTCGCCATCGATCCGGAAGCGCACCCGGTAGTGGTGCTCATAAGGCTCGAAGTGCAGGTCGGAGGCGCGCTGGCTGTAGGCATCGAGCAGCATCTTGTGCAGAAAACGCACGATCGGTGCATCCTCGACTTCCTGTGCCATCTTGTCCGCCGCCTCGGAGCTGGCCAGCTCGACCTTCGATTCATCGAACTCGAAGTCGCTGCCGATGATCTGCTCCATGGTCTCGCCGGCGCTGGCGGCAGCGGCCTCGACCAAGCGCCCGAGCTTGTCGAACTCGGCGACGACCCAGTCGACGCCGAGCTGGGTGGCGAACTTGACTTTCTCGGCGGCCTGCTGGTCCGAGGGGTCGGCGGTGGCAATGCTGATGCGGTTGCCGCGCCGGCCCAGCGGCAGCACGCGGTATTGCAGGCAGGTCCGGCTGTCGAGCAGGCCGCTCTGGAGATGCTGCGGGTCGAGCGCGTCGATGTCGATCAGGGGGACGGCGAAGGCCTGCGATAGGCTGTGCGCCAGGTCGGCCGCCGAGACCGCGCCGCTGCCGGTCAGCTCGGCGATGAAGCTGATCTTGTGTTCGCCGGCCTTGCTGTAGAGCGCCTCGGCGGTCGCGAGCGAGAGCTTGCCGGCCGACACCAGCGCGCGTGCCAGCCCTGGCAGTTCAGTCGCGGATGCGGAGCTTTCTTCAGGCATTTCTATTGGACATTTTTCGCATATTTGCGCGAAAATCCGCTTGCCATAGCACAAAATCAGTACGCCGGGCTTGTGCCGTATCGTGTATATTCAGGCCCAATTTCACGTCGTTGTGGAAACTTTGGTGCATTTTAGGTGCACTTCTTGGAGAAAATATGGATCTGCGCAAACTCAAGACCCTGATCGACCTGGTGTCGGAATCCAACGTATCCGAACTCGAAATCACTGAAGCCGAGGGCAAGGTTCGCATCGTCAAGAGCGCGCCGGCTGCTGCCGTGCCCGTGATGGCCGCCGCTCCGGCAGCAGTCGTCGCCGCGCCCGCGGTCGTTGCCGCTCCGGTCGCTGTCATCGAGCCCGAGGCTGTCAAGGGCCATGTCGTCAAGTCTCCCATGGTCGGCACTTTCTATCGTTCCGCCAGCCCGGGTGCCAAGGCTTTTGCCGATATCGGCAGCCCGATCAAGGAAGGCGAGCCGATCTGCATCGTCGAGGCGATGAAGATCATGAACGAGATCGAGGCCGACAAGAGCGGTACCGTGACCCAGATTCTGGTCGAAAACGGCCACGCTGTCGAATACGGTCAGCCGCTGTTCGTGATCGAATAAGGTCGGCTGCCATGTTCAAGAAAATCCTGATCGCCAACCGCGGCGAGATCGCCTTGCGCGTGCAGCGGGCCTGCCGCGAGATGGGCATCAAGTCGGTGGTGGTCTACTCCGAGGCCGACCGCGAGGCCAAGTATGTCAAGCTCGCCGACGAGGCGGTCTGCATCGGTCCGGCCGCCTCGGGACAGAGCTACCTCAGCATGCCGGCCATCATCTCGGCGGCCGAGGTCACCGATGCCGAGGCCATCCACCCGGGCTACGGCTTCCTGTCCGAGAATGCCGACTTCGCCGAGCGCGTCCAGCAAAGCGGCTTCACCTTCATCGGCCCGACCCCCGAGTCGATCCGCATCATGGGCGACAAGGTCGCGGCCAAGCAGGCCATGATCAAGGCGGGCGTGCCCTGCGTGCCGGGCTCCGAGGGCGAGCTGCCCGATGACCCGGTCGAGGTCAAGCGCCTGGCCAAGATGATCGGCTATCCGGTCATCATCAAGGCCGCGGGCGGCGGCGGCGGCCGCGGCATGCGCGTGGTGCACACCGAGGCGGCGCTGCTGCACGCGGTCCAGACCACCAAGGCGGAAGCCGGCGCGGCCTTCAACAACCCGGCCGTGTACATGGAGAAGTTCCTCCAGAACCCGCGCCACATCGAGATCCAGGTGCTGGCCGACCAGCACCGCAACGCGGTCTATCTGGGCGAGCGCGACTGCTCGATGCAGCGCCGCCACCAGAAGGTGATCGAGGAAGCGCCGGCACCGGGCATCGCGCGCCGCCTGATCGACAAGATCGGCGAGCGCTGCGCGGCGGCCTGCAAGAAGATCGGCTACCGTGGCGCGGGCACCTTCGAGTTCCTGTACGAGAACGGCGAGTTCTACTTCATCGAGATGAACACCCGGGTCCAGGTCGAGCATCCGGTGACCGAGGCCATCACCGGCATCGACATCGTGCGGACCCAGATCCTGGTTGCCGCCGGCGAGAAGCTGCCGTTCACGCAGCGCCAGATCCAGCTGCGCGGCCATGCGATCGAGTGCCGCATCAACGCCGAGGACCCGTTCAAGTTCACGCCTTCGCCGGGCCGTGTCACGACCTGGCACATGCCGGGCGGGCCGGGCGTGCGGGTCGACTCGCATGTCTATGCCAACTACCTGGTGCCGCCCAACTATGACTCGATGATCGGCAAGATCATCGTGCATGGCGACACCCGCGAGCAGGCGCTGGCGCGCATGCGCACCGCGCTGTCCGAGGTGGCGGTCGAGGGCATCAAGACCAACATCCCGCTGCACCGCGAGCTGATGGTCGATGCCAGCTTCGAGGCCGGCGGTACCAACATCCACTACCTCGAGCACTGGCTCGAGCAACACAAGCGCTAAACCGATGTTCGAACTCGTATTGCTGGCGCCGGAGTTGCGCATCGAGGACCTGAGTGACGCGCTGGAGGCGCTGGACGCATTGAGCGTGTCGGTGGAGGATGCCGACGCGCAGACGCCGGCCGAGCAGGCCCTGTTCGGCGAGCCCGGCATGCCGGCCCCCAAGGCCGGCTGGCAGCGCTCGCGTGTCGTTGCACTGTTCCAGCAGGAAGCGCAGGCGCGCGAGGCGGCCGCACTGCTGGCGCAGCAGGACTTCTTCGAGGGCTGCGAGACCGTGGGGGTGCGCCTGGTCGCCGACCAGGACTGGGTGCGCCTGACGCAGTCGCAGTTCGCGCCGGTCGAGATCACGCCGACCTTCTGGATCGTGCCGAGCTGGCACGAGCCGCCAGCGACCGCCGAGCAGGTGATCCGGCTCGATCCGGGCCTGGCCTTCGGCACCGGCACGCATCCGACCACCCGCATGTGCCTGCGCTGGATCGCGCAGCGCGACCTCGCGGGTCAGCGCGTGCTCGACTATGGTTGCGGCTCCGGCATCCTGGCGATCGGTGCGGCCAAGCATGGCGCGGCCGAGATCGTGGCGGTCGACATCGACCCGGCTGCGGTCGAGTCGACCCAGATCAACGCCGCGAACAACCACGTGAGTCTGCAGGCGGGCCTGCCCGATCTGGCTCAAGGCGATTTCAATGTCGTGCTGGCCAATATCCTGGCCACGCCGCTCAAGGTGCTGGCACCGCTGCTGTGCGGCCATGTCAAGGCCGGTGGCCATCTGGTGCTGGCCGGCATCCTGGAGCGCCAGGCCGACGAGCTCAAGCAAGCCTACGCGCCCTGGCTGGCGCTGGAGGTGGCTGACAGCGAGGACGGCTGGATCCTGATGACGGCCCGCGCCGCAGACTGAGCGCTGCAGCGCTTGCCCAGGAAAAAGCCTGATCTGCCGCTGTGCCGATCAGGCTTTTGTCTGTCAGCGCTTCAGCGCTTCAAGGCCGGCTGCCGGTCGGGAAGGGCCAGGCCGCGGTCGGGGACAGACGGGTGACGGCGCCGGGCTCGGTGGGCGGCTGGGCCTTGGCGGCCTTCTTGGCGGCCGCTTTGGGCGTCGCAGCTTTCTTCACTGCGGTTTTCCTGGCCGGCGCAGCATCGGCCGCGCGCACGGGCTCCACCAGCTCGGCGGGCTCGGTTGCCTTGTTCGCCGCTGCCTTCTTGGCCGGAGCGGCTTTCTTCGCAGTCGCCATCTTGCATCTTCTCCTGAAACAGCTTGCACGTTGCGCATGAGCTCGGACGATTCCGGCCCAGCAAGTCAGCGCAATGGCTTCGGGGGACGCAAGGCGCCGGTGAAACCAAGGCGTGGCAGGTGGATGCCGATCTGGCGCAGGCGGGCTGCTGGCCCGACACCGGATAGGGAAATGCCACATACACAAACTCTGACTTTTATATTATGAAAGTGTCACGGCGAAATGCAAGCCCTGCATGACGCGAATTTTCCACTTTATTGCGTGGTTGGCAGGGTGTCGGCCGGGAAGCGCCCCGCCGGCCAATGGGTGAGCTGCTGCAGTTGCGCCCAGTCGAAACCCGGGCCGGGGTCCTGTTTTCGGCCGGGGGCGATATGCTCGTGGCCCGCGACATGGCAGATCGGGTAGCGCCGCGCCAGTGCCTGGCATAGCGTGGCCAGCGCGCGGTATTGCGTCGGCTCGAAGGTTTCGCCTTCCAGCCCCTCCAGCTCGATGCCGATCGAGTCGTCGTTGCAGTTCTCGCGCCCGCGCCAGCTTGATCGGCCGGCGTGCCAGGCACGGTCGTCGCAGGAAACGAACTGCACCAGTTCGCCATCGCGGCGAATCAGGAAATGGCTGGAGACTTCGAGGCCGCGCAGGCCCTGGAAATAGGGGTGCGCCTCCCAGTCCAGCTGGTTGCCAAACAGCTGCTCGATCTCGGGGCCACCGTACTGCCCGGGTGGCAGGCTGATCGAGTGCACGACGATCAGGTCGATCGCCTTGCGGGCCGGTCGCGGGCCGAAATTGGGCGAGGCGGCTGCTCGCGCCGTCAGCAGCCAGCCGTCGCGCCAGCCAGTGAGCGCGGGGTGTGCGTCAGTTCTCATCGCGCGGGAGCCGGGCCTGCCCGTCGCGTTGCAGGCGCAGGTGCTCGACGCTGCAGTAATGTCCCTGGGCGTCGGAGATGGCTTCGCTCGCTGGCAGGTGCACGCCGCAGTGGCGGCAGCTCACCATGGCGTCTGGCCTGGCCGGCTGGCGCGCCTGTGGCGGGGCGGGTGGCCGCTGTTCGACCCGGCGACTGCGCCAGAGCCAGACGCCGGCCAGCATCACCATCAGTAGCAGCAGGTATTTCATGCGCGCGACAGGATGACTTCAAGGACGAAGCGCGAGCCCACATAGCCTAGCAGCAGCAGCGCGGCGGCGGCATAGAGCATGCGGATCGCGAAGCGGCCGCGCCAGCCCTGGGTCCGGCGGCCCCACAGCAGCACGGCCAGGGTCAGCCAGGACAGCAGGGTGAAAACGGTCTTGTGGTTCCAGTTCCAGCCTTGCGCCAGCAGATGCTCGCTGAACCACCAGCCGGCCAGCAGGGTGGCGCTCAGCAGCACGAACGCGGCACCGACCAGGCGGAAGGTCAGGCGCTCGAGCGCGAGCAAGGGCAGCATGACGTCGCCCGGGCGCGCCTGACGCATGGCGGCTTCGGCGCGCTGTGCCAGCCAGCCATGCAGCACGGCCGCAGTCAGCAAGCCGTAGGAAATGATGCCCAGCCACCAGTGCAGCGGCAGCCAGGGCGAGGCGGAGGGCTGCTGGGGCGTGCCCGGGAACAGCAGCGCGAGCAGCACGGCCACCGCGCCAAGTCCGACCATGGTGGCACGCGCCCGCAGTTGAGGGTAGAGCCGGCTTTCGATGGCGTACAGCGTGAAGACCAGCCAGGCCGTGACCGACAGTGCCGGCGCGAAGCCGAAGCGGACCGGTTTGCCGGCATGGCCCGAGGCCAGCGCCAAGGCATGCAGCAGCCAGACCAGCAGCATCAGCAGATTGACGCCGCCGGGCTTCAGCCTGACCGGTCGCAGCGCCAGCAGCGCATAGCCCAGCGCCGCACCCAGCGCGGGGATGGTGCTCCACCAGGGGCTCGGGGATAGAATCATGCCCAGAGTTTAACGGCCCGCGCGGCCGGTCATCCCCTTTCAGCCCTTATCCCCAGCCCCGGGTCGCCCCAAGCGGCGGCGGCCGCCGGCGCTCACACAGCAGCTCATCATGGCCTCAGCCCTCACCGAAAAACTGTCTCGACTGGTCAAGGAGGTGCGTGGCCAGGCCCGCATCACCGAAAGCAACGTCAGCGACATGCTGCGCGAGGTGCGCATGGCCCTGCTTGAGGCTGACGTCGCGCTGCCCGTGGTGCGCGACTTCATCGCGCGCGTCAAGGAAAAGGCGCTCGGCGCCGAGGTGGTCGGCTCGCTGACCCCCGGCCAGGTGCTGGTCAGCGTGATCCAGCGTGAGCTCGCCGCCACGATGGGCGAGGGGGTCAGCGACATCAACCTGGCCGCGCAGCCGCCGGCGGTGATCCTGATGGCCGGCCTGCAGGGCGCGGGCAAGACCACCACCACCGCCAAGCTGGCCAAGTACCTGATCGAGCGGCGCAAGAAGAAGGTGCTGACGGTGTCGGGCGACGTCTACCGTCCGGCCGCGATCGAGCAGCTCAAGACCGTGACGAAGCAGGCTGGCGCCGAATGGTTCCCGAGCAGCCCCGAGCAGAAACCGCTCGACATCGCGCACGCCGCGCTGGACTACGCGAAGAAGCATTACTTCGATGTGCTGCTGGTCGATACCGCCGGCCGGCTGGCGATCGACGAGGCGCTGATGGCCGAGATCAAGCAGCTGCATGCGGCGCTGAACCCGGTCGAGACGCTGTTCGTGGTCGACGCGATGCAGGGCCAGGACGCGATCAACACGGCCAAGGCCTTCAAGGAGGCGCTGCCGCTGACCGGCATCGTGCTGACCAAGCTCGACGGCGACTCGCGCGGCGGCGCCGCCCTGTCGGTGCGCGCGGTCACCGGCGCGCCGATCAAGTTCGCCGGCGTGTCCGAGAAGATCGACGGCCTGGAGCTGTTCGACGCCGAGCGCCATGCCGGCCGCGTGCTGGGCATGGGCGATATCGTCGCGCTGGTCGAGCAGGTCACCGCTGGCGTCGATCTGGCCGCGGCGCAGAAGCTGGCGGCCAAGGTCAAGAGCGGCGACGGTTTCGATCTGGAGGATTTCCTCGACCAGATCCGCCAGATGAAGAAGATGGGCGGCCTGTCCAGCTTCATGGACAAGCTGCCGAGCCAGATGGCCGCCAAGGCCAGCGAGGCCGACCTCGGTCGCGCCGAGAAGGAGATGAAGCGCAAGGAAGGCATCATCTGCAGCATGACGGCGCAGGAACGGCGCAAGCCCGAGCTGATCAAGGCCACGCGCAAGCGCCGCATTGCCGCTGGCGCCGGCGTCCAGGTGCAGGAGGTCAACCGCCTGCTCAAGGAGTTCGAGCAGATGCAGTCCGTCATGAAGAAGATGAAGGGCGGCGGCCTGATGAAGATGATGAAGAAGCTCGGTGGCATGAAGGGTCTGGCCGGGATGCCGGGCATGCCCAAGCTGCCGGGCATGTAAGCCGCTGCCAGCTGCGGAAGGCTGCGATGGACGACGACGCTTTGCTCATGCTGGAACTGGTGCTCGGATTGCCGGCGCTGGTCGCCGCCTTCTCGCTTCGGCCTTGGCGCATGTTGAACGGCCCGCTGCTGACGCCCGCGCTGGCCGCGCTCGCGCTGCTGCCCTGGTTCTGGCTGCTGCCACAGCAATTGCCCCAGGGGCTGCAGATCCAGCTCTCGGGTGCCAGCCTGCTGGCCCTGATGCTGGGCTGGCCGCTGGCGGTACCCGTGCTGGCGCTGGTGGCGCTGCTGGTCTGGGCGATAGGCCAGTACGATGCTGCGGCCGTGCTGTCGCAATGGGTCTGGCTGGGCCTGGTGCCCGCGACGCTGGCGCTCGGCATCGGCGCCCTGTTGCGGCGCTTCATGCCGGCCAACCTGTTTGTCTACACGCTGGGGCGAGGTTTTCTGGGCACGGCGCTGGCGGTGTTCGGCGCCGGCCTGCTGCAGGAATTCGCGCAGCGCTGGCTCACCGGCGTCAGCCTGCATGAAGCGCTGGTGGCGCGCTGGCTGATGGCCTGGGGCGACGCCTTCCTGACCGGCATGTTCAGCGCGATCTTCGTGGCCTTCGCGCCGCAATGGCTGGCGACCTGGTCGGATCGGCGTTACCTGCAGCCGCCGGCAGGCTGAAGGCGCTGCGTCGCACCCAGCAAGGTCAGAGCAGTGGCCGCATGCTGCGTGCCGTGTCCTGCAGCACCGGCAGCACGCGCCGGACGGCATCTGCGCTGCCCTCGTTCTGCATCGGCATGGTGACGCTCATGGCGGCCACCAGCTGGTCCTTGTGGTCGTACAGCGGCACGGCCACGCCGCGGTAGTTCATTTCGAGCTGTTGTTCTGACACCGCCCAGCCCTGGCGCCGGATCAGCTCGAGCAGCCGGCGCAACTCGTCCTTGTCGACCACGGTGTGCGAGGTGTAGGCCCGCAGTTCCTGCCGGGCCAGCCAGGGCTCGTAGAACTCGGGGCCTGACATGGCCAGTATCACCATGCCGGCCGCCGTCACCTGGGCCTGCACGCGCGAGCCCAGCATGTAGCCGGCGTTGAGCTGGCGGTGCGTGCCGCTGCGCGCGACATGGATCAGCTCGTCCTGTTCGAGCACGCCGGCGTAGGCGACCTCGCCGGTGCCGGCGGTGACCCGCTGCAGATAGGGCTGGACCGCGCGCGGCAGCCGCGCCGACTCCAGGTAGGCCTGGCCCAGGCGCAGCACGCGCGGCGTGAGCGAGAACAGCTTGCCGTCGGTCGTGACATAGCCCAGATGCACCAGCGTGAGCAGGTGGCGGCGCGCCGCCGTGCGGGTCAGGCCGCAGCGCTGACCGGCCTGGCTGGCGCTCAGGCGCGGGTGCTCGGCGTCGAAGGCCTCGATCACGGCCAGTCCCTTCTCAAGCCCTGCGATCCAGTCGCGGCGCTCAAGCGTGAAGGGGGTATCGGAGTCTTGCATGGGATATTTTTATCTATTCCGTTTGATCATTGATATAAGGCGTTCGATTGTCGATCTTTTCAGTTGATCAAATGCGAGAAGAGTCCCCCGGACTGGCTTACAGTGCTGGCTGAATCTGGAGATATCTGATGAGTGACCTTCTGCTCAAGTCGGCCGGCGAGCGCGAGCCGCTGCAAGCCTCTTTCAGCGATGCTGCCAACCCGATCGGCCTGGACGGCATCGAGTTCATCGAGTTCGCCACCGCCAAGCCGCAGGCGCTGGGCCAGGTGCTCGAAACCATGGGCTTCAAGCCGGTCGCGCGCCACCGCTCGCGCGAGGTGCTGCTGTACCGCCAGGGCGAGCTCAACATCGTGCTCAACGCCCACCCGCCGGTGGCCCATGGCGCCGGCCGCGTTAGCGAGGCGCCGAGCATTTCGGCGATTGCGCTGCGCGTGCGCGACGCGCGCGCCGCCTACGAGTATGTGCTCGAGCGTGGCGCCTGGGAGGTCAGCACCCACCCCGAGGTGATGGAGCTCAACATTCCCGCCATCCACGGCGCCGGTGGCAGCCGGATCTACTTCGTCGATCGCTACAAGGAGTTCTCGATCTACGACGTCGACTTCGTGCCGATTCCGTCGGTCGAGCAGCGCCCGGCGGCGACGGCGGGCATCCATTTCTTCGGCATCGTGCAGTACATCGGCCCGGAGCGCAGCTACGACTGGATCGAGTTCTACCGCGAGCTGATCGGCGCCGAGCTGATCCCCGACGAGCAGCGCTTCGGCATCATGCCCAAGGGCAAGCTGCTGCGCACGCCGGCGCTGGACCCGGACCAGCGTTTCATGATCCAGCTGATCGAGCCCGACGTCAACGTGATGGACGCCGACGAGCGGCTGCAGCGCATCGGCCTGGGCGTGCCCGACGTGCCGGCCGCGGTGCAGGCACTGCGCGCGCTCGGTGTCGAGTTCGTCGAGAGTCCGGCCGCGCACAGCGGCGCGCGCGGCGCGATCAGCAAGACCTATCTCGGCTCGGTGGTGTTCGAGCTGGTCCACGACGAGAAGGCCTGAACCATGACGCTCAAGCGCAGCACAGCCCAGGCCATTGCCGGCTTCGGCATGGACACCATCACGCTGGCCGGGCCGCTCGAGGCCAAGCTGGCGGCGATGAAGGAGGCCGGCTTCAGCCAGGTCATGCTCAAGGCCAACGACCTGGTCGGCCACCCTGGCGGCTGGCAGGCCGCGGTCCAGGCCGTGCATGACAGCGGTCTGCGTGGCACCGGTTTCCAGGTCCTGCGCGATTTCGAGGGCCTGAGCGGGCATCTGCACCACTACAAGATCGACATCGCCAAGATGATGCTCGAGATGTGCGCCGCGCTCGGCTGCAAGGTGCTGCTGGCCTGTTCGTCGACCTCGGCGCACGCGAGCTCGGACTTCGACCAGATCGCGCGCGACCTGCGCAAGCTCGCGCTGCTGGCGATTCCGCACGGCATCAGGATCGCCTTCGAAGGCCTGTCCTGGGGCCGCACGATCAACGAGTTCACCACCGCCTGGGACGTGGTGCAGCGCGCCGACTGCCCGAACCTCGGCATCGGCATCGATTCCTACCATATCTTCGCGGCCAAGACCCCGCTCGACGAGATCGACTACCTCGACCCGAGCAAGATCTTCCTGGTACAGCTGGCCGACTTCATGTGGCAGGAGACCAAGACCTTCGAGGAGCGCATGACGACCGCGCGCACCTTCCGCGTCTTCCCGGGCGAAGGCGTGCACAGCGAGCAGCTGGTCGACCTGGTGCTGCGGCTGGACCGCCTGGGCTACCAGGGCGACTACAGCTTCGAGGTCTTCAACGACGACTATGTGCAGATGCCATTGCCCTTCGTGGCCGGGCGCGCGCGCAAGTCCGCGCTCTGGCTGGCCGAGGAGGTGCTGCGCTGCTCGGTGCCGCTGCCGAACCAGATGCGCCTCAAGATGCCGGGCTGAGGCTGGTGCGAGCGGTTGGCGGTAGCGGCCGGCCAGCGTGTCAGCCTATCAGCCCAGCCCGTGCATCACGACCCAGATCCAGGCGTTGACGCTGAAGAAGGCAGCCACGGTCGAGGCCACCAGCAGGGTGGCGGCGTAGCCGCCGTGGCCCAGGCGCTGTGCCAGCGCCGAGAACAGCGCTGGCAGCGGCATGCAGGCGTATAGGATGGCGGCCTGGTGCAGCTCGGGCGCCACGGCCGGCAGCAGGGCGAGCGCGCCCAGCACGCACAGCGGGTGCAGCAGCAGCTTGCCGACGAGCACGACCGGCAGGTCCAGCTGCATGCCTTGCAGGCGCTGGCCGACCAGCACGCCGCCGATCATGATCAGCGCGACGCCGGGCGCGGCCGAGCCGACGATTTGCAGGCTGCGATCCAGCACATAGGGCAGCTTGAATTCGAGCGCCGAGCAGGCCACGCCGGCGACGATGGCCCAGATGATGGGGTTGCGCGCCAGCGTGCGCAGGGACTGGGCCAGCGAGCGCTGCCAGGGCAGGCTGGCATCGCGTCCGGCCAGCAGCAGCACGATGGGGACCACCAGCAGGTTCTCGACCAGCACGCCGAGCGTCATCGCGATCGTCGCGCCCGGGCCGATCAGCTCGCTGATGATGGGAAAGCCGACGAAGATGGTGTTGGAGGCCGACAGGCCCATGCCGGTCAGTGCGGCCTGTGGCCAGGCCATGCGGCGCCAGCGCCCGTAGAGCACGCCGGCCAGCAAGGCCAGGCCTGAGCCGGCGCCGTAGGCCGCCAGATAGCGCAGGTTGAGCACCTCGTGCAGCGGGAACTGGCTGATGGCGCGGCAGACCAGCGCCGGCAGCAGGAAGTCGACCAGCAGCTTGCCCAGCACCAGCATGTCCTCGCGCCTGAAGACGCCGCGCCAGACGGCCAGGTAGCCGATGGCGATCAGCAGGAAGATGGGCGAGGTGATCGAGAGGATATGCAGCATGGCGGAAAAAAGCCCGCCGGTGGCGGGCTGGCTGGTGAGTGTCGATGCGAGAAACGTCAGTCAGCCGTCAGTATGACAGACGGGCCACCGAGCGCAGCTGCTCGGCAGTCGTGGTCGGCAGGCCGAAGTATTCGAGGTAGGCCGGGATCTGCTCGAACAGCATGTCGGAGCCGACCTGGGTGCGGCAGCCGCGCTCGCGCGCCGCGGCCAGGAAGGCGGTCACCTCGGACGCCATCACGACTTCGCCGACGAAGGTTTCGGGTGCCAGGCGGCTGACGTCGAGCGGCAGCGGGTCGCCGGCCTTCATGCCCATCGGCGTGGCGTTGACGACCAGGTCATGGCCGGCCGGGTCGTTGGAGCCGGTGCGGACCTCGATCCGGGGGTATTGGGCCTGGATGCGCTGGCCCAGGGCCTCGGCCGAGGCGGTGTTGACGTCGAACAGGCTGATCGAGGCGATGCCGGCGCCAGCCAGCGAGGCCGCGATTGCCGAGCCGACGCCGCCGCTGCCGACCACCAGCACGCGCGCGCCGTTCAGGTCGAGGCCCTTGCGCTGTACGCCGCGCACGAAGCCGGCGCCGTCGAACATGTCGCCGACCAGGCGGCCGTCAGCCAGGCGCTTGACGGCGTTGCAGGCACCGGCGACCTTGACGGTGGCCGTGACCTCGTCGAGCAGGCCCACCGTCGTGACCTTGTGCGGCATCGTGATCAGCGCGCCGCGGATGTTGGTGAGCTGGAACACCGACTTGAGAAAGGCCGGGTAGTCGGGCGCCTGGCAGCCCATCGGCACCACCACGCAGTCGATGCCGGCCTGCTCGAAGTAGGGGTTGTAGATCATCGGCGACTTGAAGCTGAAAGTCGGGTAGCCGATGTGGGCGATGATTTCGGTGTTGCCAGTGATCATGTCATCTGTTCCCGGGTTCAGGCCTTGCGCGCCGAACTGTTGACGAACTTGCGCACCAGGCCGTCGATCGCGACCAGGTAGCCGTCAACGCCGAAGCCGACCACGATACCGGCGGCGGCCGGCGAGACCCAGCTGTGGTGGCGGAATTCCTCGCGCGCATGCACGTTGGAGATATGGCATTCGATCACCGGCAGCGGATCGACGCCCTTGATGGCGTCATGCAAGGCGATCGACGTGTGCGTGAACGCACCGGGGTTGAACACGATGCCGAGCGCCTCGCCGGCCTGGTAGAGGCGGCCGTACTCGTGGATCTTGTCGAGCAGGGCGCCTTCCCAGTTGCTCTGGAAGCACTCGACCTCGTAGCCGATCTGCTCGCCGTGGGCCTGGCAGAAGGCCTCGACGTCGGCCAGCGTGGTGTAGCCGTATTGCGCCGGCTCGCGCGTACCGAGCAGGTTCAGGTTGGGGCCGTTGAGGATCAGGATCTTCTTCATTGTGTACGAACCAGTTGGTTTACAGTCTGTCAAAAAAGGGACGCCGGCCATCCGGCGCCCTTTCCGCTCTTACTTGCGGACCTTGGCCAGTTCGGTCTGCAGATCCTGCACGGTTTCCTGGCCGACGTTGACCGCGTACTTGGCGGTCACCGGACGCAGCTTGTCGCGCAGCTTGGCGAGTTCGGCCGCCGGCAGTTCGGTCACCTGCACGCCGTTCTTCTTCAGGTTGGCGAGCGCGCCGGTATCCTGGCTGCGGTTGTAGTCACGCTGGTACTTGGACGATTCCTTGGCCGCATCGGCGATGATCTTCTTCTGATCGGCGTTCAGGCCGTCCCAGAACTTCTTGCTGATCAGCACCGACTGCGGGTTGTACTGGTGGTTGCTCAGCACCAGGTTCTTCTGCACTTCGTAGAACTTGTTGACGTTGATGACCGAGATCGGGTTTTCCTGACCGTCGATCGCGCTTTGCTCCATCGCGCCGTAGACCTCGGGGAAGGGCAGCGGGGTCGGGTTCGCGCCGAGCGCCTTGACCCAGTCGATGTTGATCGGGTTCGGGATCACGCGCAGCTTGAGGCCGGCGAGATCTTCGAGCTTGTTGATCGGGCGCTTGCTGTTGGTGATTTGGCGAAAGCCCAGCTCATAGTAGGCCAGGCCGACCAGGCCCTTGGGTTCGAGCTTGGCATGCATCTTCTGGCCGAAGGCGCCGTCCATCGCCGCGTCGGCTTCCTTTGCGTTGGCGAACATGAAGGGGAAGTCCCAGATCGCGAATTCCTTGACCTGGTTGGCCAGGATGCCCGAGTTCATCGTCACCATCTCGAGCGTGCCGCCCTGCAGCGCCGAGACGTTGGCCTGGTCGCTGCCCAGGGTGCCGCCCGGGAACAGGTTGACCTTGAGCTTGCCGCCGGACTTGGCCTCGACGATCTCCTTGAACTTCTCCATGCCGACCACCAGCGGGTGGCCCTTGGGGTTCTGGGTCGCGAACTTGATGGTCTTGCTGTCCTGCGCGGCGGCCAGGCCGCAGGCGGCCAGCGTGACGGTGGCGAGGATGGTCTTGATGAACACACGCTTCATGTGGAGTCTCCAGTCTGGGGATGGATGGTCGTACGCTTCATTATTGCGCCTGGCATGGCGTACCCGTCACGCCAGGCGCTGGGAACTGTGGATCAGCCGTAGAACCAGCGCGCCGGGACCATGACGATCTCGGGGAAGGCGACCATCAGGAACATGAGCGCGAACTGGGCGACCATGAACGGCCAGACGCCCTTGGTCACCTCGTCCATGCTGACCTTGCCGACGCCGGCCACCGTCGACAGCACGGTGCCCACCGGCGGCGTGATCAGGCCGATCGCATTGTTGATCATGAACAGCACGCCGAAGTAGACCGGATCGATGCCGGCGGCCTTGACCAACGGCATGAAGACCGGCGTCAGGATCAGGATGGTCGGCGTCATGTCCATCGCGGTGCCGACCAGCATGGTCACCAGCATGAAGGCGAGCATCAGCAGCTTGGGGCTGTCGAGCAGCGGCTCGAGCAGCGTGATGAGCTCGTTGGGCAGGTTGGCGACCGTGATCATCCAGGCCGAGACCATCGCGGCGGCGACCAGGAACATGATCACCGCGGTGGTCTTGGCAGCGGCCAGGAACAGGCCGTAGAGCTGGTCGAGCTTGATCTCGCGGTAGATCACGGTCGAGACGAACAGCGCGTAGACGGCGGCGACCACGGCCGCTTCGGTCGGCGTGAACACGCCCATCTTGAGGCCGACGACGACGATGACCGGCAGCACCAGCGCCCAGGTCGCCTCCTTGAACGCGCCGACGATCTCGACGACGCTCTTGCGCGGTTCGGCCTGAATGTTCTCCTTGCGCACCAGCCACCACCAGGTCAGCCACAGCGCCAGGCCCAGCATCAGGCCCGGCGCGATGCCGGCCATGAAGAGCTTGGAAACCGAGACGTTGGCCGCCACGCCGAAGACCACGAAGCCGATCGAGGGCGGGATGATCGGCGCGATGATGCTCGCGGCAGACAGCAGCCCGGCCGAGCGCGCCGTGTCGTAGCCGGCGCGGTTCATCATCGGCAGCAGCAGCGCGGCGAGCGCCGCGGCATCGGCCACCGCCGAGCCCGACAGCGCGGCCATGATGATCGCGGCCATGATGCCGACATAGCCCAGGCCGCCGCGCACATGACCGACCAGCGCCATCGCGAAGTTCACGATCCGGCGCGACAGGCCGCCGGCGTTCATGATCTCGCCGGCCAGCATGAAGAAGGGCACCGCGAGCAGCGGGAAGCTGTTGCTGCCCTCAATCACGTTCTGCGCCAGGATCTGTGCGTCGAACATGTCGAGGTGCCACATCAACGCCGCGCCGGTCAGCAGCAGCGAGAAGGCGATCGGCACGCCCAGCGCCATCGCGCCCAAGAGCGCTCCGAGAAAAATCGCTATCGTCATCTGTTTCTCCTAGTTTTCGGCCACCGGGCTCAGTTGTGCGGCTCGCCGTGCGGCATGTCGTCGGATTCGGTCACGCCGATCAGATCCTGCTCGGCCAGCTGTCCGGTCGCGAGTTTGAACAGCTCGTTGACCAGTACCAGCCCGGCCAGCGCCGAGAACAGCACGCCCGATGCGAAGAACCAGCCCATCGAGACTTCCATCACCGGACTCGTCGTCTCCAGGTTGATCTGGAACTGCGCCCACGAACCCTGAAACATCAGCCAGCACATGAACAGCATCAGCACATGAGCGACGACGAAGCACGCCTTCTTGCCCGTCACGCCCAGGCGCGCGACCAGCGTGTCCGTGCCCAGGTGCGTGTGGTCGCGCAGCCCGACGAATGCGCCCAGGAAGGTCATCCAGACGAACAGCCAGCGTGACAACTCTTCCGACAGCGTCAGCCCCGAGTTGAAGCCGTAGCGCAGCACCACGTTCGTGAACACCAGCACCACCATCAGTGCCAGCGATGCCACCATCAGCAGCGACAGCAGCTTCGCTATCGCATCTATGAGTTTTTGAAGCATGAGAATCTCCTTGGATGCGCGAATTGTACGAACTGGTTAGTTTTTGAATGTAAGTGAAAACCCTAAATCGAGGTCGCAGGGCGATCGGCCGGGTTCAGCTGCGCAGGTGGCGCCAGACCATGTCGATCACGCTGTTGCGTCGCTGCGCCTGGTAGTCGGGCGAGGCGGTATCGAGCTTGAAGATCAGGCCGAAGGTGTGCCGGTTCGAGACGTTGAAGAAGGACAGCGCCGAGATCGAGGCGTGGATGTCGACCGGGTCCAGCCCCGGGCGGAACACGCCGCCGGCCACGCCGCGCTGGTAGAGCTCGCGGATCGCGTCGATCGCCGGCACGTTGAGGTCCTGGATGTACTGGCTCTGGCGCATGAACTGGCCGCGGTGGATGTTTTCCGACATCACGATCCGGACATAGTTCTCGTTGCGCAAATGGCGGTCGAAGGTGAAGCCGACCAGGCGGCGCAGCGCGGCCTCGGGCGCCAGACTTTCGAGGTGCAGATCGGTTTCTTCCTGCCGGATCCTGCGGTAGGACTCCTCCAGCACGGCAAGGTAGAGCCCCTCCTTGCTGCCGAAGTAGTAGTAGATCATGCGCTTGCTGGTCTGGGTCGCAGACGCGATCTCGTCGATGCGCGCGCCAGCCAGCCCTTTCTCGCCGAACTCCTGCTCGGCGACCGCCAGGATGTTGGCCTTGGTGCGCTCGGGGTCGTTGGTCCGGGTCGCTTCCCTCGCGGAGGCACGGCCAGTCTGTGGCTTGGTCGTGAGTGAATGTACTGGTTCGTTCATTTTTTCAGTATACGGGCGTCGAACCATCATTGTGATGCTCCAAAACCCGGGGTGCGCCTGGCGCGGGGCTTGAGAAGGCCCTTGCACCGCCTCAGGAGGCCGGTGTTTCGGCCTGACGCTGCTGGTTCAATTGCGCCAGTGCCTGGGCCCGGAACTCGGTCGGGCTCAAGCCCGTGTGCTTGCGGAAGAAGCGGCTGAAATAGGCGTCGTCGGCAAAGCCGAGCACCCCGGCCAGCTGCTTGATCGGCAGCAGGGTATAGACCAGTTCGCGCTGGGCCTCGTGCAGCAGGCGCGCGTTGATCACGTCCAGACCCGACATGCCCAGCGTTTCGCGGCACAGGCGCGAGAGCTGGCCCGGCGTCATGCCGAGCTGGTCGGCATAGGCCCGCAGTGGCTTGTGCTGGCGGAATTCGCGGTCCAGCAGGGTCCGGAAGCGCTCGATCTGGCGCGCCCGGCGCGACACCGGCTGGTGCGGGGCCTCGCCGCTGGCTTCCAGCACCTGGGCGATGCGGTGGACCTGGACCATCAGGGCCAGCAGCAGCGAGGTGCTGGCCGCCACATGGCCGGGCGCGTGGGCGCGGCTTTCCTGCTCAAGCGCCAGGAACAGCGGCATCAGCTGGTCCACATAGCGCATTTCGTCCTGCAGGATGATCAGCTGCGGCTTGCGTAGGGTGTCGAGCAGTTCCGGCAGCGTGATCGAGGCCACCGATTCCAGTGTCTTCTGGGCCGCCGTGACCACCGGCCCGTCGACGTCGGGCGTGAAGCGAAAGCCGTGCACATGCCCTGCCGGCACGACCAGCAGGCACGGCCCATGTCCACGCAAATGCTTGTCATCAATGAGAAATTCGACCTGACCCGAGGTGAGGTGGAGGAGCTGGATGAAGCTGTCGTGGCGGTGCGGCTGGATCACCCAGTTGTAGGGGTTCGAGCGCTGCGGAATCCACTCGAAGTTGAACGAGTCAACCCAGGCGGACGAGGCCTGGTCGCCGTAGAGATCGTAGTTAGGGATAACCCTTGGATGCTTCATGGGTCGCTTGATTTTGCACGAATTGTCCTGTTGTTGGCAGGAATCGTCAAGCTGGAATGTCATTCCAGAATCAACAATCCGCAGCTATTAGCAGCAGGAGTTGATGGGATGATCAGTGATCAGGATTGGTTGGGTTTGCAAGGCCGGGTCTGCGTGGTGACCGGGGCGGCCAGCGGCATCGGGGCCGCCGTGGCCCGCAGCCTGGCGGCCGTTGGAGCGCGGGTGGCGCTGCTGGACCGCGATGCCGCGGGCGCCGAGCAGGGTGCTGCCGCGCTGCGCGCCGAGGGTGCGGTGGCGCTGGCGGTCGGTTGCGACATCGGCAGCGAGGCCAGCGTCGCGGCGGCCGCGCAACAGGTGCAGGCCGAACTCGGCGACTGCCACGCGCTGATCAACAACGCCGGTCTGCTGCGTTCGGGCAACCTGGCCGACGTCAGTCTGGAAGACTGGAATGCGGTGCTGTCGGTCAACCTGACCGGCTACCTGCTGTGTGCACGCGCCTTTGCCGAACCGATGCGCCGCAATGGACTGGGCAGCATCGTCAACGTGGCGTCGATCTCGGGCCTGTTTCCGCAGACCGGCAGCGGCGCCTACAGCGCGAGCAAGGCCGGCGTGCTGCTGATGTCGCGTCAGCTGGCGGTCGAGTGGGGTCCGCAGGGCCTGCGCAGCAACGCGATCTGTCCCGGCATGATCCGCACCGCGCTGTCGGCCAGGTTCTACGAGGAGCCGGGCTTCGAGGCCAAGCGCGCCGCCGTGACCGCTAGCCGCCGGGTCGGCGAACCGCAGGACATCGCCGATGTGGCGCTGTTCCTGGCCAGCCCGCGCTCGGCCTACGTCAACGCCGCCGAGATCGTGGTCGATGGCGGCATGAGTTCCATGCTGATGGACATGGTGCCGCGCCCCGGCTTCAACAAGCTTGCCTGACCTCCTGGGAGAACGAAATGTCGAACAACTTTGAATGTGACCTGATCGTCGTCGGCACCGGCTCGGCCGGCCTGTCCGCCGCGATCACCGCCAAGAAGCGCGGCCTGGACGTGGTCGTGCTGGAAAAGGAGCCGGTCTTCGGCGGCACCACCGCGCTGTCGGGCGGCGTGCTGTGGATTCCGCTCAATCCCCACGGCCGCAAGCAGAACCCGGCCGACAGCGCCGAGGCCGTGCGCCGCTACATGATGGAGGAGACCGGTGCGTTCTACGACGCGGAGGCCGTCAACGCCTTCATCGAGAACGGCCCCAGGATGGTGGAATTCTTCGAGCGTGAAACCTCGATGAAGTTCATCCCGACGCTCTACCCCGACTACCACCCGAACCGGCCGGGCGGCGTCGAGATCGGCCGCTCCATCCTGGCCGAGCCTTACGACATCCGCGGTCTCGGCAAGGACATGGCGCGCCTGAAGCCGCCGCTCAAGACCATCACCTTCATCGGGATGATGTTCAACTCGTCGAATGCCGACCTCAAGCATTTCTTCCGTGCCACCAAGTCGCTGACCTCCTTCGTCTACGTCGCCAAGCGCCTGGCCAACCACCTGAAGGAGCTCGCGCTGTACCGCCGCGCCATCAACGTGACCAGCGGCAACGCGCTGGCCGCGCGCCTGGCCAAGTCGGCGCTGGACCTGGGCATCCCGATCCTGACCAGCACGCCGGCCAAGCAGATCCTGATCGAGGATGGCCAGGCCATCGGCGTGCTCGCCGGCGGCGCGGACGGCGAGCGCCGCCTCACCGCGCGCCACGGCGTGGTGCTGGCGGCCGGTGGCTTTCCGCACGATGTCAAGCGCATCACCCAGGCTTATCCGCATCTCAAGCGCGGCCACCAGCACCTGTCGCCGACGCCGGTCGGCAACACCGGCGATGGCGTCAACATGGCCGAGGCCGCCGGCGCGGTGGTCGATATCCGCTTCCAGGACAGCGCGGCCTGGATGCCGGTGACCAAGGTCGATTACGGCAATGGCGAGATCGGCGTTTTCCCGCACCTGCTGGACCGCTACAAGCCCGGCATCATCGGCGTGCTCAAGAACGGCAAGCGTTTCACCAACGAGTCCAATTCCTACCATGATGTCGGCCTGGCCATGGTCCAGGCCTGCCAGGAGCTGGACGAGACCGCGATGTGGCTGATCTGCGACAAGCCGACGCTGGGCAAGTACGGCCTGGGTTTCGTCAAACCGGCACCGATGCCGATCGGCCGCTTCATCAAGAACGGCTACCTGTTCGAGGGCAAGACCCTGGCCGACCTGGCGCGCGTGACCGGCGTGGACGCCGCCGGCCTGGAACGGACCGTGCGCGAGTACAACGTCGGCGCAGTCAAGGGCCAGGACCCGGCCTTCGGCCGCGGCAGCACGGCGTTCAACCGCTACCTGGCCGACCCCGAGAATCAGCCCAATCCCTGCGTGGCGCCGGTGCAGACCGGTCCGTTCTACGCAGTCAAGGTCATCATGGGCGACCTCGGCACTTTCGACGGCATCCAGACCAGCGTGGTCGGTGAAGTGCTCAAGCGCGATGGCAGCAAGATCGATGGTCTCTATGCGGTGGGCAACGACCGCGCCAGCATCATGGGCGGCAACTACCCCGGCGCCGGCATCACCCATGGGCCGAACATGACGTTTGGCTACGTCACGGCCCACCATATCGCCGACCGGGCTCAGGGCAAGGCCGCGCCGGTTGTGCGGCAGGTTGCCGGCGCCAGGCCCGTGGCGCGCTCAACTGCCACCGCCACCGAGGTGACGGCATGAGCGCCTTGATCCCGCCCACGGGCAAGACCCTGATCGACCACCGGATCTACACCATCGCGCTGCGCAAGATGCCGGAGTTCCTGGAGGTGTTCAACCGCCTCGCGCTGCCGGTGCTGCTGCAGACGCTGGGCCATCCGGTCGGCTTCTATACCAGCCTGGTCGGGCCACAGAACCAGTTCGTGCACCTGTGGGCCTACGACGACCTGGCCGACTACGAGCGCCGCTGCCGGGCGCGCGACACCCATCCGGACTTTCCGGCCTACCTGGCGGCCTCCGGCCACCTGATCACGGCGCAGGAAACGCGCCTGATCAAGGCGGTCGAGCTGGCGGCCTGGGTACCGCGCAGCGCCTGATTCCGATTTCATGCAGCGGCGGCGCACGGATGCCGCGGCGCGGAGGAGACAAGAAATGACAGATTCAATCGGTAATGGGGCGAATTCACCTCAGGACGCGCCGGTGGCGCTGATCACCGGCGCCGCCGACGGCATCGGCTGGGCCACGGCCTGCCTGCTGGCCGCGCGCGGCTGGAGCGTCGCGCTGCTGGACCTGCGCGCTGAAGCCGCCGTGGCGCGTGCCGCCGAGCTGGGGTCCGCGCATCTGGGGCTGGGCTGCGATGTCAGCGATGGCGACAGCGTGCAGGCCGCCGTGGCGGCGGTCGCGGCCCGCTTCGGTCGCCTCGACGCCCTGGTCAACAACGCCGGCATTGCCGACCAGACCGCGCCCACGCTGGAGCAGAGCGCGGCCGCCTTCGACCGCGTGCTGGCCGTGCACCTGCGCGGCAGCTTCCTGATGAGCCAGGCCGTGATCGACCGGATGCGCCAGCAGCCGCGCGATGCTCGCGGCAACCGCGGCGCCATCGTCAACATCGGTTCGATCGCCAGCTTCGGCGGCATTCCGGGGCGCAACGCCTACAGCGCGGCCAAGGCCGGGGTGCTCGGCATGACCCGCGCCCTGGCGGTCGAGTGGGCGCGCGAGGGCATCCGTGTCAACGCCGTCGCTCCCGGCTACGTCGCGACGGCCCTGGTAGCCGACCTGGCGCAAAAGGGCGCGATCGACGGCCCGGGCATCGCGCGGCGCACGCCGCTGGGGCGCATGGCTGAGCCGGTCGAGCTGGCCGAGGCGATCGCCTTCCTGGCCTCGTCCACCGCCAGCTTCGTCACCGGCGCCACCCTGAGCGTCGATGGCGGCTGGACCGCACTCGGCGCGCCCGAGAGCGCGCTGGCGCCGCTCTGAGGCGTCCGAGATTCATTACAAGGAGACAAAGAGATGTTGACCATCAACCTGTTCAACGGCCTGGTCTACGGGGCATTGCTGATCGTGATGTGCTCGGGGCTGGCGCTGATCTACGGCCTGCGCCGGGTCGTGAACTTCGCCCACGGCTCGCTCTACATGCTGGGCGCCTACCTGGGCTATTCGATCGCGACGCAGAGCAATTTCTGGGTCGCGCTGGTCGCGGCGCCGGCCATCATGGCGCTGTTCGGCGTGCTGCTCGACCGCTACGGCTTTAGGCTGCTGCAGGACCGCGATCCGCTGACCGTGGTGCTGGTCACCTTCGGCCTGCTGCTGGTGATCGAGGACTTCGTACAGACGGTCTGGGGCAAGAGCAACCTGTCGGTGCCCACGCCCGAGCTGCTGAACTTCACGGTCGATCTGTTCGGCACCTCGGTGCCGGCCTACCGGATCGCGGTGATCGTGGTCGGCGCGGCCGTCGCGCTGGGCCTGAGCCTGTGGCTGCGCCAGTCCAAGTACGGCCTGTTCGTGCGCGCCGCCAGCACCGATCCGACCACCACCGCGATGCAGGGCGTCAACACCGATGCGCTGTCGGCCGGCGTGGTCGGCCTGGGCACGGCGCTGGCCGGCCTGGCCGGCGTGGTGGCGGCGCCCTTCCTGTCGCTGTCGCCGTCGATGAGCAGCGACGTGATCATCGATTCCTTCGTGGTGGTGGTGGTCGGCGGCCTCGGCTCGCTGGCCGGCGCCTTCATCGCCGCGATGGTGCTGGGCATGGTGCAGGCGCTCGGCGCGGTCTACCTGCCCGATCTGGCCATGCTGCTGCCCTTCGTGCTGATGGTGGCCATCCTGATCTGGAAGCCGGCCGGTTTCGCTGGCAGCCGCACCTGATCCTTGACGGATTCCCACCCCAGGAGACACAAGATGAAAAACCAAAAACTCAGTCTGGTCACGCTCGCCGCGCTGGCTGCGGGCGCCGCCATCGCCAGCTTCGTGAGCTCGGGCACCTTGCTCTCGCTGCTGACGCAGGCCGTGATCTACGCCTTGTTCGCCAGTGGCGTCGGCCTGCTGCTGCGCCAGAACGGCATGGTCAGCTTCGGCCATGCGCTGTTCTTCGGCAGCTCGGGCTACTGCCTGGGCATCCTGCTGCAATTGAAGCTGATGCCGGCCGAGGCCGCGATCCTCGTCACCCTGGTCGGCCTGGCGCTGGCGGCCTTCGTGATCGGCCTGGTCATCGTGCGGGTGCCGGGCGTGGCCTTCGGCATGCTGACGCTGGCGATCGGCCAGATGGCCTTCCTGACCGCCTCGCGCTCGCGCGGCCTGACCGGCGGCGCCGACGGCATGAACATCGACTGGCCGTCCACCCTGTTCGGCGTCGCGCAGTCCCAGTTGCTCAAGCCCGGCAACATGTTCCTGCTCTGCTGGGGCACGCTGGTCGTGGTGCTGCTGGCGCTGACGCTGCTGCTGCGCAGCCGCTTCGGCAGCATCACCGAGGCGGTGCGCGACAACGAGGAGCGCGCGCGCTTCATCGGCATCCGCACCCTGGTGCCGCGCGCGGCGGTCTATGCCCTGTCGGGTGTCGTGACCGGCCTGGCCGGCCTGCTGTCGGCGCTCAACACCGGCTTCGTCTCGCCCGAGAACCTGCACTGGAGCCTGTCGGGCGTGGCGCTGATGATGGTCGTGGTCGGCGGTCCCAAGGCCCTGTGGGGGCCGGCGCTGGGCGCCATCGTCTATTTCCTGTTCAAGGACATCCTGGGCGACCTGGCCAACCACTGGATGGCGATCTTCGGCGTCGCGCTGATCACGGTGATCGTGTTCTCGCCCACCGGCCTGGCCGGACTGCTCGGCCGCCTGTTCCTGGGCCGCCCGCAACGCCCCGTGCCAGCCGCATCCGCCGCCATGCCGGTGGTGGCGACGGGCACTGCCCACTAAGAAAACCCCCAGGAGACAAGATGAGCAACTATGTATTACAGGCCGAGGACGTGGCCATCCACTACGGCGGCGTCAAGGCGGTCGACGGCGTGTCGCTGACGCTGACCCAGGGCCAGATCCGCGGCCTGATCGGCCCCAACGGTGCCGGCAAGTCGACCGTGATCGACGCCATCACCGGGCGGCGGCGGCTGACGCGCGGCAAGGTTTCGCTGGGCGGGCAAGACGTGTCCGAGCTCGGGCCGACCGAGCGGCGCCTGCGCGGCCTGTCGCGCAGCTTCCAGCGCACCAGCATCTTCGGTCAGATGAAGGTGCGCCAGCAAGTCGAGCTGGCCTCGCACAAGATGGGCGTGGCCGATTCCGAGGCCGACGCCGACGCGGTGCTGCAGGAGCTCGAACTGATGCACCTGGCCGATGCCACCGCCGAGGACCTGGGTTATGGCGAGCAACGCCGGCTCGATCTCGCGCTGGCCCTGGTCGGCCAGCCCAGCGTGCTGCTGCTCGATGAACCGATGGCCGGGCTGTCGGTCAAGGAATCGCACGACCTGGCCAGGCACCTCAAGGCGCTGACCTCGCGCCGCAAGGTCTCGGTGCTGCTGGTCGAGCACGACATGGACGTGGTGTTCGGCATCTCGGATGTCGTCACCGTATTCGAACTCGGCCGCGTCATCGCCAGTGGCGAGCCGGCCGTCGTGCGCGCCGATCCGCGCGTGCGCGAAGCCTATCTGGGGAGCGCCGCATGAGAACCCTGCTCAAACTCGAACGTGTCAACGCCGGCTATGGCGCGGCGCATATCCTGCACGACCTGAACCTGACGGTGGCGCCGGGCGAGCGCGTCGGGCTGATCGGGCGCAACGGCGTCGGCAAGACCACGGTGGTCAACACCATCCTGGGCCTGGCCGGCCTCAAGAGCGGCCAGGTGCGCGTCGGCGACAAGACGCTGGCGCGCCCGCGCACCTACCAGGCCGCGCAGCAGGGCGTGGTGGTGGTGCCGCAGGGCCGGCGCATCATCGCCAACCTGACGGTGGAGGAGAACCTGCAGCTCGGCGCCGCCGTCGGCCGCAAGGGGCCCTGGACCGTGCCCGCGATCTACCAGCTCTTTCCCATCCTGCAGGAGCGCGCCCATACGCCCGGCACGGCGCTGTCGGGTGGTCAGCAGCAGATGCTGGCGGTCGGCCGCGCGCTGATGGCCAACCCGAGCCTGATCCTGCTCGACGAGCCGACCGAGGGCCTGGCGCCGGTGATCGTCGACCAGCTGGCCGACATCTTCAATCAGGTCGCCGCGCAGGGCACGGCGCTGCTGCTGATCGAACAGAACATGAGCCTGGTCGCGCGCGTGGCCGAACGCTACTGCGCCATGGCCAAGGGCTCGGTGGTGGCGCAGGGCCGGGTCGAGAACTCGCGCGAGGGCCTCAAGGACCTCGAAGCCCACGTGATGGTCTGACCCGCCATCGCACCTCGCGTTTTTGAAACGGTTGCCGGACCGTATCCGGCGTGATTCATAACAGGAGACAAGCATGTTCAAAGCCAACACCCTCACCCAATTGCTCGCCGGCGTGGTCCTGGTCGCCGCGCTGCCGCTGGCCGCCCAGGCCCAGGGCAAGGAGCCGGTCAAGGTCGGCCTGGTGTCGTCCAAGTCGGGCGTGTTCTCGCAGCAGGGCGAGGAAGTGATCCGTGCCATCCGGTTCGCGATCGACGAGGCCAATGCCAAGGGCGGCATCGACGGGCGCAAGGTCGAAGTGGCCGAGGCCGATGACGAGGGCACGCCCGACGCCGGCCGCCGCGTGGCCGAGAAGCTTGCGCGCGACGGCTACAACCTGCTGATCGGCGCCATCCCGTCGTCGATCTCGCTGGCGATCGCGCAGAACCTGGACCGCTGGGACGCCGCCTATTTCTCCGTCGCCAGCAAGAGCGACAAGCTGACCGGCGACACCTGCAAGCCGCGCAGCTTCCGCACCAACCACTCCGACGCCATGGACATCGCCATGATCAACGAGTGGGCCAAGGGCCTGAAGGATGCCAACTATGCCGTGCTGGCGGCCGACTATGTCTGGGGCCGCGATTCGGGCGAATCGTTCAAGAAGGCGGTCGAAGCCTCGGGCAAGAAGGTGCCGCTGAGCCTCTACGTGCCCCTGGGCACCAAGGATTTCTCGCCCTACATCGCCCAGTTGAAGGCGGCCAATGTCGATGCGATCTGGGTCGCCGAGACCGGCCGCGACCTGATCGCCTTCGTCAAGCAGGCCGAGGAGTTCGGTCTGATCCCCAAGACCAAGCTGATCGGACACGCCCTGATCCAGAACTTCGTGATTGGCGCGACCGGCAAGGCGCTCGAAGGCACGCCGGGCAACACCGCGTACACCCCCGATCTGGACAGTGCCCGCAACAAGGCCTTCGTGTCCGGTTGGAAGGCCAAGTTCAACCGCCTGCCGACCGACAACGAGGGTCAGGCCTACAACGGCACCCAGGTCATCTTCGACGGCGTCAAGCTGGCCAAGAGCGTCAAGCCCGAGGACGTCAGCAAGGCGCTGCGCGGGGCCCAGCTCGACACCGTGTACGGCAAGGTCACCATGCGCGCGGCCGACAACCAGCTGATGATCCCGAACTTCGTGGCCCGTGCCAAGACCGTTGACGGCGTGCTGCGCCCCGTGGTCGAGCAGACGTTCGGTCCCGCCCTGATGCCGGCTCCGTCGCCGCTGTGCAAGCTGTAATTTCAGCGCCGAACGCCATGCCCCATAGCCGGCCCTGAGCGGGAGCGGAGGCGCAAGCGGCCTGTCGCCAGGCCGCCTCTTGCGTCAGGACTGCGCCGGCTTGCCCGGACGGCCCGGGATCATGGCCAGCATGTGGTCGGCCACGCCGCCGTCCACCACCAGGTTCTGGCCCGTGACATAGGCCGCGCTGGCGCTGCTCAGGTAGGCGACCGCAGCGCCCACGTCCTCGGGCCGGCCGATGCGACCCAGCGGTACCAGCGCCTCGCGTCGCGCCAGGGTCTCGCTGTCCTGGTAGACCGCCTCGGTCAGCGGCGTGCGCGTCATGCCCGGGCAGACCGTGTTGACGCGGATGCCCTCGCTCGCCCATTCCTGCGCCAGCTGGCGGCACAGCATGATCAGCGCCGCCTTGGCCGCCGAGTAGGCACCGTAGCCGGGGTGCGGGTGCAGCCCCGACATCGAGGCGATCGCGGTGATGCTGCCGCGCGTGCGCGCCAGCTGCTCGCGCGCGGCCTGTGCCAGCAGCCAGGCCGAACGGGTGTTGAGGTTGAAGGTCAGGTCCCACTGCGCGACCGGCAGGTCGGCCAGCCGGCCCGGGCCGGAAGCCCCGGCGTTGCAGACCAGTGCCGTCAGGTCGCCGCCACCGGCCTGGGCCTGCGCGACCAGCGCCGCGCATTGCGCCGGGTCGGTGATGTCGCCGCTGAGGCCGGTCGCGCTCGCGCCGGCCGCGCGCAGCTCGTCGAGCAGGCTTTCGAGCCGCTCGCCCGGCTGCGAGGCCGCTGCCGAGAGATGGACGGGCAGGCCGTCGCGTCTTGCCTGCTCGATCAGCGCGAAGCAGATGCCGCGACCGATGCCACCGGTGGCGCCGGTGACCAGCGCGTGGACGCGGGTCGGGGAGGTCGTATCCATGGTGTGTCGCTCCTGCTTGCCGTGCGCCGATCAGAGCGCGGCGTTGAAGAACTCGCCGGCCATGACCTTGAGGTCGGCTGCGACCAGGGGCGCGAACTCCATCTGGTCCAGGATGTCGCGCTGCAGGTCGATGCCGGGGGCGATCTCGTACAGTTCGACGCCGGCCGGCGTCAGGCGGAAGCTGCCGCGCTCGGTCAGGTACAGCACCTGCTGGCCGCGCACCAGGCCCTGCGGGCCGCTGAAGGTGATCTGATCGACCTGCTGGACCAGTTTCTTGACGCCGCCTTGTTGCAGCACGCGCATCTGGCCGTCGCCGGTCGCGAGCTTGACGCCCTTGGCCGCGAGCGTGCCGCAGAACACCACCTTCCTGGCGTTCTGGGCGATGTCGATGAAGCCGCCGGGGCCGACCGTGATGCCGCCCAGGCGCGAGACGTTGACGCTGCCCTCGGCGTCGAATTCACCGAAGCCCAGGAAGGCGATGTCGAGCCCGCCGCCGCCGTAGAAGTCGAACTGCGTCGCCGCGTCGAGCATCGCGTGCGCGTTGCGCGCGTAGCCGAACAGCACGCCGTCCATCAGCGTGCCGCCGTAGGTGCCGTGCTCGATGGTCTGGTAGATGCGGTGCTGCTCGTTGCGCGCGGCGATCAGCTTGGCCACCGCGTCGGGTACGCCGACGCCGTAGTTGATGACCGGACGCGCCTTGTCGGTGTTGAACAGCTCGACCGCCGCGCGCCGCGCCACGGCCTGGCGCTCGCTGAAAGCTTCCTGGGCCGCCGCGACTTCGCGCGCATGGTCTTCGGCTTCGCTCGCGGCGCGCGCCGCGCCGGTCAGCTCGCCGCTGAAGGCCGGGTCGAACGGGATGGCGTAGCTGGTCTGCTGGTCGGGGTCGACCACGATCGCATCGACCCAGGCCGCCGGAATCCGGACCTCGCGCGCCTTGAACGAGCCCGTGGGCAGGCGCTCGGCTACCTGCACGATCACCTTGCCGCCGCTGTTGCGCGCGGCCAGCGCCAGCGACTGGGCGTCGAGGTTGGCGGCCTCGTGCTCGAAGCTGATGTTGCCTTCCGCGTCGGCGGCGCTGGCGCGCACGATCGCGACATGGATCGGGAACGGCTTGTAGCGCAGCCACTCGCGGCCGTCCATCTCGATCACATCGGCCAGATCGTCCTGGGCCGCGTCGTTCATCTTGCCGCCGCCGTGGCGCGGGTCGCAGACGGTACCCAGGCCGACGTGGGTGATCAGGCCGGGGCGGCCGGCGCCGATCTCGCGCATCAGCTGGCTGGAAACGCCGCCGGGCAGGATGTAGGCCTCGATCTTGTTGTCGAGCGCGAGCCGCTGCATCGCGGGCGACCAGACCCAGTGGCCGCCGATCACGCGCTTGACCAGGCCTTCGTGCGCGAAGCAGTTCATGCCCTTGGTCTTCTTGTCGCCGATGCCCAGCGCGTGCATCACGGTCAGGTTGCGCGGGGATTGCGTGGCGAGGAAGCGTGCCTGTACCGCCTCGAACATGTGGGTGGCTTCCATCAGTCCGCCACCGCCGCCCATCAGGCCCACGGTATCGCCGTCACGAATCAGCTCGGCCGCCTGGGCGGCTGTCATGAATTTGTCCATTTTTGTCTCTTGTTTGTCTTTGGTACGCCGTAGCGGTTCTGGCGGGCCGAGGGGAAGCTTCCTCATGACGGGGTACCGCAAATCGTCAGCCTCCCCTCGGCCCGCCAGACCCTCGTGCCGGCGCAGCGGTGCGATCAACGCGCTCGCCGCAAGGCAGAGGCAGGGGGCACATGATGGATGCGTCTTCATTCAGACGCACCAGCCGGCTCACGCCGCAAGCCAGGGGCAGGGCGGCCGATGATTTGTGGTACTCCACCATGAGGAGGCCGCCCTGCCCCTGGCTTGCGGCTAACCATTTCTGCTGCCTTGGCATGAGGAGGCCGCCTTGTCCCCGGCTCCCGGCCCCCTACAACGCCAGATCAGCAAGCTTAAGAAATCAGCGGTTGATGTCGAACAGCGCCGCGCCCTTCTTGAGCGCGCTCTTGGCGATCACGCCGCGGTGGATCTCGCTGGTGCCGTCGAAGATGCGGTAGATGCGTGCGTCGCGGTAGTAGCGCTCGATCGGCAGTTCCTTGCAGAAGCCCATGCCGCCGAACACCTGCACCGCGCGGTCGACCACGCGGCCCAGCGTTTCGGCCGCGTGGACCTTGACCATCGCGATCTGTTCGCGCTCGTCCAGGCCCTGGTCCAGCATCCAGGCGGCGTGATAGACCATCCAGCGCGCGGCGTTGATCTCGATCACGCTGTCGGCCAGCATCTGCTGCACCATCTGGAAGTCACCGATGCGGGTGTTGAACTGCTTGCGGTCGTTGGCGTACTCGACCATCATTTCGCAGACATGGGTCGCCTTGCCGACCGCGCGCGCGCCGACCTGGGCCAGGCGCACCACGTTGAGCGCGCCCATGGCGAGCTTGAAGCCCTGGCCCTGCTCGCCCAGCAGCGCAACGTCTTCGACCACCACGTTGTCGAAGAACAGTTCCAGGTGCGGCGTGCCGCGGATGCCCATCATCTTCTGGTCCTTGCCGACCGTGAAGCCGGCCAGGCCCTTGTCGACCATGAACATCGAGATCTCCTTCTCGCCGGTCTTGGCCGAGACCAGGAAGAAGTCGCTCCACTCGCCGTCGCTGATGAAGTGCTTGGAGCCGTTGAGCACCCACTGGCCCTGCTCGTTGCGCTTGGCGTGGGTCTTGATGCCGGCGGCGTCGGAGCCGGCGCCGGATTCGGTGATGGTGATCGCGCAGGTGCGCGTGCCCTCGACCGTGGGCTTGAGCCAGCGCTCGATCTGCTCGCCCTTGCAGTGCAGCAGCGGCTCGTAGATGTTGCCGAAGGCACGGCGGATCAGCATGTCGCTGGTGTGGCCGAACTGCTCCTCGCAGATGATGCGGTCGATGTTGGACAGGCCGCCGCCGCCGAGTTCAGCCGGCATGTTGAGCGCGTACAGGCCGAGTTCCTTGCCCTTGGCGTGGATGGACGCGGCCTTTTCAGGCTCGAGGAAGCCTTTTTCCTCCAGCTCGTCTTCGAGCGGCTTGAGTTCCTCGGCGATGAAGCGACGGATGGTGTCGATCATCATTTTCTGTTCGTCGTTCAGGGAAAAGTCCATGGGGTGCTCCTGGGTTTTGCTTCAAGGGTGGGGGCCGCTGGCGGCCCCGGGGTTCAAAAATGCGGGCGAGGGTGGGCGCGCGGCCACCTCAGGCGCTGCTGAACCAGCGCGCACCAAAGAAGAAGGGCAGGCGCGAGAGGATTTCCGAACGAACGAACATGGCTTCAGCGCTCGACGAAGGGGCGGCTGGCCGCCAGGCAGATGGCCGCCCATTCGGCCGGGTTGGCGGTCTTTTCGCGCTCGAAGTTGACCACCTCGACGCTGATCGGCAGATCGGCCGGCAGTGCGTCGAACAGGCCCTGGATATCGATGTTGCCGTCGCCGGGCAGCAGTCGCTCGCAGCGCGCGGTATGGATCATCTGCTCGGTCGTGAACTCGCGGCCGGCCTGCGCGTCGCAGATCTGCGCGTAGTGCAATAGAGAGCGCGGGATGGCGCGGATGTCGTCCAGCGTGGTGGCCGAGCGGCCGAAATGCAGCGCATCGACCAGGATGCCGGCGTTGGCCGGCTGGCCCGCGTTCTGCACGATGCGCAGTGCGGATTTCGCGTCGGGCACGGCGGTCCAGGGCATGAATTCGAGGTCGGCGGTCATGCCGTAGGGGGCCATGACCTCGCACAGGCGGGCGTAGTTGCTGGTCAGGCGCGCCTCGTCGCTGTCGTCGCCGGCGACCAGGATCGCCTTGGCCTGCAGCGCCGCGCCGGCCTCGTAAAGCGCGTGCCAGCGCTGCGGGTCGAAGTCGGCATCGAGCCGGATGATTTCGAGGTCGAACACGCCGACGCCGGTGTCACGCTGGACGGCCAGCGTTTCGCGCAGCACCTCGGGCTGGCCGAGCAGGAACTGTTGCGGCGCGCCGGCCGCGTTGGGCCACAGGCGCAGCCCGACATAGGCGTAACCGGCTTGCGCCGCGACCCGGATGGCTTCGGGCGGGCTGCAACGGTGCGAACTTAGGTAGGCGAGCGAGTAAATTCGTGCCCCCACGCTGACGCTGCCCCCCGAGGGGGCGTTCGCGCCTTGAGGCGGCTCGGCGGTGCTCAGATGCTGCGACATGTTCGACTCCGGCGGCTTACTTCAGCGGCGAAACGGCCGTGGGCAGGGCGATGGTCGAGACCATGACCGTGGTCAGGTGGGCCGGACCGCCCTTGGGCGGCCAGATGCCCTGCGCCACCGCGTCGGCGCGCGCCTGGCTGCGCGCATCCAGCGTCGGGTAAGCCCAGATATTGGTGAAGCGCAGCGGGCCGTCGAGCGCGACCATCGCGACCACGCAGGGCGACAGCGCCTCGCGCGGCGGCACATACTGCTGCCACAGGTCGATGGTCGGCTGCACGCCACCCGGCTTGATGCCATAGGTGCGGATCTCGTAGACCGGGCCGCTGATGCCGCTCTCGGCGCTCGGGCGCACCGGCTTCATCCACGGGAAGCCCTGGTAGCTGTGCTGCTCCAGGCTCTGGAAGATCTCGCCGCAGCCAAACGGGCTGGCGCTGTGCTGGGTGCGCTCGCGCTCGGCCAGCAGCTCCTGCTCGTCGGCGAAGCCGCGCAGCACGATCATCTGGTTCAGCACGCCGATGTCGGTGAACCAGCAAGCCAGCAGCTCGCCCCTGGCTTCAGGGGCGGTGGTGAAGGCCTGGACGTTGGCCGCGGCGGCGCCGGCGGTGCCGAACGGCAGGGTCATGGTCGCGAGTTCGTAATACATGGAGTTCCTGTGGTGGAAGGGAAGGTGGAAGCAGGGCGTTCGAGCCGGTACGGCTTTACCGGACCGTGGCCACCGGATCGATGCCGGCGGCATGGTGGGCGGCGATGAAGCCGAAGGTCATCGCCGGCCCCAGGGTGATGCCGCCGCTCGGGTAGTGGCCGCCCATCATGCTGCTGAGGTCGTTGCCGCCGGCGTAGAGGCCGGCGATCGGCTGGCCCTGGGCATCGAGCACCTGGGCCTGATCATTGACCTGGAGGCCGGCGAAGGTGCCCAGGCTGCCCATGACGACCTTGACGGCATAGAACGGCCCCTTTTCGAGCGGTCCCATGCAGGGGTTTCTGAGTCCGGCGGCTTGCGTCCGGATGGCGTCGCCCTGGATGCGGTTGTAGGCGGTCTCGCCCTTGGCGAAGTCGCGATCCCGCCCCTCGGCGGCCAGAGCGTTGTAGCGCTCGACCGTGGCTTGCAGCGCGACGGCGTCGATGCCGCAGGCCTGTGCCAGTCCGGCCAGGGTCCGGCCGCGCTTGAGGTAGCCGTTGCTGAGCCAGGGCCCCAGCGGCAGCGGGAAGGGCTTGACCGCGCCCAGGCCGTAGTAGCGGATGAAGGCATGGTCCACCACCAGCCAGGCCTCGGGTGTCTCGCCCTCGGGCGTCGCGGCCAGCAGGGCCTGCATGAAGTCGTGGTAGCTGTCGGCCTCGTTGGTGAAGCGCTGGCCGCGCGCGGTGACCGCGATCAGTCCGGGCTTGGCGCGCTCGATCAGGTGCGGAAAATGCGCCACGCTGCCGTCGGCGCGCGGCACCAGCGAGACCGGTGCCAGCGCGGCGGCCTGCACCAGGTCGTCGGCCACCCGGCCGCCCGCAGCTTCACCCAGGCGCAGGCCGTCGCCGGTATTGCCGCGGCTGGCGGCCGACCAGTGCTCCTGCCCGGTCGGGGCATGAGGCAGCAGCTGCGCCTTGCGTGCCGGATCGTGCGGGAAGCCGCCAGTGGCCAGCAGCACGCCGCGCCGGGCGTGAATCGTCACCTCCCCGGCTGGCGTCTGCACCACGGCGCCGGTCACGCGGCCGCCTTCCTGCAGCAGTCGCCTGGCCGGGCTGTTGACGCGGATCTCGACGCCGCGGTCGAAGGCCGACTTGGCCAGCGCCGCGACCAGCGCGTTGCCATTGACCGAGCGGGTGCCGCGCCGCTTGAGCAGCAGATCCTTGACGTGGCGCAGCACCAGCCGGGTGACGTAGCCGAACGAGGCCGGCTGGGAGCTGGCGTTGAGGAAATGGCGCAGCTCGGCGCCCGAGGCGATGCCCATGCCCCAGAGGGTGGTCTCGTACAGCGGCGGCTTGAGCTCGTGCAGCCGCGCGCCGAGCCGGGCCGCATCGAACGGCGCGGCGCAGATCGAGCGGCCGCCGGTGGACGCATCGGGCGTGCGGCCGTGAAAGTCCGGGATCAGGTTGCCGTCGATGAACTGCAGCGCGGTCTTGCGGCGGAAGAACTCGACCATGCGCGGACCGTTCTCAAGAAAGGCGCGCGCGCGTGACTCGTCGAAGCTGTCGCCGAGTTCGTGGCGCAGGTAGGACAGGGGAGTTTCGATGTCTTCGACGATGCCGGCCTCGACCGCCAGCGGGTTGCGCGGGACCCACATCCAGCCACCCGACCAGGCGCTGGTGCCGCCGTATTGCGGGTCTTTCTCGACCACGATCACCTGCAGGCCGAGTTCAGCCGCGGTGACGGCCGCCGACAGGGCGCCGGCGCCCGAGCCTACGACCAGCAGGTCGCATTGATGGGTGTGATGGGAGGCTGGGGCAGACATGCTGGTCGGTTGTCAGAGCGCGTAGATCGGCTTGCGGCCGGCCGCGCCATGACTGGCGCCGGTTTCTGCGGTGAGGGTGAAGAAGGGCGAAGCGCCGCTGGTGGCCGCCAGTTGTGCGGCGGTGCTCAGCAGCTCGGGCTCCAGCGCCTGCATCCGTTCGGGCGTGAAGCGCACGGACGGGCCGGCGATCGTGACCACGCCGAAAGCCGGCTGGCCGGTGAAGCGCACCGGCGCCGACATCGCGCTCAGGCCGGCGGTGTAGGTGTCGATCGTGAGGCTGTAGCCGCGCTCGCGCGTGTCGTGCAGCGCCTCGAGCACGGCCGGCAGCGTGGCCGGGGCGGCCGGGCCGAAATGCTCCGGCTGGCCTATGCCCTGGCGGGCTACCAGGGCCAGCGCCGCGTCGTCGCTCATGGTCGACAACCAGGCCCAGCCCGAGGACGAGCAGGACAGCTGGGCGTCGCTGCCCATGTCGGGATCGTAGCGCAGGCCCTGGCGCGCGCCTTGTGCCAGCGCGACCCAGGTCAGGCGCTCGCCATCGACCACCGACAGCCGCACCAGTTCGCCCGAGATCTCGGCCAGGCGGTTCAGCAGCGGCTGCGCGATGTCGATGATGCCGCTGTTGCCCAGGTAGCTCAGGCCCATCGAGACCAGCTTGGTGGTCAGCAGGTAGTCGCCATGGCCGCGCGCCTGGCGTACATAGCCCAGTCGCACCAGATCGGCCAGCAGGCGATGCACCGCGCTGCGCGGGATGTTGAGCTGGTCGGCGATGGCGCCCAGTTCCATGCCTTCGCCATGCTGGGCCAACAGTTCCAGAATGCCCAGGGTTCGTTCGAGTACGCCGTTCATGCTTTGCTTCTCCTGTGTTTGATCAGGAGGCTAGCGTACAGGCGACAGCCTGGCCCGAGACGGCCGGTGTCGGATCGGCAATGTCGGCCAGCGCCAGCTGGGGCTGGCCTTGCATGCGGTCGATGTGGGTGCGGCCGATGGTGCCAGCACCCATCACAGCCAGTCGGGTTGCTTGGGTCATGTGGAGGGTTTGAATTTCTGCATGACAGTGTATTCAGAATTTGACATAAATTCAATAGTTGAATGACATTCCACTTTTATGTATGATCCGCTCCAAACGTTAACTTCCCTTTCTGGCAGAGACAGACATGACCCAGCTTCTCAATGGTGCGACCCGCGTGCATTTCATCGTGGGCGACCCGATCGCGCAGGTGAAATCCCCGGTCGGCGTGACCCAGGCCTTCAACGATGCCGGCCACAACGCCATCTGCATCCCGGCCCATGTGGCACCGGCCAATCTGGCGGGCTGGCATGCGGGGGTCTCGCTGGCTGGGAACGTCGACGGCATCATCGTGACCGTGCCGCACAAGTTCGCCTACCAGGCGCTGTGCGACACCAGCTCCGAACGCGCCGCCTTCCTGGGCGCTTGCAACGTCCTGCGTCGCAACGCCGACGGCAGCTGGCACGGCGACATGTTCGACGGCCTGGGCTATGTCGAGGCCATGCGCAACAAGGGTGTGGTGATCGAGGGCAAGCGCGCGCTGCTGGTTGGCGCCGGCGGTGCCGGTTCGGCGATCGCCTATTCGCTGGTCACCAGCGGCGTCAGCGAACTCGCGATCCACGACCCGGATCTGGACCGCCGTGACAGCCTGGTACAGCGCCTCAACGGCCTGGGCTTGTGCCCGGTGGTCGCGGGCAGTCCCGACCCGACCGGCTACGACATCGCGCTCAACGCCACCCCGGTCGGCATGAAGGAGGGCGATCCGCATCCGATCGACTCGACCCGCTTCACGTCCGGGATGTTCGTCGGTTGCGTGATCACTGCGCCGGCCGTGCCGCCCATGATCCAGGCCGCGCGCGACCTGGGCTGCAACACCGTGATCGGTGCCGACATGTTTGCCCGGGTGCGCGACCTGATGGTCGCCTTCCTGCTGGGGAAGTGAATGCAAGTCCTGAGCCAGAACCTGCAAGCCATCCAGGAGCAGGAAGCCTTCGACCTGGTCGTGGTTGGCGCCGGCGGTGCCGGCATGTCGGCCGCGCTGTTTGCCGCGATCGACGGCGCCAAGGTGTTGCTGGTCGAGCGCACCGGGCATGTCGGTGGCACCACGGCCTGGTCGGCCGGCACCACCTGGGTACCCGGCAGCCACCATGCGGCCAAGGTCAACCCGCAGGACAGTCTGGCCGATGCCAAGCGCTACCTCGACAACGCCGTCGGCGAGCGCAGCGATGCGGCGCTGCGCCAGGCCTTCCTCGACCATGGCAAGGCGGCGGTCGAGCAGATCGAGGCCCACAGCGAGCTGCGCTATCGTCCCTACCCGAAGCACCCGGACTACATTTCCGACCTCGGCGGATCGACCCTGAGCGGGCGCGCGCTGGAGCCGCTGCCCTTCGACGGCCGCCTGCTCGGCGACCTGTTCAAGCTGATCCGTCCGCCGATCCCCGAGTTCACCGTGCTCGGCGGCATGATGGTGGACCGCACCGACATCAACCACCTGCTGGCGATGACCCAGTCGCTGGCCTCGTTCAAGCATTCGGCCCGCATCATCCTGCGTCACTTGAAGGACCGCATCAGCCACAGCCGCGGTACCCGCCTGGTGATGGGCAATGCGCTGACGGCGCGCCTGCTGTATTCGCTGTCCCGGCACGACAAGGTCACGCTGGCGCTCAACACCACGGTCGAGCGTATCGCCCAGACCGGCCAGGCCGTCGATAGCGTGACGCTGCTGCAGAACGGCCAGCGCCGCACAGTCAATGTGCGCGGCGGGGTCGTGCTGGCCAGCGGCGGCTTCAACCGCAATCCGGAATTGCGCGCCCAGCTGCTGCCCGGCATCCCGCTCGACTGGTGTCCGGCCGCACCCGGCCATACCGGCCAGGCGCATGAGCTGGCATCAAACCTGGGCGCGCATTACGGCCAGGGTGCCCTGTCCAACTCGTTCTGGGCCCCGGTGTCGCGCCGCCAGCGCCCGGACGGCAGCACGGCGGTGTTTCCGCATTTCGTGATGGACCGCGCCAAGCCCGGCTTCCTGACCGTGAACCAGGCCGGCGAGCGCTTTGTCAACGAAAGCACTTCCTACCACCTGTTCGGCCTCGGCATGCAGGCGGCGCATCAGAAAAGCCCCAGCATCCCGGCCTACCTGGTCTGCGATGCCGCCGCGCTGCACCGGTACGGCATCGGCATGGTGCGCCCCGGTGCCAGTGCCGGGCTGCTCAAGTCCTTCCTGGCCGATGGCTACCTGACCCAGGGCGCGACCCTGGACGAGCTGGCGGCCAAGCTGGGCCTCGCCGCTGCCGGGCTGAAAGCCAGCGTCGAGAAGATCAATGCCTATGCGCAGACCGGCGTCGATCCGGATTTCGGACGCGGTTCGACCGCCTATTCGCAGAACATCGGCGACGCCAGCGCGGGCGGCAGGAACCCCAACCTGGGACCGCTGCTGCAAGGCCCGTATTACGCAGTCAAGCTCTACCCGGGCGACATCGGTGCCGCCACCGGTTTCGCCACCGACGCGCAAGCCCGTGTGCTGGGCGCCGACAGCCAGCCCATTGCGGGCCTGTACGCGGTCGGCAACGACCAGCACTCGATCATGGGTGGCGTCTACACCGCGCCGGGCATCACGATCGGCCCCGGTCTGGTGTTCGGTTATCTGGCGGCGCGTGACGCCACGGCAAGGGCGCGTGGCTGAGCCACGCGCTGACAGAACTTTTTTCTAGTTCCATCCTCCGCAAAACCTGGCTTTGCGGAGGATGGAACGCTGTTTACACCTCAGGAGACAAGATATGGCAACTCGAAAACAACACGAACCACAAGGCAGGCATCAGTCCAGGAAAGCCGCCGCCAGCGGCTGGATCGGCTCGGCGCTGGAGTACTACGACTTCTTCATCTATGTTGCGGCCGCGGCGCTGATCTTCCCGCAGCTGTTCTTCCCCAAGGGCGATCCGACCGTGGCGATCGTGGCCTCGCTCGCGACCTACGGCGTCGGCTACGTCGCGCGCCCGATCGGTGCCTTCTTCCTGGGTCACTGGGGCGACACCCATGGCCGCAAGCAGGTGCTGGTGCTGTGCATGTTCCTGATGGGCTTCTCGACCGTGGGCGTCGGCCTGCTGCCGACCTATGACCAGGTTGGCCTGCTGGCACCGGCGCTGCTGGTCGTGCTGCGCCTGGCCCAGGGCTTTGCGGTCGCCGGCGAGATCTCCGGCGCGAGCTCGATGATTCTGGAGCACGCTCCCTTCGGTCGTCGCGGCTTCTTCGCCAGCTTCACGCTGCAAGGCGTGCAGGCCGGCCAGATCATGGCCGCTGCAGTCTTCCTGCCGCTGCAGGCCTTCATGAACCCCGATGACTTCCTGAGCTGGGGCTGGCGCATTCCCTTCCTGCTGAGCGTCATCGTGATCGCGGTCGGTTACTACATCCGCAAGGAAGTCGACGAGACCCCGGCCTTCGCTGAAGAAGACGAACAAGGCAAAGTCCCGAAGGCCCCGGTCATCGAGGCCCTGCAGACCAGCTGGGGTGACATCATCCGCGTGATCTGCATGTCGCTGATGAACGTGATCCCGGTCGTGACCTCGGTGTTCGGTGCCGCCTACGCGGTCCAGGCCGGCTATGGCATCGGTTTCGACAAGAGCATCTACCTCTGGATCCCGGTGCTGGGCAACATCCTGGCCGTGATCGTGATTCCCTTCGTGGGCAACCTGTCCGACAAGATCGGACGCCGTCCGCCGGTCATCTTCGGCACACTCGGTGCCGGCCTGCTGTCCTTTGGCTACCTGTACGCCATCAGCATCAAGAGCGTGCCGCTGACCATCGGCATGTCGCTGCTGATGTGGGGCCTGGTCTATCAGGGCTACAACGCGGTCTTCCCGAGTCTGTTCCCCGAACTGTTCAAGACCCGCATCCGCGTCTCGGCGATGGCGATCGCCCAGAACCTCGGCACGGCGATGGCGGCCTTTCTGCCGGCGCTGTTCGTGATGTTGGCGCCTCCGGGTACGGCCAACATCCCGCTGCTGATCGGTGGCATCACGTTCGGGGTGACCGTCATCTCGGCGATCGCAGCCTTCACGGCACGCGAAACCTCGCGCATCCATATGCACGACCTGGGCAACCCCCGCGCCGTTCCCGTTTCCGAGGCCGAATACGAGCGCGCCCGCCTGGAAGCGATTTCCCGTGCGAAGGCGGCCAAGGCCTGAGCCAGGGCAAAGCTCCCCCATTGCGCTCATGCCAGCCAAGGCCCTGCGGGGCCTTGGCTGTTGGCGTTTCCAGCACGGGCGCGATCCGTCTGCTCCGCCCCCATGCGGGATGACTGTGACGGGGCTGCGGTTACCAGGATGCGGTTAACATTTTCAGCTTTAGCGGAGAACTTGCTTCATGCAGCAAATCGAGGCGGTCATATTCGATGTCGACGGCACCCTGGTCCACAGCGAGGCACCGGGCCTCGACGTCCTGTACGAGCAAGCGCTCGGGCTGGGTCTGTCATGGACGCGCGCGGCCGTGCACCAGCGCTTTCACGGCGTGCGCATGGCCGAGTGTGTGGCCACCCTGGCCACGGCGGTCGGCCGCAGCGATCCGGCCGCTGCCGACGAGCTGCTGACTCGGATTCGCGCGGCAATGGCCGAGCGCTTCAGCCAGGGACTGGAGCCGATCGCCGGCGCGCTCGAACTGCTGCAGCGCCTGACGCTGCCGTTCTGTGCCGCGACGAATGGTCCGCGCGAGAAGGTCGAGCTCACGCTGGGCCTGAGCGGGCTGCTGCCCTTGCTGCACGGTCGCATCCATACCGCCTACGAGGTCGGCTGCTTCAAGCCCGATCCAGGGCTGTTCCTGCATGCCGCCGCCAGCCTGGGCGTCGCGCCGGCGCGCTGCGCGGTGGTCGAGGACAGCCCGCCGGGCGTGCAGGCCGGGCTGCTGGCCGGGATGCAGGTCTTCAGCCTCTGTCCACCCGAAGAGCTGCCCCTGCCGTTGCGCGGGCAGGTGACCGCCATCGCCGGACTGGCCGATCTCGATCGGTTTTTCTGAGCGCTGTCCCGTGGTCATGGCCTCGCCTTCATGTCCGGCAGAAGAAAATCGGACAAATCGCTGGTGACGCGAAAAACGCTGCTATACTTTCGGCTTCAGCGGCTGTAGCTCAGTTGGATAGAGTACTTGGCTACGAACCAAGGGGTCGTGGGTTCGAATCCTGCCAGCCGCACCAAATATAGAAATCGCAGCGCCAACGGCTGCGTTTTCGTTGCAAGAGTTTCATCCGTCGCAAGGCGGACTACGGTTGAGCGGCTGTAGCTCAGTTGGATAGAGTACTTGGCTACGAACCAAGGGGTCGTGGGTTCGAATCCTGCCAGCCGCACCAAATATGGAAATCGCAGCGCCAACGGCTGCGTTTTCATTGCAAGAGTTTCATTCGTCGCAAGGCGGACTACGGTTTAGCGGCTGTAGCTCAGTTGGATAGAGTACTTGGCTACGAACCAAGGGGTCGTGGGTTCGAATCCTG